>CAXXWB010000037.1:0-151109 GCA_963677505.2 uncultured Acidaminobacter sp.
CGAATGCTTTTTAGATATTTCTGATATGGGTAGGCTTTACCCAGACCCCATTAAAGTGGCCAATGAAATTAGAGCGCGTATAAAAAATGAATTAGGTTTTACAGTGAGCGTAGGCATTAGTAGCAACAAGCTTCTCGCTAAAATGGCTGGAGAACTTAAAAAGCCAGATGGGGTTTCAACCATTTGGCCAGAAGAGATTGAAGAAAAAATGTGGCCTCTTCCAGTGGAAGAATTATTTATGGTAGGTAGAGCCACACTGCCCAAACTTCGGAAAATGAACATCTATACCATTGGAGATTTAGCTTGTTATGAAGTTAAACATTTGGAATACAGTTTAAAATCTCATGGGCGCCTAATTTGGCAGTACGCCAATGGGTTAGAAGATTCCATTGTCCGAAAAGATGGCGGGGTTCCCGTTAAAGGGGTAGGAAATTCAACGACAATTCCTTATGACGTTGACAATAGCAGAGAAGCCCATCTCATCTTGATGAGTTTATCTGAAATGGTTGCCATGAGACTCAGAAATATGAATATGTGCGCTCTATTGGTTTCGGTAAGTATTAAAAACAGTGAGTTTGAACATTATGGACACCAAAGGAAATTTTACTCGCCAACAGATTCTACAAAACAAATCTACGAATATGCCAAGGTTTTATTTGATGAGTCTTGGAAAGGGGAGTTAATCCGTCACTTGGGCGTTCACGTATCTGAGTTATGTACAAAGGATTTTTTACAAATCAATTTATTTGAGGAGAGGGAAAGCTCTGAAAAACAGCGAAAATTAGACGCGACCATCGACAAATTGCGCTTAAAATATGACAATAAGGCAATTATAAGGAGTTGCTTTCTTCACAGTGGTATAAAACCCATTGCAGGCGGTCTGCCTGAGGACGACTATCCACTCATGAGCAGTTTATTGTAGAAGGTGAAAAAATGAAAGTAATTAACCAGGAAGTTGAATTGTTATGTTTATTCGATGAAGGAATTCCAAATCCTATTCGCTTAAGGCTGACCAACGAAGAAGGGCAAAAGCAAGTTGTAAAAATAGACAAAGTCCTACAAAGAGATTTTGAAAAGCTAGCAGGCAATCGAATGTATGTCTATACATGTCAGTGTAGCATTAATGAAAGGTTGCGAATGATTACTTTAAAGTATGAAATGGATACTTGTAAGTGGTTTATTTATAAGATGTAACTGGACATGTTCGTTATAGTTTAGGCGTAGAGGCTACGCTATTAAAAATTAATAAAGGCACTTTCAACTGAAAACGGAGTTGAAAGTGCCTTTAACTTTTCTTTGAGATTAGTTTTTAAACTTATTTAATATACTTTTTAAGCACGGATTCCATTTTAGGTGTGAGTTTTTTTAACAATTCCACATTTTCTACGCGAGATTTCTGAACGGGCATGGTCACACCTTTTGGTTCAGGATAAATTTGACTTGCGCCAATGGCATATTTTCTTGCTTTCTCCATCATGGAACCCTCTTCCATAATAGGGTCTACACTATTGGCAAATATGGAAACTGTGCCGTTGTTGTTGACATTAATTTTGATCATTTTGAACTGTTGAGGGAAGTCTCTAAGAGATGAAGTTTCAACCTGCCAGAAGCCGTTGCTCTTGTCTTCGGTTTGGAACATAGTCACCGTGTTCAAGTGTCTGTGTCCTGCAAGAAGTAAGGTCATGTTTGGGTAGCTGTTGAGTGTATCGATAAATTCTTTTCTGCTTACTTCAGAACTTGAGCTCCACATTTGTTCAATGCCGAGTGGAATGTGTGTTGCAATGACGATTAATTTGTTATCAGCCTGTGCCTTATCCATTTGGTTCTTTAACCATGTTAACTTCTCTTTAGAGAAAAATGACATAGCAGCATTGGTTGTTTGAGAATCCAGTGACTTGTCGGTAAATTTTTGATCTTGTGGGGCTGTGTCATCTAGTACAATAACGGTAAGGGGTACGCCTGTTTTGGGATCAAGGGTATAACAACCCAATGGGTCCTTTGTCGTATCTATTTTAAGGCCATGACCCTTAGGAATCATATTGATGAAGTCTGTGCTGGTAATGACTTGTCTCTCTATATTAGGAACAATTTTATGCGTAATTTCATCGCCCGAGAAAGGGATTCCTGACATGATGATTTGGCCGTATTCTGTAGAGGGATCGATGATACCACCATAAACATCATTGCCTTCTGTTGATTGGGTTCCTTGAACTAAACCTTGTTTCATGACGGAATCGCCAACAGCAGATTTTCGAACTTTGTTTGTAAAACCTTGTGAACCTTCCCAGAAGTGGTCGTGATTGCCCAACACTTGATACCAAGGGACATCTAAACCCTCTGCCTTAAAAGGTTGCGTGTATTCTGTCATATAGGTGACACTAGGGTTGGAATTAGGACTAACCATGCGACCTTGAATAATATTCAAGTACGTGTCGAGTTCATTTTTCTGAGCGTTGTTAACGGCATCACCTAAGAAAAGACCAAAGTCAATTTTTGACGACTTATTTAGCAGATTGACGCTTCTAATAGCGGTATTGAAAGTTTGTGTTGAATAGAGCATGGAGCCTGTATACGCAGACTGCATGCCAGCTTCGGGCTTTTCACCAAAGTATAGCGGTTGAGTTGCCGATTGCATATCGACAATATGTATGTCGCTCATGGTAAAGAACTGGGTCAGTTGAGTTGATTTTGTAGCAGGTTTGATATTCGCAGGCAATAACTCAGTTCGCTTGGTATAGCCATAAGATTTTTGAAGCTCCCATTTACCATAACCTTTTCCAGTATAAGCGGCCAAATCATTAGGTTCTGGTGGCGTTATTTCATTAGGTGAAGGGGGTATTATGGGAACAACTTGGACATCGAGGGTTGAATTGAGTGCATAAGGATTCGGGTACCATGCTTTTTCTGAGGTTGCTGAAAAGCCTGGAACAATGACTTGTGAAGTTATTATCGGACAAACCAACAATAAGAATAACCAATTTTTCTTCAAGGCTACACATCCTTTCTTGGGTTAGACGGTGGAGTATCAAATTTATGGTTTTAATAATTTGTGTATCAAAAGAAGTTGTTTTCAGTTAATAACATTAAAATCAGTAAGCTTAGAAATGATAGATTTCATAAGATTGATAATTTTTCCACTAAGTTCCTCTGCTGTTTCAAAATTCTTTTTAGCATTTATGGCATCACCGTTTATAATGGCTGCAATGACCACATCGCCAATTTTATGCAAATTATGGTGATATTGATCTAGGGCCACCCAGTCACTTTTTATTTCAGGAAGGTCAACAGGTACGGAGTGATAGAAATGTCCAAATGCACATTTTTTGTCGTTGGTTTGCAGTGGCATGACTTCCATTTTTTCTGTCATGCTTCTTAAAGTGTTTAGCCAGTTTGTATGGGCAACAATGGCGTGTTTGGCTTCCTCGGCAATATCCTGTCTGCTAATGGCATTTTTGCTTCCTTGGAGGACTAAGAACATTTCCGATATGGCACTTGAAAAATCATCATCAATATTTGAAATTAATTTGGCATTTTGTAAACTGCTTTCGGCATTGGACTCCATGCTGACGGCCATATAGGTTAATTTTTCGGCATCAATACTGGCCTGAGCTATTGCTTCGTTTATTTCGTTGGCAGAGCCACTGATGGTATGAACGTAGGTATTGACACTTTCAATTTCTTTTATAGTATTCTCAAGGGTTTTAACATTGGATGAAATGGCATCTGTAACTTGATCAATTTGCACACCCATCATTTCTGTAGAACGAAGGGTCTCTTTCATACTGTCAAATCCTAACTTTGAAGACGATTGAATTTGATTTACAAATAAGTTCATATCTTCGAGGCTCTTTTTAGTATTTTCAGCCAATTTTCTAATTTCATCTGCTACGACTGCAAAACCTCTACCGTGTTCTCCAGCTCTTGCGGCTTCAATAGAGGCATTTAACGCCAGTAAATTTGTTTGGCTGGCAATATCATCTACAGTTTTTACAATACCTTGAATGTTATTTGCCATTTCAACTAAGTTGCCAATTTGCGTGTTCATTACATTAGCATGGTCAATGACCTCATCTTTTAAATGGACAACATCTAAAAGTCGGTTTAACCCGATACTATTTTGTTCAATAAGCTGTGTAGAAGAGGTTGAAAGGGTATTCAAGGTATCTGAGACCATTTCAATGGTTTCATTGACTTGGCTCATGCTGGCAGAAGTTTCTTCCACAATTGCTAAATTCGAAGAACTTACGTCGGATAACTCTGTTGAAAAAGTTTTTATGTGCTTGGCGGAATGCATCATAATCACATCAAAGCTACTGAGTGAAATGGCAATCTGTAACATTCTTTTAGCGGAACTCGAAAGCATCCTTTCAGAGTCGAATAATTTTTTAAATTGATTAAGCATGGTGACGTGAATAGAATATTTTGGATTGGGCTCACTAAGGGTTTCTCCAGTAGTAAGGCCTTCCACGTATTTTAAGATGCAAGTAGCTTCCTCGCAAGGTGGTTTCTTAAATTTAAACATACCTGATCCTCCCTGATAATATTTTTTATGATGAGTATACACTATACATAGATATACCCTAATTTTAAAAAAATCTTCTGTTGAAATTAGGAATTAAGTATTAATAAAAGTGATTTAGTTTCACGAAGGAACTTGTAAGTAAAAAGAGAATAAAAAAGAAACACTATCCAGCATTTTTTTTTATTCTTTTTGAAAGGAGCAACTCTTTTGTTATAATTCCATTATGACACAGTAATTGATCCAACAAGCAAAATACTAATTGAGTACGCATTTTGGGGTATGAAGTAAGTTAAAGACATCCCAGCGAGGGCATAAAATATACTAATTTGATGATGAGCATTAAGTGAAACTTTATCAAAACAAGATTATTAAAATGAATTTGATTTATAAGGATGTGATATTTTGGAAAAAAAGAATGAAAACAACAACATGCTGACTGCAGAGCAGATAGCTGCATTATTTGATTCGCAAAGCGATAGGGCTTCTGAAGAACAACCTGTGGTTGCAGAAGAGCAAACTGCCGTTATTGAAGAGGAACTTTCGGCTATTGAAGAACCTATCGCAGCTGAGCCTGAACCTAAGCGTGAAACAGAAGTTGGGACAAGTGGCATGTTAACTGCAGAGCAGATTGCCGCATTATTTGATTCGCAAAGCGACACGGCTTCAGAAGAGCAACCTTCAATCATTGAAGAACCTATCGCAGCTGAGCCTGAACCTAAGACTGAACCAGAAGCTGGGACAAATGGCATGTTAACTGCAGAGCAGATTGCCGCATTATTTGATTCGCAAAGCGACACGGCTTCAGGAGAACAAACTGCCGTTGCAGAAGAGCAAACTTCAGTCATTGAAGAACCTATCGCAGTTGCGGTTGAACCTAAGCGTGAACCAGAAGTTGGGACAAATGGCATGTTAACTGCAGAACAGATTGCTGCATTATTTGATTCACAAGATGACACGGCTTCTAAAGAGCAACCTCCTGTTGTTGAAGAGGAACCTTCAATCATTGAAGAACCTATCGCAGCTGAGCCTGAACCTAAGCGTGAACCAGAAGCTGGGACAAATGGCATGTTAACTGCAGAACAGATTGCCGAATTATTCGATTCGCAAAGCGACACGGCTTCAGGAGAGCAAACCGCTGTTGAAGAAGAGCAACCTACTGTCATTGAAGAGGAACCTTCAGTCATTGAAGAACCTATCGTAGCTGAGCCTGAACCTAAGCGTGAACCAGAAGCTGGGACAAATGGCATGTTAACTGCAGAGCAGATTGCCGCATTATTTGATTCACAAGATGACACGGCTTCTGAAGAGCAAACTGCTGTTGTTGAAGAGGAACCTTCAGCCATTGAAGAACCTATCGCAGCTGTGGTTGAACCTAAGCGTGAAACAGAAGTTGGGACAAATGGCATGTTAACAGCAGAACAAATAGCTGCATTATTTGATTCGCAAAGTGACACGGCTTCAGGAGAACAACCAGTGGTTGTGGAAGAGCAACCTGCTGTTGTTGAAGAACCTATCGTAGCTGAGCCTGAACCTAAGCGTGAACCAGAAGTTGGGACAAATGGCATGTTAACTGCAGAGCAGATTGCCGCATTATTTGATTCACAAGATGACACGGTTTCTGAAGAACAACCTGCCGTTGCAGAAGAGGAACCTTCAGCCATTGAAGAACCTATCGTAGCTGAGCCTGAACCTAAGCGTGAACCAGAAGCTGGGACAAATGGCATGTTAACTGCAGAGCAGATTGCCGAATTATTTGATTCACAAGATGACACGGCTTCTAAAGAACAACCTGCCATTGCTGAAGAGCAACCTGCTGTTATTGAAGAGGAACTTTCGGCTATTGAAGAACCTATCGCAGCTGAGCCTGAACCTAAGCGTGAAACAGAAGTTGGGACAAGTGGCATGTTAACTGCAGAGCAGATTGCCGCATTATTTGATTCGCAAAGCGACACGGCTTCTAAAGAACAACCTGCCGTTGCTGAAGAGCAACCTGCTGTTATTGAAGAGGAACATTCAGTCATTGAAGAACCTATCGTAGCTGAGCCTGAACCTAAGCGTGAACCAGAAGCTGGGACAAATGGCATGTTAACTGCAGAGCAGATAGCTGCATTATTTGATTCGCAAAGCGATACGGCTTCAGAAGAACAACCTGTGGTTGCAGAAGAGCAACCTCCTGTTGTTGAAGAGGAACCTTCAATCATTGAAGAACCTATCGTAGCTGAGCCTGAACCTAAGCGTGAACCAGAAGCTGGGACAAATGGCATGTTAACTGCAGAACAAATTGCTGCATTATTTGATTCGCAAAGCGACACGGCTTCTGAAGAACAACCTGTGGTTGCAGAAGAGCAACCTGCTGTTGTTGAAGAGGAACCTTCAGCTATTGAAGAACCTATCGCAGCTGCGCCTGAACCTAAGCGTGAACCAGAAGCTGGGACAAATGGCATGTTAACAGCAGAACAAATAGCTGCATTATTCGATTCGCAAAGCGACACGGCTTCAGGAGAGCAAACTGCTGTTGTGGAAGAGGAACCTTCAGTCATTGAAGAACCTATCACAGCTGAGCCTGAACCTAAGCGTGAATCAGAAGCTGGGACAAACGGTATGCTGACAGCAGAACAGATTGCTGCATTATTTGATTCGCAAAGCGACACGGCTTCAGGAGAACAACCAGTGGTTGTGGAAGAGCAACCTGCTGTTATTGAAGAGGAACTTTCAGCTATTGAAGAACCTATCGTAGCTGAGCCTGAACCTACGCGTGAAACAGAAGTTGGGACAAATGGCATGTTAACTGCAGAACAGATTGCTGAATTATTTGATTCGCAAAGCGACACGGTTTCAGGAGAGCAAACTGCTGTTGTGGAAGAGCAAACTTCAGTCATTGAAGAACCTATCGCAGTTGCGGTTGAACCTAAGCGTGAAACAGAAGTTGGGACAAATGGCATGTTAACAGCAGAACAAATAGCTGCATTATTTGATTCGCAAAGCGACATGGCTTCTGAAGAACAACCTGCCGTTGCAGAAGAGGAACCTTCAGTCATTGAAGAACCTATCACAGCTGAGCCTGAACCTAAGCGTGAACCAGAATCTGGGACAAATGGCATGTTAACAGCAGAGCAGATTGCCGCATTATTTGATTCGCAAAGCGACACGGATTCAGGAGAACAACCTGCCGTTGCAGAAGAGCAACCTGCTGTTGTTGAAGAGGAACCTTCAGCCATTGAAGAACCTATCGCAGCTGAGCCTGAACCTAAGACTGAACCAGAATCTGGGACAAATGGCATGTTAACTGCGGAGCAGATTGCCGCATTATTTGATTCGCAAGATGACACGGCTTCAGGAGAGCAAACTGCTGTTGTTGAAGAGGAACCTTCAGTCATTGAAGAACCTATCACAGCTGAGCCTGAACCTAAGCGTGAATCAGAAGCTGGGACAAACGGTATGCTGACAGCAGAACAGATTGCTGCATTATTTGATTCGCAAAGTGACACGGCTTCAGGAGAACAACCAGTGGTTGTGGAAGAGCAACCTGCTGTTGCTGAAGAGCAACCTTCAGCCATTGAAGAACCTATCGCAGCTGCGCCTGAACCTACGCGTGAAACAGAAGTTGGGACAAATGGCATGTTAACTGCAGAACAGATTGCTGCATTATTCGATTCGCAAGATGACACGGCTTCTAAAGAGCAACCTCCTGTTGTTGAAGAGGAACCTTCAGTCATTGAAGAACCTATCACAGCTGAGCCTGAACCTAAACGTGAACCAGAAGCTGGGACAAATGGCATGTTAACAGCAGAGCAGATAGCTGCATTATTTGATTCGCAAAGCGACACGGTTTCAGAAGAACAACCAGCCGTTGCTGAAGAACAAACTTCAGTCATTGAAGAACCTATCGCAGTTGCGGTTGAACCTAAGACTGAACCAGAATCTGGGACAAATGGCATGTTAACTGCAGAACAGATTGCTGAATTATTTGATTCGCAAAGCGACACGGTTTCAGAAGAGCAACCTGTCGTTGTGGAAGAACAAACTTCAGTCATTGAAGAACCTATTGCCGTTGAACCTGAGCTTAAGAATGAGCCAGAAGCTGGGACAAATGGAACGCTGACAGCAGAAGAGATAGCAACATTATTCGGTTCGCAAAGCGACACGGCTTCAGAAGAACAACCAGCCGTTGCTGAAGAACAAACTTCAGTCATTGAAGAACCTATTGCCGTTGAACCTGAGCTTAAGAATGAGCCAGAAGCTGGGACAAATGGAACGCTGACAGCAGAAGAGATAGCAACATTATTCGGTTCACAAGATGATACTGCTTCGGAAGAACAACCAGCCGTTGCTGAAGAGCAACCTACTGTTATTGAAGAACCTATTGCAGCTGAGCCTGAACCTAAGACTGAACCAGAATCTGGGACAAACGACATGCTGACTGCAGAACAATCAACTGAATTTGATTCGGGTAAATCACCGTCTAAAGAAAAATCAAGTATTATAAGTCGATTTAATATTTCTTTCAAGAATATACTTTCGAACTTGAATCGACTTAAAATAGCAAAAAAGGAGTCTTCAAAAGATTCATTAGAACAGATTTCAATGGAATCCAAACTGCAATCAACGCAGGAAGTCACTCAAGTAGATATAACTGAAAACCCTGACGATTTAATGCGTTTACCAGTCAATGAGCCACTGGATGAGGTAGAGCAAAACGAATCGGTTCTTGATGAGCCTGAAAAATCTACAAAGGGAAAAAAAGCAGCAAAGCCCCCAAAAATTAAGAAGCAAAAAATTAAAACGCAGAAGTCAGGATTAAAAGTAGCATCTGTCGTAGTAGGTGTAGCATTACTCGTGACAGGCTCATTTGCAGCGGGTTACTTTTCTAGAGACTATATTAGTCTCTTTAAACCTGATCCTGTAAAGGCAGCTGCACAAGCAGAGGAAAAAGCTAAGTTGGCTGAGCAACAAGCTGAAGAGGCTAAAAACGCAAAGAGAGCAGAAGAGTTGGCTGCCATTGATCCTAAGGAATACACCTCATCGATGTATCTTGAATCACTCATCTTAAAAGGTCAAGCTGGAAGTAAGACTTCTATCAAGTTAGATAAAATCGATGATGTCAGTTTACTCACACAGTTTCCTAAATTACGACGAATCAGGCTCTACAACATGACAGGCAATGAAGATCTAAGTGTTATTCAAAAGTTAAGTGGCGTTGAGGAAATTCTGGTTGAAAACTCTGTATTAAAGAATCAATTTGGGAAGGGGATATTTAATTCGGTCACATATTTAGAAATGACGGATTGTAAGGTAGAAAACTCAAATCAGTTTGCTAACTTCAAAAAATTAAATGAATTTTATGCAGAAAATACAAAGTTCATTACAACTGATGGAAAGTTGAATATTACATCCTATACGCCAACCATAGAAACTCTTGTACTCAATAACTGTGGCGAATACGATGAACTTGTTAATATCCAAAATTTGAAGCAACTTAAGAAGTTAAAACTATCGGATAGCACCATTGTTAAAAGTATGTCTTATGTTCAAAATCCACATATTGAAACAGTTACAGTGGATATTTCATTTGTAAAGAATGCTGAGCAACTGACGGCTTTTTCATCGCTTCAGAATTTAAGTTCACTGACAGTAGAAGCTGGGAATACGCCACTCTCCACGACTGAGTTGAGCGATGTTCTCGATAGGGTCGCTACTCAACATCCAAAAGCAATCATTAAAATTTCAACATACTGAGTAAATTAAACTGCGTGTTGTTTACTCATCTTTGGGTGTTACTTTGATGTAAAAAAATAATATTAAGAAAGCATACTCCCTAAGTGTAGATAGGCATCTAATTGCCTAATATCACTGAAAAGGAGTATGCTTTTTAATTGATAATGACTGTGCTATTCATTTACTTCTCATACCAACACGTTCATCAAATGCTGTACACTCAGGAATAACTAAAATCATTTTAAAGAGTGAACTATTTTGAACACATTAAAAGAGATAAATGAAGATAATTATAGAGAATGCTTAAATTTGAAAGTATCTGTAGCTAATGAGCTTTTTGTCGATCTCGTCGCAGGGTCTTTAGCTGAAGCATGGGTAGATTACAAGGATTCACGCCCCTTTACAATTTATGCCGACAACATAATGGTTGGCTACGTCTCAATGTACGTCGGCGAAAATAATCCTCAAATCATCAATTTTATGATAGATAGCAGATATCAAAAAAAGGGATATGGTCGTACTGCCGCCCAGCTTTGCATCGACTATCTGCAAAAAGAACATCAAGCAACCAGAGTCTCTTTACCCGTTGAACTGGAGAACGTTGCCGCTCAACGGTTATGGCAAAGTGTGGGTTTTAAATGTCTGAAGTATTAGAAGACGGTTACTATTTTATGCGATATATATTCCCTCAAATTTAATACAATTCACCCTTAGGCAGATGACTAAGTGAATTCTATTTAGTTTGTTGACCTTCCACTTGCATAGATTGCCGATCAATTGAGCGTCTCATTATCATGAAAACAGCAACGCCCTCAATTCCGAAAACCACCCATAACAGTGGGCTTGAGAACATCAGCAAAATCAATAAACAAATGCTGAGAATCACTGCTCCCGACTTAAAAAACCAACCCTTAACAATTGAAAATGAAACGGTAAGTCCAATCAGCGCATTGGCAAGGAAAAAACCATTTGCAATGCTCACAATGATCTCCAAATTAAGAATCCCACTTCCCACCAACGCCAATACCAACAGATGGGCGGCAGAAAAATATAGCACAGCCCGCATGGGAATGTCATTTTTGTTTTTAACATTAAATACCTTTGGGAGAATTCGGTCAACTGACAAATCATACACCAGTCTTGCCAATGCGCCTACGATTAGTAGATACGTCGACAGACAAAGCCCAGCAATCAGTAGGGCCAATATCCATTCTGACAACCCGCCGAAGAGCGGTAGGAGAAGGTCAACCAAACTTAAATGTTTTGAATAGCCAAAGGACTGTATGGCAAGCGCAACGATCAGGTAAATCAGAGTCACCACCACCAAACTCATACCCGTGGCCACTGGAATGGTCTTTTTCAAGTTTTTGACTTGAAGAGCGTAATTGCCCACAATCTCCCAGCCGATGATGGCCCAAAACAGCAGCATAAGCGTGTTTCCAAGGGGTTTTACCTGCCCAAGTGACAATGGCTCAAGGTGAATGCCGTTATGAAGTAACGTCGTAGCTGCACTTACGACCAGTACACCTCCTATTAACATTGATGTGATTAAGCTGAGCGTGCTGATAAATTTGATTTCCCTACTGAGTAGCATATGACAAATAAAAATTAATGTCATCGCGACGATGACTGGACTTATATCTGATAAAAACGGCAGTTTCACCAAATAGTCTGCAGCGGTCAACATGACAGCGGTTGGCCCAAAGGTTACTGCCGTCATCATCAAGAACGATGCGTACACCCGATAAGATTTTCCAAGTTTTTTTTCTATAGCGATAGTCATGCCGCCATCACCTGGGTATTCGATGGTAAGCTTGGCAAATATGAGCGCAAAAATCCCACCTAGACCCATGATGATAAGCCAAGCCCAGATTGAGCTGAGACCAAGTTTTGAATAAGCAAGTGGCGGTAATAGTATAATTCCACTCCCGAGTATTGGGCCGACCATAAGGCCACTCAAACGAATGGCTCCGATTTTATTATTGTGATTATCCATAATTTCCTCCTCATTTGTGCTATATTAATCGTAAACCATTAAAAAACATCTGTAAAATCAATGTTTAAGATAATAACGATCAATAATAATGATGAAAGAGGTTTCTATGGATATTCGACATTTTCAGACCCTCATTGCGATTGTCAAAGAAGAAGGCTTTACAAAAGCATCAAAAGTTTTAAATTATGGCCAATCGACGGTTACCCTTCATGTCAAGGAAATTGAAGCCCATTATGGTGAAATGGTTTTTGACCGCATCGGAAAAAAGGTTTATTTGACACCCTTCGGCGAAATGGTCTATATACAAGCGCAGAAAGCAGTCGCAGAATTTGATACACTGCTTCAAATTAAAGAGGAGTCTGGAAGAAATGGTGTCCTCCGTGTGGGGGTTTTCGAGTCTCTTCTACACTATCGCATACAAAATTTGATTCAAACCTTTAAAAGCAGCTGCCCTGATGTGGATTTGATTATACGCCATGGCATTTGTAACGAGCTTCGCGATCAGGTGCGAACCGGCCAGTTGGATCTAGCTTTTCAAATCGAACCGCTCAGCGACTTTTCTGACCTAATCAGTGAGGTGTTGATTGAAGAACGTTTTGGGCTGATACTGCCAAAGGATAAGAGCATTGAAATACTTGGTCAAAGACAGTACACAGTTTATATGACGGAAAAAGAATGTACCTATAGACGAGCGTTTGAGCGCTACTTGGATCAGAATGGCATTTTAAAACACCAGTCCATGGAAACCGGATCGGTAGAGGTCATTAAACAGTATGTTGGTTGCGGTTTGGGCTATTCTTATGTGCCACTGGTTACCATCAGAGATGCGCAAAGCCAGGAACGTCTTAACATTATTCCTCTAGAGTCCGATACGCCTCTATACACGCAAATTCTCTATCATAAAGACAAAGTTCTTACTCAGCCCATGCTTCAGTTTTTAGAAGTGCTAAGAGATGATGCGAAGACTTGGAAGTAGTCATTGATGCATGACATTCAGGAATGTATAGATTACTTAGAATGGAATTTTCCTATATGAACCGACCAGCCTGATGGGAGTCGCACCGCACCCTCGCTGCCACCGGCAGCAGCGAGGGTGCTATCACGCCAGGGCGGGGCAACCTTTTATGAGGAAAAATTTCTAGAAAAACAGGTTTATTCTCTTTAATATAAAAAAAGAGTCGTGGTGTTTCTACACCACGACTCTTTTTTTATATTAAACGTTAAAGATTTATTGTAGTGTGTGCATGGGATGATGTGCTGAAATCATCTACTAAAGGTTTTGCACCTGCGGGGTCATTAGTCACATCAAAACTAATATAATCAACTGTATTATTTTTTAAGTACGTATAAATGAGGTAGTATGAAGTCTCCTGATTTTTTATTTCTCTTGTTCCACCGCCGATGATAGCACCTATAGCACCCCAACTCATAGCCCCAGCAACAGCACCGCCTGCATCGGATACATATTGTGTTTGAATCTCTACGTCAGTTTTAATGCAAACATCAGTAATCTTATTTTTTTCAAGATTAAATGTATTGCCTGCACGTTTAAAAATCACCTTATCAGTACAAAGTGTTATATCACATAGAACACCACTTGATATAGGTAACCCTGAAAAATGGATACAGGACATTTTGTGGAATATACCCTGTTTTCTAAGTTCTTCTTTTTGCTTCTCACGTAGATCCTTTTTATATTTTACGCCTTGAAAAGCCATAACAATAAGGTAAATTATTACCGCCCAAAATAAGAGTCCTACACTTAGTCCAAAATACATCTCAAACTTTTCACTCATGAGAAAACACCTTCCATTTTTAAATTTATTTTTCTTTTAAAATACCCCCAATTAACTCTATTAAAGTCATTTGGGGGTATTTTATGTTGTGCGCCCAGCATGGGCGCACTCTAACGGGTGAAAGTCCCGAACACGCCCTAGTAGTGGGAAGTGTATAGCTTAAGGCAAGGGTGTCCACCGCGAGGTGGAATCTGAAGGAAGCCGGCGGCAAAGCTCTGGTCTGACGAACAGAAATCACATCAGGCAATAATTAGGGATAAGGCTGCAATTCAAGTCAAAGTCCAATAACTACTCGAAACTAATTATTGTAAATGTGGCAGATAGATGGAGCGAAAGAGTGCGTTCTTACCTGGGGAGGTCTCACAGACGTGAAGTAAGACAGTCTGAAATACGGAGTAAAGCTTGCTGTGAGAAGTCAGCCGAGGTCATAGTACCGAGTTTTTTTCGGGAAGGACTGAACAATCGTAAGTCTCGATTAAGAACTAGAAGGAGGTTGGTGTGTTGAAAGCAGAATACCGAAAGGACTGCCTGCAAAGGGATGGCGTGGAACGCAAAGAGTATGTAGGAGTGCTGAGCACCAACTCTCGGGAAGGTAAAGAAAGAGGCGGTGCAAACGACTTGCTGGAAAGCATACTGGACAGAGAAAACCTGAACAAGGCTTATAGACAAGTCAAGCGTAACCATGGAGCGCCGGGAATCGATGGCATAACCGTTGAGGAGGCGCTTCCTTGGATAAAGGCAAATCGTGAGGAACTCCTACAAAGTATTCGGGAAGGCAGATACAAGCCAAGCCCAGTTAGGCGAAAGGAAATTCCAAAAGCAGATGGTGGTGTACGAAAGCTTGGTATTCCAACGGTCATCGACCGTATCATTCAACAAGCTATCTCCCAGAAGCTTCAACCAATCTTTGAACCACTCTTTTCGGAAGGGAGCTATGGCTACCGCCCGAAAAGAAGCGCACAGCAGGCGATTCAGAAAGTGAAGGCGTATGCAGAACAGGGATATGTCCACGCGGTGGAAATAGACCTATCGAAGTACTTCGACACCTTGAATCACGAACTGCTCCTGAATCTTCTACGCAAACATATCCAAGATAAACGTGTGACGGAACTCATCAAGAAATACTTGAAAAGTGGCGTCATGAAAAATGGAATCATCAGCAAAACCGAAGAAGGCTCACCACAAGGCGGGCCTCTATCACCTTTACTGGCGAACATATATTTGAATGAATTTGATCAGGAGATGGCATCCAGAGATGTGAAGGTAATTCGCTATGCAGATGACATTGTGGTACTTGCGAAAAGCAAGCGAGCGGCAAACCGCCTTCTGGAAACCTGTCGTAAGTATCTTGAGGGTAAACTGAAACTGAAAATGAATGTCCAAAAGAGCAAAAATGTCAGCGTTTTAGCAATAAAACATTTTAAATTCCTTGGTTTTTGTCTTGGGAAGAATGGAAAGGGCATCTTTATCAGAGCTCACCGTGAATCTTTGGTAAAAGCGAAAAGGAAGCTGAAAGAACTGACACGCCGTAATCAGGGAAAGAATGTGCGAGTGGTATTTGAGAAAGTAAAGAGTTTCATCCGAGGATGGCTTGGTTACTATCACGTAGCTGACATCAAACGGACAATCATGTCATGGAATGAGTGGTTGCGCAGAAGATTCCGCATGTATATCTGGAAACAATGGAAGAAACCCAAAACGAGGGTGATGAATCTTAAGAAACTTGGAATATCAGAATGGCAGGCGTATCAATGGGGCAATACCCGACTAGGATACTGGCGAATAGCTGGAAGTGCAGTACTTTCGCGGTCCATCACAAATGAAAAGCTCGTACAGGCTGGCTATTATGACTTTCCAGCCCAGTACGAGCAACTACGCTTAAAGCACTTATGCGATTGAACCGCCGTATACCGAACGGTACGTACGGTGGTGTGAGAGGTCGGAAAATGAAATAATCATTTTCCCCCTACTCGATTGGTGGAGACAAGTGTACCGTGTAGTATCCACAATACTGCTACGTTAGCGAACGAGCCTCCAGGACTGATCACCAACTTCAATTATTAAAGTGCAAACTTCAATTGTTGAAGCTTTTTTTTGCTTTCTCCAAGAAATTGGTTTTTTGCATCGATAAGTTCTAATTCTCTATCAAACATTACCTCAATTTGAGGAGTATCAATTCTTTTTATGTCAACCAAGTGATCATTTTTATCAAAACGATACATGAATGTCATTTTAACACCATCAACACTACACTTCATTTCACACATTAAGAACTCGCCTTCGGTATGAAAATTTACGTAGTCGTAGTTCTCTAATTTAGCATTTTGAACTAATTTCAATGGTGAGATAAGAGGAGAGTACATTAACTCATAAACTCGCTCAATATTCATTTTTATTCCTCCCTTAACACTTACTTGAACATTATATACCATAGGTATATATTTTCAATCACTATTTTAGATTTCTCTCAATGTGTGCTGCTATGTCATCAAGCATAGAAAGGGCTTTTTTACAATCATCAGCGGTCCATATTGCTCTATTTCGACCAATATCTAGACGCAAATATTCATTAAAATACATAGCTAAAAGAGCACCATTATCTTTTGCTTTTGGTACAATCCATGAATATGGTCCTCTAAATAGTGGTGAGGTATTTAGATTATTAGCATATTGGTCAATGTCATTTCTAATGATTATTTCTGGTACTAATTCTTCAGTAATCCTTTTGTTTACATATTGTTTATCTGTTTTATACATTACATCTGGACGGAGTAAGCGGTCATTTTTATGATTCATAAAATCAATCATTTCAGATGCTTCGCGTCTATTAATACTGAATGCGTCCATTAACTTTTTAATCTGCTCTTCAAGTTTTTTAGATTCAATTTCAGCAGCTTTTATCAGCTCAGTGGTTAGGTAATCAGAACTAAGTAAACTACCAGAATCTGATTCAGAGGCACTTCCAATATCAACAATTCGATTGCCATCACTTGGCCCAATATCTACAAAGTCATAATCATCAAAATTCGATAAGTGTTTTATTATTTCACTTTCTTCAATTTCTAATTTATACATAGCCCATAAATCTTCTAGGTACAAATATTTATGAGCTACAATTTCAGCAATGTTATCATCTGGTTTTCTTATTTCACTGTCAGGAATTGATCTAAGTGTTCTCCCGACAAATTGAGCATAAGGAAGCACATTCTTAAATGCTCGGAATATTGCACCTACAGTAAGATATTTATGGTCATAACCCTCACCAAGCATTGAACAGTTGACGACAACATCGACTCTATGGTTTTCAATATCAGAAAAAACTACTTCTTTTTGAGATGCTGTTAACTGATGATGAATAATTGCAGTTCTTAATCCATTTTGAATATATAGATCAGCAATACTTTCTGCATGTGCAATACTACTGGCTACAGCAATTATTTTATGGGGAACATCAGTACCATTTCGTTTAGCGTTTAATCGTTCTATACTTTCTAGCACTACACTTGTAGAACAATCGTGACTTAGTGATACTGTTCGTTTTATCCAATCTTCATCTTTTAGTTCTAAATCAAAAATTTGATCAGGAGTATATTTTTTGGATTCGTCTCCATCGAGTGTTAGTAATAAGGTATCGGGAACATAATCAAATTTTCTTAAACTTTTTACATAACCTTTGTTCATCGCTTGACTTAATTTATATCGAAAAACTAATTTACCGGAAATATCCTTTCCATCACTTCGTATAGGAGTTGCTGTAACCTTGATTACCTTTGCATTAGAAAAATGCTCGCAAGTGCTAATCCATGTGTTTGCAGCTGAGTGATGAGCTTCATCAATTATTATCATATCGTAGAAATCGGAAGGTAAAAAATTTAGCGGAGATCTTTCAAGTCTGTCTTGTAATTTTTGTATATTTATTATTGTGAGATGTGCGGAAGACAGAACTTGTATCGGGAGGGTTTTATCAAACTCAATTATTGTGGGAAGATCATTTTTTGTGTCAAATATTTTCGTTCTTAAATAAAAATTATCATGTCTGTCGCTATCTAACTCTCTAATCAAGGTTTCCTTTATAGTCAGTTGCGGTGTAATAATTAAGACTCTACCTCTAGCAATTTGAAATGGAGCAATTGCCATTAATCCAGTTTTTCCAACTCCCGTTGGAAGAATAACAATGGCAGGATCTGTTTGATTATCAATTACAAAGTGCTTATATAATCTTAAATATCCATCTTTTTGTGGTTCTCTTAATTGTTCATTTTCTGCTATGTTTGGTTTAGAATAATGAAAATAGTTCTGCATAAAGCTATTCATATAGATCCTCCCAATAGTGTAAAAATCTAAGTTAGATGAAGTTCCTAAAAAATTTTATGTAAAAATTATTAGCAAGTAAAAAAGTATATCACTTTTCAAAAAGAGAAGCTGGGAATTTACTAATTGGAATTGTTTTTTCATATTCGCCCAAAGCACCACGAACTCTAAAACTCCCTCCTTGATATCGATATACTTCAAACCATTCTTGATCAGTATTACTTAAATCAATACATGAGAAGAATATGTCATAAGTAACTGAGCAGATGCCAATGTCGTCACAGACAAGTATGATATGAGTTTTATTGTCATAACGTTTTCTTAATTGGAGTAATTCCTTTTGATGACTTGGTGTAAACGTAAATCTCCATGAGTCTTGATTTGTTTTTGTAGTATGTTTTATGTAAATTCCAATATCGTGATTTACTTGATATGCAGAACTAGACGTTGAATGAGGAGCTAAGTTCATGGATGTAAATGATTTATGCCTAGTAATTTCAATGAGCGCAGCACCATGGTAAAAGGACTTTTGGGAAATTGTCATAGTAATTCCTCCTAGTTTGAACATAAAATTGAATTTAATAATTTTGATAGATAAAAGGGCCGTTTAAGGCCCTTAAAAGTAATATCTATTTATTTTCATTTCCTTCAGAAACATGTTCAGCAACTCCTGCAGCCGCACCGGCGACTGACGCAACTGTAGCACCGACAGCTGTAATTGTTCCAACAGCACCAGCAATTGGTAAAGCAGTTACAAGAGCAACACCAGCTGCTGCACCTAAAGTGGCTTTTCCGATTAAGCTTAAAATTTTCATAGAGCAGTCTCCTAACAAATATTATTTTTTCTTTTCGCTTTCTTTTCTAATAGTTCCAATTTTTTTATCGCTTCTTGTATCTCGTCCGTTTTCATTTCTGATGGTTCCTTCTGGTAGTCCATGCTTTTTTTCAAATGAACCAACAGTGCAATCACTTCTCGTTTTCCTTGGTGCAGCCATAGTAATACCTCCATTTGATTGTTAATCTTGAATAGATATAATATTTATGGTGGGGCGGGAGAGGTTAACCCTCTCCTGTGATCAACTTGCGAACCGTTTGGTGAATGCTTTTTAGCGTTAGTAGGGTGGTTAGCACCCGGCGATCAAAGAACCCGCCACTACTAAATAACCGAGAACTAAATTGAACATATCAGTCACTCCTTCTACTTTTACTTCGAGTATTGTACCTAACATGATCATAAAAGAGCTAGCAAACATATATCCACCGACGGTATAGCAACAAAATTTTAAGCAGTCAGTTCATCATCCTCTTCTTCAATTGAGATGCTTTGTCTATACTGCTCAGCAAGCATGGTCCTATTGAATGTTGCAGTTGGTTCAATTTCATTCACTTTTCTTCAAGCTCATCTGTAGTTACTCTGAAGAACTCTTTTCTTAGATTAATCTTATTAAGCCTTCTGTCATTAAATGTCGCATGAAGTTTACTTTCTAAGCAACAGCGTCATCAGAGAAGATAAAGGAATGTACATCAAAAGCAAATGGAACACTTGCATCACCAAGTTCATTTACACGATCTTGTGGATCAAGTCTTCGAGTCATACCGATTTTGAATACTGTATCGCCAAATGAACCAAGGTTGCTGATTATATAAACATAACCAGCCTTACCATTTTGAAGCTTAATGATTTCATCTTTTTTATGCTCAACTGTATCTAATTGACCTTCAAGTTCAGCAATTTTTTCCCTGAGTTGTTGATACTTTTCATCTTCCTGATCAATATCGTTAAGCTGTTCATTGAGCTTGTTGATTTCAAAGAGATATTTCGATTCTTCGGCTTCAATCTGCTTACGTTGTTCTTCAAGTATTTTTCGTTCCTCAGCCTCTTGACGCATTATTTCTCTTAATCGTTGTTGTTCTTCTTAGCGCGTTCTTTTCTTACATAGTATTCATACTCGATTTTTACTAATGTGATGAATAATTGTTCAATTTCGCCAATAAATCTTATTAGCGTAGATGCAATACTTTGGTTACCTTCACCAGCAATTTCTATGTATTTTTAACAATTTCATCAACATAGCTTAATGAGGTATCAAGTTTTTCATACTTTAAGTTATAAAGAATATTTTGTAGTTCAGCTTGAAGTGCAATAACCATGAGCTTATATATTGCAGCATTTGCTTTTGTCGTATAACGGCCTTCGTATGTCTTTAGAACATCTTCAATTAATGATTTAGTATCATTGCAGGATTTCCTTAAATCTTTGATATCCATACAATTTAGTTTCAGTGTAACAGTTGGAGAAAGAGAATCAAGGAACTCAATTGTGGAAGCATCAATATGGAGTCCAAGATTTGCATCACTCATAGTTGAATAATTCTTAAGCATCTTTTGAATGCTCTTGATTGATGTTGTTATTTTAGAAAGTTTAAATTCTTGATTCTTGATTTTATTATCTATGGATTCTTTTTCTGCTTTAAGATTTTCAATTTCTTCCATGAGGGAACTTTTAGATTCAATTTCAGCATTTACATGTTCAAGTTTTGCAACTCCCTCAGCAATAACCTGTGATTTAATTTGTTCCTTATCTTCTAGTTCCGTAGTAAGCATGCTGATACTTTTTGATTTTTTATCAATTTCAGAATCTAACTCAGATAAATTGAGGTACTTATCAAGATTATTGAAAGAGTTTTGATACTTTAGAATTGATTTTTTGTCGTGACTGAATCTTAAGGCAAGGAAGATAAAACCTAAAGGGGAGAGATAAATTGAAAGAAGGAGAATGGTAATTGTAATGCCGTTCAAATAAAAGGGATGCTTTACTTTGTTCATTTTAAACACTCCAATCATATTTTATTGAATAGTTCGTAATGCTCATTCAACAGTTAGGTTTAAAATATTGACATTTGATACAAACATACAACTAAACTGAAAAATAATGGATGATACGTTTAAAAAAGAAGTCCCAAAGGGACTATTTTTTATGCTTTTTTCTCATCTGATCAATCAAGTTTTGAATGACTGTGAGGTCATCTGGATCAAGTCCATCAGTGTTCAAGTGAAAAGCGATTTTTTCATTTGAGTTTCTAAGTAGACTTTTTCCTAAGAGATAGTCTAGTGTGACATTAAAGTAATCAGCTAAAAAAGAAAGCACTTCGATACTTGGTTGTAATGATTCAGCTTCATACTTAGAGATGTTTGACTTTGACAGTTTTAGAAGTAAACCCAATTCTTCTTGGGTCATTTTTTTTTCTTCGCGTAATTCTTTTAAACGTTTTCCAAAGCTCATAGGACACCTCCTTACTAAATTATACAGTATCAAATTAGGAAACTATATGTTGTTTCTAAAAAAGAATTAAAAGTATTGACAAGTTCCAAAAAAGAAACCATTCTTATAATATAAGTTTCTAAAATAGAATTTAAATAGGGAGGGATGATATTTGATCAAGGTAAAGGAATATCGCTCGAACAAAGGGGTGAAAGGAGAAACTATAGCCAAATTAATTGGTGTAAATAAAGCTACATATTCTAAAAAAGAAAATGAGCAAGTTCGGTTTTCACTTGAAGAGGCACATGCTATTGCAAATTACTTTAAAGACACAATAGAGTCGGTTTTTTTTAATATTTAAGTTTCTAAAATAGAAACTTAAAAAAGAGCCCTAATCAGGCCCAAGTATGAGTAAAACAATATTTTAGTGAAGTGAAAGCATCACCATCGAGCTGAAAATGTTCTGCAGTTGGCGGCTTTCTAAAGTAAGTATAGCTTGTGCTTAGGAATTATGAACTTAGTTATTATTCAAAGAAAGAATGTGAGGTGTGAGTAAGGTGGAGAATCAGATTAAACTCGAAACTTTTAAATGCATGTCGTTTAGGCAAAATGATCACCATATAAGTGTTGATGAGACTGAGATTTTTGAACTTACTATTGAAAACGACTGGTCTCAAAATTTCTATATTAAAGATTTTAATGATTTATCTGGTCGCAAGGTGCTTCATTTAGTGGACGCTGAGACTGGTGAAGACTGTCTCATATGGGCAGATCAGATTACACATATTAAGAAATTAGGAGATGACGCTTCGTGAGTTTTTTAAATCAGTTGAGAAGAGTTCGACTTGAAAAGGGCATGACACAGAATATTTTAGCTGCAAAGGTGGGCGTATCTCAGGCGAATTGGTCAAAGTATGAAACTGGCGAGTTAGATATGCCTGAGGATGTGGTTCTTAGGACTTTGACAATTTTGGATGATGCACGGCTAAAGGCAGTTTATCAGCATGAGCGGGGCACTGGGGTCTTTAATATGCCTGTGCTGACTTGTATAGATGAAAACCCTTATACAGTGCTGAATGTGGTCATTGAAGAAGCTGAGGAAATGATTCAGAGTGCAGAGAGCCTTAAGAAGCTAATTCGTAATAAATTGTGTCATCAGGAGATTCCTGAAAAGGATTGGATTGAGATTATGAAGTGTGAAGAGCAGATTTGTGATGTTCAGCTGGCGCTTCAAATTCACTTAATTCGGATGCATGAGGTTTATGGTCTGGACTTGAAGAGGTTAGAAGCTAGGATGATGGCAAAGTTAAGGGATAAAAATTATTTGTAGGAGGTGCCAAATGATAGCACTGGTGAAGGCGGTTATAAGTTTAGACACTGGCAAGATATCCTCTCGCAAATGAAAAGCCAAATCAGTTACTTTAGATGGAATGGAGACGAGGGGAGTCGCTCCGCACCCTCGCTGCCACTGGCAGCAGCTCACATGCTATCACGCTGGGACGGGCCAACATGCCTGAGGGCATATTGCCTTAATTCGCCCGTTCGACTCTCCTAGACTAAAACAAAAAAATAAAAAGAACCGCTTTTCAGCAGTCCTTTTTATTTTTTTGTTTACCCCGAACAAGAAAGCTAACGATATAGTTATTTCTTATTCATGTTCAAATACTTATCAATTTGCTCTTCTTCAAGAACCGCAATCATATTCTCAAAAAGACATAAATCGTTTTTAACAGCATATGCCTCAAGGGCATTAAAATACTCAAGTCGAGATTCTTTCTTTATTGAAATAGGTAATAGTCCATTTGCCATCAGCTGGTAATTCATAATCAGTCTTGAAGTTCTGCCGTTACCATCGACAAAAGGGTGTACTCTCACAAATTCAGCATGTGTCCATGCAGCGCACTCTATAGGACTTTCAAATGTTTTATCCTTTAAATTCATATAGAAGTTCTTTATTTGAGTGTACATTTCACTAGGTGATGGCGGCGTGTGCTCTGCACCTGAAATATAGACGTCTACATTACGGTATATACCGCCGACCATAATATTTTCCATTAAAATTGAATGAATATCTTTGATGATTTTTTCATTTAAAACAAGTCCTTCAGTAATACATTTTTTAACATGTTGATAAGCTCTGTTATGGTTGATGACCTCATAAAGCTCTCTTAAATGTTTCCCACCCACGAACAAGCCTTCTTCAAGTACTACTTTAGTTTCCAAGAGGGTGAGTGTATTGCCTTCTATAGCAGTTGAATTATGAGTGTACTCGAGTTCAAAGGCCTGTCTATAACTGTTTGTACTTACTTCAGGAAGTTTATTTTTAATTTGGTTGTATTGCTCAAGCTTTTCAATTATTCTACAGTGCTTAATGACAATCACCTCGTTTCAATATATCATTAACATCTTTTAGATTCATTTTTCTTTTAAAATACCCCCAACTAACTTATTAAAGTCATTTGGGGGTATTTCTTTTTTGGTGGAGACGAACCATATACTCTTGAAACCACAACTACAAGAAAGGAATTGTTTGGTTTCAAAACCAAAATACAGGATGAAGTATAAGTAGTAGTTGAGTGAATGGTAAAAGCTATGGGAACATTAAATGTCAATATTCTCATAGCTTTTAAATTCGCTTCTTACATAATAAATGATCAATATGAGATTAATTAAATTAATAAAATGCAGAATTGTAGCAATATAGCAATATAGCAATATGGCAATATATATTGCTACGATTCTTAAGTCTTTAATATATTAGATACTATTTGCATGATTTTCCATATGTTAGTGTTGATTTTGGACGTATATATTAATGATGTCAAAGCGACCTTTGCCGTGGCCTAGATAAGACGAAACATAGTCCATCGTTTCCTTTTTTGAGCAGCCATCATTACGTTTCGTGGTCCACAGTTCCTGTGCTTTTAATTTTCTGATTGAATGGATGCTTGTAAGGGGATATTTATCTTTTAGTTTAAGCGTTTTTAAGATGCGATTAAGTTGTTGATTAATACTATCTGCATTGATGCCGACTAATCGATCGTCTAAGCACTTTCCTTTAGAGATATTCTTAAGCAATTGAAGATCACTGTCTTCAATTACTAGATATCTATGTCGGCCACCTTTGCCGACAACGTGTAATAATCGATTATTATAGTCTATATCTCTTACTCTTAAACTAGCAACTTCTGCATCTCTTAGTCCAAATCGATAGGACAAATCTATTCCCAAAACACCTTTAGAAGTACAATTCTTATAGCCATAGTCGAGGACTCGAACAAGATCATTTTTGTCCATCATCTGTGTTCGCAACTTCTCGTTGCTTGGAGTTTTTGCACTCTGTGGTGTCAAAATACATTCAGCCCAATTGCTCTTAAATCGAAATTTGCTTTGACAGAGTACTTCGATTTTGCTTATTCGACTTACATAATTTTTTATAGTGGCCGTGCTGCAGGTTTCGGATTTTTGATTTAAGAAACCTTGCCAATGATCAGCCTCTATATCTTTTACATATTCAATTCCAGGAAAATTTGCTCGCATGTATGATTTAAATTCGTAGCCTACTTGTTGGAGACTCTTTTTTTCGTTATAACTGTAGACAATGCCACGGCTATCACCTGTGTGTTTACCAGAATGTTTATCCGCACCAGGGCGAAATGCCTGCTGGATAGCACTGTCGATTTGGTACGCTAAGTTATGTTTTGCCATCAAACCACCTCCTGCCATGTGGATGCATATATTTTGCGACTTAATAGGTTTTTAAAAACGTAATTCAGTAGGTTCTACGATTTTATAACGCAAAAAAATCTAAAAATAGGTTTTTAAAAACGTGTTAAATCAATTTCTTGTGTTGCTGAGTTAAATGAGTTTGGTGTCTCTTTGTTAATCTAGCTCAGATTAAAACAAATCAATTCAAGCTAGTACAAACTAATTTGTTTTAATTCAAATTAATTTGTACTAATTTGAAGAAGGTGTAGTCAATCAACGGTGAGTAAATTATAATCATGAGCAATACAAATGATCTGATTAACTATTTCTTTTCTTTGTAATCTGATATAGTATTTCTTTTTAACGACGAAGCATACCCAAAAACAGCATAGGAATGGCTAGTGTAAGGATTAACACCCCTGTCGGGTCGTTAATCCTTACACGCTACATGCGGGATATAAAAAAATGGACGCATTGTTTAGTAAGTATGTAGCCAAATGCTACACAAGTCACACATGGTCTGTAGTCCAAACAGTCACGTGTCATATGGCAAAACTATATTTGCCACAAAATAATGTTCAAAATTCTAGAACACAAAAGTTTCGCCAAAATTGGCAAACCGCCTCCTTTATCATCTTTAAAAATAAATGTTTGGTTATGGATGAATCATAAAATATGATTCTTATAAGTTTCAAGTTGTTTTAAAAAATATATTAGTTATAACCAAGAATTATAGGCGGAAGATAAAATTGCAACGAAGTATATATATTCACTATATGCAATTGCGATGCATAAAATGGAAAAATATGAACGACACAATATAAAACGATAAAATAGATTTAAGAACGGTTGCAAAGCTATAAGGCTATAATTGTTAAATAAAGGAACAAGTAATTTGTTAATAAATATGCATATTTAATCTTGACATTTGCTGCTTTTTTAATAGAATTATATTAACAGTTAATCTGAAATTTACTAAATAAGCATGCGTGGAGGTAAGAAATGGGTTATGTATTGATTAGTTTTAAAATGGCGAGTGACAATCTAAAAAGTGTATGTGCAATAGGAATTGTAAGTCTTAAGGGATCTGATGTCACTGATGTGTATTATGCACACATAAAACCGCCGATTACAGATTTTGATAATAAAAATATCGAATGCCAAGGCATAAATCCTAGAGATGTTGAAAATGCAAGCGACTTCGCAACCTTATGGGAAAGTGAAATAAAAAAAAGACTTGAAGGGAATGTAATAATATCTCAAAATATAAAATTTGACATAGATGTGCTGAGTACCCTTATATCGCACTACAATGTATCTAAAAAAAATATCAAGTATGGAATAGTGGACATTTCAACTAGACCGTATAGGCTGATAAATGGAATTAATGAGGGCGATGAGTGGGAAATTGAACTGGGAGAAAATTGCGATCAAGTAGCGATAATGAAATGTCATACTTTATAATATCGAAATTAAGAATTTTAAAATGTGTATTCACAATGATTTGCTATAATTATAGAGAAAGTATCAATAATTAAACTGAAAAATACTTATGAAAGCAGTTGGAGATAATTCCAACTGCTTATTTTTTTATAGGTCTTGTTTTGTATGTGAGTATTGGACAATTTAATAGTAGGTAAGATACTATGTACATAGTGAGAAAGAAGTCTTTGGGTTCGGATCGAGATGAAATTCTAATTTATTATTAATGAAATTCCTTTATAATGGAGGCATAATGGATATTCTATTATCATGCTATAATGGTATACTAACATCGCTAATTATTTTTTTTATAGTCAAGCAATTGGTGAAAAAACCTATATCAGACCATAACGCATTGCTTTGGGTATTATTATTTAGTGTAACAACATCAATTCTCGTTATTTTGCTACCGAATAACTTGCTTCTCAAGTCAAGCTTAAATTTCTTGATTGGAATCTTATTAGTTTACCGTTTGTGGCAAATAGATATTTTTACTTCAATGGTTACTTTTTTAGCGACATTTACTATTATGTATGTTGGAGACATTTTCACGTTTGTCGGACTGACTACACTTACAACATTAACTGTAAAGCAATATCAAAGTTCATATATTGCTATAACCATAGGGAGTGCAGTTACATTTATAATAGCTGTTCTTTGTATAATTTTGATTAAAAAAATAAATATAGATTTGATATTTCGACTTAAGAGGAGATTTCCTAAATTCACGGCGTTTGCAGGGGTAAATATAGTAGCTGCACTTTCAGTTCTTGCATTTATTGTATTTTTAGAGGAATGGATAAATTTGTCAGCAGGTGAATTAGAAACGTACCTGAAACACAAATATTTATTACTGATATCTTTGGGTTTGATAGCCATTTGCATTGCTATTGTTGGGATTTTTATAGTGATTAATTATGCTGTTATAAATAAAATAAAACTCGATCAGTTCGTAGAGAATAGTGGCATTGACTTTTTATCAAAAGCACTTAGTCGAGATGCAGGTATGCGTAGATTGGAATCAGAGTTGAAGCAAAATGGAGAACTGGTTATTGGCTTTATAGATATAGATAATTTGAAATTTATGAATGATAAATATGGGCATTCCACAGGAGATTTGCTTATAAAAACTGTAACAGATAAGATAAAAAGTAATATAAGGCATTCAGACTTTATTTTTAGATATGGTGGGGATGAGTTTGTAGTTATTTTCAAGAATTGTAGTATAGAATGCTCGTGCGACATAATTGAGAGAGTTCGCAGTGAATTAAGTACGATAAAGTTGATATCGGATACTTCTTTCAAGATCAACTTTAGTGTTGGATATTCATCATCTAAAGAATATCCAGATCACTCAATAAACCAATTGATTGAGGCAGCAGACGAGCAAATGTATAATGCAAAGAAACTCTTTAAGGCACAGTATCGGTATGAACAAAACTTATCAGATAATGATCCTATTATTGGTGGAGTACATAATTAATTTTGATTTAATTGACTTATAACATTGTTTTGAATTTTTTCCATAAAATAGATATATATACCAAAGTATTAGCGATGGACAGAAGAGAAGCGGCAGAACTAACAAAGAACTTCTGTCATATTCTATGTAATGAAATTTAGAGAGCCAGAACACTCTTCTCAAGCAAGAGTATGTAGATACTAATGAAAATTTTTTGTTCAGGGCCTTTTATTGATATAAGAACCTTTGGTAAGGTGTTGGGGCTTTTAGTAAAAAATATATGCTTGATATATTGATTACTAAGAGAAAAAAATTCCTGATGCTGGACAATACCCAGTGAAATTACAAAATAAATCATGAATCGAAATGCTGTAGTTTTGTGACGTTATCTAATTTACGAGCGTCGCTCATCAATTTTCTCAAGCTGGAGGAAGTATCAATCATAAAAAATGGACATCTAAGCATAGTGATGCATTTGGAGTATAAGTTGTATCTGATGTGGATGATGTACTATTTATTGATAGATAGCTTTCTTAATTAGGATATATTACATTTATATCTGTCAGGGTACAATTATTGCAGACCTTCATATTAAAAGCTAATTATATAACATTTTCAAGAATCGATTGTATATTCTTTTTCCTTTAACTCTATTTATATTTAAAATGCTAAGATACATAAGGTAGGTGATATATATGAAACATGAATTTGACCATGACTTTTTTAGAGAGATTGCAAAATACAATACGGAAGTTTTCATTCAAGCTTTTTCTAATGTAAATATGAAAGTCTTTAAGCATCAGATAGAGACCGACAATCCATTCTTTACAGTTAAACTTAGTGATGTAGGCATTAATTCTAGTAAACAATTTCATTTATGTCATTGGACTGTAAGAGATGTTATATTCCAGAAAATAAGAAGATCATTTGATTGCAAGCTTCTAAAAACCACAATTACAGATGCAGAGTGTGTCAACATTCTTGGTCTTTACAATGACTATGAAAACGAGTTAAGCAAAAGTCGAACGAGAAATAAGGATATCTTTTATGTTATGTTTGGAATATCTGAAAACCAATTTAGGAGCCAGACTAATGTCTACAGAATAGACAAGAAGAGAAATCAAATTATATTTAAAGAGCTATACGAAGAAGGAGAGCAATTCTTTGATTTTGATAGAGTTATAAATGATGCTCTTGGAATGAGTCATAATGAATTTAGATTTATCATTATTTCAATAGTTGTAATGGCAGTTTCTCAGGGAGTTGTCAATCTGCTTGATTATGAAGAAGATAAGTTTCAATATGTAGAAGGTATTGATAACTTCAAGGAAAAATACAATCGAGTTATTGACTATTATTCTGTTAAAAAAGAAGACCTTAATAGTACTAGTCTATTAGTAGCAAAATATAGATATTTGTTTGCTCAACACAACATTAAGAATGTATTAATAGATTCGTTTATGCTTCAAGAAAAATTTGCGGATGCTGAGATTTGGATAGCTAGAGACTTCTATAAGAAAAATGAAAAGGAATTTGGGAAAGAATATTTCCCTAATCAATACGGCATTCTGTTTGAAAGGTATCTGGAATACGCAGCCAAGCAAGAAGGGGTTGAAAAGAAGCTTTTCAATGTGAATATTCCTGAAAACTTGGACAGGTTCTTTACTACAAGAAAAGGATATAAAGTTGATTATGTTTTAGAAACCGATAACTGTAGGTTGATAATAGAATGTAAGAGCGGAATAAAATCTGTGGGCGTTAAAGATACCTATGACAATGTGAATGCTCTTAACGATTTTCTAAAAAGAACTTTTGATAAAGGAGCGGAGCAGGTTCATAATGCTATTCTTAATTCAAGAAAAACTGATAAAGAGCTTGTTGGGATTGTAGTTCATTCAGAAAAATCGTTCATGAAGACAAGACTCAAATTCGAACATTTAGAAGTAGAGAAGAAAGAGTTATTTAAAATCATAATTTTCTTTGATATTCATGATTTTGAGTTCTTTATTAACCTATTAAAAAGAGACCCATTAGCAGCTGATGAAGTCTTGTTAGAATATGGGAAGACTCAATTTGAAGGAGATTTTGCCGATTTCCCTACTGTTATGGAGAAAAAATATGAACTTTTATCGTTCCTAGATGATAAAGAGATTATAGAAGATGAAGATTTTACAAGATTTATGACTGAAGAAGCAATGTCTAAGAGAAATAAGATGTAATTTCAAATTACTCAAGCTTCTTAAATCCTGGTTACACCTATATTTGTTCTGTTTGACTACTCCAACAATATCATCTGAAAACTTCGCACAAATGCTGTCGATAGACAGCTGTATTTCTTACTAGAGGCAAAAATGGACAATATCCACATTTTAAGTTCAACAACTTAAACGGTCAGTCAATCAAACTTAGTCATTTCTCGGTGTACTCGCTTATCTAAGGTGACTGATGAGAGCGGGTAATCTGCCAGTGAAGCAGAAAGTTTTTTTGAAGAGTTGGTTAATAACACATTGGAATATCTAAAACAAGGCCAGTTGGGAAAAAAATCCGACTGGTTTTATTCATGTAAACTAAAATATTTTTCTTTTTATTTAGAAAAAGTGTAACAAAATCTCTGTTCATTCGTTTTATAGGATGATAGGAGGTTAATTTATTGGAAAAAATAAGCTAAGACTTTTTTCAGCTAAAGATGAGTTATCTTAATATTGTATGTTCAATTTGTAGCACAACATTAAATTAGAATAACAAATAAATGAAACAATAGAGGTTTATAGAAAAAATTAGAAGGTTTAAACGATTTGGGATATATAATTACATATTATCCAAACGTTGGATATAATTGTTGACAAAAACGAAGCGTGTGCTATTCTTAATGTAAATAAAATAGCTTACATTGAGGTTTGCTGAATGATATTATCATTTAGTAAGTAGTACTAAAGTATGAGAATAATTCACTTAGAAGTTAAAAACACTTTATTAGGAGGATCAGTATGAAAAAAGGATATTTTATTTTGATTATTACTTTAGTATTTGGAATGTTTTTATTAATTCAATATAAGAGCAATATAATTCTAGACAAGGATACTAATCCTCAAAAAACAATTTCAGACACTAAGCTTATGAATAATGCAGAGAAAACTATTAATATTTTTAAAAGTAATTCATTGGAAGACAAATCTAATAGAAGCGAGTTTTTTACGCTTCTAAAGGAGACTAGCTGGAATGATATGTCGTCGTTTGATTCTAATAGTACTTTAGAAATTCTTGACTGGATTGATTCTCAAAAACTTAGTGATGAGGAAATAGCTAATTTTCTTAATTCAACTACGGGGCTTGATGGTGCATATGCAGAAAAATATTCTGTGGTTGTATCAAATATCTATAAGGATGATGCTAACAAATTTCTTAGATTACTGAGCCAGAACTCAGAAGAAAATATAGATTTAATTACTGGATTTATTGCTTATTATGTCAGCTCTACAAATTCTAAAGTGATAAAAGATTTATCTAATAAATTGCTGAACAGCAATGAAGTCAATGAAAAGGAGAAGGTGATTATATCTAATATCATCAATAAGGCAGAAGTCATTGAAAAACAATAATTATATTGGAGGTAGAATATGAAAACAAGATTATTTTTTAGAATAACTTTAATTGTAACTCTTCTTATTTCTTTATTAGGTGTTTCTTCATTTGCATCTAAAACAGAGTCAATTAATGATCTATTCGGACAACTAAATAGCGTAGATGGATTTAGTGCTGAGAATTTGTCAATAACACTATATGACAAGTTTAATAGCGATGAAACTCAATTTGTTGAAAGAGCATCTGAACTCTCGGAAGAAAATCAACTGAAGTTGGCAAGCTTGCTTGTATACGCAGCTGAGTATGATAATCTTGATAAATTTAAAAGTAGAGTTTTAAACTTAATTGAGAACAGTCAAAATACTTATAATGAAGTTACTTTTTTTGAGAAAATTTTAAAAAATATAGATAAGGTTAGTAGCAGTGAGTTAGCATCAATTACAAGTTCTGAAGATGTATCAAACAAAGTATTAAATTTCAATCCAAAGCAATTGCTCAAGTTGATTAATAAAATTGGAGACAATGAAGATGAAGAGCTAAGTGAATCAATTACCTTGCTATTTAAGAAAGATCCTAAACTTTTCATGGATACTATTAGTGAAGTCACAAATATTGAAAAGAACAATCTTCTTAAAAGCATGGCAAGTTCAAATTTAATTGATGAAAATCAAGTGAATAATATTATGAATGAAAATCCTGAGCTAAGTGGTGTAGAACAAGAGTTTATTAATAACATTTTAAGTGAATTGCGTACACATAATAACGTTCCGAGAAATGATATTAACTCAATAAATAAATACAAGAAAAGTTTGATAGTTCCCATAGTTGATTTTATTTCTCTCGATAATAGTACACCTGAGATTGGTATAGAGACAAATTTAAATTTGAGTGTTGTTGAGATGACAGGAATGCAAACTGATCGCAATTATATCCTTGAAGTATGTATTTTAAAGAACAATAAAGAGTATACCAAACGTTATGAAAATATTAAGATGTCAAAAGGAGTTACTAATTTAAGCCTATCTGTTCCTATTACTTTTTATAGTTCAGAATCTTCTACTATAAAAGTAAAAGTTTTAGATAATCAATATAATGAGTTGATGAAGGAATACAGCTTAGCAAGTGTTTCGGCAGTAGGGAAATGGCATATTGATGTTTGTTTGCCTACTAATAGAAGCTACAAAGGTCATTTATATTTATTTGATGGAACTGGAAATTCTTTATTGTATATAGAATGCTTAGGTAAATCAGAATCGAATGCAAGTATGTATCAATCTTTTGGGAATACACCAACAGGAGAATATACAGGTTATTTATATGGACCAGCATCGCCATCGAGTTCATATGGCCCATACAAGGTAGTAAATATGACTGGCGTTTCTGGAGCGATAGTAGCATCAGGAAGAAGTGATATCTGGATACATGGTGGCAATCCAATAACAGACACAACGAATAGTCATTATCCGCTGCGAGTTACATATGGGTGTGTGAGAATCACTAACTCAGATCAATCTACTTTACAAAATATAATTTCTAATTTGGTTTCAAATGGTCATAGCTCTGTCGGGACGATAAGCATCACTGAATACTAGTAGTTGCCTATGTAAGCTATAAGTATGAAAATGATCATTTTGGTATGTACTATTATTTTTTCTGCGGCTATAGGGATGTATTGTTGTAATAGGAGTTAAAGGATTAAGCGGTCTCAAACTCATCACGATGGTGATGTCTAGGAGACGAAAACACCCCTTGTCCAACAAAAGCAAAAAAATGCTAAGTTGGACAGGGGAGTATATGGATTAATGCATAAGCTAAAGGTATCTAGTATACTCCCAAGTTGGATGAGCGAGGTTAAATATAAGTATTCGAGGTAATTTACAAAAGACGCATTGCTTTATATTACACGGAAATATGGCTACCTGATGATGGTGGTCATATTTTTTTATGTAGATTCGGAAATGATTGTAATTAGAAAGAACGTAAGTTAGTAACAAGCTACCTCTGACCACCTCAACATCCATAATAGGATTAAAATCAGTAATGCATAGCCCGATGATGCAAGACCTTTTGTATCGACTATCAATGTTTTTCTTGACGAAATAAACTAATTACGCTGTAGTACACCCAACATCACGGTGGTGATAGCTAGGAAACGGAAAAAACCCCCTTGTCCGATCAAAGCAAAAAAAGTGCTAAGTTGGACAGGGGATTATAAGGATTAAATCACGTATGGAGCCACGCTGAGGTATCCCGTCTAATGCGTATTAACGCCACTGCTTTAGCCGTCTAAGGCTACACGACCAGGTCTGCTATTACCATGCTAAGTACTACCCTAATTGCAATGCCCCCCTACCTTTTCAGGAACAGGACAGGGGAAATATATCTGGTTAAAAAATATTTGCCTTTAACGCAGTATCTTCCCAATAGTAAGTCGGGGAGTTTTTTTTGATTATACAGGTGTTATTCCTTAACCAGCTGTTTTGCTTTAATTTGATTTTCTGTTATAAACAGATACTAAATAATCATTTTTCATAGTTTCAAGTTTTTTTATCAAAGGTTTGAAAATTACTATAGAGACTTAATGTAAGAATGAAAAATGATTTAAACACTATAAATGGGGAAATATATGCTCTGAGTGTATTGAGTTTGTTGGTAATTCAAAATATAATTAGTTTGATTTAACAGGAGGGGTCGTATTGGAGGGAAAAGAAAAGCAATTTTAATGTGACTTTAATGTTTGGACTCCAATCCATTTAAACCTAAATCGAAATGAGGTGATGGCAATTAAGCATAATAGACTATTTGAAAAGCTCGAACAATATAACCGAGTAAAAAATGAACTTCCAGAAGTAAGTACGAACAGTTATAGGGAGGCTTTTGAACTGGAATACACTCATAATTCCACCGCTATTGAAGGCAATACTCTCACTCTTTTAGAAACAAAAGTAGTACTTGAAGATGGCTTGTCCGTTGGTGGGAAACATCTAAGAGAGCTTTATGAGGTCATTAACCATAACAAAGCTTATCAATATGTTAAAAAATGTATTGCCGAAGGACTTGTTTTAAATGAAAATATCATCAAAGATATTCATTCAATTTTGATGGAAAATATTATGGTCGGCGGTGTCTATAGAAGTGTAGACGTCTATATTTCAGGTGCTGAGCATACGCCACCATCACCTAGTGAAATGTACACTCAAATAAAGAATTTCTACATGAGTTTAAAGGATAAAACATTTGAAAGCCCTATTGAATACGCTGTGTGGACCCATACTGAATTTGTCAAAATACATCCTTTTGTCGATGGTAACGGTAGAACTTCAAGACTAATTATGAATTATCAACTTATGGAAAAGGGACTATTGCCTATTTCTATAAAAAAAGAATCACGATTGGAGTATTTTAATGCACTTGAGGCGTATGCATTTAAAAATGAACTATCTCTTATTGAGAATATGATTGCAGTTCTTGAAGAGGAGCAATTAGATCGGTATTTAAGCATGTATAAGAAATGATTAGCCTGTTTGTAATGATGTTTTTTATGTAGGCAGATTAATAATTAAGGATAAAGTATAAAGTATAAATAAAAAATAGCTCGATCTGTTATTGCAGATTGAGCTATTTTTTATTCTGACCTCTTATATTTCACAACTATTGGTTTAGAATCTTTATCTTTTAGAGTCAAAAATTAGTTAGAAAAAAAGAGTTGTCGGATATCTTTGCAGGCAAAATATAAGTCAGCCAATAAGTAATTTCAGAATAAGAAATACTTCATATATGATTACAAAGGAGTAAAATTTGCTTTTCATAATATTACTGCCTATACTATGATATATAATCCAAACAAATGTTCTGATTAAGGATAAAACCTTGATGCACTCCAAATTAAGTCGATGAAGGGAGGTTTACTAAAAACAAAATAGGAGGTGGTATATATGACAGTAATTATAAAGACGATGGAGATTATATCCAGGGATAAACTCAATAAGAGTGACCTTAAATCTGAAGAGACAAAAATTCTTGACACGATTGGATTGAAAAGTTTGGAAGATGAAGATGAGTTTTATAGACCTGCAATTGAACTATTAGACTCAATTTACTCAAGTATTATTGATCAATAAAAGGGAAAAATGAAAGAGGTGATTAAGAATGTCGGACATGATAAATGCTGTAGCGTATGCACGTTACTCATCTGATAACCAATCTGATGCATCTGTGGATGCACAGCTGAGGGCGATTGATGAGTATGCTGGTAGGAATAATATCTGTATTATCAAAACATACATTGATCGAGCTAAGTCAGCAACGTCAGATGATAGGCCAGAATTCCAAAAAATGATTAAAGATTCCGATTCTGAGCTGTTTGAGGCTGTAATAGTTCACAAACTGGATAGATTTTCTAGGGATCGATACGACAGTGCAAACTACAGAAAAAAATTAAAAAGAAATGGTGTTAGACTTATTTCTGTGCTTGAATACCTTGATGGATCTCCTGAATCCGTAATGATGGAATCGGTTTTGGAAGGAATGGCCGAGTATTATTCTAAAAATCTCGCCAGGGAAGTGATGAAGGGAATGCACGAAGTAGCTTTAGATTGTCGTCATACTGGAGGCATGCCACCTTTAGGCTATGATGTCATTCACGAAACTAAAAAATACAGAATAAATGATTTCGAGGCAGAAATTGTTAAGACAATATTCACCATGTATCTAGATGGTTTTGGATATCCTACGATTATAGATCAACTAAATATTAAAGGATATAAGACTAAGTTAGGAAGAAATTTTGGGAAAAATTCTATTCATGATATTTTACGAAATGAAAAATATACTGGCGTATATATTTACAACCGAAGTGCTTCTAAAAATGTAGATGGCAGACGAAATTCACATCAGAGTAAACCTAGCGAAAAAATCGTAAGAATACCAGATGGGATGCCAGCGATTATATCTCAACAAGATTTTGAAAAAGTAGTAGAAAAAATGAGAAGAAATAAAAAGCGATCATCTTCTTATAAGGCAAAAGAGACTTATCTACTGTCGGGACTCATATACTGCGGAGAGTGTCAACATGCCATGATTGGCAACGTTAAATATTCAGGACGAAACAAACTAAAATACGTTACTTATCGTTGCGGGGAGCGAGATCGGACGAAATCATGTAAAAATAAAGAAATTAGAAGGGAATACATCGAAGAGTTTGTACTCCAAGAATTAGAAAGGATGATCCTTAATGAATCAAATATCCCAATTTTGGTAGAAAAAATAAATAGATATAGGGAAAGCAAGGACTCAGACGGTAAGCAAAAAATAAAGGCACTATACCAACGAATAACTAAGTTAGATAGTCAGATAGAAAATGTCCTTAACGTCATAAGAAACGGTTGTGCTTCAAAATTGTTAACTCATGATTTAGCAAACTTAGAAAAAGAAAAAACAGAGTTAGGTATCCAACTCTGCCATCTTAAAAGTACAGCCAAAACAAAAATTATAGACGAGGACACCCTCTCAAAAGTTTTCTCGTCATATAGATTTTTTGTTTCTAATAAAGATAAAAAAGAAATTAAAAAATGCATTCATCAATATGTTGATAAAGTTTTGGTGTTTGAAGATCACGTAAAAGTGATCTTCAGATTGTACATAGTTGTGGTTATGTTTGGTGGAGACGAGGGGAGTCGAACCCCTGTCCAAAAGCCCTTTGTATCCAGTTTCTCCGAGCGCAGCCACTTATTTAGGTTTTAGTCTCGGTCGGCTCCCAGTGGCAGGATCCGCTTTCAACGATCTTCGATTATGCCGATCTTGGGTCGAAGCACTCCCAAAATCCGTTCCCCACTAGCCGACGCCAAATCCTAGGTCGTGGGAATCCCAGGTTTGACGAGCAGAACTAAGCTGCTAAAGCAAAATTTTCGTTTGCGTTTATCTTTAGATAACCCAGTTCATTAACGTGTACCCCAGGTCAGTAAACACGGCTCGCTGCCAAATACTCCAAACCCCTGTCGAAACCAGTACGTCCCCAAGTATGGGTTAATACTGTTGGCGGTTCTTGAGTTCTTTCTGAATGTGGCGATCGGCATCTCGTTTTGCCAAGGTTTCCCGCTTGTCATAAAGCTTTTTACCCTTAGCAACGCCAATTTCGATTTTCACCAGTCCAGAAGGGCTCAAATAGACCTTCAATGGAATTAGTGTGTAACCTTGTTGCGTAGTGTAACCAATCAACTTGGCAATTTCTCTTTTATGCATGAGGAGCTTACGCTTTCTGATAGGGTCTACATTTTGAATGTTACCCATTTCATAAGGGCTAATGTGCATATTGATGATTAAAGCTTCTCCCGTCTTGACATCGCAATAGGAGTCATTGACGTTGACCTTAGCCATCCGAATGCTTTTCACCTCAGTACCTTTCAAAACAATACCGGCTTCAAAAGTTTCTTCGATAAAGTAATCGTGATATGCTTTTTTGTTTTGGCTGAGTACTTTACCCACTGACATGACTTCACATCCTTTAAAGAAATTTGTTGATGGAACATACATAATAGTAACACACGAAAACGCATTTAGTCAACACTAAAAAGTTTTTCGTTATAAAAATTTTAACGTTAAGAATCATTACATTCCTATGTTGCATAGCACTGTTATATTTTTTACGCCCAAGCTGTGATAAAATGGAGATACGGCAAATATGTTCCTTACTTATAATTACACACTTAAAAGGAGTGATTCCTATGGAACGCATCAATAGAGAAGCCGTTGAACTTAGGCTCAACGCTTTAATTAATAAGCCCTTGTATATTCACCTTGAAATGACCATGGGAGCGTATACCTCTCATAAAGACCAATCGGTCCATCCAGCTTCTAATTTTATTAAAAATGCCATTATTGAATACAGTCACGCCGCTATTTCGGAGAAAAGCCCTTATCGGGTAGGTCTTAAGCTTAACGGCGGTTGGGTCTATACAGAAGGGCTCACCCACTGGGATCAAACCGATGAAGAACACTTGATTCTTTCGGGAAATGATAATGACGGCAAGCTGATTGTAGCTTTACAACTTAGCGCTACACCTTTCTAAGGAGGGGAATCCATATGAATGCTAAAAAAATATTAGTGATATTGCCACATCCAGACGATGAAGTCTTTCCAATGTCGGGAACCCTTTCACAACTGATCAGAGATGGCGCCCACGTGACGTACGGTTGCTTAACCTTAGGGGAGATGGGCAGAAATTTGGGAAATCCACCTTTTGCAAACCGATATACCTTACCCAGTGTTAGAAAGCAAGAGCTTATGAAGTCTTGCGGCGTCATCGGTATACAAGATCTAAGAATGCTAGGCTTCCACGATAAAACCATTGAATTTGAGCCTCACGAAGTTTTAGATAAAGTAATTATGGACTTGATAGAAGAAGTGAAGCCAGAGCTAATTTTCACTTACTACCCAGGCTACGGCGTTCACCCAGACCACGACGCTTGTGGTGCGGCGGTTGTAAGAACAGTAGAAAAAATTTCCCCAGAGAAGAGACCGCCAGTCCTCTGCTGCGCTTTTCCGAATCAAGATTTAGGCACACCAGACGTTAGCAATGATATTTCAGATGTGATTGAACAAAAATTAGGTGCACTGAAAGCCCATAGCTCTCAATTTAATTACAGTACGGATTTAGTGCCTAAAAATTCTAAAGACCAAGCTTTTTTAGAGCGTATTAGAACAGAACGATTATGGTATTACAAATACTGAGAAAGGGTGGCCTTGTGAATATATTTTCTTCCAAAATAAAAAAACTGAGTTTGATGCTCATCGCATTACTACTGACAACGGCAAGCATAAATGCTTACGCAACGGAATGGCTTCCCTATAATGGAAATCTTGGTTCAGAGGCGTGTATTATTTATAATCTGGATACTGACGAGCTAGTTTATGAAAAAAATAGCCAACAGCATCGGTATATGGCTTCAGTCACGAAGTTGATGACCGCACTCATTATCAGTGAAAATTATAATCTCAATGGGACCATTAAATCTAAAAAAGATTATAAAATCGATATTAAAAAGTACAATGGCGCCATGGTACTGACGGACAATAAAGGCAAACTCATGCCCATAAAGAAAAATGAAGTCTTTCAGGCTAGAAATTTATTTGATGTCATGCTTCTTTATAGTGCCAACGATGCGGCGCTTTTATTTGCCGACACAGTGGCAGGCAGTCAGACTAAATTTGTAGCTAAAATGAATGCCAAGGCAAAATCTCTAGGCATGAACGCCACAAGATTTACGAACCCTCACGGGCTTAGCAGTGCAGGAGATGAAATCAATCAATATACCACAGCGGCAGACGTGGCCATTTTGGCAAAGGCCGCCTATAAAAATAGGGATATTATGCGCAGCGTCAGTTTGAATCAAGTCCTGCTTAAAAGCAATTATAGAACAAGAACCTTTAGCTCTACCAATAAACTAAAGTCCCTTCGCAGTGGTGTATTAGGTCTGAAAACAGGCTATACCGACCTTGCAGGCAATTGTTTTGTCTCAATTGTCAGAATTGAAACCGACGACTACCTCATGGTATCCTTAGGATCGAAGACCAGAAGCGGTATGTTCAATGATCACGTTGCATTGTATAAATGGATAGAGGTTACCTTAGACGGACCTAAAAATACGGCGCCAGATTATTCAAATGTGGCACCGATGGAATTGCCTTTAACTGCAACGGAGGAAGAAATAAAAACAAGCCCTGTGGTGATTATTTCGACACCTGAAACACCTGCAGAGCCTACTACTGACCCTAGTCAGCCTGACCAAAACTATTAAGGAGCTATTATGAGTAAAATAAAAGCGACACAAAAAAACAAAGGTACTCAAAGAGGAAAAAGCAACGCAAAAAACTGGTTTGTGGAACAACAGCAAAAACAGGCGGCTCCAAAATCAAAAATGCCTGCAGAAGAGAAGCAAGAATCTTATAAATCCTTAGAGACTTTGCCCATTGTAAAGGTTCAAATGAATTCAAGTCGTGAAGCTGAGCATTTCCAAACGGTTTATCAATTTGCTCTAAAAAATAGTGACCCTAAAAGTTCAGAAATCATGACCGTTCATTTAGACATGAAGGACGAAATTCATTTCAATATGGTACAAGATGAAGCTTATCAATCCTTATGGAAAAAAGGGGAATTAATGCTTTTAGTTGCTTTCCCAAAGAATTGGAAGACCATGAATATTGAAGTCGATCCAGATATGGAAGATGAAGATGAGGACATGACCTTTGACACAGATGAAGAACGTTTTGATTACCTATATGAGATAGGTATGTCCGTATATGAAGGGTAATCTGATTATTGTTGATTAAGCAAATAATCATTAAGTAAGAACATAATAGAGAAGGACGGCATAAAATGTATGGTTTTATATTTTTTATAATAGTTCTGTTAGGAGCCTATTTAGCCATTTGCTGGCATTTTAGTTCAACCCTGCTTTTTCCAAAGGTGAGCGACCACGAATTGGCCTTGGCTTCTGAACTTGAAAAGGGACGAATTGAGAATCAGTACTATTCCTATTTTTTAAGTCTTCAAAAGGAAACGGTGGCAATCAAATCAGACCACGGCTATGACCTTCATGGGCTTTGGATCCCCAATCAAGACTCAGACAAAACCATTGTCTTTTGTCACGGCATCACATGGAACCTGATTGGGGCTATTAAATATACAGAAATCTTTTGGAATATGGGTTTTAACTTACTGATTTACGACCATAGAAAACATGGGAAAAGCGGCGGTAAAAGTACCACCTACGGTCTTTTCGAAAAGGATGATTTAAAGGCGTGGTTGGACTGGATTGAACTGAAAAAGGGAAAGGGTACCTACATCGCTACTCACGGAGAATCTCTTGGGGCAGCAACCGTACTTCAACACCTTGGCATTGATTCAAGGGTGAAATTTTGTGTTGCCGACTGCCCTTATTCAGATTTAAAGGAAATTTTAAGATATACCTTACAGATGGAACACCATCTTAAAAAATTGCCAATTTTACCAGTTGCAAATTTGTTTACAAAGTTAAGAGCGGGGCTAAGCATCAATGAAGTATCCCCAATAGAAACAATTAGAAAGGTTCAAACGCCAATCTTTTGGATACATGGGACAGAGGACAGAAAAGTACCATCCCAAATGAGTGTGGACATGTATGAGGCGAAAACACAGGGTATTAAAAAACTTTGGTTGGTGACAGGTGCAAGGCATGCCAGTGCCTGTGTTATGGACAGACAAGGTTATACAGAGCAAATCGAGGCGTTTATTCAGGAGGTTGACCATGAAAACCATTAAACTCTATCTTTTGTCGGGCTTTTTAGGATCGGGAAAGACCACATTTTTAAAAAAAATGCTAGAAGCCAAACCAGATTTAAACATGGGCATTATCATGAACGAATTTGGAAAAATAAGCATCGATGGTCCCATATTGGAAAATCCCAAAATTGAAATGGTAGAACTGACAAGAGGTTCTATTTTTTGCAGTTGTCTTAAGCTTTCCTTTGCAGAAGCTCTGATTAAAATGGCAGATAACCCTATAGAATACGTCTTCGTTGAAAGTTCAGGCCTAGCCGATCCTTCTAATATCGGTGAAATCCTAGAGTCCGTCGAAAACTTTACAACGACTCCCTTTGAGTACTGTGGTTGCATCAATATTGTTGACGCCTATCACTTTATGGGCCAAGTCAAGGAACTTGAAACGGTTTCAAGGCAAGTGGAAACAGCGGACCTGATTATTGTCAATAAGGTGGACCGAGTTGACTCAGCGGTAAGTCATGAGATTTTAAAGCATTTAAAAACCCTTAATCCCGATGCAGATGTTTTGACATCTGCCTTCTATAACATTGACTTTGATTTTATTGGCAAAAAATTAGTAGCTTCAGATGTGATTCGTAATGAAATAAGCCATAATACCCCTGAAAACAAACCAAAGACCTTCTCCATGCAGTTTGAAGGTGGCAATTTAACCAGAGAGGACTTTACTCGGTTTTTAGATGGGGTTTCAAAAGAGGCCTACAGAATCAAAGGCTTTGTACAGCTTAAAGATGGAGATTATCAAATTGATGTGGTTGGCAGTTTAATTGATTATGCCGAGAGTGAAAATAAATTTGAGAAATCTACAGTGGTCTTTATTTCAAAAATAGGTCCTCAATTGATTAAAGTTGTAAGCGATACATGGCAAGCAAAACTTCCAAATGTCCCAATGAAGTTAGCCAATTAGTGGAGGAGAAATGGAAAGAGAACGATTTACACGTACCAAAATGGTTATTGGAGAGATGGGCATTCTTAAATTAGAACAGGCCCATGTTGCTATTTTCGGTATTGGCGGTGTGGGCTCCTTTGCAGTGGAAGCTTTGGCACGGGCAGGAGTTGGCAAAATTACCATGATTGATTTTGACGTCATTGCAACCACCAATATTAACAGACAGATTCATGCCCTAGAAGACACTGTAGGGCTTTATAAAGTTGACGTCATGAAAGAACGCATTCTAAAAATAAACCCTGACATTCAGGTGACAGCTCTTAGAACCCTTTATAACGATGAAACCTGCGCAGATATTTTCTCAAATCATTTTGACTATGTCATTGACGCGATTGACATGATTACTTGGAAAATGCACTTGATTGAATATTGTACGTTCAATAATATTCCCATTATTTCTTCTATGGGAACGGGTAATAAAATGGACCCGACTAAATTTGTCATATCCGATTTGTATGAAAGTTCAATTTGTCCTTTGGCAAAAGTTTTGAGACACGAGTTGAGGAAGAGAGGCGTTAAGAAACTTAAGGTCATTTATTCAACAGAAGTGCCAGTAAAACCGGACCCTCTGGACTATAATCCAGATAATCTCCGCAAACAAACCCCAGGGAGCATTTCCTTTGTCCCATCAGTCGCGGGGCTTATACTTGCGTCACAGGTCATTAGAGACCTTTTAAAGGAAAGTGAATCCACATGCTAAAGTTAACCAATTTGACCACCCATCCTATGGATTTGGATCGGTTTAGAAATGACACGGCGTCCATTGAAGATTTTCTAAAAAGCCATGAGTTAGATGGTTTTGAAATCATGCTCCTAGACGATTGGGAACCTCATAGGCTTTCTAAAGAAATGATACAGGGGGTTCATATGAGATTTTGGCCCATGTGGTTAGACTTTTGGACGGGCAACCGAGAAGGGCTGCTAAAGGAGTTTCTGACTGAAGAAGCTATAATCGAATTTTATGGTGGCAAAAACCGAGAGACGATGATTCAACACTATAAGAAAGAATTAAGACGCGCCCATAAAAATGAAAGTGCTTACGTAGTTTTTCATGTCAGTCATGTAACACTGGAGCACTGTTATAACTATAAGTTTGATTATACCGACGAAATGGTAATTGATAGTTTTATAGAACTCATTAACACCATTACGGAAGGCTTTAACAGTGAAATGACTCTTCTCTTTGAGAATCAGTGGTGGCCAGGACTGACCTTCAAAAACCCTGAGTTGATGGATGAACTCATGAACCGTATCCATTACCCGAAAAAAGGGTTTATGCTGGATGTGGGGCACCTTATGAACACCCATACAGAATTAAAGACAGAGGCAGAGGGTGTTGATTATGTCATGACTTGCTTAGAGGCTCTTGGAGAGCATCGAAAGAAGTGGATTAAAGGCATACACCTTAACAGCTCCCTTTCAGGGTCCTATGTAAAGCGTATTCAAGAAGGGGACCATAATCATTATGATCCTAAAAAACCCTTTATGGAGCGATATATTGATGCCTACAGGCACATTGGACAAATCGATTGCCATAATCCCTTTGAAGACCCAAGTATTTCTCGAATGATTGACAGTGTTCAACCAGATTATTTGGTTTATGAATTTATCACTGAAACCTATGAGCAACTTTCTCAAAAGATAAAAAGGCAGCATTTGGCCTTAACCCATAAAAAAAGGTGTATCTAAGTGGCTGTTACCAGCCAAAAGATACACCTTTTTTACATTATAAACTAACGTTTAAATTGTAATTCTAGTATTCGCCCAAAGTGTGAACGAAAAGACCTGATCTGAGTTTAGGCTCGAACCAAGTTGATTTTGGAGGCATTACTTCACCACTATCAGCGATAGAAATTAAGTCGTCCATAGTTGTTGGGTACATAGAGAAGGCAACTTTCATGTCAGATGCACATCTTCTTTCTAATTCTTTAAGACCACGGATACCGCCAACAAAGTCAATTCTCTTATCTGTTCTTGGATCTTCAATACCAAGGATAGGTTGGAGAAGGTTCTTTTGAAGGATAGAAACGTCTAAACGATCTACTGGATCAGCTGGATCGTAGAAGCCATCTTTAATAGAAAGTTTGTACCATTTGCCTTCGATGAACATGCCGAATGTGCCTCTAACCATAGGTTTGTAAGCTTCAGCGCCGATTTCTTCAACGGCGAATTTTTCAGAAACTTTAGAGAAGAACTCTTCAGTTGTATTGCCGTTAAGGTCAGTAAGAACACGGTTGTAGTCCATGATGAAGAGGTCTTCGTCAGGGAAGATTACTGACATGAAGAAGTTGAATTCTTCTTCGCCAGTGTAGTTAGGGTTTTCTTCTCTTCTTTTAAGACCAACTTTTGCAGAAGAAGCACTTCTGTGGTGACCATCTGCAATGTAAAGGTAGTCAATGCCAGAGAAGATTTCTTGGATTCTAGCAACTTGTGCATCTTCGTCGATTACCCAAAGGATATGTTGGAAATCATCGTCTGAAGTGAAGTTGTAAAGTGGCATGTGGAATTTAATCCATTCATTAACGATGTGGTTGATCTCGTCATTTTTTCTGTAAGATAAGAAGATTGGCTCTGTGTGAGCGTTACAGAAGTCAAAGTTATTGATTCTATCTACTTCTTTAACAGGTCTAGTGAATTCATGCTTTTTGATAACGTTGTTAAGGTATTCATCTACTGAAGTTGTAGCAACGATACCTGTTTGAACGCGACCGTTCATGAGTTGTCTGTAGATGTAGTAAATTGGTTTTGCTTCTTGAATCATAACGCCATCTTTAACGAATTGATCTAAGTTTTTACGAGCAGTTTGGTATACGAGTGGATCGTATGCATCTACTGAATCTGGAAGATCGATTTCAGAACGACAAATTCTAAGGAATGAGTTTTGGTTGCCTTTACCCATTTCTTTTGCTTCTTCGCGGTTCATAACATCGTACGGTAAGCAAGATACTTGCTCAACGAGTTTTGTATCGGGACGAATACCTCTAAAAGGTCTAACAATAGCCATATTTTTAAGCCTCCTGGATTATTTATTGAAGAAGTGAAGGATAGTGTGTACAACTTCAACGCCAATTCTTTCTTGAGCTTCATCAGTAGAAGCGCCAACATGTGGTGTTAAAGAGATTTTTGGGTGGTTAAGAATTGCTTGGTTCTTAGTAGGTTCTTCAACGAAAACGTCTAAAGCAGCAGCTGAAACTTTACCAGAATCAAGCGCTTTAACAAGAGCGTCTTCACAGATAACGCCACCACGTGAAGTATTAATGAGGTAAACGCCATCTTTCATTTTAGCAATTTCAGCGTCGCCGATAACTGCAGCAGCACCTGGTGCAAGTGGCACGTGGCAAGAGATGAAATCTGAAGCCGCTAACACTTCGTCCATAGTCATGCTTTCGTATTCGTCGTAGCCTTCAACTTCGAATAAATCAGTATATACGATTTTCATACCAAGAGCGCTTGCTTTGTGAGCAAGAGATCTTGCAATTCTACCGAAACCGATCAAACCAAGAGTTTTACCAGCAAGTTCAATACCTTGGTAGTGTTTTTTGTTCCACTCGCCGTTTTTCATAGTAACGTTAGCAGCGTGGATATGTCTAGCCAAGTTGAACATGTGACCTAGAGCAAGTTCAGCAACAGATGCGCTGCTTGCATTTGGTGTATTTCTTACCGTGAAGCCATTTTCTTCAGCGTAAGCAACATCGATATTATCAATACCAACGCCAGCTCTAATCATTAATTTAAGTCTGCTGCCTTTGACAGCGTCAATTAATTCTTTTCTGATTTTTGTAGCAGAACGGATGACAATAACGTCAAAGTCTTTTAACGCTGTTTTTAAAGCTTCAACATCATGGAATTCTGTAACAACTTCATGGCCTGCTTCGCGAAGTGTTTGAATTGCCGATGCTTCTAAGCCATCATTAGCTAATATTCTTAACATGATTATGCCTCACTTTTCAATCAGATTAGTTTAAACCTAAGATTTCATTGATATTTCTAAGAAGGTCATTAACTTCTTCCATAGTTGTATCAGCCATGTGAGCAATACGGAAAGTGATATCTTTGTTGTCTCCGTAGCCGTTAGCAATTTCGTAGCCACGTTTGCCAAGCTCTTTATTTAAGTCAGAAACGCTGATTTCTCTAGTGTTTTTAACAACTGTAAGTGTATTAGACTCGTAGCCAGGTGTTGCAAACATAGCAAAGTATTTTTTAGCCCAGTCTCTTACAACTTCAGCCATTTCAGCATGACGTTTGATTCTATTTTCAATGCCTTCAACATTAACAATTTGATCTAATTGATATTCAAGAGCAAACATGTGTGAAAGTGATGGTGTTGAAGGGTATTGGTTGTCTTTCTTAACAACGAAGTCATAAAGTTCAACCAAATCAAGGTAAAGACCTCTGTTAGGAACTGTTTTAGCTTTTTCGTAAGCTCTTTCAGAAACAGAAGCAATTGACATACCAGCTGGTAAGCCAAGGCATTTTTGGGTAGATGTAATACAGATATCAATGCCCCAAGCATCTACTTCAATTTTAGCGCCGCCCATTGAACTAACAGTGTCTACGCAGAAAATAACATCTGGGTATTTTTTAACCACTTCGCTGATGGCTTGAACTGGGTTTTGAATAGAAGAAGAAGTTTCGTTGTGTGTAATTGTAACTAAGTCGTAAAGACCAGTTTTGAGAGCTTCTTCAACCATTTCTGGTGTAGTTGGAGTACCTGGTGTTGATGAGAATTTATCAGCAGGAACGCCATTTGATGTAGCCATTTTGTACCATCTGTCGCCAAAAGCGCCAACTGAGAATACCGCCGCACGTTTACCTGTGCAAGAACGGATTGCAGATTCCATCAAACCGCTACCTGAAGTAGTAGAAAGAATGATTTGGTTTTCTGTGAACATAACTTTTCTCATTTTGTCAGCGATGCCTCTTTGAAGCGCAGAAGCTTCTTTAGATCTGTGACCTATTTGTTGAGTCGCCATAGCTTGAAGTACATCTTCCCTTACTGTTACGGGACCTGGGATAAAGAGCTTTTTGTTCATGTGAGCTGCCTCCTCCAATTTTAATCAATCACCCATGGTGGTGGTGATGGTTGATAGTTAGTTTTGTAGATAAAAATTGTTGTATTTGAATCTACACAAGACAAAATCAATATAACATATTTTTGGAATTGATTCTATGCAAATAGATAAATCTATCTGTGAAAAAAAATAAATACTTATGAGGGGTTTTTTAGTATAATAAAAATAGATGGAAATTAATTACCATATACTAAATTAATTACCCGTTGTTGTTAAGTTTTATTAAATGTTCAATAATATTGGACGAGCTATTTGAAAAATTCATACAGATTACAATTTAGCATAAGTATCGAAATTGGGGAAGGAGTTATGATATAGTTTTTCAAAATGATGATTCAAATAGTAAAGGTTGTTACTTTTTAAAGGGGAAAAATGGGGGAATAACGAATGACAGAGTACAGTATATTTGATATCGTCGGCCCAGTAATGATTGGACCATCGAGTTCACATACAGCAGGAGCGGCGAGAATTGGAAAAATGGCACATCACTTTAGTGGCGATGACATTCTTTCTGTAAATTTCTATTTGCACGGCTCATTTGCTAAAACCTACCGCGGTCACGGTACGGACAAAGCATTATTAGCTGGGGTTCTTGGCTACAGTGAAAGTGATGAACATTTAAAGCAAGCATTTGAAATTGCAGATGAGAGGGGCATTACCTACCAATTCATAGAAATGGATTTAGGGGATGTACACCCAAATTCGGTGAAAATTGAAGTAGATACATTAGATGGCCGCAAGATTGCTATAATTGGCTCTTCTATTGGTGGCGGCAATATACAAATCATCCAGCTTAATGGCATTGATCTTACCATCAGCGGTGAGCATCCAACCATTATAGCGAAGCATCAATCTTCAAAGGGTGTCCTTCTTGGCATTACAGCCATTATGACTCAATACGACAACGATGTTCTATTTATGAGCTTCTATAAAAAGAACAAAGACGGCGACGGCATTATTGTTGTTGAAGTGGAAGACAAAGTTGACAAAAAAGTCATTGATTCTATTAAATGTATGCCAGGCATTACCGATGTTTATTTAATATAAGGGGACCATCTGTAAAGGAGACTATAAATGAATTTTAATTTTACAAACAGTATAGAATTATTGGAATTATGTCATGAGCATCAACTACCTATCTGGAAAGTTATGCTTAAGCGAGAAGTACAACTGACTAAAAAGTCAGAAGAAGAAGTCAGAGGCAGAATGCAGGCGAGCTTAGAGGTTATGAAAACGGCAATTGAATTAGGTTTACAACCGGGGGTAAAATCGGTCAGTGGTCTAATTGGCGGAGAAGCTTATAAATTGAAGCAATATGGCGAATCTTATGAGCCTCTTTGTGGAAGAGAAACCTTTGAAGCTATTACAAATGCTATGTCGGTGATAGAAGTCAACGCTTCTATGGGAAGAATTGTAGCCTCGCCTACAGCTGGTTCTTGCGGTATATTACCAGGTTCATTGGTAACGGTGGGTATTCAAAGAGGAAAAAATGATGAAGAATTAGTAGATGCCTTATTTACAGGGGCAGCGATTGGCTTCCTATTTTCGAGAAATGCTACAGTAGCAGGTGCTGAAGGCGGCTGCCAAGCGGAAACAGGTACAGCCTCTGCAATGGCAGCAGCAGGTATTGTAGAAATGATGGGTGGAACTCCTGAACAAGCTATTAGCGCAGCGGCTTTTACCATTAAAAATATTTTGGGATTGGTTTGTGATCCTATTGCAGGTTTGGTAGAATGTCCTTGTGCCAAAAGAAATGCTCTGGGTTCAACCAATGCCATTATTTCTGCAGACATGGCACTTGCAGGGATTTATACCTTGATTCCGTTAGATGAAGTTATTGAAACCATGTACAAAGTTGGTAAAATACTTTCTCCAACCCTTAAAGAAACGGCTATGGGTGGTTTGGCGGTTACGCCGACGGGAATCCAAATTACCAAACGTATTTTTGGTTAGGATTTTATCATTTTCGTTTAAGTCTCTTTATTAATATAGTAGAAAGTGGTGTGAATCATCATGAAAACACAACATATGACCAGGTTGGCCATATATACAGCAATGGCTCTGGCACTTGGGTTGTTTGAGCGAATGATTCCAATCCCTATTCCTTTTCCAGGGGTAAAAATGGGACTGGCAAATTTAATCATCGTCATTGTACTCTACAAACACAGTTTTAAGGATGCTTTTATTGTTAATGTAGCAAGGGTTCTGTTGGCAGCGATTTTTGGCGGTGGCTTATCAGCTCTTCTCTATAGTTTTTCAGGCGCCTTAATCAGTTTAGTTGCCATGTATGGGGTAATGAAGTGGATGAAAAATACGGTCAGTACCCTCGGTGTCAGTCTAACTGGGGCATATTTTCACAGCTTTGCTCAGATAGCCGTTGCAGGTATTGTCATTGAGAATGTGGGAATTATCACCTACTTGCCAATCATTATGTGGGCGTCCTTAGGGACTGGGGCTATAATTGGAATGGTCAGTGGTGCATTTATAAAAAGAAATATAGCATTTTAAAAAAATGAGGTAGGCTATTGTAGCTTACCTCATTTTTAATTGGAAAATATACATAATAATTACACACCCTAAAAAGCGATCAAATCTTACTATTTGCTTAAGGCTCTTAAGGGTTCTTTAAGGGTCTTAAGGCTTTCTTAAAGGTTTTAAGAGTTTCTTAAGGCTTGTCATTGACTTGTAATACAAAGTTTAATTAAGTACCTTGCTAAACAAGATAGCGTGTGCTATCTTGTAATCAAGAAATGGCCACAAAGGTGGCAAGGGAGGGTAATTAAATGGAAAAAAGATTATTAAGATCAAGACAAAATCGAGTGATTGCTGGTGTATGTGGTGGGGTTGGCGAGTATTTCAATATTGACCCAACGGTAGTAAGACTTATATTCTTGCTCATGGTTATATTTGGTGGTATTTCAGCTTGGATTTATCTCTTGGCGTTGATTATTATGCCAAATGAGCCTAATATGTATTAAGAAGGAGGTGTGACAATTGAAAAAATTATATCGTTCTAGAAAGGATGCTATGGTTGCTGGGGTATGCGGCGGCTTGGCAGAATACATCGGTGTAGATTCAGCTATCGTCAGATTGGTTTTTGCAGTGACGGTGGTTATGGGGGGCATTGGTGTCTTAGCCTACTTCCTTGCATGGATTATTATTCCAGAAGGTAGCAACAGCGGTGAATTTGAATATGACAATGCTGAAACGAAACACCATATGGAACTTTCAGGAGACCGTCTTAGAATGGTCATTGGACTGGGTTTTGTTGGTTTAGGCGTTCTCGTACTAATCAATAGATTTGTACCAGGGTTTACCATTGAGATTTTCTTCCCTGCAGTACTCATTATGGTAGGTGCCTTAATTTTGATGAAAGGTAAAGGTGAATAGAATGTCGGATCAAACACCTCAAAACGAAAATAAGGAAGCAGGATCAAAAGATACCAGCCAAGAAAACGGTCAAAACACAAAGCAAAAAGAACAAAAATATTACGACAGACGACTGGACGAGAGAGAATATAGAAGAGAACACCGAGGTTCTGAGGGCATTGGTGTTGGTGTAACCTTTATCTTTATTGGCGTTGTTTGGATGATGTCAAAGCTAGGCTATTTGAACTTCTCCATTATAGGTGCTGTGGTTGACTTGTGGCCTTTAATCTTCATTGTCATTGGGGTCAATATGATTTTTAGAAGAGTTCCTTATATTGGTCTCATTACGTGGGTTGGATTCTTATCGGCCATTGTGGGATATGGGATTTACTTTGCCCCACAAGAAAATTGGATAGACTTTGGAAGCCATAATATCATTACCAACACAGCAGAAGAATCAAGAAATAAGGCAACTGATAGTAACGTTGTTCCGACTTCTGGGTTTATTCCATTAGAGGGGAATGAAACTATGAAAGAAGGAAAATTGACCTTAGATTTGTCGGCGGGCAATTTGATTATGGGTTCAACGGAATCTAATTTGTTAGATTATGTCATTCCTTTTAAACTGGTCACTGTACAATCAAACATTAACGGCAATCAAGGTCAGTTTGAGTTTCAAGAAAAAAGTGGTATCAAGGGTCTTAAAAATCAAGATAGAAACTACGACTTCTATCTGAATCCAAAGGTTCTTTGGGATTTAGAAGTGAATGCAGGTGCTCTTGATAGTAATATGAATTTTTCAAAGGTACCTGTAAGAAAATTATCAATCAATGGTGGTGCAGGGGAGTTTCAACTTGAACTTGGGGACTTACAAGAAAAGTCAGAACTCAGCATTAATATGGCTGCTGGTGAGGTGAACTTGACTGTTCCTAAAAATGTTGGTGTTAGAATTAAATCTAACGGTTTGATTGGTGACCATAATTTTAGCGAAGAAGGTCTATCAAAAATAAACGATTATTACCAAACCTCAGATTATGATACCAATAGCAAAGTGATTAACGTTGAGCTTAATTCTGCAGTCACTGATGTAACACTTACAAGAAAATAACCTTTAAAAGCAGTATTTCCTTAGAAGTACTGCTTTTTTGTCGTGATTAACCGTTTAGACTGATTCTTACTGGGAATACATAAAACAATAGCTTTAGCATCAGCTTCAGACGAGAGGTGAGAATCATGAACGAATATCATTACAACATCAAAATTACATCGAGTCAGAAAAATCAGGGCTATGTAGAAGGGACTATCGATGACTATGCATGGTTTGCCATCGTTCACGAAGAGCCCATGGAATTGGGAATTGACCTTTCAACACTGGACAGAGGTACGGGACGAGTCACAAGACTTTGTATTTTTAAAGACAGTTCTGCTGTGGAAGGGAACCCCTATTTGCCATCTCTTAGCATTAAACGGTTGATATTTGCCAATTACCAGAGAGAATGGAGTATTCTCAACAGCAGTTATAAAGAAATGGTGAAAGAGTTGATAGCTTATTTAGAAAGAAGAGGCACTATGAAGGTGGTCAAATAAAACTTGATTTTTACGGACTGAGTCTATATAATTATGTCAATCCTATAAAAACTCTATGAAAAAGAGGAGTAAACTTGAGCGTCACATAAGAGAGGAAGATCCGTCGGGTGAAAGGTCTTCTGGTGAAAGCAGGTTGAAGGTAGCTTTTGAGAGGTTCATGTGAACGTAAGCATAATTTGTTTATTATTAGCTTGAAACGGGTCATTTCGTTAACAATGATTGAGTGTCGGCCTTGTGCCGAAATCAGGGTGGTACCGCGAGTTAAGTCTTCGTCCCTATTTGGGATAGAAGGCTTTTTTTATTGTCCAAAACCAGCCAATAGCCGAAATGAAGCCTTAATACTGATGGTGTCGGTCAATGCCAAATTGTCGGTTAACATTATGAATAAGAAGGAGTGGTCATTATGACAAAGCCAGAAATGGGTAAAACCTACGACCCAAAGTCGTTTGAAGATCGAATTTATGAAACTTGGATGCAGCGCAAGGAATTTGCAGCTAAGGTAGACCCTGCGTTAAAACCCTATACAATTGTATTGCCGCCACCAAATATTACAGGTCAACTCCACATGGGCCATGCCCTTGACCAAACCCTTCAAGATGTATTGATTCGTTGGAAACGTATGCAGGGTTATTCTGCATTATGGCTTCCTGGGACAGATCATGCCAGTATTGCTACTGAAGTGAAGGTGGTCGAGAAAATAAAAGAAGAAGAGGGCCTTAATAAAACAGACATCGGCAGAGATGCTTTCCTTGAAAGAGCTTGGGCTTGGCGTGACGAGTACGGCAGAAAAATCGTTAACCAAATGCAAAAGCTAGGCAGTTCATGTGACTGGGACAGAGAGCGTTTCACTATGGATGAGGGCTGTAATAAAGCGGTTACAGAGGTTTTTGTAAAGCTTTATGAAAAAGGACTTATTTATAAAGGCTACAGACTTATTAACTGGTGTCCTGATTGTAAAACAACGCTTTCAGATGCAGAAGTTGAACATGAAGAAAAAGAGGGTAGTTTCTGGCATATTCTCTATGCTGTTAAAGGCACTGATGAAAAAATTGAAATTGCCACAACAAGACCAGAAACCATGCTTGGAGATACAGCCATTGCGGTTAATCCTGAAGATGACAGATACAAGCACCTCATTGGCAAGACGGCTATTTTGCCTCTTGTAGGAAGAGAAATCCCAATCGTTGGGGACAGTTATGTAGACATGGAACTTGGCACAGGTGCACTGAAAGTAACCCCAGCCCATGACCCTAACGACTTTGAAATTGGTCAAAGACATAACTTAGAGCAATTAAATGTTATGAACCTTGATGCGACCATGAACGAAAATGCGGGCATCTACGAAGGTATGGATCGTTTTGAATGTAGAAAAGCGGTTGTTAAGGCGCTTAAAGAAGGCGGCTACCTAGTTCAAATCAAAGAGCATAATCACAATGTAGGAACTTGTTACAGATGTTCAACTATAGTAGAACCAATGCTTTCAGACCAATGGTTTGTTAAAATGGAAGAATTAGCAGCGCCTGCTATCAAAGCCCTTCACGATGAAGATGTTAACTTCGTTCCTGAGCGTTTCTCAAAAGTTTATTTAAACTGGCTTGAGAATATTCGCGACTGGTGTATTTCTAGACAACTCTGGTGGGGACACAGAATCCCAGCTTACTATTGTGAAGATTGCGGCGAGGTAATGGTTGCAAGAACAGCGCCAGATAAATGTTCTAAATGTGGTTCAAGTAACCTTAAGCAAGATGAAGACGTTTTAGACACATGGTTCAGTTCAGCTCTTTGGCCGTTTTCAACCCTTGGCTGGCCTGAAAAAACAGAAGACCTTAGCTACTTCTACCCAACCGATGTTCTCGTAACGGGTTATGATATTATTTTCTTCTGGGTAGTACGTATGGTGTTTTCAAGTATTGAACAAATGGACGTTTCACCGTTCAAACATGTGTTTATTCACGGTCTTGTAAGAGCGGCAGACGGTCGGAAAATGAGTAAATCTCTCAATAACGGAGTTGATCCCCTAGACGTCATCGATCAATATGGTGCCGATGCACTGAGATTCATGTTGGCAACGGGAAATAGCCCGGGCAATGATATGCGTTTCCAAGTAGAGAGAGTAGAAGCGGGTAGAAACTTTGCCAATAAGCTTTGGAATGCTTCAAGATTTGTACTTATGGGCATTGAAAAAGACCCAGGACAGCTTGACAGCACAGACGAACTTAATTTAGCCGATCAATGGATTCTTTCAAGAAGCAACACTCTTATGTCAGAAGTGACCGCTAATATGGAGAAATTTGAAATTGGTATTGCTGCTACAAAAATATACGAATTTGTTTGGAATGAGTATTGTGACTGGTATATTGAATTAGCTAAAAAACGTCTTTATGGAACAGACGAAAAAGCAAAAGAAACGGTTCAACGTGTTCTTGTAACCGTTCTCAGAGATGCACTCAAAATGCTTCATCCATTTATTCCATACATCACAGAAGAAATCTGGCAGTACCTTCCAGAGACGGATACCATGCTGATTCGTGCAAGTTGGCCAGTATGCCAAGAAAGCCTAATCAATGAAAAAGCTGAACAGCAAATGGAATTGATTATGACAGCAATTAGAAATATCCGTAATGTAAGAGCGGAAATGGATGTTGTTCCTTCGAGAAAAGCGAGAATTTTAGTAAAAGCAGGTCCACAAACAGAGTCGATTCTTATGGCAAACGGAGAATACTTAGTAGCCCTTGCATCGGCTTCAGAAGTACTCGCTGTTAAGTCAGAGTCAGAAGTGCCTGAAGATGCGGTTGCCGTTGTGATTGAAGGTGGCGAACTCTTCTTGCCTCTTGACGACTTAATTGATTTTGGCAAAGAACTTGATCGACTTGAAAAGGAAAAGGCAAAACTAGAAGGGGAAGTAGACCGTGTATCTAAGAAACTCTCCAATCAAGGTTTTGTTGCAAAAGCCCCAGAAAAGTTGATTGAAGAAGAAAAAGCAAAACAGGCAAAATATGAAGAAATGCTGATTAGCATCAGTGACCGTATTCAAAAAATGAAAGCAAAATTACAATAAGAAGGTATGAGCCTATGAATGAAGGGAACACAAAAACCTACTTGTCTGGCGTGAACCATTACGAAATCAAGCTGGGACTAGAAACCATTCATAAGCTGCTAGAAATCCTTGACTCACCACAGTTAGAGCTTAAATGCATTCATATCACTGGAACAAATGGCAAGGGGTCAACCCTTGCCTTTGTCAATCATATACTCATAGCGGCAGGGTATAAAGTGGGACTTTATACCTCGCCTGCCCTAGAGTATTTCAATGAGCGGCTTCAAATTAACGGTTGCCCTATTGATGACGGTGAGTTAAGTGAAGTGACTGAGGTCGTCAAAAGAGCAGCTAAAGAAATGGTTGCATCAGGATTTAAGGAACCTACGGAATTTGAACTGGTAACAGCCATGGCTTTTGTCTATTTTAAACGTCAAAAGGTGGATGTTGTTTTACTTGAAGTAGGCATGGGAGGCAGACAAGACGCAACAAATGTTTTAGATCACGCCCTTGTCAGTGTCATTACGCCCATTGCTCTTGACCATACAGATTTTTTAGGTGATACTATCGGCAAAATTGCCTATGAAAAAGCGGGAATTATCAAACCAAAGACGAGAGTGGTCATTCACCCTCAGGAAAAAGAAGCCATGACGGCTATTGAAAGGGTTTGCGAAGCGGTGGAAGTACCTCTTATAGTTGCACCTGTTAATGAAATTGAAATTTACTCAGAAACCGCTGAGGGAACTTTCTTTAAGCTAAGGGGAGAGTCTTATGAGATTGCAATGCTAGGGGCACACCAAACTCGAAATGCCACAGTAGCACTGAGTGTCGTAGAGGCTATTAACGTCAGCGGCGGGCTCTGTATAGGGGCTGAAGCTGTGAAAGCAGGTCTAAAAGCCGCAAGGTGGCATGGCAGGCTTGAAATCTTAAATCGAGAGCCCTTAGTGCTGATTGATGGGGCTCACAACCTGCACGGAGCAGAAGGCCTTGCGGAGACCATTAAAACTTTGTTTAACACAAAAAAAATAATTGCAGTCTTTGGGATTCTTGGAGATAAAGATGTCTCTGGCGTCTTAGACGTATTGATGCCTCTTGTTGATCGGGTTATTTGTACAGAACCTGCAAATCCAAGAAAAATGGATGCCGAAAAATTGGCAAAAATGGTATCGGATTATGGTCTTCATGCAGATATAGAAAAAAACTTAAAGGCAGCTTTTGATTTAGCCCTTTCATTGGAGAAGGATGACCCAAACCGTATGATTTTATGTTTTGGCTCCCTTTACCTGATTGGTCAGCTCAGGGGAATCATTTTAAAGGCTTTAGAAAAAGGAAATGAGCAGTAAAAAGGTTGTTGAAGCAATAAAAAAGCACTATTTAGTCAAAAATAGTGCGCCATGCATTGATTTCGTTAGACATGGTTTCAAATCGGTCATACCATCTGCTGATTAAGGCTTCAGCGGTTTCTTGATTGGGCACCATGAGTTTCATATAAAATTCGAGCGTATTGCCTGATAAGATTTTAAGTTCTGCAAAGTGACGCTGTTCATTTTCACGAATGTATTTTCCTTCAGGCTTGCGCTCAGTTTGTTTTTTGCTTCTTTCGATTTCAATACGCCAGTCCAGTTCTACGCGAACAGATTTTTCTAATCGATCCATGAAGAAAGAAAGAGAATTGATACCTGCATCGGTTAGGACACAAAAGTTTCCATCGGGGCTGGCGACTTCAACAATTAAACCTGTATCAACGAGTTCAGTCAAATATTGCTGAAACTCAAAATAATTCATATAATCATATTGTAAAAAGAAATCGGTTAAAGTGGATTTGTGAACATTTTGTTCAAGGGACTTTATTAAATAAAGAATCATGATCTTGTATGAGACCATTTGCTTTGCATCATTTTGAAACACTTAAACACCGCCTATCTATGTGGTCAATCAATTATTCGTCGGTTATGAATTTAAACACTACCACTTAGTATATCATAAGTTGAGAAGCATAAGACAGAAAAGGATATATTTTTATAAGGAGGAAACATATATGGATGCTATGGCATTAAAAGCATTGGCACTATCTGAAGGCGCTTCTTTATCGGGAATAGCAGACATTAGCGACATAGCAGACAGACCCATTAAGGAAATGACCTACGCTCTTAGCATTGGGGTACGTCTGTCAGATGCAGTTTTCGACGACGTAAGTGAGGGTATGATTCCGACCCACAGCTATTTTCATCAATACAGAACGACCAATGCTTACATTGATCAATTGCTGTACCGAATTGGGTTAAAGATGCAAGCCGAAGGCTATCGGGTGATGCAAGTTGCAGCATCTCAATCCATTTCAAAAGATGGAAACGGTTTTCAAGCTCTGCTTTCCCATCGGGCGGCGGCCATTCGGGCAGGACTGGGTTGGATTGGGAAGAGTAACGCCCTTGTCACACCGGAATATGGACCTCGTGTAAGACTTGGAACCCTAATGTTTCAAAAGCTAGAAGGCCAGAACATTGAGACCGATAAACCATGCTATGAGTCTTCTTGTGGCAACTGTAAGAACTGTGTGGTCAGTTGTCCTGCTTATGCCCTTACTGGAGAAACTTGGATGAGAGGCATTGAACGAGAGGCAATTGTAGATGTGAGAGCCTGTAGCGACCATATGCACGAAGCTTATCAGCATATTGGAAGAGGAGTTGTCTGTGGAATTTGTATTGCCAAATGCCCAGTAGGGACCAAGCGCAATCGAAAGGAACAAAAGTAGAAATGATTTTGGAAACTGAATAACAAAAAAAAGAAGCCTGACAATGGGGTGTAGGCTTCTTCTCTTTTATGAATCATACAATCGGGGAATCATATGATGGTGAGCAATTTTAAGGGTAGAAAAGTGATGAAGTGAAGTCCTTTTAGAAAAGCTGACTGAGGACAAAGAAGAAGTGGGCTGCAATCCCAGCAGCTAGACCGCCAATCGTATGTGAAAAAATAGCGTTGTTAGTGAGTTTTCTAACATTGAGCGCGTCCATCATACCTACATGAGTGGAAAGATAACCTGACCAACACATGCCCATGGCAGTAAAGACAGCAATTTCGTTGCCTCCAATAGCGCCTTCGGCTAAGAGTTTTGGAACCATGCCAAGTGCCGCACCGACAGACCCTAAAGAAGTGATTGGAAAGGCAATAGCCTTAGCAGATGTAAAGCCAAATAGAGGGGTAAGGACAGGAGAAAGCATTTCGCCAAAACGAGGGAGAAGGCCTACACCTTCATAAGCGCCGCCGGTAAATTGCATAGCGCCATTTGCTGCCACGGTAGGTTCCATTGTGAAAATCATCACCAAGGTACAAATAATAACAACACCGGGAATAATGGAAAGACCTAGTTCAACCCCAGTTTTACCGCCATCAAGAAGTGCGTCTAAGGTTCTTTCTAGAGCATTGCCGTCACGAATTTCTCTTTCAGTGGCAAATTTTTCAGTGGATACGCCATTTTTATCAGTATTAGGATCGTAATTGTAGTATTTTTTTGTGAAGTACATCATAATGCGGACGCTGACAATACTACCGACTACAGCGCCAAGGACGCCAAAAGTTGCAGGGAGCATATACTCTATACCATTGCCCTGTGAGCCCATGAAAGTCCAAACAATAAGACCCATACCAAAAGCGGTACCTAAATTACATAGGGTTGGCAATTGATAGTTTTTAAAGTATCTAGCAAATCCTTTGTCATTGGCTAAGCTGATAATGGCGGGGTTATCACTCAAAAAAGTGGTAATAGCACCAATAGATGCAGCACCTGGCAAATTGTAGAGGGGCTTCATTATAGGAGAAATTACATAATTGATAAGGGCTACAATTCCAAACTCGGAAATGACGGCAGAAAAGGCGCCAGCAAGGACGGCAATAGCCATTATAAAGAAGACGGTGTTGAGCAATAAGTCATGAGCAGTTTTCATGAGGGTGTTGAACATATTGCCAACCCCCATTACATTTCCTAAATAGCCAAAAATCACACCAAGGACCAATATGGTGACAAAAGTTTCTAAGGTGACAGCTTTTTTCATACGTTTTTCAGGCATGTTTCTTCTCCTTAAGTAAATATTGAATAATGATTTCAAAATCATTGTATATGCATTGTTTTATCTTGACAAATTTCTATGGCGTTATAAATATGTCTAAAAAGACACAAAAGATAGTTAAAAAAATAACAAATTAGTTTGCATATTGTTCAACTTATCTGTTTGAAGTGGTTGAAAAACCATGTGGTCTGATTTAAAATAGTCTTAATAAACCATTTGGAGGTTATACAATGAGTATTGAGAATAAAAGAAGAGAAGTGCTTTTTTCTAAAGAGGCAATAGCTGAGCGTGTTGCAGAATTAGGAAATATCTTGGCAAAGGATTATGCAGACAAGAATTTACTAGTCGTGTCCCTTTTAAAAGGTAGCTTTATCTTTACAGCAGATTTAGTGAGACAAATCGATTTGCCAGTAAGAATTGAATTCATGACAACGTCTAGTTACGGTCATGGAGAGGAGTCAAGCGGTTCTGTAAAGGTTGTTCAAGACCTTAACATCGAGTCTTTAGAAGATTACGACGTATTGGTAGTAGATGACATTACCGATTCTGCCATTACCATGTCAGGTGTTTTCAAACATTTAAAAACGAAAAATCCTAAGAGTTTAAGCTGTTGTGTATTGTTAGACAAGCCTTCTAGAAGAGCAGTATCTTTTGATCCTCAATACGTTGGGTTTACCATTCCAGATAAATTCATTGTAGGTTATGGACTTAACTATGGTGATTATATGAGAAATATCGATCACGTTTTTGCCTTTGTGGACTAAGTTGCTGAATTATATTTCAAATCGAATAGATAAATATTTAACAATATTCTTTTGAATAAATAAATATAGTAATAAAAAAACCACTGGTCAACCAGTGGTTTTCATATTGCCATGAAAAATATTCATTGATAATTCAGAAAAATATTAAAATGGTAATATTATTTTCTTAAATCATCTAAAAGTTGAGTTTTTTCTTCTGTCTTCGCGTCTTTATCTTTAATGATTCTTGCAGGAGTACCTGCTACCACAACACCAGCAGGTACATCTTCAGTAACGACTGCACCAGCAGCGACTACGGAACCTGCGCCGATTCTAACGCCTTCAAGGACAACGGCATTGGCACCAATAAGGACGCCATCTTCCACAATAACGGGAGTAGCACTAGGTGGCTCTAAAACCCCAGCTAATACAGCACCAGCACCGATATGAGCGTTTTTCCCCACGGTAGCTCTAGCGCCTAAAACAGCATTCATGTCAATCATAGTACCTTCGCCGATTTCAGCGCCAATATTGATGACAGCACCCATCATAATGACGGCATTTTGTCCAATGCTGACACGGTCTCTAATAACAGCACCTGGCTCAATACGAGCTTGTATGCCTGTAATATCCAACATGGGAATAGCGGAATTTCTTCTGTCGTTTTCTACAATAAAATCTGTTATTTGATTGTCAGCGTGATTTAAAACGCTTTCCCATTCAGCATGCTCGCCAAAGAGAATGCAAAACCCTTCCTGACCGAATTTTTTAAAATTGCCTAGGGTATGGTCTTTAACAACACCATTGACATAAATCTTAACGGGTGTGGATTTTTTTGCTTCTTTTATGAAACGTGCAATTTCATAAGGATTGGTTAAATCATATTGGGACATGTATAGCTCCTTTCAAACTCCAGTTAAAATCATTATAAATCTGCAAGCAGATCATTCATATTATATAATCCAGGGCCTTGGCTGACAAGGAATTCTGCAGCGCGAAGGGCACCTTTTGCAAAGACACCTCTAGAAGATGCTTTATGCTGAATTTCAATAATTTCTTCCAATCCAGCAAAGATGACTTCGTGTTCGCCAACAATGTTTCCACCACGAACAGCATGGATGCCTATTTCCTCAGTGGTCCGCTTGGCATTTGCACCTTCCCTACCGTTCTGATAGTGTTTTTTACCTGAAAAGACTTCGTTTATACCATCGGCAATCATAAGAGCGGTACCACTTGGTGCATCAAGTTTGCGATGGTGATGCTTTTCAATGATTTCAATATCATAGTCCTCGCCTAAAACTTCGGCCGCCGTCTTTGCCAATTTGATCATTAAATTGATGCCAAGAGACATGTTGCCTGACTGGAAGAGGGCGACGGATTTAGCACTGACGGCTATTTTTTCTTTGGTAGGCAAGTCTAAACCCGTTGTACAAATAACAGCGGGAATATTTTTTGCGACAGAAAAGTCCAAAAGACTGTTGACGACTGAATGGTGAGAAAAATCAACAATGACGTCACCTGTGATTTCATCGTCAGAAAAGCTTGTGTATTGTTTGAAGGCATAGTTTGAATTAAGGTTTCTGTCAACGCCTGCGCTAATTTCCATGCGAGGGTTTGCTTCAATTTGCTCAATTAAGTGTTTTCCCATTGCTCCGTTATATCCGCAAAGAATGATTTTTATCATAGGGTCTCCTTAAACAAGCTTCCAAGAAGCCAGTTCTTTTTTAAGGCGCTCAACGTTAGCAGGCTCCATTTCATATAAAGGCGCTCTAAGATTGCCAACTTCTTTGCCCATAAGGTTTAAGGCCGTTTTTACAGGGATCGGATTAACCTCACAGAAAAGAGCGTCTGTAAGGGTTTTGGTATCTAACTGTAGTTTAAGAGCACCTTTTGTATCGCCATTTAAGTAAAGCTCTACCATATCGTGAGTTTCTTCAGGAAGGACATTTCCAAGGACTGTAATTACACCATGTCCGCCCAGCGAAAGAAGAGGAACAACCATATCGTCATTGCCAGAGTAGAGCATGAAGCCTTCTGGCATTAAACGGGCAACTTCTGTTACTTGTGCAATGTTGCCGCTGGCTTCTTTAAGCCCTTGAATCATAGGGTGCTTTGAAAGTTCCAAAACCGTTTGAGGTTCAATATTTACACCTGTACGGCCCGGTACGCAATAAAGAATCATCGGAATGTTAATGGCATCTGCGATAGCATAAAAATGCTTAACCAACCCTTTTTGAGTCGCTTTATTATAGTAAGGGGTAACGCAAAGTACACCGTCAGCACCAGCTTTTTCAGCAGTGACAGACATTTCAATAGCATGCTCTGTAAAGTTGCTACCTGTACCTGCAATAATTGGGACGCGTTTGTTAGCAATTTTAACGGCATATTCAATGATAGCCACATGTTCTTCATCACGAAGGGTTGGGGCTTCTCCAGTAGTGCCGCATACGATAAGAGCGTCAGTCTTATGCTGAATGTGCCACTCAATTAATTCACCTAATTTAGGATAGTTCACTTGATTGTCAGCAGTAAAAGGTGTTACAAGCGCTACGCCTGAACCTGTAAATAGACTCATAGTATTCCTCCAAAAAAATTATAGGGATTGGATGATGGTTTCAGCAATTTGAATGGCATTTGAAGCAGCGCCTTTTCTCACGTTATCTGCTACAACCCATAAGTTCAGACCGTTTTCTAATGAAAAATCTCTGCGGATTCTACCAACGTAAACTTCGTCTGTATCTGCAGCGTCAGCAGCTAAAGGATAAATGCCGTTAGCAGGGTCATCTTTTAAAACAATCCCTGGACTCTTAGCCATGAGAGATTTTACCTCATCAACATCAAAGGCATTTTTAAGCTCAACGTTGATGGATTCGCTGTGGCCAACAAATATAGGAACTCTAACCGTTGTTGCAGTCACTTTCAATGTGCTGTCACCGAGTATTTTCTGTGTTTCAAGAATCATTTTCATTTCTTCTTTAGTATAACCGTTTTCAGTGAAAACGTCGATTTGAGGAATACAATTCACTGCAATCGGATGAGGATAGCATTCGCAGAGGTGATTACCTTTTAAACCCTCTTTTAAATCTTTTAAGCCTTTGACCCCTGAACCACTAACCGCTTGATAAGTAGAGTAGACAATTCTTTCAATGCCATAAGCGTCGTATAGAGGCTTAAGGGCAACCATAGCTTGGATAGTAGAGCAGTTTGGGTTTGCGATAATATTTTTATGAGAAGCAATGGCTTCTGGATTAACTTCTGGGACCACCAAAGGTACATTTGGATCCATGCGCCATGCGCTGCTATTGTCAATGACGATAACACCTTTTGAAGCTGCAATTGGCGCATAGTGCAAACTGGTTTCGCCGCCAGCTGAGAACAATGCAATTTGAATATCTTTGTCAAATGAAGCTTCAGTCAATTCTTCAACGGTATAAGACTTGCCTTTGCAAGTGACGGTTTCTCCAGCAGACTTTTTCGATGCAAAACAATAGAGTTGGTCAAATGGGAAATCTCTTTCCTCCAGAACTTTAAGAAAAGTTCTTCCGACCATGCCAGTGGCACCAACGACTGCGATGTTAACTTTTTTCATTTTGATTCCCTCCTGTATTTTGTATTTTTAATCATATCGTTGCAAATAAATACAAAGTGGCCTGTCCGTTTGAGACGAACAAAATGATGTATCTCTAAATTCAGCATATCACAAAATCAGATTCCTAAGGTGACTAAAAAGCAACACTTTGATAACAGTTTTTGTAATGAAAACATCATCTGTTCCCATGCATGACCTATGAATAAATTAGCAATATGTTAACAAACGAGACCTAGCGTGTCAACCTATTGTTTATACATTAGGACTATATATTTTAATTGTATTGGGTCAAACCATTGGATATAATTGTATTCGAGGTGATTGTATGCAAAAAATTGACATCCTGAATGAAGAAGCAGCTGTGATTAAAACAAGAAGAGAATTACATCAAATTCCTGAAAATGGATTTGAAGAATATAAAACAAAAACTTACTTGGAAAATTTTTTAGAAACCCTTCCCAATGTAAAGGTTATGACAACAGCGACCACAGGGGTTTTGGCATGGTTTGATGGTGGATTTAAAGAAGCGGTGGCCCTAAGAGCGGATATGGATGCCCTCAGTATGCCAGAAATGACTTCTCATGAGTTTAAATCTACCCATGAGGGTTACATGCATGCTTGTGGACATGACGGTCATATGACCGTTATGTTGTTTGTTGCTAAATGGTTGTCAGAACACTTTGAAAGCCTTCAAAAGAATGTCATGATTATTTTTCAGCCTGCTGAAGAAGGTCCTGGCGGGGCAGAATATGTTATTAAAGAAGGTATTTTTGAGAAATATGGCATAAAGGAAATCTACGGTTATCACTTATACCCTGAGGTTGAAGAAGGATACTTTGCCACCAGAAAAGGCCCTATTATGGCGATGACTGGAGAATTTGATATTTTCATTAAAGGCAAAAGTGGTCACGGCGCTATTCCTCATAAGGCAATAGACACAGTAGTGGTGGCAGCAGAGTTGATTACCAAACTTCAAACCATTGTCAGCAGACAAATCAGTCCTATTGACCCTGCTGTGGTTACCATTGGAAAAGTCAGCATTGGGGAGAGAAGAAATATCATTGCCGAAACGGCAGTTCTCGAAGGGACTTGCAGAGCTTTTTCAGAGGAAGTTTTCAATAAAATAAAAACCTGTATGATACAGTATTTAAAAGGACTTGAAATTTCTTATGGCGTTACAGCAGAGCTGGATTTTAGAGAAATGTACCCACCAGTCTTTAATGACCCTGAGTTGGTAGATGCCTTTATAAAAGCCAATGGGGAAGATAAAGTTCAAAATATTGATCCTCAAATGATTGCAGAAGATTTTTCAGTATATCAAAAAGTTGTGCCAGGCATATTTGTTTTCATCGGAACAAGAAACGAAGGCAAAGGCTTTATTAATGGCTTACACAATTCAAAGTTCGATTTTGATGAAAGCACTTTACTGAGAGGTGTTGAAGGCATGATTAAAATGTTGATTGCCAGAGGTGCCTTAAAATGAATACAGTAGATGAAGTTTTTGAAGTTGATGTCATTGAAACGGAAGAAGAACAGCCCAAAGTAAAAGGGAAATGGAAGCAAGGTTTACTGCCCCTACATCTTCTGTTTTTATTCTGTGCCCTGTTGTTCATTTTTTTAGGTTCTTTTTTACAGCGATTAAATTTTAACATGGGAATTTTAGCAACTGAGTTTGGCATGTTGGTAGTTCCTGCGATTATTTATATGAAGGCTCGGAAGTTAGATATTAAAACGCAATTCAAGTTAAAAATACCACGGATATCCGATTTTTTAAAGGTGGCCATTGCCGGTGTTTTCTTGGTGCCCTTTGTAGGGCTTGTGAATTCCCTCATCAATTTATGGCTGGTATACGGTCTTCATATTCAAGCACCGACCATACCCACGGAGACAGGCTTGTTTGGTCCTTTCATATCTTTAGCAATTGTAGCCATGACCCCTGGTTTTTGCGAAGAATTTTTCTTTAGAGGTCTTTTGCTGACGGAATACGAAAAGAAAATGAGTCTTTTTCAGTCGGCACTATTATCAGCGCTTTTGTTTGGCATGTTCCACTACAATGTTATGAACTTTTTCGGACCAGTGGTTTTAGGTCTTGTATTTGCATGGACCATGCAAGTGACAGGGTCAATTTTATTGGCAATGTTTGGTCACTTCATCAACAATGCTTTTGCAGTGGTCATGCTCTATTTGACAGTGGATATTAATCAGGATCAGAGTTTTAAAGCCATTGAGGCTTTAGGAAACGCTTGGCCGATTATGGTGGTCTTCATTTTGTTTTTTATAATTATAATAGCGGTGCCCTGTTTTTATGTAACAATGCTTTTGCTAAAAAGCATTCGAAAACACTACCTAAAAGTAGGTGACGAACTTAAGGTGAACCTAACCGACTACAGGGTTGTCCATATTGAAGCGCAAACGGTACACCTTGAGGAAATAGGTGAGTACCTCTTTGATTCAGAAGAGAACCAATCGACTATGACCCTAGACTATAAGACGCTCTACAAGAATAATCGGGTTATACTTAAAAATAAGCACTGGGGAAGTTTTAAATCCACTTATAAAATTAGAATTTCAGAGTGGTGGCCTATTGTGATCTGTGCTATTATGTACATTGGTATCAATATACTTTCAGTAATGATTATGATTCAAGAAGCCCCATTTTAAGGGCTGAGGAAAGGAACCAAAAATGTCGAAACCCTATAGTGTTTTTGCAAATTACTATGATTATTTAATGGCCAATGTGGACTACGACGCATGGACAAATCGAATTGTTCAACAGATTAAAATTCACCATCCCAAAGCTAAAATCCTAGTGGACTTAGCTTGTGGAACTGGGAATATCAGCAATCGGTTGGCTAAAAAAGCTTATGCAGTAACGGGTATTGATATTTCAGAAGAAATGCTGATGATTGCCCAAGATAAGGCCCATGAAAACCATTTGAGAATTCAGTATTTAAAACAGGATATGATGATATTTGCCGTGCACCGAAAAGCCGATGTTATCACCTGTATTTGTGACGGTCTTAACTATTTGACGGAAGAGGAACAACTGAAAACATTTTTTAGAAATGCGTCAAAGCAATTAACTGATGAAGGGATATTGGTCATCGATATCAGCACACCTTATAAATATGAACACATCCTTGCAGAAAAAACCATTGCAGAATTAGATGAACAAGTGTCTTTTATATGGGATAATACTTTTGACCCCAAGACACAGTGTTTGGAATTTGATATTGCCTTTTTTGTTCCCGAAGGGGAAGAAGGATTGTATCGCCGTATGACGGAGCATCATAAGCAAAAATCACATTCTCTAGAAACGTTAAAGACAGCTATGGAAGGTATATTCACAGTGGTTTCTCTTTTAGATGGAGAGACTGGAGATGCCTTGGCGCCAACCTCGGAAAGATGGCTAATGGTATTAAAAAAGATATAATTGGAGGCTATGATGAGCAGTAAAATATACACAGGTATGACATCAGATAAATCTGTAAGATTCTTTATAGCGGATACCACTGAATTGGTTCAAAAAGCCAGTGAAATTCATGACACAACCCCTGTTTCTACAGCCGCTTTCGGCAGAACCTTAACTGGAGCTGCAATCATGGGTAAAATGCTTAAAAATGAACAAGATCGTTTAACGTTCCAAGTCAGCGGTTCAGGAGAAATCAAAAGCATTTTGATCGTCACAGATAGCACAGGCAATGTAAAAGGCTATATTTCTGCCCCTCATGTAGACATACCCTTCAGACCAGATGGGAAACTAGACGTAGGCGGTGCTATTGGAAAAGATGGTCATATGGTGGTCATTAAGGATTATGGCTTAAAGGATCCTTTTGTTGGGAAATCAGCTTTAGTTTCAGGTGAGATTGCCGAAGATTTGGCAAGTTATTTCATGCATTCGGAGCAACAACCTTCCATCGTATCCTTGGGTGTTTTCATTAATGCGGATCTTAGTGTTAAAAGTGCTGGTGGGTTTATTATTCAGCCCCTGCCATTTGCCGATGATGAGGTAATAGACAAGTTGGAAGCCCTCGTAACGGATATGCCAACCATGACTGAACTCTTCTCTGAGGGACTTACCCCTAAGGAAATGGCTGAAAAAGTATTAAGAGGTTTTGACGTTGAAATGACTTCTGAAACATCGATTGATTTTATTTGTGATTGTGATAAAGAGAAGTTTGAACGTGGTATAATGACCCTTGCAAAAAAAGATCTTCAGGAAATGATTGACGAAGATGGTCAAGCAGAAGTGCAGTGTCATTTCTGTAATAAAACCTATCTCTTTGACAAAAGTGATTTAGAAGCCATCATTGGACTTGTATCTGAATAGACAAAGACACGGTGTTGTATATTGACTTTGAATTTTTCAGCGTATAATATAAACATTGTTATTTTTAGACTAAAATCAGCCTTCGGGTTGATTTTTTTACGTCTTTTAGATTTGTAGATTCAAGGAGGGAATATTATGTGGTACACCCTATTATTAATGACTGCAACCGGTGGATTAATCGGCTACATTACAAATGTGTTGGCTGTTAAAATGCTGTTTAGACCATTAAAACCATTCAGAATACCGATTATCGGTTGGAATATTCAAGGACTTATCCCCAAAAGACAAAGCGATATCGCCATCAGTATTGGGAAAACCGTTGAGGAAGAGCTTATTTCAGTCGAAGAAATCATGGACAGAATGATCGAAGATATGGACAAGACGGCTCTTAAAGAGATGGCGAAGGCAAAAATTCTAAATTTGGCAGAAGCCAACATGCCCCCAATGGTGCCCTCAATTTTCAGAGGGGCCATTATTAAATATGTTGCAGACGCCATCGACCAAAATGCGGAGCAAGTGATGAATGAGCTTAGTGAGAAAATCCTTCATCAGGCAACGGAAAAGGTTCAAATTGCAGAGATGGTTTCAGAAAAAATAGCAGCTTTTGATTTACTCCAGTTAGAAGAAATCATTTTCTCTATTTCAAAACAAGAACTGAAGCACATTGAAATTCTAGGCGGGGTTCTTGGTGTGATTATCGGATTCGTTCAGGGCTTGATTGCCCTTAATCTCTAAATGGTCAATGAAGGGTCTCAAGTGAGCTTTTTTCTAAAATCATTGACAATTATTTTAGAAGAAAATCATTGACAATTATTCTCACAAGTATTAATATCTATTCAAAGCAAATAGAAAGCAATGATGAAGAGTAGTAGCTTAGACAATTTTTATGAAGAGAGAAATCGACTTGGCTGTAATCGATTTTATGAGAACCTAAGTGAAAACTAACTTTTGAGCTTGATTTGAGTAGGTGGTAAGATTTAAAACCGCTGAAATAATTACGTAGGCACGCGTTAAGTGCATTGGAGTGAGACTTTATGTCTAACTTGGGTGGAACCGCGATCAAACCTCGTCCCAACTGTCTGTCAGTTGGCGTGAGGTTTTTTTTATTGGATCTAAACCGTTGTTAAGGGTCTGCTGAAGGGGTATATATCCCAAAGCTTATTTTTTTAAAACATATGAGGAGGTAGAGCAATGTCACAAATTCAAATCGCATTGAAAGATGGTTCACAAAGAGATTTAGAGCAAGGTGCAACTGTGATGGATTTAGCAAAATCTATCAGTGGTAGATTAGCAAAAGAAGCCTTAGTTGCAGAAGTTAATGGCAAAGTAGTCGATATGTCCCAAGTTCTCAATCAAGGAGATCAAGTTAATATATTCAAATTTGAAGACGAAGCTGGAGAGCACGCTTTCAGACATACTTCTGCCCATATTTTAGCACAAGCAGTAAAAAGATTATTCCCAGGAACAATGCTGGCAATTGGACCTGCAATTGACAACGGATTCTACTACGATTTTGATTCAGAACATGTCTTTACTGAAGAAGATTTTTCGAAAATTGAAGCAGAAATGAAGAAAATTGTCAAAGAAGATTTAGCGCTTGAAAGATTCCAATTGCCAAGAAACGAAGCTTTAGAATTTGTTAAAAAAATAGGTGAAGATTATAAAGTTGAGCTTATCAATGACCTTCCAGAAGATGAAATCATTTCTTTCTATAAACAAGGTGAATTTACAGACCTTTGCGCAGGTAGTCACTTACCAAGCACTGGACATGTTAAAGCCATGAAAATATTAAGTGTTGCTGGTGCTTACTGGAGAGGCGATTCAAGCCGCAAAATGCTTCAGAGAATTTATGCGACATCTTTTGCGAAAGCCAGTGAACTTGAAGCTTACCTCGTTAGACTTGAAGAAGCGAAGAAAAGAGACCATAGAAAACTCGGCAAAGAGCTACAACTCTTCGCTATGATGGAAGAAGGCCCAGGCTTCCCATTCTTCCTGCCAAAAGGTATGGAGCTTAAAAACAAACTCCTTGAATACTGGAGAGAAGTTCATAAAAAAGCGGAATACGTTGAAATTGAAACACCGTTGATTTTAAACAAAGAGCTTTGGCTTAGATCAGGACACTGGGATCATTACAAAGACAACATGTATACTGTCCAAATCGATGAAGAAGATTTTGCGATTAAACCAATGAACTGCCCAGGTAGCATGTTGGTTTATAAAACTGACATGCATTCATACAAAGATTTCCCACTTAGAATGGCAGAAATCGGTAGAGTGCACAGACATGAGCTTTCAGGCGCTCTTCACGGGTTAATGAGAGTTAGAGCCTTCAGCCAAGATGATGCTCATATCTTCATGCTCCCTGAGCAAATTAAAGATGAAATCATCAATGTTATTTCTTTAATCAATGAAATTTATACAACTTTCGGTTTTAAATATCATGTAGAATTATCTACACGCCCAGAAAATTCAATGGGTACAGATGAAGAGTGGACACTTGCAGAAACCTCTTTGAAAGGTGCTCTTGAAGAAATTGGCTTGCCATATAAAGTTAATCCTGGAGATGGCGCTTTCTATGGTCCTAAAATTGATTTCCATCTTGAAGACTGTATCGGCAGAACATGGCAGTGCGGCACAATTCAGTTAGACATGCAAATGCCTCAGCGCTTTGACCTTAACTACATCGGTAAAGATGGGGAAAAACATAGACCTGTTATGATTCACCGTGTTGCCTTTGGCTCTATCGAAAGATTTATTGGCATTTTGATTGAGCACTTTGCAGGTAAATTCCCAACATGGTTAGCCCCTGTTCAAGTCAAAATTCTTCCAATTGCCGATCGTCATGCTGAATACGGCTTGAAAGTAAAAGCTGAGCTTGAAGCCCTTGGCCTCAGAGTTGAAATCGATGAGAGAAGCGAAAAAATTGGTTACAAAATTCGCGAGGCTCAAATGGAAAAAGTGCCTTATATGTTGATTGTGGGCGAAAAAGAGATTGAAGAAAACCAATTGTCAGTCCGTTCAAGAGATAGAGGCGAGCTTGGAAGCCAATCTTTAGAAGCTTTTGTCGAAACAATTAAAGAAGAAATTAAGACAAAATCGATTCTCAATCAATAAAGTGTAATAAAGGCTTGACTGATAATGTTAGAAGTGATATTATATCTAATGTTGACATGATCAACCAATCAAATGAAGTAGAAGCTCGCTTCTCACCCTGTTGCCTGTATGCACACTGGGTCAATACGAATGAACAATGGTCATAATCTGACTGTGTAATTTCTATTGTTGAGTTTAAGCGGGCTTGTAAGAGCCCGCTTTTTATATTTTATAACAAGAGTAAGTTAATAAACTCTTTATAACTGGAGGTGTAAGTTATTAAAAAGACAGAAATCAATGAAATGATTAGAGACCGTGAGGTTCGTTTAATCGATGATGAAAATCAGCAACTAGGTGTAGTATCCATTACTGAAGCGATGGAAATGGCTACTGAAAAGAAACTTGACCTTGTGAAAATTTCACCTCAAGCTGTTCCGCCTGTATGCAAAATCATGGACTATGGTAAGCATAAGTATGAGATGGCTAAAAAAGAAAAAGAAGCTAGAAAAAAACAAAAGGTTATTGATATTAAAGAGGTTCGTTTGAGCCTTAATATTGAAGCTCATGATCTTGAAACTAAAGCCAACAATGCCAAGAAATTCTTGGAAAATGGGGATAAAGTAAAGGTTGCTCTCAAGTTCAAAGGTAGAGAACTTGGTCATACCGCACTAGGAGAAGAAGTCATTAATCGTTTTGCAGAAACACTTGCTGATTATGGCGTCATGGAAAAGAGACCTATGTTGGAAGGCCGTAACATGATCGTCTTCTTTAATCCGAAAAAATAAATGCATACCGAAGGGAGGAAATTGCGATGCCTAAAATGAAAACACACAGAGGGTTAGCAAAAAGAGTTAAAGTTACAGGTACTGGGGAATTTAAAAGACATAGTTCTTTCACAAGCCATATCTTAACTAAAAAAACACCTAAGAGAAAAAGAAATCTTAGAAAAGCATCATTAGTATCTAAAAGCGACATGAAAAGAATCAGAACATTAATGCCGTACGCATAAGATAGAATTTGTGAAGAAGGAGGTATAATACCATGGCTAGAGTAAAAAGAGCGGTAAACGCTAAGAAAAAACATAAAAAAGTTTTGAAATTATCTAAAGGTTTCTACGGTTCAAAAAGCAAAATTTTCAAATGTGCTAACCCAGCTGTAATGAGATCTTTAAGATCTGCATACATTGGTAGAAAACTCAAGAAAAGAGATTTCAGAACACTTTGGATTGCTCGTATCAATGCTGGTACAAGAATGAACGGCATGAGCTACAGCAAATTCATGAACGGTCTTAAAAAATCTGGTATCAACATCAACAGAAAAATGCTTTCTGAAATGGCGATCCACGATCCAGCAGGCTTCACTAGACTTGTTGAAGCAGCTAAAGCTGGCCTTAACGCATAGTTCATACTGCCTGAAAAGGCTCTATAATAAAACCACTGCGCTGTAGTGGTTTTATTTTTTTAGAAAAATCAACACTAGTAACTACATAGATCAAGTAGTAGAATGGATACAAGTTTAAATATACGAAAACAGAGGTGACAGAATTATGGAATTAAGTTCAGGGCCAAAAAAGCAGCTACATCCTGCTCAGGTTTTAGTGCTTGGCTTTGCTGCGGTCATCTTGACAGGTGCGATACTATTGAATATGCCCTTTTCATCATTAGATGGAAAAAGTGTAGGCTTTGTAAATGCCTTATTTACATCAACATCAGCAACGTGTGTAACCGGCTTGGTCGTTGTGGATACAGGTACTCATTGGACCATGTTTGGGAAGATTGTTATTATGCTACTGATACAAGTAGGTGGGCTAGGTTTTATGACTATGGCTACACTCATATCTATTGTTATGGGAAGAAAAATTTCATTAAAATCAAGAATGGTTATTCAAGAGGCATTTAATCAATCTACTGTAGCTGGTGCTGTCAGGCTGGTACAATATGTGTTGATTGTGACTTTTACAATAGAGGGTATTGCAGCGCTACTTTTGATGACTCGCTTTATTCCCATATACGGGTGGAAAACAGGCATTTTCTTTGGTATTTTCCACTCTGTTTCTGGATTTTGTAATGCAGGTTTTGACCTTATTGGTGGTTATAGAAATATGATGCCTTTTACAACTGATATTGTCATTAACTTTACCCTTATGGGATTGATTATAATTGGTGGATTAGGATTTAGTGTTATTACGGAATTAATGGCACTTAAAAAGTTTTCTAAACTTTCGTTACATTCAAAAGTGGTTCTATCGGTAACAGGTATGTTAATTGTTGGAGGAACCTTATTGATTTTACTCTTTGAGTATGCAAACCCAGGTACTTTAGGGGGGTTGACTTGGCCACAAAAAATAATGGCTGCTCTATTTCAATCTGTAACGCCGAGAACAGCAGGGTTTAACACATTGGATTTATCAAAATATACAATGAGTACTCAATTGGTGACCATCATTCTCATGTTTATTGGTGGGTCTCCTGGTGCAACCGCAGGTGGTATAAAAACGACCACATTTGGACTCATCATCGCTCAGGTTATTTCAGTCATCATTGGTAAAGACGATGTAGAACTTTTTAGAAGACGCATTGCACCTGAAGCAATTAATAAAGCGTTAGCAATTTTTAGTCTTGCCCTATCACTTGTTCTTGCAGTCGCAATGTTCTTGTCTTTTACAGATCCAGGGCACAGTTTTATGGATTTGATTTTTGAAACCGTATCTGCATTTGCAACGGTGGGACTTTCGTTAAACGTGACACCTACACTTTCTATACCAGGAAGACTCATTATATCCCTGACTATGTTTGTAGGCAGACTGGGACCATTGACTATGGTTATTGCAATAGCTAGCCGTCAGGCGAAGAAAACCAATAAAAAGTATCCTGAAGGTAAGATTTTGGTAGGCTAATAAAGGAGCAGAGATCAATGAAAAGACAATTTGTAGTTATAGGCTGTGGCCGATTTGGAACCAGTGTAGCTTTAAAACTGAATGAACTTGGCAGTGAAGTAATGGTAGTAGACAATAACGAAGAAATTATTCAAGAGATTTCTGAATATGTCACCCATGCCGTACAAGCAGATGCAACAGATGAAAATACCATCAGATCCTTAGGTATTAGAAATTTTGATGTTGCAGTAGTAACAATCGGATCAGATATTCAATCTTCTATTTTAATTACCTTGATGTGTAAAGAATTAGGCGTTAAGTACGTTGTAGCAAAGGCTCAAAATGAATTACATGCCAAGGTGCTATACAAAATTGGTGCAGACCGAGTTGTATTCCCTGAACGTGAAATGGGCATTAGAATTGCTAAAAACTTAGTCTACGATAATATTTTGGATTATGTAGAATTAGATCCTCGAAATGGGATTGCAGAAATAATTGCCCCAGAAGAATGGATAGGAAGCACAATTAAAGAATTGGATATACGGAATAAATATCACCTTAATATTCTAGGGATTAAGCATGGTGCTGATTTAGATGTTCAGTTTAATCCAGATGATGAAATCACCGAAGGCACTGTCTTGATTGTTATTGGTGGCAATACAGACATCAACAAATTAGAAAAATTATAATGAGGTTTTGGCAGATGAAGGTCATGGAAATCAATTCATCTAAAAATGAACTGTTTAAAGATATATACAAGCTTAAGCAAAAGAAGTATCGGTACAGAAGCAATAGCTTTTTAATTGAGGGCATTAAGTTGGTCAAGCATGCAGCAAAGCAGTGTGAAACGATCGAATACCTCATGTTTTGCCAGACATTGATTGCACCTGAGATTATAGAAGAAATTCTAACAATTGTACCAGAGACGACAAACGTACTTTACTTACCCAAAGACCTATTTGAAGACATATCAGACACGGTTAATTCACAAGGCGTTATTGCCATTGTGCAAATACCTAAAGCTATGGAAAGTTTGAAGGCAAATGGTCTTTATATTGCACTAGATCGCATTCAGGACCCTGGCAACTTGGGAACGATTATACGAACAGCAGACGCAGCAGGATTTGACGGTCTTATTTATAACAAAGGGACAGTTGATCCTTATGGTGAGAAGGTCCTCAGGTCTACGATGGGTTCTATTTTTTCATTGCCTCTACTGGCGGTAGAGAACTTGGCAGAGACGTTGGCAACTGCAAAACTAAACGGTACGGCGGTATTTTGTACGTCACTAGAAGACAGCGAAGACTATTCTGAGGCTAACTATCAAGAGGGCGCCATCATTGTCATAGGCAATGAATCTCAAGGGGTATCTGAAGAGGTGTTTGAACAGGCCAGTCAAAAAATAAAAATACCGATTTATGGACAAGCGGAAAGTCTAAATGCCGCTATAGCCGCAGCGGTTATTATGTATGAGGCAGTAAAAGGCAGAAAGTAAGCAGTTCTTGATTGCAAGATAAGTATGTGGTATAATCAAATGAAAATTTGTGGCTGATGATCAGCTTTAAAGACGATGATGAAGAGAGTAATTTTGAGATCCTTTTAGAGAGAGAACGGTTGGTGGAAGTTCTCACGATCAATATAAACGAAGTTCACTTCTGAGTTTTTTTCGTGAAATTAGAGTAGCGAAAAACGGTTGCCCTCGTTATTGGGCTTAGAGTGCTCTTAAGAGTATTTGGGTGGTACCGCGGAGTTATAGCCTTCGTCCCTTGTGGATGGAGGTTTTTTTGTTTTTAAAAAAGGAAGTTTAAGTGAAGAAAGGGGATTGTTATGAAAGCAAAATTAGCTGAAATTTTGGAAGCAGCAAAAATTGACATTACAAATGCCAATAATCTTAATGCTTTAGAAGAAGTTCGTGTAAAGTATACTGGAAAAAAAGGGGAGCTTACAAGCATACTGAAAAGTATGGGTGGCTTGTCTCCAGAAGAAAGACCTGCCATGGGTAAAGTGGTCAATGATGTAAGAGAAGCGATTGAAACCTTATTGGAGGGTTCTAAAGAAACCCTTAAAAAGGAAGCCATTAAGCAACAGTTAATGAGCGAAACCATTGACGTGACCATGCCTGCTAAAGAACAGATTTATGGCGATCGGCACCCCCTAACAAAAGTCTTGGACGAAATCAAAGAAGTCTTCATCGGACTAGGTTTCTGCATTGCTGAAGGACCTGAGGTGGAAACGGTTTATCATAATTTTGATGCGCTAAACTCGCCAATAGATCACCCGTCAAGAAGCATGTCTGACACCTTCTATATCAACGAGGACATTTTGCTTAGAACTCAAACTTCTCCAGTTCAAATTAGAACCATGAAAGCTTCTGAACCACCCATCAAAGTTATTTCTCCAGGAAGATGTTTCCGTTTTGACGAACTAGATGCAACCCATTCACCAATGTTCCATCAAGTGGAAGGTTTAGTCATTGATAAGGACATTACCATGGCAGACTTAAAAGGAACCTTGGATCTATTAGCGAGAAAACTCTTTGGTGAAAATACAAAAACCAAGTTCAGACCTCACTACTTCCCATTTACTGAGCCAAGCGCAGAAGTAGACGTGACTTGTTTCAAATGCGGTGGAGAAGGCTGTAAAGTTTGTAAAGGCAGTGGTTGGATAGAAATTTTAGGTTGCGGCATGGTACATCCTAACGTCCTTCGTGAGTGCGGAATTGACCCAGAAGTCTATTCGGGATTTGCGTTTGGTATGGGACTTGACCGTATTACAATGCTAAAACTTGAAATTGACGATATTCGTTTGCTATTTGAAAACGATATGCGTTTCATCAACCAATTCTAGTGAGGACGGAGGATTAATTATGTTAGTACCTGTAAAATGGCTTAATGAATATATTGATGTAGCAGATTTAGATGTAAAACATTTAGAAGAACGCCTGATCATGTCAGGCTCTAATACAGAAACCATTCGAAAAATTTGCGATGGCGTTAGTGGCATATTAGTAGGCAGAATTGATGAAATGGATAAACACCCAGATGCAGATAAACTATGGGTTATGAAGGTACAAGTAGGTGCCGAACAACTTCAAATTGTTACAGCAGCTCAAAACTGTTTTGTTGGGGCCTACATTCCTGTAGCCGTTCATGGCTCCACTGTAGCAGGTGGCACTAAAATCAAAAAAGGAAAACTGAGAGGCATTGAATCTCAAGGGATGTTCTGTTCTTTGGAAGAACTGGGATTTGAACAAAAAGTAATTCCAAAAATTCATGCAGATGGCATTTATATTTTGCAAGGAAACTATGAGACGGGAACACCGATTGAAGTGGCGTTGCCTGAGTTAAATGACCAAGTCATTGAATTTGAAATTACCCCAAATAGACCTGATTGCCTCAGTATGTTAGGCATGGCAAGAGAGACGGCTGCAACTTTTGACCGTAAGATAAAGGCATTAGATATAAAAGTGAACCAGTCTTCTGGCAATGCTGCAGATCATATTAAAATCAGAATTGACGCCCCAGATCTTTGTAAGCGATATGGTGCTAAAATCATTAAAAATGTAAAAATTGAAGAGTCTCCAACTTGGATGCAATTAAGACTTATGAAAGCTGGCATGAGACCCATCAGCAATATTGTAGACATTACGAACTACGTGATGCTAGAGTTTGGTCAACCGATTCACGCCTTTGATTTAGATACCATCCACAGCGGTCAAATCGTGGTCAGAAGAGCCCATGAAGGCGAAAAAATGATGACCCTCGATAGCGTTGAAAGAACTTTAAATAGTGAAATGTTAGTCATAGCCGATGGTGAAAAAGCAGTCGCGCTTGCAGGTATTATGGGTGGAGAACTAACTGAAATTACAGCAGATACGAAAAATATTTTAATTGAAGTGGCAACCTTTGAAAAAGCCAATATTCGTAAGACGTCAAAAGACATCGGTCTTCGTTCGGAAGCTTCTTCAAGATACGAAAAAGGCGTGGCTGTATGTCACGTAGACCCTGTTATGGAGAGAGTATGTCAATTGGCAGAAATGCTTGGGGTTGGTGAAATTGTTCAGGGCGAAGTGGATGTTTACCCAACACCTACTGAAGAAATTTTAATTCCGGCAAGGGTTTCAAAAATCAACAGCCTCCTTGGCACAACCCTAAGCACAGAAGATATGGTAAAAATTTTCCAATCTCTTGAAATAACCGTTGATCAAAAAAGCGAAAACGATTTAATTTGTCACGTGCCACCTTTCCGCTTGGACTTAGTAAAAGAAATTGATTTGGTTGAAGAAGTTGCTAGAATTTATGGTTATGACCGTATAGAGACAACTATCCCAAGAGATGCTTCAAGTGGGGTATTTACCTACAAACAAAAGCTTGAAACCCTTGCTAAAGACGTTCTTACTGCTCAAGGGATGAATGAAGTTATGACTTATTCATTTGTAAGTCCTTCCCAAGTAGATCTCTTAAAAATACCTGCACAAGATGCCATTAGAGACCAAATCAAATTACTCAATCCTTTAGGCGAAGAATACAGTGCTATGAGAACAAGCTTGATGGGTAATATGATGGAAGTAGTTTCAAGAAACTATAACCGTAGAGTCCTTGAATTGGCAGCTTTCGAAATTGGCAATGTATTTATTCCAAAGGCATTACCAGTGACTGAACTTCCAAGTGAAATTCAAAAGCTTGTGATGACTGCCTATGGCAATGAGACAGATTTCTTTAAAATGAAAGGAATCATTGAAACCTTGTTACACAAATTAGGCATTGTAACTTATAAATTTGTGACTGAAAGCAATCACAGTACTTTCCACCCTGGTAGATGTGCTCGCATTATTTGCGAAGGGACGGACCTTGGTATTGTGGGTGAAATTCATCCTGAAGTGATGGAATCTTATGATGTAGAAGTGAGAACATATCTTGCGGAACTTAATTTTTCTGAGCTTGTACAGCTTTCTAACTTGGAGAAAAAATATCAACCCCTTCCAAAATATCCGTCAATGACGAGAGATATTGCCGTTTTGGTTAAAGACGATATCACCAATGGGCAAATTTTAGAATTGATCACTTCTAAAGGAAAATCAATTCTCGAATCCGTAAAACTTTTTGATATGTATAAAGGGAAGCAAATCGAAGAAGGCTGGAAATCAATGGCTTATGCCCTTGTTTTCAGAGCGCCAGATCGAACTTTGACAGATGAAGAAGTTAATAAAGTCTTCCAACAAGTACTCAACACTTTGGAAACAGAACTAGAAGCGAAGCTGAGATAATCAATTATTACTTGCATTAACAACATTTAATGGGTAATATGATATTAGATTGAAAATCCAGTCGAAGTAAAGGGGTTGATTTTTTTGACCGTTAAAAATAAAGTCATAGTGCGCATTATGGGTCAAGAATATACTCTTGTCAGCGATGACTCTAGAGAGTACATGCAGCGCGTTTCCAATTTGGTTGATGATAAAATGAAAGAGATCACTCTCGCTAACAAACGTTTAAGCACATCTATGATTGCAGTGCTCACAGCCCTCAATTCGACGGATGAATACCTTAAAATGAAAGATGAGAGGGACCTACTTCTTAAAAAACTGGACGATCCAAGCATAGAAGTAGCAGAACTGAGAAAGAAACTGCTAGATGTTAGGACTGAAGCCGAGATTAAGGCCCAAGAACATAGTCAAATGAATGAAGAGTTTGAGAAACTACTCAAAAATTCAAAAGACTATGAAATAGGTCTTTCGGCACTTCGAACAAAAATCGACGAACTTAATCGGAAAGTAGCTGAAAGAGACGTAATGCTCCATGCCATGGAATCAGAAAAAATGGAAATGGCTGAGCGCTTGTCCTTAAAAGAGAGAGAACTGATTGAATTCATTGATAGTTTTGATTCGAACTAAGACAATAAGCAATAGTCAAAGCGGTGAGAATCTCACCGCTTTTTTATGTATCAAACGAGGAAGCACTTGTTGCAAAACATGATTTTGCAAGGTTTATATGGAGAGATAAAGTGAAAAAAATAGAATTGTTAGCCCCAGCGGGAAGTTGGGAGTCATTAGAAGCAACGGTAAAAGCCGGTGCAGATGCAGTATATTTGGCCGGTCAGCAGTTTGGTGCCAGAAAAAGTGCGCAAAATTTCACAAATGAAGAATTGATTGAAGCCATCAACTATTGTCATTTAAGAGGAGTACGGGTGTTTTTGACCGTCAATACTCTTTTGCATGATCAAGAGCTAGAAGCTTTAGAACCTTTCTTGACGCCCCTTTATGAAGGTGGAATAGACGCCTTCATCGTTCAGGACTTAGGTGTCTTCAAAATTTTAAGACAACTGTATCCCAATATAGAACTCCACTGCTCGACTCAAATGGCCCTTCATCAAATTTCTGATGTAAAGACCATGAAGCATTTAGGCGCCAGCCGTGTGGTTTTGCCAAGAGAAATGCATATCGATCAAATTAAACAAATCCGTGGGGCTGTTGATATTGAACTTGAAGCCTTTGTTCATGGTGCCCTTTGCGTGTCTGTTTCAGGGCAGTGTTTAATGAGCAGTATGATTGGTGGAAGAAGCGGCAACCGAGGCAGCTGTGCCCAGTCGTGCAGACAGAAGTACAAATTAATTTCAGAGGGTTCTGAAAAGGTAATTGCCTCAAAAGATGGTGATTATCTCATTAGCCCAAAAGATTTAATGACCATCGATCAACTGGAAAAACTTATAGATTCAGGTATTGATTCTCTTAAAATAGAAGGGCGAATGAAAGGCCCAGAATATGCTTATGCCGTTACTAGCGCTTACCGAAAAGCCATTGACGCTATTTTGGAAGCGAAGCAAAGCGCGGAAAACTCTACTAAAGAGGGAACGCTATCATCTGGAAAATCATCGGACGAACCATGGTCCTTAGAAGATTCAAAAGAGAAAATGCGCCGTATCTTCAATCGAGAATTTACAGATGGCTTTATTTTAGGAACCAACAACAAGGCTTATATCAGTCAAGAAACCCCTGGAAATAGAGGTATTGTCGTTGCAGAATCCCTATCCTTTGACAGGCACAATTTGGAAGTTCAACTTTTACTCAAAGAAACCATCAACAAAGGTGACGACTTGCAAGTAAGAGTGAAAGGTCTTGTAAACGGCGGAAGAGTAGAATATATTCGCAAAGACGGAAAACGTATTGAAACTGCAAATGCTGGAGAAACAGTCATTGTTAACTTTAAGCATGATGTGTATAAGGGAACAACCTTCTACAGAACTTACGATCAAGTCCTGATGAAGCAAACCCAACTGGCTATAAATGACGCAGAAAAAACGACTTTAGTCCATATGGAACTGAAAATGAATATTGGAGAGCCACTTACGTTAAAAATGACCCATGAAAAAGGCATCAGTATTGAAGTTGCCAGCGATCAAATCGTTGAAAAAGCTCTTAAAACACCACTTTCTGAAGAACGTATTATTGAGCAGCTGACAAAAATGGGCGGGACACCCTTCCGCTGCGGTCAAATTATAATTGACCATCAAGGAGATGAAACCGTTCCGATTAAGGTCTTGAATCAACTCCGTAGAGATGCCGTGGACAGCCTTATGGGAACCCTTATTGCCACATGGCAGCGAGAGTTAGATGAGGATGATCATACAGAGAACTTTGGAGAAATCGAAGAGGAGGGTAACCTTGCTGATATTTCTGATAAAGACGCGGAAATAGAAGTAAAGACCTCTAGCCTACAACTTACAGCTATGGTCAGAACCCATGACCAGTTCAAAGCGGCAGCAGAGTTAGGTGTGAAGATTATTTACATCCACAATCTCTTTGAGGATACCTTTACAGAATCCCTTCAGTGGCAAGAAAATTGGAAATCCCTTTTCAACACTTATCCTGAGGTGGAAATCATTCCGTATTTAGGTAGATTTGAATGGGACGATGATTATCAAGTAAAGGTCAAAAACTTAGCAGAATATCCTGCCATCCATAAAGTAATTGTCAGTTCTGTGGGACAAATTCAAGAACTAAAAGAAAAGGGATTTGAGCCAATTGCTGACTTTAGCTTAAATTGTTTTAACCATGAGACAGCCCTACTATTATTCAAAGAAGGTGCTGATCATCAAACCCTTTCTTTAGAACTGAACGACGAACAAATTGAAAAACTGATTGAACAATCTCAAAATAAAAATATTAAATTTGAAATTGTTGGCTACGGAAAAATACCTGTTATGGTCAATAAGTATTGTCCAATTAATGGCGTATTTTCTGAGAGCAAAGAAGGTTGTCAAATCTGTAGAAAAAGCAATTACTATCTAGAAGATAAAACAGGTGCTAAGTTCTTAGTCAAAGGAGATGCCCGCTGCCAAGTGGAAATTTTCAACAGCGCCGTACTTAATATGGCAGACGAATGGCCAGCCATTGAAGCACTTGGCATTCAGTATTATCGACTTAATTTTGTAGACGAAAATTATGATGAAGTCACCGAAGTGGTTGAGACCCATATAAAATCAGCCCTAGGTATGACCCTCGAACTTAGAGGAAAAGGCTATACAAAAGGTCATTTTAAGCGAGGCGTACAATAGAACTCATCATCAGTAGCGAGAGGTGATTAAAATGAATGAAAAATCATTGCGCGTTTTGGAATATCATAAAATTATAGAAAAATTAACAGGGGAAGCCACTTCTCAGTTGGGAAAAGAATTGTGCGAACAACTTAAACCCTCCAATGAAGTGGATACCATTGAATTCGGCATCAAAGAAACCACTGAGGCAGTAGATTTGCTTATAAAATTCAGTGCACCACCCTTTGGGCCTATTTTAGATCTTAAAAATCATGTAAAAATTGCTGAAATTGGTAGCTTTATGTCTCCAATCCAGTTGTTACAAGTATCGGATACCTTAAGAACTGGAAGAAATATAAAAAACTACTTGCTCAAATCCATAGGAGAATTTACTAATTTTCCAATGCTGAAGAGCTTTGCAGAGCAAATCACGCCGCTAAAAAATGTAGAAGATCCTATTAATACAGCTATTATAGGTGAAAATCAAATTTCGGATAACGCCAGTCCAAACCTTCGTAAAATTCGAAGAGAAATGGAAAGTAAGCATCAGTCGGTAAAGAGTAAACTAGAACATTTGGTAAGAGACCAAGAAACCAAAAAATTTCTTCAGGACTCTTTAGTCACCATCCGACAAGACCGTTTTGTGGTGCCTGTTAAAAGTGAGTACAAGGGAATGGTTAAGGGACTTGTTCATGACCAATCGTCTAGTGGATCAACCCTATATATTGAACCCTTTGCAGTGGTTGAACTCAATAATGAACTGAGAGAACTTAAGCTTAAAGAACAAGCAGAGATTGAGAAAATTCTAACAGAACTCACTTCTCTTGTAGGTGAATATCCTGGTGTCATTAGAATCAATCAAGAAATCTTACAGACATTAGATTTTATCTTCGCTAAGGGGAAACTGGCTTTGAATATGAAAGCGGTTGAACCTGAAATTAACAAAGAGGGAAAAGTGCGTCTTAAAAATGGACGTCATCCCCTACTAGACCCAAGGTCGGTTGTGCCTTCTAACTTCTGGATTGGTGAACATTTTAAAACACTCTTAATTACAGGTCCTAATACTGGGGGAAAAACAGTAACCCTTAAAACCGTAGGACTTCTTACGTTAATGATGCAAAGTGGCCTTCACGTGCCTGCTGATTATGGGACTAAAATGGCAATCTTCGACGGTATTTATGCAGATATTGGTGATGAGCAGTCGATAGAGCAAAGTTTAAGTACATTCTCTTCTCATATGACCAATATTGTTGAAATTATGAAAAACGCCAGCAAAAATAGTTTAGTACTCTTTGATGAACTTGGTGCGGGGACGGACCCTACAGAAGGGGCGGCTCTTGCGAAGGCTATTTTAGACAAGCTTTACCACTGGCAAGTCACCACCATTGCAACGACCCACTACAGTGAACTCAAAGAATACGCCCTTATAACTGAAGGGGTTGAAAATGCTTCTGTAGAGTTTAACGTTGAAACATTGAGCCCAACCTATAGACTCCTTATCGGAGTGCCGGGGAAATCGAATGCCTTTGAAATTTCAAGAAAATTAGGACTCAGCGGCGAAATCATTGAAGAAGCTAAGAAGATGATTGCCACAGAAGACATTGTCTTCGAAGAAATTCTGGCGAATATTGAAAAGAGCCGTAAGGATGCAGACGATGAAAGAGACTTGGCAATTCGTCTCAGACTTGAGTCTGAACAACTCAAGAAGAAGTTGGCAGAGAGAGAAGATCGATTAAATGCTCAAAAAGAAAAAATTCTAGAGCAGGCGAAAGAAGAAGCGAGAAAATTCCTTAAAGAGGCAAAAGAGCAAGCCGATGAAATGGCAAAAGAACTACGCCAAATGGGTAACGAACTGAAAAAAGGTGATAGTAAGCGCGTTGAAGAAATTCGCCGAAAAGCCAAGTCGGAACTTGATGGCTTAAACGCCCTTCAAACAGATGAAGAGGACTACGTTTACAGCGATATTCCAAAAACCTTAAAATTAGGAGACAGTGTAAAAGTAACCTCTCTCAATCAAGTGGGGTCGGTGACCACGTTACCAGATAAAAATGGGGACTTAAGCGTTCAAGTGGGCATTATGAGCCTCAGTATCAACATTTCTCAATTGAAGCTAGCCGAAGCATATGCAGAGAAAAAACCTAGCAAGCAAAGTGCTAGAAGTTCAGGCATACGCACGACCAGTGTTAAAAATGAAGTGGATTTAAGAGGCCTTAATGTTGATGAAGCCATTATGGTCCTAGATAAATATTTGGATGAAGCGTATCTTTCTCACCACGAATCGGTCAGAATTATACACGGTGTAGGCACAGGTGCTTTAAAAGCAGGCCTACAGCAATTCTTTAAATCCCACAATCATATAAAATCCTATAGACAGGGTGCATATGGCGAAGGGGGAATTGGCGTAACTGTAGCTGAATTAAAATAGATAAGCTATCCTGGGAGATTTCAGTTTATAGACAACCAATAATAGTATTATGGTCACCAAATAGAAAAGGGCTGAGTCTACAACGCTAGGTTGTGACTTAGCCCATTTGGTTTTTTGGTTTTCATGTCCTACTTATTCGTACTCGTTCCATTCAAGGTATTCTTATAGGCGGCAATTTGTTCTAAAACCGTTTGAAATTCAACATTATTAGGATATTTCTCTGAGGCTTTAGTAAAATTTAGCTCCGCATTGTGAACGTCATTTTCGTTGAGGTAGTAAGAGCCTTTATAAAGATAATAATTTTCAGTGCCAATGTTACTGATGTAACCATAGCCAGTGCCGCCAATTAGTAGCAACACTAAGGTTACTCTGGCAAGTTGGTTTTTCCATGTAAATACCTTCTGATTTAAGTACCCAATGCTCCAAGTGACTAAAAAGCCACCAATAAAACCAGCAATATGAGCACTGTCATCTATAAGAGGGTTTGAAAAGCCATAGATTAGGTTAATGGCAATGAGAAACAAAATGCTATTGCCAAACACCCTTTTATACATTTCTCTGTTTAAAGTGAGTAAATAGATATTTGCCCCAATTAGACCGAAAATTGCCCCTGAAGCGCCAGCAGAAATACTTTGACTAAAAATCAAACTTCCTATGCTACCACAAAGACCAGAGACAAAGTAAATGATTAAAAATTTAACTTTGCCAAAAATCATTTCTGTTTCTGTTCCAAAAGATGCTAAGGCCATACAGTTGAACAGCAAATGAAAAAAGTCCACATGTAAAAACATAGGCGTAATTAATCGGAACCACTGACCATCTACAATCATAAAGTTGGCCTTGGCACCAAAATGAATCAGTGTCATACTAGAAATGTCGTGGTCAATCAGCCACATGACAAAATAGACAATGACGTTAATGGCGACGAGTATGTGACTTAGAAATATAGGTTTCTTTATGCGATCTGCTATCATAAGTGTCATCCTTTCTATAAAAAAGATAATAACAAAAAATTGACCGACCTTCAACTTCATGATATAATTTTCCAAAGTTGAATAACTATATCGATGAGAAGGACAGTAAATATCAAACCTCACTAGAGCGAGTCGGAGACGGTGTAAGTCCGATGTGAATTGATGTTGAAGCGCACCTTTGAGATTTCATGCGAACCCTATATGGCAGTAGTTTGAACGGCACCCTCCGATAAAGGGTTTGAGTGGGTTTGAAAAAACCAATTAGAGTGGTAACGCGGAATGATTCGTCTCTATCTGAATGTCAGATAGGGACGTTTTTTATTGGAATTTTTTTGAAAAGAATAGGAGGTATCACTATGTTTGATTTTAAAAATGCAGTTGCAGACATGATTATGAAACAAACTGAAGGACTCAATATCGATGAGATTCAATCAGCTTTAGAAATACCTAAGAATCCAGAAATGGGTGATTTAGCTTTCCCGTGCTTTAAACTGGCTAAGACATTGAGAAAGGCACCACCGGTAATTGCTACGGAACTGGCAGAGAAAATAACGCCTAATGAAGTCGTAGATCATGTAGATGCAGTGGCGGGTTACATCAACTTCACATTCAACAAAGGATTTTTAGCAAAATCAGTTTTGATGACCATCCTAGAGGAAAAAGATCAATTTGGATCGTCAACTCTAGGCAATGGAAAAAAAGCAATTGTTGAGTTTTCATCAACTAATATTGCAAAGCCTTTCCATATGGGACATATCCGTTCGACAATGATTGGAAATGCTCTATACCGTATTCATCAATTTTTAGGATATGAAACAATTGGTATTAACCACCTTGGGGACTACGGGACTCAATTTGGTAAACTGATTGTGGCTTATAAAAAATGGGGCAATAAAGAATTGGTAGAAGCCAATCCAATTCCAGAATTGTTGACATTATACGTTAAGTTCCATGAACTTGCCGAAACAGACCCTTCTTACGACGATGAAGCAAGAGCTTGGTTTAGAAAGCTTGAAGAAAACGATGCAGAAGCCTACGAATTATGGTCTTGGTTTAGAGAAGTCAGCCTAAAAGAATTTGACCGCGTTTACACCATGCTAGATGTTCATTTTGACTCTTATGCAGGTGAAAGTTTCTATTCTGATAAAATGCCTGCAGTTCTCACAGAAATGAGAGAAAAAGGGTTAATGCAACCATCAGAAGGAGCAGAAATTGTTGATTTGGAGCCTTACGGCATGCCACCAGCGCTTATCACAAAGAAAGACGGCTCTTCCCTATACATTACGCGGGATATTGCTGCATCTATTTATAGAAAAAATCATTACAATTTTGATAAGAATATTTATGTCGTTGGTTCCGCTCAAAAACTCCATTTCCAACAATGGATGAAAATTGTAGAGTTAATGGGACGTGAATGGGTCAAAAATTGTATTCACGTTGAATTCGGAATGGTTGCTCTTGAAGAAGGTTCAATGTCAACGCGTTCAGGTAGAATCGTCTTCTTAGAAGATGTTTTAAATACAGCGGTAGAAAAAACGAGACAAATCATTGAAGATAAAAATCCAAACCTTGAAAATAAAGAAGGTGTGGCAAAAGCTGTAGGGATTGGTGCAATTGTCTTCCAAGAACTCTCGAACAATCGTATTAAAGATTATACCTTCTCTTGGGAAAAATCTTTGGCTTTTGAAGGTGAAACAGGTCCTTACGTTCAATATACTCATGCGAGAGCCTGCAGTGTTATTCGTAAAGCCCCGCAAAATTGGAATGCAGAACAAGCGGACTATAATCTTTTAAAAGAAAAGGCCGAAGTTGAAGTCTTAAGATTGCTCAGAAGATTCCCAGAAGTAGTTCAAGACGCAGGGGAAAAATATGAACCTTCGTTGATAACAAGATATATTGTAGATTTAGCTCAAACCTTTAACCGATTCTATCATGATCACCCGATTTTAGTAGAAGACCAAGCATTATCCTTTGCGAGAATCGCATTGGTTAATGGTGTAAGACAAACATTGAAAAATGGTTTGTACTTAATTTCGCTAAAAGCACCGGAAAGAATGTAATATAAAAAGAACGTAATATATTTGGAATCCTGTCGCAATGCCTATTGCAACAGGATTCCTTTCTTTTTCCATTAAGGACGTATAAATTGGAGTATGATATAATAATAGAATGGAATGAATTTTATCGTATTCAAAGAATAACGAAAGATAGGGGACAACCATATATGAGTACCTACACAATTTTTAAAGGCGCTTCAAAGGCCTATGTAGACAATGATCCAAAGATGAATGCGTTGTATCCGTTAAATTTTAATAGACCAGAAGATTTTAAATATAGAATTGAATGGTTGGATAACCGAGAGGCGTGGATTGCCTCTGAAAAAGTTGCTGAGGTTCTAAAAAACTATAATCAAAGTCTTGGCTGCGGGTCACTAACACAAGATAATATTGAAGCTCTACGAGAGGGCGCCCTTGCAGTTGTAACGGGTCAGCAAGCTGGCGTATTTACAGGGGCCCTTTACACGGTTTATAAAGCCATCACAGCTATTAAATTAGCTAAAGAATTGTCCAAAGAATACAACCGAAAAGTGATTCCTATATTTTGGATTGCATCAGAAGATCACGACTTTCAAGAAATACACTTGTTGAAGCATTTTGCCGATGGAAAGGTCAATACGTATTCTATCGATAAAAAAGCTTCAGACGTCATTCAAAAGTATGTTCCTCAAAATATGAAACAGGGACAAATGAAAGCTTCTATTGGGCATTTAAAGGTAACGCCGGAGGTCTTCCAAACGGTTGAAACCCTTCTAAACCAAGCGGCTCAAGATGAAATAGAGAATCTTGAAACCCTTCTTAAGACCACCTTGTTAGAGAATGACACCCTCAGCAATTGGTTTGGCAGATTGATGATGAAACTCTTCAATGAGTATGGCTTAGTTTTTGTTGACCCTATGCTCACAGAGCTTAGAGCCCTTGAAGTACCCATGTTTGAGAGAACTTTAGATGCCAATGAAGAAATAGTCAAAGCCCTTGAGACACAAAAAGAAAAGGTTGAAGCCCTTGGATTTAAACCTTCTTTAGACTTCGACAGCACAGGTCTTAATCTCTTCTATTACATAAATGGAGAGAGACTGCCTATCAAAAAGACAGAGGGTATGTGGACGGTTCAACATCAGCAGGAGACATTAGCCTTTTCGGAGATAGAACTGATTGCTATGATGAGAAATGAGCCAAATCGCTTCAGTACCAATGTGGTATTAAGACCAATCGTTCAAGATATGCTCTTTAATACAGTCGCCTACATTGGTGGACCTGGTGAAATTGCCTACTACAGTCAGTTGGCACAAGTGTATTCACAATTTAATTTAGAAATGCCTATTATTTACCCAAGGGAGAACTTTACAGTAATCACCGAAGAACTCTCAGAAAAAATGGGAAGTTTAAATGTAGAGGCAGAAGCCTTTTTAATTTGTGGCGTAGAAGCTGTAAGAGATAAGGTATTGGATTTAAAAGATGATATACGTATTGACGACACCTTTAACCAGTACATTAAGAGTATCAGCGAAGGTTATGACCAATTGGTCGCGGAAATAGAGAAAATCAGCCCAGAAATTCGTAGCCTTACGGAAAAGAATAAGGGTATGATTATAAATCAAGTGGCATATCTTCAAGAAAAAGCACACCGTTTCCACAGAAGAAATCACAAAGATCTTTTAAAATCTTTAAGCGATGTAGAAATGCAACTGGTTCCAGAAGGTGGCTTACAAGAAAGAACCCTTAGCGTATTACAATACTACGGAAAACAAGGAGAATCTTTCATCGATTATTTACTTAACGAATTACCTTTAGATCACAAACACCGTATTATCAGACTATAGAAGGACGTGTCATTATGAAAATAGGAATCTGTTGTTATCCATCTTATGGTGGAAGTGGCGTAGTTGCAACAGAATTGGGTATCCATTTGGCGAAGCGAGGACATGAAGTACATTTCATTACTTATGATAAACCTTTTCGACTAGGGGAATTTCACCCAAATGTGTATTACCATGTATTTGAAACGCCTAATTACCCAGTGTTTAAGCATCCGCCATATATCATGGCTTTGGCCAATAAAATATACGAAGTGGCAAAAAGAGAATCTTTAGATATTATCCATGCACATTATGCTGTTCCTCACGCTACTGCTATTTTTCTCGCCAAACAGATGTTAGGTGGGAAAATTAAAACAGTGACCACCCTCCACGGAACGGACGTGACCATTATGTCTGAGGACCCTGCGCTTAAAGAAATTACAGAGTTTAGTTCAAACTCTTGCGATGCCCTAACGGCAGTTTCGGAAGATTTAAGAAAACAGACCTTAGATACTTTAAATATAAAGCTACCAATCAGTACCATTTACAATTTTGTAGATTCTAAAGAATATACAAGGGAATGTACTTGTGACGTTCGGAGTTGTATGAAAATTGGTCCAGAGGAAAAAGTACTGATTCATGTATCAAACTTTAGACCTGTGAAGCGAATCAAAGACGTGATGGAAGTTTTTAATGGTGTATTGAAAGAAGTCTCCGCCCATTTATTACTAGTAGGAGATGGTCCGGATATTCGTATTGCTTACGATTTTGCAGATCAAATGAACATCAGAGATCGGGTTCATTTCTTAGGCAAACAGAACAATGTAGTCTCATTGCTATCTTGTAGCCAATTATTTTTACTGCCATCAGAAAAGGAAAGTTTTGGGCTAGCGGCTCTTGAAGCTATGTCCTGTGAAGTCCCTGTCATCGCCACCAAAACTGGTGGTATTCCAGAAGTGGTCATTCATGGAGAAACAGGATTTTTATCAGACATTGGAGATGTAGAAGATATGACTAGAAATGCTGTTAAGCTCTTAAAGGATACCGAGCTACATCAGCAATTTGCCAAAAGAGGACGGGTCCACGTTTCGGAACACTTCAATGAGCGGTCAATTGTGGATCAGTATATTGAGCTTTATCAATCTTTACTGGACCAGGACTAAGAAGAGGTTATCTCAACGAGGAGCGCTATGAAAATTATTTTAACTACCCTTAACTCAAAATTTACACATACCTCATTAGCCCTACGACTGATAGGAAACTGGCTTAACGAGAGAAATATTCCTTCCAAATGGTTGGAATATACCATTAATACACCCATCTATCAAATCATTGGTGACCTATACCGAGAACAGCCGGACTTACTAATTTTTTCAGTCTATATCTGGAATGGCAGAGAAACAAGAATGATTGCCAATGAATTAAAGAAACTTCTTCCCAATTGTAGAATCGTCTTTGGGGGGCCAGAAGTGAGTTTTGACAGCATACCCGAATTGGAAAAGAATTTATATATCGATGCAATCGTCTTTGGAGAAGGGGAACGGGCTGTAGAGCAACTCATTCAAGAATGGACTAAATCAGCGGATAGTGTCCACTTGGAGTCGGTCTCTGGGCTGACGTGGCGAAATAAAGGCCAAGTTATCATGAACGGACCCCAAGAGCCCCTCAATATGGACCTATTGGCCTTTCCTTACCCAGATTTGGATAAATTAAATAATCGCATACTTTATTATGAGTCTTCAAGAGGCTGTCCATTTAACTGTAGTTATTGCCTTTCTTCAGCAACTAAAGGTGTGCGGTTTAAAAGTGATGAAGCCTTTGAGGCAGACATGCTTCGCTTTTTAGAAGCAAAGGTCATGCAAGTCAAATTTATTGACCGAACGTTTAACGCAGACCCTAAACGGGGTTTACGCCTTTGGAAATGGCTGGCGGCACATGATAATGGCATAACCAATTTCCATTTTGAAATTACAGCAGAATTACTTAGACAAGAGGATTTGAACTTTCTTAGCCAGCTAAGACCAGGACTCTTCCAGTTTGAAATCGGTATACAAACCACCATGAAAGAAGCCTCAGAGGCAGTTAATCGGAGGCTGAGCTTCGATAATTTAAAAATACCAGTAATCGCCCTATTGGCATCTGGGAATGTACACGTACACTTGGACTTAATAGCAGGCCTTCCCAATGAGTCCTATGAGAGATTTCTTCAGTCTTTTGACGAATGTATACAGTTTAGACCCTCAAGTTCTCCAACTGGGTTTTTTAAAATTGATTAAAGGTTCCCAGATTAGAAAACAAGTCCAAGAACATGGGTATGTTTATGAAGATTATCAACCTTATGAGGTTTTACAGACCAAGTGTCTAGGTTTTGATAAATTATTGATCCTAAAGGACATAGAAGTTGCCTTGGAATGCCTTCATAACAGCAAAAGGGTTCAAGCGAACCTTAGCTTTTGTTTTTAAAAAGCTTTGAAAAACCTTCTAAATTTTATGAAGCTTTTGGTCAGTGGTTACGGGATACGGGTGAACTGAGTGAAGCCATCAAGGCTGAAAAATGGTACGAACTGGTTTGGAGGTTCATGAATAGAGCTGTTGAAGAAAACCTAAATGAAAGCACTTCTCTTAACGGCAAAACAGAACTTAAACTCTGTTTATTATTAGACTACATGTCATCTTTAGGAAAGACCCCACCCCAGTGGTTGCAGGATTCCCTTTGTGTTGAAGTAAAGGAAGATGTATTTGAACTGGCCAAATCCAATGACTTAGTTGATAAAATACCTCATTTACAAGACTTTTCACCAAAAGAGCGTGTAAAAAGAATTAGATTTGCAGGAATTGACAAATTAACGACGAATTTACTTATAAGTAGCCTTTCTGAACAAGTGGTGATTTCAGAAACAATTAAAATTGACGCAGGTATTATTTTGGTCGATATCAATTACAAGCATCCAGTCAGTGAACAGCATCCCATTTACATTTATGTATAGGAGTGAGTCCCTTGGAAATTATCAGAGATCTTATATCTACCAACAAGAAAATATTCGGAAGAACAGTAAAGAGTTTTAGTAAAAATTATCTTCTATTTTTGCTTGGAATTGTCTATATGGCAATTCTATTTGCAGGTTCAATGAGCGCGACAATCTTTGGGCCATTTGCTTCACTGATTATTTTTTTAATTATGGCGGCGGTCATTAGCGACTACTTGTATATTATCAATCAAGTCATTCACAATCGAAAATTCGATATAGACGATTTTAAATCGGGATTTAAGATTATTTCAGGAAAGTATACGCATTCCTATTTCTGATTTGGGTAATTCAGTTTGGCATCGATTTGTTATTGGCACCAATTTTCCCGATTTTTAGAGAATTTTATATGATCGGTGCCATCAATTTATTTATGTTGATTATTTTTAATGCAATACCAGAAACCATTTATCAGAAGTACTATTCAGAAGGTGACACGGTTGTTTATGCCACTCAGTTTATCAAAGAAAATGCTTTGGAGTGGTTTGCGCCCAATGTCATACTGCTAGGCATTTTATATTTGATCAGTAGCCGCTTGTCTTTATTTTTAGCGAGTTTGAACCTTTCTATTGTTGGTACCCTCATCAGCTTAGTTCTAGTTTCAGGTATTACAAGTTTTGCAATGATTTATAGAGGTTACCTCTTTGAAATGTTGACAACAACCACTAGAAGAAAAAGAGTTTTCATGAACAATATGTATAAAAACTAAGAAGGAACAGGTGACGACTATGCAACGCATACTTTTATATGCCAACAATAAAAAATCGTCCGTTGAAGCCAAGGAAAAATTACATGACCTACTGGTTGAAAATGGCTATGATGTCGTCACGGAAAAAGCAGACTTGATCATCGTCATTGGTGGGGATGGCACAATGCTCAGCGCCATTCGGAAGTATAGACTAAAAAAAGTTCCCTTCCTAGGTGTTAACACTGGAAGCTTGGGGTTCCTCCCCAGCATACCGCCTAATAATTTAGAAATCATAATAGACATCTTAAAAAGTGAAGATTATCAAATTCAATCCTATCCACTCCTTGAAGTGAAGTGTAAAACCGTTCACGGGGATGAAATCGATAGTTATGCCTTTAACGAAATATTGATAAAACATTTGGAACCAAGGTTAATGGAGGCTAAAATCTATATCAACAATAAACCCTTTAATTATTTTACAGGAGATGGGTTTATTGTATCCACACCCATTGGCGCCACAGGGTATGCTATTTGGGCAGGAGGCGTTGCCACTCATTCAGAACTGCCCGTCTACCAATTGACACCGCTCAACGCCAATGACAACAGCATCAATCGACCATTGAAGAGCAGTTTGATCGTTCCTATAGAAACGGTCATTGACTTTCAAATCATTAAATCAAAGTTCAGAGCAGTCATTGTAGCTTGTGATGGCAGAAAAGTGTCTGACGACTTTATCTCAGAAAATACACGTTTGTGCAGCTCATAAAGAAGTACATATCCTCAGATGGGGAGACTATGATTACTTTGAACTCTATAAAAATAAAATTATCGACAAGAATATCAACAACCGAGTCATCTATGATTAAAGATGACGGTTTCTATTAATGGAGGAATCATGTTAGATCAATCTATTGAATCATTATTAAAGAAAAAAGCCGATGAAGTGGTCTTCATTGAACTTAAAGAAGGCAAATCCATCCAAATTAAGGATGTAACTTTAGAAGCAGGCTTACCCGTTCCAATCATGTTCAAATATGTGATCGATAAAGTAAAAGGCATATCAGAATCGGATATTCAATTAAGAAGTATTATGGAAGCAATGGCGTTCATAGTTGGAATCGATAGTGAGTTTCCCCACAAGGAAATTTATTTGAAATTCATGAACGGCGTGGATCCGGAATTACATCAAAGTTTATATACACTTGCAATGCAAGCTTTTGAAGATGAAAAGTATATGGACGCGGCAATTTATTTTAAATGTGCCTGGGAAATTGACCACAATCACATCGATACCCTCTTTTATTATGCAAGAGCCTGTGAATTGGCAGCTGAAAAAAGTCGTGAAGATACACCAACAGTAAAACTTTTGGAAGATGAAGCTTTTGAGGTCTTCTCATATATCATAGAAATTCAGCCAGATATGGCATTGGCATATTACCATCTTGGCTTCCATATGGTTAATCGCAAGTCTTACAGAGCAGCACAAGGCATTTGGGAGAAAGCAGTTTCTCTCGGCATACACGACGACGCCAAAGAGGATATCCTCAAGAACTTAACCCATCTTTGGTCTAGAATACAATATGAAGAAGGGTATACATTAGTCCTAGATGGCTTCCCAGATGAAGGGTTGGTAAAACTTCTCCCTCTAGAGGAAGATAACCCTGAATGGTGGAACTTAATGTTCTTTATTGGACTCGCGTATCGTCAAAAAGAAGATTATGATGAAGCAATCTATTATTATAAGAGAACGCTCAACTTAAATACAGGTCACGTAGATACGTTCAATGAAATTGGACTATGCTATATGAGCATGAAACAATTTGTTTCAGCCCAAGAGTATTTTGAAGAAGCCTTAGACTGGACCCTGAGAATAGTGAACTTTTATGTAACTTAGGCATAGTGTTCTTAAATATGGGGACAAAATGATCAAGCCAAGCGCCTGATAGAGAAGGCTCATCAGATTGATCCAACAGACGAGGTTACATCGGCGTGGTTATCTCACTTGAGTTAGTACGCGTAAACCAATAGTTAAATCAATTGATTTAAAGACATGAAAGAAGTTTCTTAACAACTTATTTCATGTCTTTTTTAATTCTTCTAAAATTTGTTGAATAGTGTCCAAAAATTATGTAAAATGAAGTGAGTTCTAAAAAAAGTAGAAGTCTTCAAAAAAACAACCACTACCATAAATCTTTAGAAAGCGAGGAGCGCTCATGATCAAGAATTTTGAACAGCTCTTAGAAGCGGCAAAAGCACAAAAGAAAATGAGACTTGCAGTAGCTGCGGCTGAGGATCAAGATGTATTAGGCGCAGCGTAGTTAAAGCAGGGGAAATGGGTTTAATCGATGCAATCCTTATAGGTGATGAAGCTCAAATCAAACAACTTGCAAGTGAGAACAGTTTTGATTTATCAAAAGCAAGAATCGTTCCCACGGCAGATATATATGAATCTGCAAAAGTAGCAGTAAAAATGGTTAAAGACGGAGAAGCAGATTTCTTAATGAAGGGTCTCCTCGATACAGCGGTATTATTGAAAGCCGTTCTGGACAAAGAAAACGGACTTAGAACAACTAGTCAGTTGTCTCATGTAATGATTTATGATGTACCAAGCTATCACAAATTCATTTACTTAACCGATGGTGGCATGAACATAGATCCTACTCTTGAGGAAAAAGTTAAAATCGTTAAAAATGCAATAGACGTAGCGAAGGCTCTTGGTGTTGAAACGGTAAAAGTAGCGTGTATTGCCGCTAAAGAAAAAGTTAACGAAAAAATGCCAGCAACTGTAGACGCTAAAGCTCTTGAAAATATGTGCAAAGAAGGCATATTTGGTCAAGGTGTTATCGTTGAAGGACCACTTGCAATCGACTTAGCGGTATCAGAAGAAGCTGCAAAAGTGAAAGGTTTCAAAAGTGAAATTGCTGGCGATACAGATATATTAATGGTTCCAAACATCGAAGTTGGAAATGGCATTGGAAAAACCATGACCTATATGGCAAAAGCAGAATCGGCTGGTGTCGTGATGGGTGCCAAGGTTCCGGTTGTTTTGACATCTAGAGCAGATTCTTATGAAGCAAAGCTCAATTCCATTGCATTAGGCAGTGTAGTTGCCGCTAATTTATAAAAGAGTATTTAGTCATCATTATTCTACAGGAGTGTGAGAAAATGAAAAAATTTATGACAGGTAACGAAGCGGTAGCCCGTGGTTGTTATGAAGCAGGAGTTGCTTATGCAGCAGCTTATCCTGGAACACCAAGTACTGAAATTCTTGAAAATGTGGCAGATTACAAAGCGGATATCGTTGCAGAATGGGCTCCAAATGAAAAAGTCGCATTAGAATCTGCAATAGGCGCATCTCTTGCAGGTGGTCGTGCACTAGCAGCTATGAAACATGTTGGGGTAAACGTTGCAGCAGATCCTTTGTTTACAATTGCATACACAGGCATTACAGGTGGTTTAGTTCTGGTTTCAGCCGATGATCCAGGTTGCCACAGTTCGCAAAATGAACAAGACAATCGTTACTATGCTAAATTCGCTAAAATTGCCTGCATCGAACCAAGCGATTCTCAAGAATCTTTAGAGTTCATAAAAGCAGCGTTTGACATTAGTGAGCAATTTGATGTTGCAGTTCTTTATAGAATGACAACTAGAGTATGTCACTCTAAATCATTAGTCGAATTAGGTGAAAGAGTAGAAAAGGATGTTATTCCTTACGTCAAACAACCTAAGTAAATTCATCGCTGCACCAGCAAATGCAAAAGTGCTTCACACCGTAGTTGAAGATAAATTAGTGAAGTTAGAGGCTTTCTCAAATGAAACGCCACTTAATAGATTTGAATGGAATGACAAAAAAATAGGCATTATCACTTCTGGCGTTGCATATACCTATGCAAAAGAAGTGTTTGGTGACACAGCATCTTACCTTAAATTAGGTTTTACGTTCCCACTTCCAATGGCCAAAATCAGAGACTTTGCTTCACAAGTAGAAACCCTCTACATCATTGAAGAATTAGAACCATTCATAGAAGAACAATTAAAGGCAGTTGGCATCCCATGTATCGGAAAAGAAAAAATTCCAAGATGTGGTGAATTAAATCCAGATATTATTGGAAAAGCACTCCTCGGGATTGAAAGAAAAACGTTGGAAGTACCAACCGATAAAGTTGTTAGTAGACCGCCTACACTTTGCGCAGGCTGCCCTCATAGAGGTTTCTTCTATACTCTTAGTAAAAAGAAAAATGTGGTCATCACAGGTGATATCGGATGCTATACCCTTGGAGCTGCAGAGCCGTTAAATGCAACAGATTCAGTAATTTGCATGGGCGCATCTATATCAATGGGACATGGCGCTAAAAAAAGTATTTGATAAGTTTAACGTAGATAAAAAAGTCGTTTCAGTTATTGGTGATTCAACCTTCTTCCATACAGGCGTGAATTCTTTAATTGATGTTGCTTTTAATAGAGGGAATACAGTGACTGTAATTCTTGACAACAGAATTACAGGTATGACAGGTCATCAGCAAAATCCAGGAACAGGTTTTACATTGACAGAAGATCCTACAAACCAAATTAACATTCCTGCATTAGTATCAGCTATAGGCATTCAGCATGTGGTTTCAGTCAATCCTCTTAATCTGGATGAAATGAATAAGGCAATTGACGACGCATTTGCATACGAAGGGGCTTCAGTTATCATAACAAGATGGCCATGCGTTCTTAAAAAGTTCTCTGATCAAGATTACAAGGAATTTGATCTCAGCAAAAAAACATGTTATGTAGATTCGGATGCATGTAAAGGTTGTAAAGTTTGTACAAAGACAGGTTGCCCAGCAATCAGCTTTGGATAAAAACACTAAAAAAGCTAGCATTGATCCAAATATGTGTGTAGGCTGTACCGTATGCTTACAAGCTTGTCCATTTAAAGCAATCAAAAAGGTTGGTGAATAATCATGGCAGAAATCAAAAACATACTTCTTGCTGGCGTAGGCGGTCAAGGTATTATTTTAGCCAGTAAAATATTAGCAATAGGTCTAATCAACGCAGGCTATGACGTAAAAATGTCGGAAGTACATGGTATGGCACAACGTGGTGGCAGTGTAACCACTCAAGTTCGCTATGGCGAAAAAGTTTATTCACCAATCATTGGCAAAGGACAGGCAGACGTATTGGTATCGTTTGAAACAATGGAAACAAGCCGCTATTTAGATTATTTAAAAGAAGACGGCAGAGTGGTTATTAATGAACATGAAATTCCTTCTGCAACAGTTCTATCAGGAAGTGCAGACTATCCGCAGGGCGTTATTGAAGCCATTAAGAAACAAGCGAATACAACGGTGTTCAAGGCTGCAGAAATAGCTGAATCTCTTGGAAATCCTAAAACTATGAACGTCGTTCTAGTGGGTGCGCTTATCAAAGCACTGGGATTAGAAACTTTGGACTGGGAAACTGTTATCAAAGAGACTGTCAAAGAGAAGTTTGTGGACATCAATTTAAAAGCTCTTGAAGCAGGTATGGCTCAAGTTAAATAATTGGAATTGGTCGAGTTAAACGATGTGCAATCCTCTACTGTAAGTAGAAATACGCTGAGTTTTATAGTAAACGGGGTGCATCCAACTAGGATGTAGCCCGTTTTTATTAGAATTAAGGTTGAAGGCGAGCATACTATTATATAGAAATAAGATATCTAATTGATCATAGGCAATTGATTGAAAATTAGAACTTTTATAAGTGGTGTTGACAGATGTTTATAAGGATGCTAATATAAACAAGTCCCACAGAGAACAGTTTGGAAATAAGCTAGTTACTGGGGTGGCGGTTTTTTTAAAACTTGATTTTATAACAAATAATCAAAATCGTTTTTATGAAATAACAAACAAAATTAAAACGATAAAATTTTTAAAAACCGGTTGACATGAAAAACGAGTAATGTTATTATGTAATAGTCGCCGAAAGCGGTCAACGCAAACTTAACAAGTTGTTAACCGAAAAGAAACGACGCAAGTGTTAGCTGAAAAGCGACACAAACGATCCTTGAAAACTAAACAGTGTATAACAAAAAGCTTAGATTGATACGATGCATTATGCATCACAATTTAAATGAATCGAAAGATTCAAAATGTCTTTTTAAAGACAGTGACTCGAAACCGACCCCGTCGGCGTAGAGGAACAAAACCGGATGGTTTCTAAGGAAACCAAAACAATGACATGCGAATGATTTGCTTGCAAATCATAGCAGACAACTTGAAAAAGTTGTTAGTCGGAGTTCAATCCGAATCAGGATTTTGATTAAGAGTTTGATCCTGGCTCAGGATGAACGCTGGCGGCGTGCCTAACACATGCAAGTCGAGCGAGATTAATGCAAGTGGAGACTTCGGTCAAAGCGAACATTATGAAAGCGGCGGACGGGTGAGTAACGCGTGAGCAATCTGCCCCATACAAAGGGATACCCACTGGAAACGGTGATTAATACCTTATAAGACCACAAAGTCGCATGGCTTAGGGGTCAAAGATTTATCGGTATGGGATGAGCTCGCGTCTGATTAGCTAGTTGGTGAGGTAATGGCTCACCAAGGCGACGATCAGTAGCCGACCTGAGAGGGTGAACGGCCACACTGGAACTGAGACACGGTCCAGACTCCTACGGGAGGCAGCAGTGGGGAATATTGCACAATGGGCGCAAGCCTGATGCAGCAACGCCGCGTGAATGATGAAGGCCTTCGGGTCGTAAAGTTCTGTCCAAAGGGAAGAATACAGTGACGGTACCTTTGGAGGAAGCCCCGGCTAACTACGTGCCAGCAGCCGCGGTAATACGTAGGGGGCAAGCGTTATCCGGAATCACTGGGCGTAAAGGGAGCGTAGGCGGTTTGACAAGCCAGAGGTGAAAGGCAATAGCTTAACTATTGTAAGCCTTTGGAACTGTCGAACTTGAGTGCAGGAGAGGAAAGTGGAATTCCTAGTGTAGCGGTGAAATGCGTAGATATTAGGAGGAACACCAGTGGCGAAGGCGACTTTCTGGACTGTAACTGACGCTGAGGCTCGAAAGCGTGGGGAGCGAACAGGATTAGATACCCTGGTAGTCCACGCTGTAAACGATGAATACTAGGTGTCTGGTGTCAAAGCTAGGTGCCGCAGCTAACGCATTAAGTATTCCGCCTGGGGAGTACGCACGCAAGTGTGAAACTCAAAGGAATTGACGGGGACCCGCACAAGCAGCGGAGCATGTGGTTTAATTCGAAGCAACGCGAAGAACCTTACCAGGTCTTGACATCCTTCTGACCGATCCTTAGCCGGATCTTCCCTTCGGGGCAGAAGAGACAGGTGGTGCATGGTTGTCGTCAGCTCGTGTCGTGAGATGTTGGGTTAAGTCCCGCAACGAGCGCAACCCTTGCCTTTAGTTGCCATCAGGTCATGCTGGGCACTCTAGAGGGACTGCCGGTGACAAACCGGAGGAAGGTGGGGATGACGTCAAATCATCATGCCCCTTATGATCTGGGCTACACACGTGCTACAATGGTCGGTACAACGGGCAGCGAAGTCGAGAGATGGAGCGAATCCTAAAAAGCCGATCCCAGTTCGGATTGTGGGCTGAAACTCGCCCACATGAAGTTGGAGTTGCTAGTAATCGCGGATCAGAATGCCGCGGTGAATGCGTTCCCGGGTCTTGTACACACCGCCCGTCACACCATGGAAGTTGGGGGGACCCGAAGCCAGTGATCCAACCGTAAGGAGGAAGCTGTCGAAGGTAAAACCAATGACTGGGGTGAAGTCGTAACAAGGTAGCCGTATCGGAAGGTGCGGCTGGATCACCTCCTTTCTAAGGAGCTAAGTTATACACTGTTTGGTTTTGAGGGATCGTTATTCAGAAATGAATAGAACCTCAGCATAGCGAGTCGCTGTGCTCAGCGTGAGTTCTCGGATGTTTCTGCGAAACGCCAGTACTCATATGAGTATGAGCGACGCGCACATACCCGGGGGATTAGCTCAGCTGGGAGAGCACCTGCCTTGCACGCAGGGGGTCAAGAGTTCGATCCTCTTATCCTCCACCAAATTCATTTCTCTACGAGAAATGAATGGCGATAGCTCTTTGCGAAGCAAATAGCGGTAGCCAAAAGTCTTTTCTTTATTAAGGAATGACTATATTGCACCTTGAAAACTGTATATGTAAGAGTAACACATCGAAAAGTAACAAAGGTAAAATCCATCAGTGGTGTAAAAACCAATTGATATATGGTCAAGTTATAAAGAGCATAGGGTGGATGCCTTGGCACTAGAAGCCGATGAAGGACGTGGCAAGCTGCGAAAAGTCTTGGGGAGTTGCAAGCAAACATTGATCCAAGAATGTCCGAATGGGGAAACCCACTTAAGGTAATGCTTAAGTACCCCGCACATGAATACATAGTGTGTGAGGAGGGAGACCCGGGGAACTGAAACATCTAAGTACCCGGAGGAAGAGAAAGAAAGTATCGATTTTCTTAGTAGCGGCGAGCGAAAAGGAAAGAGGCCAAACCAAATGCTTCGGCGTTTGGGGTTGAGGACAGGCCATAGAGTAGAAGATAACCTAGCTGAAGTGTCTGGAAAGGCACACCGAAGACGGTGAAAGTCCAGTAAGCGAAAGGTGAAGATCGAAAGAGCCTGATCCAGAGTACCACGAGGCACGTGAAACCTTGTGGGAAGCAGGGAGGACCATCTCCCAAGCCTAAATACTCTCTAGTGACCGATAGCGCATAGTACCGTGAGGGAAAGGTGAAAAGAACCCCGGGAGGGGAGTGAAATAGAACCTGAAACCCTATGTTTACAAGCAGTTGAAGCACTTTATATGTGCGACAGCGTACTTTTTGTAGAACGGGCCAACGAGTTACGTTATGCAGCGAGGTTAAGGTATTCAGTACCGGAGCCGCAGCGAAAGCGAGTCTGAATAGGGCGAATAGTTGTATGGCGTAGACCCGAAACCGAGTGACCTATCCATGAGCAGAGTGAAGCTTGAGTAAGATCAAGTGGAGGCTCGAACCCATGTCTGTTGAAAAAGGCTGGGATGACTTGTGGATAGCGGAGAAATTCCAATCGAACTCGGAGATAGCTGGTTCTCCCCGAAATAGCTTTAGGGCTAGCCTCGGAGTGAGTGAACTGGGGGTAGAGCACTGAATTGCCTAGGGGGCTTCACCGCCTACCGAAGCATATCAAACTTCGAATACCAGATTCATATATCCGGGAGTCAGACTGTGGGTGATAAGATTCATAGTCGAAAGGGAAACAGCCCAGACCGTCAGCTAAGGTCCCAAAATATAGATTAAGTGGGAAAGGATGTGGGATTGCACAGACAACCAGGATGTTGGCTTAGAAGCAGCCATACATTTAAAGAGTGCGTAATAGCTCACTGGTCGAGTGGTCCTGCGCCGAAAATTACCGGGGCTCAAATCTATTACCGAAGCTACGGCTTGATACTTAGGTATCAGGGGTAGGGGAGCATTGTGTACGGGCAGAAGCTATACCGTAAGGAGTGGTGGACTGTACACAAGAGAGAATGTTGGCATGAGTAGCGAGAGGCAGGTGAGAATCCTGCCCGTCGATAGCCTAAGGTTTCCTGGGGAAGGTTCGTCCGCCCAGGGTCAGTCAGGGCCTAAGCCGAGGACGAAAGTCGTAGGCGATGGACAACGGGTGAAGATTCCCGTACCACCGAATTGCGTTTGAGAGAAGGAATGACGCAGGAGGATAAGCAGAGCGCACCGTTGGTTGTGTGCGTCTAAGTACAGAGTTAGCCCGATTAGGCAAATCCAGTCGGGAGTGGCGATGTGCGATGGGGAGCGAAATTAAGTAGCGAAGCTGTTGATTTCATACTGTCAAGAAAAGTTTCTATCGAGTAATGAGGTGCCTGTACCGCAAACCGACACAGGTAGGCAAGTAGAGAATACTAAGACGAGCGAGAGAACTATTGTTAAGGAACTCGGCAAAATAACCCCGTAACTTCGGGAGAAGGGGTGCCCCATTAGGTTCAGAGCTAAATGGGGCCGCAGAGAATAGGCCCAAGCGACTGTTTAACAAAAACACAGGTTTCTGCTAAATCGAAAGATGAAGTATAGGAGCTGACGCCTGCCCGGTGCTGGAAGGTTAAGAGGAAGTGTTAGAGTAATCGAAGCATTGAATTGAAGCCCCAGTAAACGGCGGCCGTAACTATAACGGTCCTAAGGTAGCGAAATTCCTTGTCGGGTAAGTTCCGACCCGCACGAAAGGCGTAACGATTTGGGCACTGTCTCAACAATGGACTCGGTGAAATTGTAGTACTGGTGAAGATGCCAGTTACCCGCAGCAGGACGGAAAGACCCCGTGGAGCTTTACTGTAGCTTGGCACTGAGCATTGGTATTGGATGTACAGGATAGGTGGGAGACGTAGAAGCGAGTACGCTAGTATTCGTGGAGTCGCCGTTGGGATACCACCCTTTCAATATCGCTGTTCTAACCTGAAGCCGTAATCCGGCTTAGGGACACTGTCAGGTGGGCAGTTTGACTGGGGCGGTCGCCTCCCAAAGAGTAACGGAGGCGCTCAAAGGTTCCCTCAGTGCGGTTGGAAATCGCGCGAAGAGTGCAAAGGCAAAAGGGAGCTTGATTGCGAGACAGACAAGTCGAGCAAGTACGAAAGTAGGACTTAGTGATCCGGCGGTACCGAATGGAAGGGCCGTCGCTCAACGGATAAAAGCTACCCCGGGGATAACAGGCTTATCTCCCCCAAGAGTCCACATCGACGGGGAGGTTTGGCACCTCGATGTCGGCTCGTCTCATCCTGGGGCTGAAGTAGGTCCCAAGGGTTGGGCTGTTCGCCCATTAAAGAGGCACGCGAGCTGGGTTCAGAACGTCGTGAGACAGTTCGGTCCCTATCCGCTGTGGGCGCAGGAAATTTGAGAGGATCTGTCCTTAGTACGAGAGGACCGGGATGGACGCACCGCTGGTGTATCGGTTGTTCTGCCAAGAGCATGGCCGAGTAGCTACGTGCGGAAGGGATAAGCGCTGAAGGCATCTAAGCGCGAAGCCCCCCTTAAGATGAGATTTCCCATCCGAAAGGAATAAGACCCCTGATAGACTAACAGGTAGATAGGTCCGAGGTATAAGAGTGGTAACATTTTTAGCTGACGGATACTAATAGGTCGAAGACTTGATCAAAAAAGAGCATTGCCGAAAGGTAAGCGTGTTTCACGAAGTGAAACCTAGAGCGTAAAGTTCAAAACGCAAGCTCAACCTAACAATTCGATGGAAGTGCTTAAACATATACAGTTTTGAAGGTGTAACAACTTTCAAGAAGAGGAAGCTATTCGCCTAACGGCGAATCCACAATTCATTCTCAATACTTCTACGAAGTATCTGTCATGAATTGTTAGCGAATCTGGTGATAATGGCGGAAAGGCTACACCTGTTCCCATCCCGAACACAGAAGTTAAGCTTTCCAGCGCTGATGGTACTTGAGGGGCAGCCCTCTGGGAGAGTAGGTCATCGCCGGTTGTGAGAAAATCACACAAAAACGTGAGAAATCACATTGCTCCAATGCTTTGGAGCAACATTCCAAGGTAGCTCAATGGCGGAGCAACCGGCTGTTAACCGGTAGGCTGAGGGTTCGAGCCCCTCCCTTGGAGCCAATAAGTTTTAGTTTTGAGCCGAAGTGGCGGAACTGGCAGACGCACAGGACTTAAAATCCTGCGAGGCTTACCCCTCGTACCGGTTCGATTCCGGTCTTCGGCACCAAGTTAACTTAGGTAAGAAAAAAGTTGACGGACTAAAAGTAATACATCGCGGAGTGGAGCAGATGGAAGCTCGTCGGGCTCATAACCCGAAGGTCACAGGTTCAAATCCTGTCTCCGCAACCAAAAAAAGTCGGCCCCTTGGTCAAGCGGTCAAGACACCGCCCTTTCACGGCGGTAACAGGGGTTCGATTCCCCTAGGGGTCACCATATATATGGGAGCATAGCTCAGCTGGGAGAGCGTCTGCCTTACAAGCAGGATGTCATAGGTTCGATCCCTATTGTTCCCACCACTTTTATTGGCCTGGTAGTTCAGTTGGTTAGAACGCTAGCCTGTCACGCTAGAGGTCGAGGGTTCGAGTCCCTTCCAGGTCGCCAATAAATTCTCAGATGATGAGAATAATAAATGAATGCCGGTGTAGCTCAATTGGTAGAGCAACTGACTTGTAATCAGTAGGTCGCGGGTTCGAGTCCCATCACCGGCTCCATTTCGTCAAAAGCTTCAAAGTCAATCGACTAAGAAGTTTAAATAAATATCGTGGATGGGTTCCCGAGTGGCCAAAGGGAACGGACTGTAAATCCGTCGGCTCCGCCTTCGAAGGTTCGAATCCTTCCCCATCCACCACTTAATCACATGCTTGATGTGCGGAAGTGGCTCAGTGGTAGAGCATCGCCTTGCCAAGGCGAGGGTCGCGAGTTCGAATCTCGTCTTCCGCTCCAAATCACTTGTGTAAGTAACCAATACAATTTTATTAAAAGATATGCGGAAGTGGCTCAGTGGTAGAGCATCGCCTTGCCAAGGCGAGGGTCGCGAGTTCGAATCTCGTCTTCCGCTCCAAATTCTGATCCATTAGCTCAGTCGGTAGAGCATCTGACTTTTAATCAGGGTGTCCCGCGTTCGAGTCGCGGATGGATCACCATTTTATTTTAATAAGGCGACATAGCCAAGTGGTAAGGCAGAGGTCTGCAAAACCTTTATTCCCCAGTTCAAATCTGGGTGTCGCCTCCAAAATTTAATGCAAACAGTAGATTAATCAATCTACTGTTTTTTTACGTTTAAATATAAGTTGACCATCTCAATGGGAGGTAATATAATTATCATATTGATATTATCAAAATGATAATATCAATATGATAATGAATATATTCAATTGAATAGGAGGTGGTTAAAATCAACAACAATGAAAGTTATAAGCTGAAAAAAGCTTCTGTAGCAGTAGATACATTGATTCTCTCTATAAGAGCTCAGACTAATTCTAACTATCGAAAGCTTCCAGAAAAAAAGCTTTGTGTTTTAATGGCAAAATTAGATGGTGACGCATATTGGCAAATTCCTAAGGCTATTAAGAACAATGATGAGAATCTTGATCAAGCAGCGCTTAGAAAAATAAGAGAGACTGTTGGTCGAGATGATTTTTATATTGAGCAACTCTATTCATTTAGCGATTCATTAGAGCAGGCTGACTTTTCTGTAAACGTTTCCTACATGGTATTAACACCAGAGCTAATTTTGAATCAAAACTGGGATACCGACGGGTTAACTTACAAGTGGTTTGAAATTAGTTATAGGGATTTGACGCCTAATTTGCCTTCACACAAGGAGTTTGCTTATGGTTATACAGATAGTTATGAAATTCTTATGGAGACTTCTGACGGATTAAAGGAACACGCTAGAGCTATTGCTGAAGCTGATCATATTTCGAAGAATCACGAACCAGCAAAAAATCTTCGTATCATAACTTCAGAAAATATTAGCCTCATGGACAGTAGAATATTGGCTTATGGTATTGAGAGATTAAGAAATAAAGTAGAGTATACCGATATTATTTTTCATTTGATGTCAGAAAGATTTACTCTAACAGAATTACAACAAGTGCAAGAATTAATTTTAGATGAAAAACTATACACAGCCCACTTTAGAAGAAAAATTGAACCGAAGCTGACAAAGTGTTTGACTCAAACGGCAGAAGCAAAAGGGCATAGGCCAGCGCAGCAATATTCTTATAATCCAAATTGGAATGTAAGAACAAAGTTAGGAGGGCGGTAATGAGCAATGGCGTTGAAACTAAAGAAATATGGAAAATTGACAGTGAAAGAGTATTGAAAACTATTGAAGCAATTGAACTGGAGCTGGGTGCCGCTAAAGATTTGTGTTTGGATACTCTTGAAGAAGAGGGGACAGCAATACTAATTATAGATATGATAAAAGGTTTTGCCAAAGAAGGTTGTCTTTCTAGTAATAGGGTCAATGGATTAATACCACGAATTTCTGAGCTATTATCATCTTCAAAAAAGATAAATAAGGTTTTCTTGTACGATTCTCATCCGCAAGATGCGATTGAATTTCAGAGTTATCCAGTCCATGCAGTGTGTGGTACTGAGGAAAGTCAGATTGTTGATGAACTATCTCAATATATAGATAAAAATAGCGTTATTATTCATAAAAATTCTACCAATGCGATGATGACCCAAGAATTAAGAGACTACTTAACGAAGCACCTAGAAATTGACAATTATATTATAATTGGTGATTGCACAGACATATGCATCTTACAATGCGCACTGGGTTTAAAATCATATTTTAATGAATTAAATATATCTAAAAAGGTAATAGTGCCTTATAGATATGTAGACACTTATGATTTAGATGTAAACCATCATGAAGCAGAATTAATGAATTTATTTGCTTTGTACAACATGAAAATTAACGGAATAGAACTTTATAAAGGAATCACATTTTAACGTGTGTGTAGATATAAAATATCAATAAAGGATGGCGCATATGAGCATATTTGATGGAAAACGACTTACACTTGATACTTTTAAAATGACAGATGAAATTGTATATAAAATGAGGATGGGATGGTATTCAGATGTCTATTTTAATAATACAGTTAGAGTTCTAACAAAATTATCAGCTGAAGGATACTGCTTTGGTAATAAGGATAATGATTTAAAAGATATTGTTGATGTAAAACAGGTGACTAATGGTGATTTAGAAGTTGAAATGCAATTTTTCACAAGAAGAAAGCCTTTCTCTATTGTTGTGGGCGTAGATGAAGCAATAGCAATATTGAAAGAAGCTACAGGCTACTATGATGTAGATGGAAGATTTATTAATACCTATGATTCACTTCAGGTTGAAGCGGTAATGGATGGCACTAAGGTAGAATATGATGGAGACCCACTTCATGTAAAACCAATTTTAAAAATTAGAGGGAAGTATAAAGATTTTGGTCATTTAGAGACAGCACTATTGGGTGTATTGTCTGTGCCGACTAGAATAGCTACAAATGTGTATAATGTTATGGTTGCGGCTAAGGGAAAACAAATTCTATTTTTCCCAGCACGATTTGATCATTATAAAATGCAAGGGGTAGATGGGTATGCCTATTGGATTGCAATACAAAGATATAATCTTGACTTTGAAACATCGGCTTTAGCTTCTGTATCCACACATGCACAAGGTGATTGGTGGGGAGGGAAGGGTGGTGGAACAATTTCACACTCAACGATTGCATGCTTCTTAGGTAATACATCAGAGGCGATGTTACAGTTCTCACGTATTATGCCTATTGAGACGCCAAGAATTGCTCTTGTTGATTTTCACAACAACTGTGTTTTAGAAAGTCAACAAGTGATTCAGGCCATGTGGCTTGAGTATTGGAGTTACTATAAAGAGGGTGATTATGAGACTGCCAATCAATATAAACTCTATGGCGTCAGACCAGATACCAGTGGAAATATGGTAGATGCAAGTATTACATCGGATCCAGGGGTAAATGCACTTGGTGTAACCCCTCAATTGGTTAGAAATATTAGAATTGGTATGGACAACTTTTGGCTTGTACTATTTGAAGGATTACCTATTGAGGACAGAGAGCTAGCTGAACCTATATTAAAGAAATATTGTGAAGATGTAAAAATAATTGTAACAGGTGGATTTAATGCGGATAAGATAAAATCATTTGAAGCAGCTGGGGTTCCTGTGGATATTTACGGCGTGGGATCAAGTTTATTAGAAAATTCATCGTCTAATGGAACCAATAACGACTTTACAGCAGATATTGTTCGTGTGAAGGTTGGGGGGAGCTATTGGCCACTATCTAAAACAGGAAGAGGGGCTAGTGATTTTTCTGAATTAGAAACGGTGATCTAAAAAAGGTATTTAGATATGGTTTAGATATAGGGAGTTTATTAGGTTATGACGGGTTTATGACGGATTGTAATACTTAGAATAAAAAAGTAAAAAAATAACAAAAATAGTCTTGATTGTTAATAATAAATAATTTATACTGTTATTAGACATTAGAGAGGATGTGTTACTAAATGATCGAAAACAGTACATTATGCCCTTACGGAACAGAAGACGAAACACCAAAGGATGAGATTAACCTTTTAGGATGTGACATATACGTTTTAAGATAATCTTATCAAAATTAAAAATAGAAAAGCCTCTGATAGAACTCGGAGGCTTTTTTATTGAAAAAAATGTGAAATTAATTATAAATTTTCTACCCTAAATTTTCTACACAAGAATATATTGAATTTTAGCGTAGCAAGCAATTAACTGGGCATCGATACTCTCTAGCAAAATTTGGTCACTTGCCCAAAAATGCAAATCTGATTCTTCATGAAGAGAATTATCGGCAGATTTTGCTTTTGAAAGGTCTACTGCGTAGAGATAGTATGTACTCGACGTCGTTCTATCTCCAGCGCAAACGCCAAGGCTGTTGATATTGATAGGATCTACTATATAACCAAATGATTTCTTGAGGGTATCCAAAATTTCAACTTCAAGATTTTCAAGTTCAACTTGAATACAAATGCCACAGATATCTTTTCTTTGATCCCAAGCAGGAATCAAAGCCTTTTGTAGAAGATATTGAAGTTGATTCATTTTTTTTCGATATGGTAATAACAAAACGGTGACTTGATCCATAAGGTCACTTCCTTTCCTATTTTTCCCTAAGGTTAATATATATATACCCAACAGAGTCTTAAACAACCTCAGTTTAGGTTAAATGGAAGATCTCAAGTACTATTTTACAAGTCAATAATTCATTTTAATATATTTCTCTGATACCGTTTTGAAACTCTTTAGTAATACAGCTTTAACCTTCCGTTAATAGATTTCTAATAATAAGGCAATATAATGAACTTGTAAGTAAATGCTGATCCCACAATCAGTCATATATTTCCCCCTCTTAGGAAGCACACTCCCCCTAAAGTTTTCACAGTGCTTCCATTTTATTTTTTTTGGTTAAACCCCTTGACGAACAGTAGTAAATCCACTATACTAATTCTTGTGTCACAGGGAAGTAAAATATACAATATACACCATACGCGATCATAGCTCAGCTGGATAGAGTGTCTGACTACGAATCAGAAGGTCGGGGGTTCGAATCCCTCTGGTCGCACCATCTTACAATCGCTTAAAATGCTTGGTTTTAGTTCAATCTAAGGCTGAGTATTTTTTTTTTTGAAAAAATAGCACAGGGAATTGCACAGGAATTTTTATTGGCAATTATAAATTAAACTTTAAAATACATTGAATCGATACAATTTGAGAAAAAATACCATGACAATCCGAAGTATTGTATCTATAATATGAATTGTAAACGATACAATAATTTACATAAGGAGTGTAATGTATGCAAAAACAATATGATTTAAACATGAACCTCGCACAAATGTTAAAAGGTGGCGTTATTATGGATGTTACGACGCCAGAAGAAGCTATCATCGCTGAACGTGCTGGAGCAGTTGCTGTTATGGCGCTTGAAAGAGTACCGTCTGACATTAGAAAAATGGGTGGGGTAGCTAGAATGTCTGACCCAAAAATGATTAAAGCGATTCAATCAGCTGTGAGTATTCCTGTTATGGCAAAAGTCAGAATTGGTCATTTTGTTGAGGCTCAGGTACTTCAGGCTCTAGACATAGATTTTATTGATGAGAGCGAAGTTTTAACGATGGCAGATGATCTTTATCATATTGAAAAGAGCAAGTTCAAAGCGCCTTTCGTATGTGGTGCGAGAAATTTAGGCGAAGCTCTTAGAAGAATTGGTGAAGGGGCTGCCATGATTCGTACTAAAGGGGAAGCCGGTACAGGAAATGTGGTTGAGGCGGTTAAGCATATGAGAGCCATCAATGCAGAAATTCAACGTGCCGCTGGAACGCCAAAAGAGGGTTTAATGACTTTGGCGAAAGAGTTCGGGGTGCCTTACGACTTATTAGTTAAAACGGCAGAACTTAAAAGATTGCCAGTGGTTAACTTTGCAGCGGGTGGGATTGCAACGCCAGCAGATGCAGCACTTATGATGCAATTAGGTTGTGATGGCGTCTTTGTTGGATCGGGTATATTTAAGTCATCTAATCCAGAGTTAATGGCACATGCTATTGTAAAAGCAGTTGCTTGTTATGATCAACCTGAAATTGTTGCCCAAGTTTCTGAAGGTTTAGGAGAAGCTATGAAAGGCATCGCTATTGAACACATTGAAACCCATATGAGACTTGCTGAAAGAGGGTGCTAAGGTGCTTCGGGTTGGCGTATTAGGTCTTCAGGGGGGCGTGGAAGAACATATAAGCGCCCTTAAAAGCTTGGAAAATGTTATGCCTGTATGGGTTCGTACTCGAGAAGATTTTGAAGGTATTGATGGCTTAATTTTACCTGGGGGCGAAAGTACAACATTGGGAAAGCTTTTACATCGCCTAGATCTTATGGATTTTTTAAGAGATAAAATTGCCTCAGGTCTTCCTGTTTGGGGAACCTGTGCAGGTATGATTCTTCTAGCGGATCAAATTGAGGGACAAGATGAAACACACCTTAAACTGCTCCATGTTAAAGTTTCCAGAAATGCTTTTGGCAGGCAGTTAGACAGTTTTGATAAACTGGATAATATACCTGCAGTTTCTGAGCAGCCAATTCGTATGAGATTCATTCGCGCGCCACGAATTATGGACTGGGACAAAGAAAAGGTAGAAGTGCTTTATAAAATAGATGAATTTCCTGTGGCAGTAAGACAAGGCAATATATTGGCTACTTCCTTTCATCCAGAATTGGTAGGTGAAAATCAGGTACATCAATACTTCGTCGATATGATATATAAAATTTAGTTAACTTTTCCCCAAATTAAATCCTGCATGATATGATAAAAGAGATTAGAAGGAATACAAAAGTTGTAATTCCTTTTGTCTCTTTTATTTTTTTGATTGTTGGAGGAGAAGGAATGGAACGTTGTGCCTGGTGTATTGGAAATGAGCTTTATGAAAAGTATCACGACGAAGAATGGGGCAGACTTGTGACCGATGACCTTATCCAATTTGAATTTATGGTTTTAGAATCGGCTCAGGCAGGACTCAATTGGCTGACAATTTTAAAGAAAAGAGAAAATTACAGAGAGGCCTACAATCAGTTTGACCCTAAAATTATAGTCAACTATGATGAGGTTAAAATCCAAGACTTAATGGGAAATGCGGGTATTGTTAGAAATAGAAAAAAAATTGAAGCTTCCATTAAGAACGCCAAAGTCTTTATAGAAATTACTCAGGAATTTGGCTCTTTTGCCGCCTATTTGCTAGGTTTCTGCGGCGGTAAAGTAGTCGTCAATCATTGGGATACCCTTAAAGAAGTTCCTGCAACGACCCCCTTATCCGATGCCATCAGCAAGGATCTTAAAAAAAGGGGCTGTGGATTTATGGGTTCCACAATTGTATATGCACATTTACAAGCGACAGGCATAGTAATGGATCATGTGACGAATTGTCCTTGTTACCATGAAATTATAAAGGAAATGGAGGGTGTAATATGAATCAGGAAAGATTAATAAAACGTTTTATGGACTACGTTCAAATTGACAGCGAAACCCTTAACGAAGGTGCCTTTGATGATTACCTCTTTGAAGAACTGGAAAAACTGGGTTTTCAGGTCGCTAAAGATGAGGCAGGCAAGGTCATTGGCTCAAATGGTTACAATATTTATGCTTATAAGTCAGGAACAATAGATGCTGAGTCTATTGCATTTAGTTGTCATACGGACACGGTTAAACCTGGGATTGGAATTAAACCTATTCTCAAAGATGGTGTGATTCGAAGCAGCGGCGACACGATATTAGCAAGCGATGACAAAGCTGGCATTGCGGCTATTATGGAAACTGTGACGGAGCTTTATGAAAGTAAAGAGGCTCATAGACCTATAGAAATTATCTTCACTATTGCAGAAGAAGGTGGGTTGAGAGGGGCAAAAAATCTTGACTATAGCAAGATGCGTTCTAAAAAAGCAATTATTTTAGACAGCAGCGGAAATGTGGGCAGTATCGTTGTTAAAGCACCTGCTCAAGACAAGATATTTGCTACATTCAATGGGAAGCCTGCTCATGCGGGAATTGAACCTGAAAAGGGAATCAGCGCCATTCAAGTGGCAGCTGCAGCAATTTCTAAAATGAAGCTGCTTAGAATCGACGAAGAAACAACGGCCAATATTGGAACTTTAATTGCTGAGTCGGCGACTAATATTGTTTGCCCTTCTGCTAAATTAATTGCAGAATCAAGAAGCTTAGACAATACAAAGCTTAAAAATCAAACAGACCATATGGTTGAGTGTATGAAAAAAGCAGCTGCAGATTTTGGGACGACAGTAGATGTCAATGTTGAGTCAATGTACAGCGCTTTTAGTATTCCTGAAGATGATGAATTTTTGCTAGAGGTCCGTCAGATATTAGAATCCTGTCAGTTTAAAATCAAACTGGCTTCAACAGGCGGCGGTAGTGATGCTAACATCTTTAACCAAAGAGGGATTAAAGCTATTAATTTAGGGACAGGAATGACGGGAGCCCATACCCTTGAAGAACATATTAGTGTGAAAGATTTGACTGATCTTTGTAAGGCAGTTAAAGCCATTGCTTGCCAGAAATAGAAAGTTAAATGAAGGCGCTGTTACAAATCTAGAAATCTAGAGGCGTAACAGCTCCTTTTTTTAGAGTATTTAGGTGTCTTATTATCTGTGTCCGTTATTTAGATACCTTTCAATTCCTCTAAGACCTCTTTGCGCTCTTCTTCTGTGAGGAGAGATAAGGTATGTTCGATGAGAGTGCTTAAAATATGTTGCATGGCACTAATTTCCTCAATAGGTGGTATAATCATTTGATGGTAGACCAACTGATCTCTGAAGGATTTTACCTTATTCAAGGATTCTTTTAAGTTTTTATCGTCCAAGTGGTTGGCAATCAAGTCATAGTCCAAATTCAGGCGGTCAACAGAGGCAGTTGGCAAATGACCATCTACATATTTTCTGAGTATGGTCTGATGATCAAACCATGATTCTAAAAAAGTCACCAATTCCCGCTTAGTTTCAGGCTCTTCCAGTTCATCTGCGTAGGGATTCTTTTTACTGCCGTCAGTTTTTGCAGATATTAAATGACCATAAAATTCAGGATGCTCTAATAATATCTCATCGAGTATGTGTTCAACGATGGTTTCTTTCTGGTAGTCGTATGAGAGAACTTCAAGATAAGGTTCCAACTTTTCAGTTGAGTTTAAATCTGCTAGGCTTAAGAATTTATGGAGTTGATCTACACGACCCATTACAATTTCATCTGTGTTGATACACTTCTGGCATATTCTGTCGAATAGGAATGAAGCTAATTCATAATGATTCTCAAAGGCTACAGACATTCGCTTGACACGGTCTTGTACTGCTTTTTGAAGGCGTTTAAGTGCAATCTCGCCAGAGAGAACTAGACCATTTAGTTCGTCCAATATTTCGTATTCATCGGTTGAAAGAGCACCGCTTAAAGGTTTGTATACAAGGTCGTGTTCCACTTCTGCCCATGCATGCATGAGAACAGATGCCACTTGAATTTCAATTAAGGCATTTGTGTATTTGTGGTCGTGTTCACTACAATTTTTGGGGTCCAACATTACCCTGTAGTGTGCGGCGTGATAACCAGAAAATCTTCGAGGGTAGCCAGACTCTGTCATGGGGTTATAATCGGCGAGGGGAAAGGTTTTAATCTGCTTAACTTGAAAATGACTTTTGATAAAGCGATCAATGGTTTCTAAATCTCCAGGGAAATAAAGTGCAATTCTTACGCCTGCCAAGTCCACTATGTCTTCGTAGATAGATTCAACACTAGTGTATTGGCGCCGACTTTGTCTCTTGTTAAGCTTTTCAGATAAACGATCGGGTCTTTTCACTCTATAAGTTACGATAGCTCTAAGTCCAGAGCGTTCCAAAAAGTTTTGGCAGCTGTCAGAGCAAATCTGGGCCGCTTTTTCGTAGTAGTCCACTTCTTTTAAATATTGATCTAAAAATCTTTTTTTTACGTTCATTTTAACCTCCAAAAGTGCCGTCTTAATGATATCATATGAATTATAACTATTAAGGTCAAATTAAGTTTCACTTAAGCATATATGTGACGGAGAAATATGGAGGAATTCAGGCATGGATTTTTGTAAAAGCAGTATAAAACTGGCTAGAATTTTGAATCACAACGAGATTCAATGGGCCTTTGGGGGCTCGTGTTTACTATATTACATAGGGATTCCTTTAACACCTCGAGATTTGGATGTGGTTATTGCCAAAAAAGATATCGAGAAAGCTAGAATAGCTTTGATTCAGTCTGGAGCAGAACTAAAGGAAGAAAAACATAGTGATAATTCATTTATTACTGAGAAATTTTATACGTTTTTATGGGAGGATGTCGAAATTGATTTAATGGCAGTGCCAGGCATTAGAAAGGGAGATAAGTTTTTTGTAATGCAATTTGATCAAAAGGGACCTTGGAAATGGGTTGAGGACCAAGGTGAAAAAATAGCTCTATGCGACCCTGAAGACTGGCTAGTTTATTATTCTTTAATGGAAAACCGTGAAACGAGAGTTAAGCAGTTAAGTGATTATCTTGAAAAAAGAATGTGATGAAGGAATTAGATTTTATTAACAAACAGATTTTTCAATTGGAAGCAAATCAAAAAGGGCTGTATAGAACAGCCCTTCATCTGATAATGTCATTATTAAAAATTTTGAAAACCTAGTGCCTATATTTTTGTTACATTTGAAGCTTGAGGACCTTTTTGACCATCAACTACTTGGAATTCAACGGCTTGTCCTTCCTCAAGTGTTTTAAAGCCATCACACTCTATTGCAGAGTAATGAACGAAAACGTCATTGCCGCCATCGACAGTGATAAAGCCAAAACCTTTTTCTGAGTTAAACCATTTTACTGTACCTTTTGTCATTTTAGCATCCTCCAAACAAATTATAATTACTATTCAATTTTAGCAATCTTATGGATTAATGTCAAGATAAGGGAGTTAAATATTTCAATAATTCACAGTATTCTGTCTATTTCATTTATGCTAAACTTCATATAAATAATGCCGATAAATTACATATACTTTGATTTTAATTCTCAATGAGGTAAATAATGAAAATACTAGGAGATAGATTAGAATTAAGACCTTTAACCAGTCTACAACTACAAATGTATATTGAAAATCCAATAGAACTGTCTCGTATACTGAAATTGGCAGTTGACTTGGTGGATCTCGATGAGCATATGAAAAAGGTTTATCATCTTAAGGCAAAAAGGATTGAAGAGACACCTTCTTCCTTGCTATACAATACATACTTCCTTATAATATTAAGAGAAGAACGCATAGCAATAGGCACTATAGGTTTAAAGGGCAGTCCCGATGAAGCCGGACTTGTAGAAGTAGGTTACGCGATTCATGAATCTTATAGAAACAAAGGGTATATGAAAGAAGCTCTTAGAGTTTATGTGGATTGGCTGATGAAAATAGCAGAAGTCAGTGGTGTCAACGCTTGTACAAGTAATATAAATGTAGCATCCCACAAGGTTTTGCAGGCTTCTGGGTTTGAGAGTATTTATAAAAATTGTGATATGATTGTTTGGAGATTTACCAGTATTTAGAGTTGAAATAAGCTTGAAGGTCGAGGATAAATATGAAAAAAGTTATTGTTGAGGAATTAGAAACCGGAATGATACTCGGTCAAGATGTGTTCAATGAAAAAGGGCAACTGATTATTGCAGAAGGAAGCACTTTAAAATCACATCATATTGACTATATAAAGAATCTTAATATGATTTATGTGGTTATTCAGCCGCCTGTGGAACATCTAAAAAGGTATTTGGATCAACAAAAGAAAGATGAAATACTTCAAGAAAAGTATCATCAATCGGTTTCAAGTTTCAAAGAAGTTTATAAATCTCTTAAGCTAGGCTCTAATTTGGTAAAAGATGAAATCGATAATATTATAGCGCCTCTGATGGATGAAATCTATAGAGGTGCGAATTTAGTCGAAAAGATATGGCAGATCCAACAAAATGATGAATATACTTTTGAGCATTCTGTTCAAGTATCAATATTTGCAGCTTTGATGGGAAAATGGTTGAAGCTCAATAAAAGGGACATTAAAGAATTAGCCATCTCTGGTTTGCTTCATGACTTAGGTAAATGTAATATACCAGATGCAATTCTTAACAAACCCTCTGATTTAAATGAAGAAGAATATAATACCATGAAGAATCATCCTATTTTAGGTTATATGATTTTAATTGGTTCAAAAGATAGCTATTCTGACAAAATCATGCAAGGGGTACTTCAACACCATGAGAGATGTGATGGCTCAGGCTATCCAGCGTCTCTTCTCAGTTCTCAAATTCACCCTTATGCAAGATTGGTGGCAATTGCAGATACCTACAGCGCAATGACGTCTGATCGGGTTTACAGAGAAAAAATGTGCCCTTTTTTAGTAGCAGAACACATGTATGAGAAAAGTCAAGGGGAGTTAGATACCTTCTACTGCAATCTATTTCTCTATAGAATATCTCAATATTTTATAGGGAACACCGTCAAGTTGTCTGATGGTTCCTATGGTAAAATTATCATGTGTGAAAAATCCCACCCTCATAGACCATTGGTAAAGGTTGGGGATATATTTATTGACTTGATTACACGACCAGACTTAAAAATAGAAGAGTTAATGGATTTAAGCAATTAAACGAAGGATTAGTAAGAGAAGTCGTCTAGGCGACTTTTTTCCATGGAGGCCATTCAGATGAAATGTTGCAGTTGCAGTAAGGGGTGTGACCTTCATGTCCGCAGTGATAATGATAGCCCTATTTTAGTGACTGGTGGGGCTTGCCACAGGGGAGAAGCTTATGCGCTAAAAGTGTTGGAACTGGAAAAAATGGAAGCGGATAAGGCTGTATATAGAGGCTATGTTAGAATTAAAAATGGTTATATAAGCCATTTGCTAGTTATTTCAGATCGAGAAATTCCAAATGAGTACTTTTCAAGTATAGATAAAGAGTTGGAAGTATTGATTATAGAAGCGCCAATAGAAAAGAATCAGGTCGTCTATGAAGATGTGAGACATTCTGAAGTTAAAATTCTTTCCAGTCGAGGGATGAAACAACGAAAGCGATAAGGTAACTTTTACTTACGCAGGTAAAATATAAAAAATTTACAAATACTAAAATAATTTCAAATTGGAATATTGTTCAAGAATAAAAAATAACAACTTATCGGATAACACTTTTTTTATTGAGAGGATTACTCTATAATGGTATTGAAGGAAGGTGAAAGGTATGCATGACATGGTAATATTGGTAAATGAAACAGATGAAGTAATTGGCTATATGAAGAAAATGGAAGCACACAGTACGGGTCTATTACATCGCGCCTTTTCAGTCCTTATATTTGATAATGAGAAAAGACTCTTAATGCATCAACGTGCTAAATCGAAGTATCATTCAGGCGGTTTGTGGACAAATACTTGCTGTAGTCATCAGCATGCTGATGAGGACACGCTAACGGCTGCACATCGTAGATTGTTGGAAGAGATGGGTTTTGATTGTGATTTAGAGGAGCGATTCTCGTTTTTATATAAGGCAGAAATGGAAACTGGTTTAATAGAACACGAGTACGATCATGTATTGGTAGGCAAATATGATGGGACGGTTGATTTAAACCCTCACGAAGTAGAAGCTTATGAATGGTTATCGTGGTCGGAGATTGGTGAGCAGTTGAAAAGTGATCCTGAAAGGTTTACTTCATGGTTCAATCATATCTATGTTAAAATTGATCAAATTGGGATTGATACTTTTATCAAAGGCTAAAATTTTAGTATTTTGAATATTGTAATGTGCAAAAAAGAGACCTATTAACGGGTCTCTTTTTTTATGTCATTAAACTATCTTATAATATTAATTTATCTATATGAAAATCCTATCATTTAATTTGAAATATGTTAAAATAAATCCAACTGGTAAAAAAATAATAATGAGGTGATCCTATGGCTTGTTGCTGTGATGGTAACAAAAAAAGTGAAGCGCTCGAAGACAGTCTAGAGAACATTGACTTAAGTTTAATGACCGAGGTTATTGAACATTACGGGCAGACAAAAGGCAGCTTAATTACCATGCTACAAAAAATCCAAGGCATTTATGGTTATTTACCAATGAATGCTCTTAACTATTTAAGCGAAGAAACAGGGCTTAAAGAGGCACAGATTTATGGTGTTGCTACATTCTACACCCAATTTAGATTTGCACCTGTGGGAAAATACTTGATAATGCTTTGCCAAGGCACAGCTTGTCACGTTAATGGTGCATCTATCATTGAGAAGACAATTTCGGAGCATTTGAAAATTCAGGCAGGAGAAACTACGGCAGATGGTCTCTTTACCCTGAACAATGTTGCTTGTCTAGGCTGTTGTTCTTTAGCACCTGTTATGATGATCAACGGAGAAACTTATGCTAAACTAACAGCTGAAAAAACAGTTCAAATATTGAATCAGCTGAGAGAAAACGCAGAGGAGGCTGTTCAATGAAAATTGTAGTGGGAATGGGCAGCTGTGGTCTTGCTGCAGGTGCAGGAAAAATTTTTGAAGCTTTAAAGCAATATGAAGGTCAAGTTCGAAGCATCGAAATGACAGGTTGTATCGGTATGTGTCATTTAGAGCCTATAGTAGACGTATATACTGACGGCGGTATTAAAAGATACGTGAAGGTCACTTCAGAGCAAGTTAAGACCTTAATGGAAAGCCCTGAAGAGATGGCGCCTTTTCTTATTGGTCAGGAAGATTCAGATATTTTAGATAAACAGCACCGAATCGTACTTAAAAATTGTGGGTTAATTAATCCAGAGTCTATAGATGCCTATATTGCCATTGGCGGTTATGAATCTATAAAAAAATCTATCTTAGAACTTAAGCCAGACGGGGTTATTGATATTATCAAGCAATCAGGCCTTAGAGGTCGCGGTGGCGCAGGTTTCCCAACTTGGTTCAAATGGGATGCGGCTAAAAAAGCACACAGAATTCCTAAATATATGGTTTGTAATGCCGACGAGGGGGATCCAGGCGCATTTATGGACCGTAGTGTCCTTGAAGGAGATCCACATGCTTTAATAGAAGGCATGATGATTGGTGCTTTTGCAATTGGCGCAACTGAAGGGGTTGTTTATGTAAGAGCGGAATATCCTCTTGCTATTGTCCGTTTAGAGAAAGCGATTGAAGATGCTAGGGCTAAAGGATTCTTAGGGAAAAATTGTTTTGGTATTAATGGATACGATTTTGACCTTAGAATCAAAGCTGGCGCAGGCGCTTTCGTTTGTGGTGAAGAAACTGCATTGATTGCTTCTTTAGAAGGCGAAAGAGGCATGCCAAGACTTAAGCCACCGTTCCCAGCTGAAAAAGGATACTGGGACCAACCGACTAATATCAACAACGTTGAAACTTTTGCCAATGTACCGTGGATTATTCGAAATGGCGCAGAAGCATTTGCTGCCTTTGGTACAGAGCGAAGCAAGGGTACGAAAGTATTCGCTTTGACGGGTAAGATCAAAAAAGGCGGACTCGTTGAGATTCCTATGGGCATGAGCTTAAAGGAAGTTATTTTTGACATCGGCGGCGGTATGGTAGGTACGGCGCCATTTAAGGCTGTCCAATTGGGTGGACCTTCTGGCGGATGTATTCCGATGGAACTTATCGATACCCCAGTTGACTATGAATCTATCCAAAAAACTGGAGCTATCGTCGGTTCTGGTGGTATGGTTGTCATGGATGAATCGACTTGTATGGTAAATATGGCTAAATTCTTCTTGGAATTTACTTGTAACGAAAGTTGCGGAAAATGTACTTACTGTCGCGTAGGTACTAAGAGAATGCTCGAAATCCTGGACCGCCTCACCATTGGAGAAGGTAGAGAAGGGGATTTAGAACTTTTAGAAGAACTTAGCAATAAAATTAGAGAAGGCTCACTGTGCGGCTTGGGGCAAACAGCACCAAATCCTGTTTTGACAACACTAAAATATTTCAGACATGAATATGAAGATCATCTCTATCATAAAAAATGTACTGCAAAACAATGCGCAGCATTGATTCGCTATGACATTCTTGAAGACAAGTGTATCGGCTGTACAGCATGTGCAAAAGCATGTCCAGTCAATGCTATTTCGGGTTCGGTAAAAGCAGTTCACGTCATCGACCAAGAAAAATGTATTAAGTGCGGTCAATGTTTAGCTAAATGTAAATTCAGTGCGATTTTAGTGGAATAGGGATAGGGGTGAGATGAAATGGCTTTGATAAATATTAACATAGACGGTAAAGAGATCAAATCTCACAGTGATTTGACAATTTTGGAAATTGCAAAAGCCAATGGCATTGAAATTCCAAGTCTTTGCCATGATGAAAAAATCAAGAATTTCGGTTCTTGTGGTATTTGTGTTGTAGAGGTAGCAGGAAACCCAAGATTGGTACGTTCTTGTTCGACCACAGCTTTTGACGGAATGATCATTTCTACACAATCTGACAGAATTAAGGCATCAAGAAAAACAACGCTAGAACTTTTGATTTCTGACCATACAGGGGACTGTAAAGCGCCTTGTTCAAACGGTTGTCCTAGTAAAGTTGACATTCAGGGCTACGTAGGACTTATTGCCAACAAGGCTTATGATGAAGCCCTTCAATTAATCAAGGAAGAGCTCCCATTCCCCGCCTCAATTGGACGTGTGTGTCCTCACCCATGTCAAACATCATGCAGAAGAGGTTTGGTTGACGATGCCGTTGAAATTGCATGGCTCAAGCGTTATGTAGCGGATTTAGATTTAGCAAAAGAAGAGCCTTATATTCCAGCTATGAAACCTACGACTGGTAAAAAAGTAGCGGTTATTGGCGGTGGACCAAGTGGTATGTCCGCGGCTTATTACTTGAAAATAGAAGGACATGACGTTGAAGTCTTTGAAGCCATGCCTGAATTTGGCGGTATGCTTAAATATGGTATTCCTTTGTACAGACTGCCAAAGGATGTTCTTCTTGGTGAAGTAAAAATTATCGAGAAAATGGGCATTAAATTGACACCCAATAAGCGAATTGGTAAAGATATGACCCTTGAGCATATTAGAGCTCATCACGATGCGGTTTATGTTTCTATTGGTGCTTGGCAGTCTTCTAAAATGGATGTGCCAGGTGAGCACTTAGATGGTGTCCTGGGTGGTATTGATTTCTTGACTAAGTTTGCAGTCAACGAACCTGTAAAAACTGGGAATAGAATTGCAATCATCGGCGGCGGTAACACGGCTATGGATGCTTGTAGAACGGCTAAGAGACTTGGTGCAAAAGAAGTATATTGTATCTATAGAAGAACAAAAGAAGACATGCCTGCGACGCCTATTGAAATTAAAGAGGCTGAAGAAGAAGGTATTCAGTTCAAGTTCTTGCTCAACCCAACTGAAGTTGTTGACAATGGTAACGGTGGCGTCAGCAAATTAAAACTTCAAAAGATGGAAATTGTCATAGATGAAAAGTCAGGCAGAAGAAATGCAAAGGGTATTGCAGGGTCAGAAGAAATTCTAGAAGTGGACAGTGTCATTGTTGCCATAGGTCAAAAACTTAAGAACGATGGCCTCGAAGAAATCAATCTCAATTCAAGAGGAAGCATGAACGCCAATCTTGAAACTTTTGAAACTAATCTTCAAGGTGTATTTGCTGGTGGTGATGGAACAAACAATGGTGCAGATATTGCGATTGCAGCTATTGCAGATGGAAAATATGCTGCAAGAGCGATTCATTCTTACTTGAATGGCAACTTAACACCACAAAGAGATCCTTTCTATGTGAAGCAAGATTTGAAACCAGTTGATTTGGCTCATGTTGAGAAGCTTCCAAAAGCACACATGGGACATGAAGCGCCTGAGCTTAGAAGTACCAACTTTGAAGAAGTGGTCCACGGCTATAAGGAATGTGAAACAAGTCAAGAAGCCAATCGATGTCTTGAATGTGGTTGCCACGACTTCTTTGAATGTAGCTTAGTCAAACAAGCCAACGTTTATGAGCTCAAAGATTTGCGTTTCGAAGGGGACAAACATGCACTTGCTTTCAAAGATGACCATACTTACATTAAACGTGATCCTAATAAATGTATCCTCTGCGGTATGTGCGTTAGAATTTGTGATGAAGTAACAGATCAAACAGCACTTGGCCTAGTGAATAGAGGTTTTGAAACTGTAGTTCTTCCAGCCCTTGAGAAGAAATTAGACGAAACCACTTGTATTTCTTGTGGTCAATGCGTCACTGTATGCCCAACGGGCGCACTTCAAGAAAGAACATCCATTAAGAAACCGGTACCCCTTAGAGAGACTCACACACAAACCACTTGCGCAGGTTGTTCGGTAGGCTGTCAGACAGAGATTGCTTCAAAAGGAACCCTCTTATTAAGAGCACTGCCTTCTAAAGCTGCTGAAAGTGTGAATAAAGGTTTACTCTGCTCAAGAGGAAGATTTGGATACGATGCTTATTTAAGCGATGAACGTATTACACAACCAATGGTTAGAAAGGACGGCGAACTGGTTCCTGTCAGCTTAAATGAAGCCCTTCTTTATGTAGCGAGACGTGCTCAAAGCATACAACTTAGATATGGCAATCAGTCGGTTGGAGTTTCAGTCTCGGATCGATATACTTTAGAAGATATGTACATGATTAAGTCCTTTGCAAAGAAAATGCTGGATACAGATCAAGTATTCTCCTTCAATAAAGTAAACAGCGGTCTCAAAACAGTATTTGGGGCAGATACAACCAGCAATCGAATCGATGAATTATCCAATACGGAAATGATCTGGACCGTTGGTATTGATCCTATAAAGGACAACAGCATTTTAGGTTTCAAAATTAAAGAAGCTGTTAATAAAGGTGCTAAGCTCATGCACTTAAATGATGAGAAGACCAAACTAGATCGTTTTGCGAACTGGAAAGGCATTATAAATTCAGATAGCACTATGTTGTATGAAATTTTAAAAGCTATTGTAGAGGGTTTAACTGGGGTTCCAAAAGGGGTTCAAGCTGAGGAACTAGACCAATTGAAAGCTAATTTAGCAAATGTAACGGTCAGTGCAGAAGCAGCTAATTTTGCTCATCAACTGGTTCACCACAGACAAGTGATGACCGTTTACGATGCATCAAAATTAACTGTGGAGGCTGAAATGGTTCTTTCCTTGATCGGTATTTTCACAGGTCATGTTGATCAACCGAGAAATGGGTTAATCAAACTTAGAGCCAACATGAACAGTCAAGGTCTAGAATACATGAACGTAAAGAGCTACCAAGACTATGTAAATCCACAAGGCAAAATGCCGTTTAAAGGAATGTTTGTCTTTGGAGAAAATATTTCACCAGAACAGCTTGGAGATTTAGAGTTCCTTATGGTTCAAGATACTCACATGTCAGAAGTGGCTCTAAAAGCTGATGTTGTTTTACCAAAGGCGGTTTACCTAGAGACTTCAGGACATGTAGTTTCAATGGATAGAGCAGTTTTAGCACTTCAACAAATTTTCAATTCGCCTGTGAATTGTGAGAACTGGGAAATGATGAAGGCTCTTATGAACGTCTACGGTACAAACTGTGACTTTGAAAGTGCTGAAAAAGTATATGAAGCCATTTGCCTAGAAAATCCACTGTTCAATGAAATGAGTCGATTAAATCAAAGGGTTTTGGAGCCTCTTCATAAAGCGTATAACAAAGGGATCAATATTTATCATATCCCTGAAATTAAAAAAGGGCCTTCATTCCAAAAAAAGAGGGATACCAATGTGGTGAAAACTATTTTTGAGGCGAGAGCAAAATAATTTAGTTTTTAACTATAAACGGGCTATGAGATTTTAAAGGTTATAAAGCACAAAAACAATTAAGGGTTGCTTCATTGATTTATTCAATGAAGCAACCCTTTTGTTATTCGTAATGGGTTTATTAAATGATTCAAGCAAGTTTATACATGAGTCTCCAAGTAACCGTGGAAATCGATAGCATCCATGGCACCACCTAAAATGACTTCTTTACAGCCACATTTCACAAAGTCGCTGAAAGGGATACCTGAAATCACATCAATGGTAGGCGTAATCTTTACATCATAAGTTGATGAAAGAGACTGCATCAGTTTATTGGCGCAGATATTTGCATTATCGGTACGATTAATTTCTGTATGAATTAAATGTGTAACCCCTAACAATGCCATAGATTGAACAAATTCTGTGACGTCCACATCGCTTTCTTCAACCCAACCTTCAATAAAGACAGATTCATCATAGGTGTCAATAGCTACACTCAGTCCATCAGGGTAAGCTTCTATCAAGTTCATTAAAAGTTCTTGATCTTTTATGGCAATGGTACCTATAACCAAGTTGTCAGCACCTGCTGCCATTATTTTTTCTGAAATTTCAAAGGTGCGAATGCCGCCCCCTACATAAAGGTACACATTTTCAGACTTTAGTTGGCGAATTAAATCATAGTGTAAAAATTCACCAGAAAAGACACCATCTAAATCGACGATCAAAAAGTGATGGAAACCTTTATTTTTAAGTGATTTGATAATTACCACAGGATCATAGCTACCTTGATAAGGATATTTTGACTTGCCGTCGTGGATGTCTAAACTCGGTATGATAATCATGTTTCTCACTCCCCAACTTATTATTATACTCATCCATTTTACACTAAAATTGTCAAAATGAACAGACTATTCTATGTTTAGGACATATGTCCTCAAAAGAGACCTGCGTTGGTCTAAAAAGACAAAGTGACGGTATAATAGAACTGAGGTGATGGAAATGTACGAAATTCAGGATCCAAAATTATTGAACTATTACTATGAAAAATATGATGTTCAATCTAAATTTTCAACCGATATGTTGTCTTATTTTAAACTTTACCGCATTGAAAGAAATGAAAATGTATATGAGGTCCACGAATTTTTGGACAACTTTTATTTCTTAGTGGCAGGGACTTTAAAAGTGTACTTTGTCTTAGAAAACGGAAGAATGATTCTTATGAGGTTCATTAAGCCGCTTGGTGTTGCAGGGGACTTAGAACTCGGTGTTGATCGTTTAGTCAAAACCACAGTAAATGCGGTTACCGATTGTTATATGCTTGGAATTGACATCAATTTGCTCAAATCATTGACCAATGATGACCCTGTGTTTATGAGGTTTATTATTAGCAGCTTAGGTCGAAAACTTTCAGCTGTTTCCAATGCCATGGCTATTAATTTAGGTTATCCATTAGAAAATAGATTTGCAGGGTATTTGCTGTCAATTTCTAACCTTGTCGACGATCGAAGGGTACAAGAAATTAAAACTTTTGACCTTAAAGAGATTTCTATGATGTTGGGAACAAGTTATAGACACCTGTGTCGAGTTATTAAAGATTTTTCTGAATTAGGCTATATTGAGAAAAAGAAGAGTCAGATTATCATAAAGGATTTTGAATCTTTAGAGTCCCTTTCTGGCGGGTTTTACGAGTAATGCATATAAAATGGGCTGAGTATTTATGAAGTGTTTTTCATAATACTCAGCCTATTGTTTTACATGTTAAGAGAAATATTAATCATATCCAAAAGTCGTTTTTCACGGTCTTCTGAAGTGTTCATTTCACCTTTGATAATGTGGTCGCTGATGGTTAAGAGGCATAGCCCTTTAACGCCATATTTAGCAGTCAGCATGTAGAGCGCGCTGGCTTCCATTTCAACAGCAGCAACCCCTAATGTAGCCCAAGGCTTGTACCACTCAGGATCATCATTGTAGAAGGTATCGCTAGAAAGAACATTGACGACTTTCATAGGAACACCCAATTTTTCAGCTGAAGCATCTGCGCGTTTCATTAGGCTGAAATCTGCAACGGCTGAGAAATTAAGTCCTCCAACAGCTCTTTGCATGGTATTGCTGTTAGTGCTTGCAGCAGAAGCCATTAAGACGTCGTTAACGTTGATATCTTCTCTCATAGAACCAGCAGTGCCAATTCTGATAAGTTCTTGGCAACCGAAGTCGCGAATCAATTCATTGACGTAAATTGAAATTGAAGGAATGCCCATGCCTGTTCCTTGAACAGAAACACGCTCACCCTTATAAAGGCCTGTAAAACCATACATTCCTCTTACTTCGTTATAGCACTTTACCTCTTGGAAAAAGTTTTCTGCTATAAATTTAGCTCTCAGGGGATCACCGGGAAGTAAAATCTTCTCAGCGATATCGCCTTTGTTGGCACCAATGTGATAACTCATTATAAATCCTCCATTCTTAATCGATACAAAGCGACCCAAACGCTCTGTAAATTTTTGAACATTGATATCATACCCTTTAATGACCCAGAAATCAATAAACGTTGAATTGAAAAAATAAAAATTATATTCCATATATTTACAAAAGAGAATATATGGAATATAATGGAAACAAACATAAAGGAGGGTATATATGAATCGAATTGAATTGATTGGAAGATTGACAACGGATATTGAGTTAAAATTCACATCGGGAGGATTAGCCATTGCTAAAATAACTTTGGCTGTTGACCGCCGCCTGTCAAAAGAAAGAAAGGAGCAATACTTAAAAGACAACAAATCTACCGCTGATTTTCCAAAAGTAATTTTGATGGGAAAGAATGCGGAGAATGCTGCAAAATATTTGACCAAAGGGGCTATGGTGGCTATTGAGGGGAGAATTAATACGAACACTTTTGAAAATGCTGATGGTCAAAAGATTTATTCGACAGAGGTATTTTGCGAGAGAATGCATTTCTTAGACCATGGGAAACGCTCAGCGGATACATCGCTTCTGAATGAAATGGACTCCGAACATTTTGATATTGAAGAAATTTCCAACTAATATATGAATCTAATGAAAAAAGACCGAACGTAAAGTAGCGGTCTTTTTTCATTGGTTTCAGTAGCACAGGTTAATATGATATAATTGAAGAAACAATCAGAACTAAATTTGGAGGTCAATATGTACGATTATCACATGCATTCTTACTTTTCATCGGATACAAATGTTGAGATGAAAGCCATGATAGAAAGCGCTATTAACAAAGGATTTAAGGAAATTACATTTACCGATCATATTGATTATGAATACAACAGTCCTGAAATTCAGTTTGAGTTTGACACAGAGGAATATCGAAAAACTATTGAAGCTTTCCGAGAAACTTATAAGGGGAGAATTCAGATCAATTTAGGTTTGGAAGTGGGTATTCAGCCCCATATTATAGATAGATGTAAATCTCTCATTAAAAATACCGCGCCTGATTTTGTCATTGCCTCACTTCACAACGTTGAGAAGAAGGACTTGTATTTAGGCGAATATTATATTGGAAAAACCCCAGAAGAAGCTCTTCACTACTCATTTAAAGAACTTCTAGAAATGCTGGATAGGTTCCAAGATTTTTCAGTAATAGGGCACATTGATATTGTAAAACGCTACAACGAAGGCGTTCTAGCGTTACCTAAATCCATTTTTGTAGATGCGGTCACCCCTGTTCTAGAAAAACTCATCGCAATGGGCAAGGGAATTGAAGTCAATACCTCGGGACTAAGACAAGGTCTAGGTGAAACATTGCCTTCTTATGAGATACTAGCAAAATATAGAGCATTAGGGGGCGAAATCATTACCATTGGTTCAGATGCCCATAGCGCTGATGATATTGGTCATAGTTTCAAAGAAGTTTTGGTAATGCTACTGTCTTTAGGTTATGAGAATATCTATACATTTTCTCAAATGAAAGGGACGCCGATTGCCATTACAGAGATTCTAAAATCATTATAATTATTGAAGCATAATCTCCTATTGAAAGGAGCCACAATATGAATCACGAGAAATACACTGATGATCAGAGCATATTGTCTACTGTAGGTATATCGGTACAGCACTTGCTCATAGCTCTTCCTGCCATTATATCTGTACCTGTTTTATTTGGGGCAATTATAGGACTAAATCAGGAAGAAATGGTTAGAATTACTCAAATTAGCATCTTACTTTCCGGTATTATGACGGTCTTACATGGAATATACTATAAAGGCATTGGATCTAGGGCGCCTATGGTTATGGGAGCGGATATGGCTGTCGTTGCAGTAGGCATTAGGGCTGCTTCGATGCTCAATCTGAGAACTTTTTTTGCAATGATGCTAATTGCAGCCTTAGGCGCTTATTTAGTTTCTGTTTTAATATCCCGGGGTTTTAAGTTGATTTCTCCACCCGTGGTTCTTTCTTCTATGCTGATTTACAGCATTAGTTTTTTGCCTGTATCTTTAGATTGGTTTTTAGGCGGCATTGGTTCTCCAGACTATGGCAGTACCCGTAACATTTTAGTTGGGGTTGCGGTACTGAGTTTTACTTTGTTTTTAAATCAGTATGGCAGAGGCATTTTAAAATTTGGGTCTATAGGTCTAGGTATGATTTTAGGTTTTGCAATCAGTCTGCCTCTGGGTTTAATCAAATGGACTACTCAAAATGGAGACTGGATCAGTGTTCCAAAGATACTGCCATACATGCCGAATTTTTCCTTAGACACAGCCATATTTGTATTGCCAATTATCATTGTTCTCATTGTGAAGCAACTCATGGATTTGTATATGTATTCAAATCAAATGGGACTAAGTCAGGAAGATGAGTCAAATTTGCTCAGAAATGGTATGCGAACCAATGCCATTGGGTATATACTTGCTTTTATTTTTGGAGGCATTCCCACCAGTGCACAAACTCAAAACTTTGGTGTTTCTAGTTTTCTTCAAGTGACTTCAAAAAAATCTATTTTTATCACAGGATTTATTCTTATTGCAGTAGGCATGATTCCTAAATTAACTGCTTGGCTGGTATTTATTCCCCTTCCAGTTTTAGGCGCTCTTGGACTGCTACTTATTTCTTCTTTATTTATGATGAGTATTTCTACTGCAAAACACTTTAAATGGTCGACAAAGGCTGTAACCGTCTTATCTTTGTCCTTCCTATTTGGATTGCTGGCCTTATTTAAACCTGACTCGGGAGTTTCTATCAACCAAAGTTTTAGAATTATATTGCAATCAGGTATTACTATGAGCTTTTTAAGTGGCATACTCCTTGAACTTGTTATTCCAGAAAATTGACAGATGGGAGAGATGGTATGAACAGACTAATGAGTGGCCTGAAAATTCAAGAAACTGACCCAGTTCTTAAGCGGTTTATCGTTTACGGTATGATTTATGAACTAATGAGCAATTTCTATAAGCCCTTTGCAGTCAAATTCTTAGAACGGATTGGCGGCGGTGAATGGGCCATGTCTCTGTTTAACTCGTTGCCGGGTTTAATTACCCTCTTTGCTGTTATACCGGGTGCTATATTTATTCGAAAGCAGTCAAGTCTTAAAATAGTCACCATGTTCCTAATTGGCGCGGGTCGTTCTTTTTTATTACTCATGGCCTTTATTCCATTTTTGTCAGGTGAATGGCAGGTAACGGCGTTTTTGTTGTTATATTCCCTAATGTGTTTTCCAGATGCAATTTATCAAACCAGCTACCAAGCCTTTGTGGGCAAAATCTTTAGAGAAAAAGATAGAGCATATGCCCTCAGTACTCGAAACAAGCTCACGGTACCTCTTGTAACCGTAATGACTTTATTTATCGGTAAAGTTATTACAAGTTTGCCTAGAACAGATCATGAAAGGATTTTAATCTATCAAGCATTCTTCTTAACGGCCTTTGTCTTTGGCTTACTAGAGTTGTATGTATTTAAATCTTTTAAAGTTGAAAAAGAAAATTTGGAAGACAGAATTAATTTTATTGAAAGTCTAAAAAAAGTCGTTCATAACAAGCCGTTTATATTTTTTACAGCCTGTAGCTTAGCCTTTCATTTTGGCTGGCAAATGGGTTGGCCACTCTTTAATATTTACACCATTAAAACCCTCGGTGCAGATGAAATGTGGCTCGCTATTATATCGGTCTCCTCTTCGGTAACCATGTTTTTTGCCTATGGTTATTGGAATAGAGTCATTCATAAAAAAGGAAATGCTTATGTTCTAGCGATCAACACCATGGGAATGGCTATTACGCCTCTTATGTACATTCTTTCATTCAATTTATATGTATTGACCTTCACCGCTTTTGTATCGGGTATTTTTATTGCTGGAACAACAACCGTCTTACTAAGTGGACTTCTTGAAGTAACGCCAGAAGCAGACCGTGTGACCTATCTTGCTATATATAGCACCCTAACCAATCTGAGTCTTGCCATTGCCCCACTTATCGGACATTGGTTCTTAGGATTTCGAGGTATTGCCTTTGCCCTTGTTATGACAGCAATTTTTAGAATTTTTGGCAGTCTGGCATTCTTCTATAGAAATAAGAAAATAGGTATGAGCCAAACATAAAAATAGCGTATGTACTGATTGCTGTATTCTAATGAGAGCAATTTAGTACATACGCTTTTATTTTTCTGACTTACATTTTTAAGATTACACTTTTCTAATGATGCCAAGAGGTGTTTGTTCGTGGTCTTGACCAAGAGGATTATCTTTTAAAATACGAACGAGTAAATCTCGATTCATATCCGAATGAGAAGCACCTAAAATCACACCGTTAAGGTCATTAATATCCACAATTGCAATGCGAATACCACCTAGAGCGGCACTGACCTCTTTGGCAACTTCGTCAGGTCTGTCTGGGCCTAAAACGACATGTTTGTTATATGGCGGAAGTGTATTTGGTGTAGGACCGTCAATGGATTGAGCACGATAGCCTGCAATTTCATAGAATCTACCTTTCTTGCCCATCAACTTTGTAATGGCACTAGCGGCAGAAGCATAAAGAATTCTAGGCGTACCGCATTCTTGAAGCGCCATCTCCATGGTTTCAGGCATACCAAGACCAATGCCCGCAGGTGTTTTAGTTACATAATGTGAGAGAAGCTTTGCAAGGGGTCTAGGATGAATCTCGTCTAATGGAATCGCTCTACCTTGAGTAATGGCAACAATTTTCTCAGATACGAAAAGGATATCATTTGACATAAGAGAATCCTTTGCGTATTGATTAATGACGTCGATTAAAATGTCATTTTTCAGTACCACATGGGTTTTGATAGGTATTCTCAAGAATGTTTGCTCATCAACTATAATCTCTGGATATTTTATTTTTTTTGGTTTTGTTTCACTCATAATGAACCTCCTTATTGATAACTAGTACTATTATAGCACTATTAGCCATTTTCCGAAATAAATTTGAAATGCCAGTGTTTTCAGACAGTAGGCAAGGGGGTACATATTAATGTATAATTATTTATAAGCAGTATCAACAAAAAAATGAGGTGATGTTTTGATATACGTTTTTGGACATAAAAACCCAGACACAGATTCTACGGTATCGGCAATTAGCTTGTCACGACTTAAAAATCTTTTGGGAATGGATACACAACCCTTTTTGCTAGGGAAAATTAATAGAGAAGCACAATATGTACTGGACTATTTTGGCATCGAAACGCCTAAACTATTAGAAGAAGTAAATCCTCAGGTCTCGGACCTGAATTTTGATAAAATGGAAACTTTGAAAATAGACGATTCCATCCTAAAAGCTTATCAAATGATGTCTGAATACAAGTCAAAAATCATGGCGGTTTCAGACGATGAGGGAAGATTGTTAGGCTTGGTTACCATGAAAGATATTGCAATGGGTCTGATTACAGGGGATTTTTATCACCTAAAGAGCAGTCTAGACAATATTGCTCATGCCATCGAAGGGGACATTCTTGTTAAATCTAACCGGATTATTGAAGGGGAAATTGTTATTGCAGCTTACTACAACGAAACTCTCAAAGAGCGCAATATATTTTCTAAAGAGTCCGTCGTTATTGTAGGGGACCGATTTGACGTTATTGAACATGCAATTATGTGCCAAGTGAATTTAATTATTTTGACAGGTTTGACCACTTTGCCAGATCATCTCTTAGATCTAGCCCTCTCTCGGGAAGTGACCATCTTATCCACTCAAAAGGACACTTACACAGTAGGGAAGCTCATTAATCAGTGCAATTTTATTACTAAAATCATGAATTCAGAAAAATTGATAAAATTTAGTAAGAGGGATTATTTAGATGAAGTGGCAGAAGAAATTGCCCAGTCAGCCCATTCTAATTATCCTGTAGTTGATAGAAATGGAACGTATCTAGGGTTTTTAGGGCGTCGTCACATTTTAAAGCCAAAGCGTAAAAAAGTCATATTGGTTGACCACAATGAATATGGGCAAAGCGTAGACGGTCTAAAGGAAGCAAGGATTTTAGAAATTGTTGACCACCATAAGTTAGGGGATATTTCTACAAATCAGCCAATTACATTTACGAATATGCCTGTGGGAAGTACAGCAACGATTATTTATAATCTCTATTGCCAAAATAGAATAGAACCAGACCGTGAAACGGCAGGGCTTCTTATATCAGGTATCTTATCGGATACTTTGTTCTTTAAGTCGCCAACAACAACAGACGCTGATCATAGAGCAGTTTCTGAACTCAATGAAATTCTAAAATTGGATTTGGATACATACGTCATGAATATGTTTAAAGCGGGCACTTCTTTAGAAGGTCAATCACCAGCAGAAATTTTCTTTAAAGATTTTAAAGACTTTGAGAGCGATACTCAGAAAATTGGCGTGTCACAGGTCTTTACTCTAAACTTTGAAGAGATTGAGAAGCGAAAAGAGGAAATATTAGAGGTCCTCAATCACACCCATGAAGCCAGCCACTACACGGTAACCCTGTTCTTGGTAACTGACATCATGAAGAACGGTTCTTATCTCATGTATAGGACAGAAATCGGCAATCTCATGAATGCTGTATTTGATCAAAATGTGGAGCAAGGCAGTTTTATTAATGATGTGGTTTCTAGAAAAAAACAAGTGATTCCTAAAATCTTTGAAGAACTTTCGAAAACGAGAAAGTAATCAATAAAAATACCTTATGCCAAGCTGTTCTAAAATTTTCTAAATTGAACAAGGGTATCTTAATATGGAATTAACAATAAAAGCATATACTGTTCTTGTTTGAGACAATGCTTTAAAATTGGGAGGTCATTTATGAACGGTCCACACATATTAATCATAGAAGATGAAGAACATATTTCTGAATTAATTAAATATAATTTAGAATCGGCAGGGTATAAGGTGACAGCCGCCTACGATGGAGAAGAAGGCCTTAAAGCTATATTCGATCAAAAACCTGACCTTGTTATATTGGATTTGATGTTGCCTAAAATCGATGGTATTACAGTCTGTAACAAGGTGAGAAACAATCGCGAGACAGAGGATATTTCTATTATCATGTTAACTGCCAAGAGTAGCGAAATGGATAAAATCATTGGTTTGGAGTTAGGCGCTGATGACTACATCACTAAGCCTTTTAGTGTCAGAGAACTACAGGCGAGAATTAAGACGGTACTACGAAGAACGAAAACCAGCAATACACCCCAAGAAACTGGGGTGATTCGGGTTGAAAATATAGAAATAGACTTGGATCAGCATGAAGTCAGAAGAGGCAGTGAACGTTTTGTTCTTACGTTAAAAGAGTTTCAGCTGTTAAAAATGTTGGCAGACAACCGTGGCAAGGTATTGACTAGAAACTTTCTGCTAGACGAAATTTGGGGCTATGACTATTTTGGTGAAACCAGAACGGTAGACGTTCATATCAGACACTTAAGAGCTAAAATTGACGATGAGAACAATGGGAACCTTATTGAAACCGTTAGAGGCGTAGGCTATAAAATTAGGTAGGTGAATATGCAAAAAAAATTGTACCTTCTTTTTACATTTGTCATCATACTCTGCATGACGGTTACGGGCTTCTTATCCCATAGCCTGATTAAGCAAAGCTATATGAATGGCGTTGAAACGAACTTGAAAAACAGTGCGATCTTTATTAGAGATTATTATCTCGTAAAAAAATCGGCCAATGATCCAGAGTTAAGGGAAACCATGGCAGAAATGGCTAGCGATTTAAATATGAGAATCACGTTAATTGCTGCAGAGGGCAATGTGATTTATGATTCAGAAATGGATTTTCATTTGATGGAGAATCACTCGGAACGAGAAGAAGTAAAAGCGGCACTAAGTGGAAAAATTGGAATTACGAAACGCTATTCGACAACAAGAGAAATGGATTTATACTACTTAGCTCTTCCTGTTGAAGAAAAACAAGGCGACCATGTAAAAGTTATCCGCCTGTCGGTACCACTGAAGGAAATAGAAAGCTACAATTATCAGTTAATCTATAACATAGCCCTTGCGGCATTGGTAGGCATTATTTTTTCAATGTTTATAGGGTATCGACTATTAAGCTCTATTTTATTGCCTATTAAAGATCTTAAAAATATTGCAAGGAAAGTTGCAGAAGGTCAATACAATGAAAAGGTAGTGATATCTAATAACGACGAGTTAGGGGATTTAGCAAAGACCTTTAACTATATGACTGAAGAACTTACCAAAAATATGAAGGAAATTAATTCTCAAAATAGTAAAATGAATGCCATTTTAACCAGTTTGGTGAGCGTGGTCATTGCTGTGGACAGAGATATGCACGTCATGTTCATGAATCGAGAGGCTGAAAAACTATTTGGTATTAGTGAAGGAGAGGCTCAAGGTCGCTATGTCTTAGAGGTCTTTAGAAACAGTGCCATTTTGGATCAGGTAAAAGATTTACTCAGGGCGAGAGACTACATCAAGACAGAAATAGAGATCTTTGACCGCATGCAGAGAACTTATCACGTCTATGCCAATCCTATTTTGGATTTTACCACGACACCTGAAAATATTGGAGTGGTCATGGTATTCCAAGACGTAACAGAAATAAGAAAATTGGAAAATATGAGAAAAGATTTTGTCGCTAATGTATCTCATGAACTTAAAACCCCGTTGACTTCAATTCGTGGCTTTGTAGAAACACTCAAAAATGGAGCGGTTGAAAAACCTGAAGTTAGAGACCGATTCTTAGATATTATTGATGTGGAGACAACTCGGTTAGCACAGTTGATTACAGATTTATTGGTTCTCTCAGACATAGAAAAGCAAACCGAGCAAACGACAAAAGATGCTATTTCTGTGACGCAAGTAGCAGAAGAAGTTGTGGTACTCCTTGCTGGTTCTGCCAAGGAAAAAAATGTAGAACTCATCTTAGAAACTTCAGAAGAATTGCCCTTGGTTTATGGTAATGTGAACTGGATGAAACAGATGTTCATTAATTTGATTGACAATGGCATTAAGTATTCTAAGGAACAGGGCGTTGTAAAAGTAACATTGAGTCAAGAGAATGAAATGGTGTGTATCAGTATTGCAGACAATGGCATCGGCATTGACGAAGAACACATAGAACGTCTCTTTGAACGTTTCTATCGGGTAGACAAAGCAAGATCCAGAAGCGTGGGCGGTACAGGACTTGGACTGGCAATTGTTAAGCACATCATCTTGTCTTTTAATGGAGAGATTAAAGTCAATTCAGAACTTCACCATGGAACTGAATTCATTATTAGAATTCCAATTCGATAGAAATTGACAACAAAGTTAATAATGGTAAAGAATCAAAAATAATAGAAAAGGCATAAAAGCGCTCATTGCCAGCGCTTTTATGCCTTTTTCATTGGAATTTTTAGAACTCAATGATTAGAACTTAATGACTTAAACTAAGTAGTTTTAACAGCTACACTTAAGCATTCCCAATGACTTAACAATTCCTTAACCATAACGCAACCATTGCTTAACCTAGAATAAACTTTTACAAAACATAAAAGAAAGTCCTCTTTGCTATGATGGGTTTGTAAGATAAATAAAAAAAAAATCATGGTCCAAAGAAAGGGGCACATTAATATGAAAACGAGTTTGTTAAAAAAAGCAGGTATATTTTCTATTTTAAGTTTGAGCGTTCTGGCAATGACTGCATGTGGTGCAAAAACAGACACGACTCAAAATACATCAGAACAAGGTAGCGCTGCACAGACGAACATCAGTGGAGAAGTTAGAATTGACGGTTCATCAACGGTTTATCCAATCACTGAAGCCATAGCAGAAGAGTTCACAGCAGCAAACCCAGATGTAAGAGTTCCAGTTGGTGTTTCGGGAACTGGCGGCGGCTTTAAGAAATTTATATCCAATGAAACAGATATCAATGATGCTTCAAGAGGCATTAAAGACCAAGAAGCAGCTGATGCAAAAGCAGCTGGTATTGATTACACAGCATTTGAAATTGGTTATGACGGACTTTCAGTATTGGTAAACCCAGAAAATACATGGGTAGAGAGCTTAACCGTTGAAGAACTTAAAAAGATTTGGGCACCAGACAGCACCGTTAAAACTTGGAAAGATGTGAGACCAGAGTGGCCTGCAGAAGCTATCAAGTTCTATGCACCAGGTACAGACTCAGGTACTTTCGACTACTTCACAGAAGCAATCAATGGCAAAAGTGGAGCGATTAGACAAGATTTTACCGCTTCTGAAGACGACAACATTTTAGTTCAAGGTATTGCAGGCGATAAAAATGCCATCGGATTCTTTGGATTTGCATACTACGAAGAAAATAAAGATAGTCTCAAACTTGTAAAAATTGACAATGGCAGCGGACCCATTGCTCCAAGCTTTGAAACTATTAAAGATGGCACGTACGCACCACTTTCAAGACCACTTTACTTCTATGTTAACAATGCATCTCTTGCAAAAGAAGAAGTTAAGTCATTTGTAAAGTTCTACTTGGAAAATGCAGAAGCAATAGTACCAGAAGTTGGATACATTGCTCTTCCAACTGAAAAATATACAAAAGCTTTAGAACAACTAAAATAGAAATCACTTGATAAAGCCCTTGGTTTAAGCCAAGGGCTAATGAATTGAGGTAGCTATGAAAATAAATAAGCTTAAAGAAAAAATAATTGAAAGATCTTTATTACTGATTGCAGGACTCACTGTTGCAGTTACCTTAATGATTGTAGGGCTATTGTTTGGAGAGACCTTCCAATTTTTTAAAGAAGTCTCTATCGTAGAATTTTTTACAGGAACCAAATGGACACCTACCTTAGTGCCTCAGCATTTTGGTGTTTTGCCTCTTATAACAGGGACCTTGATGATTGCCATTGGGTCAAGTATTATTGCATTACCAATAGGGCTAGGAAGTGCCATTTATCTTAGTGAATATGCCCACCCTAGTGTAAGAAAAATTGTTAAACCTTTATTGGAAATATTGGCAGGCGTACCCTCAATTGTATATGGTTTTTTCGCACTGACAACCATTACGCCATTTCTACAAAAGATATTGCCTAATACAGAAGTTTTTAATGCGGCAAGCGCCAGTATTGCAGTAGGAATCATGATTATCCCTTTAGTGGCATCCCTTACTGAAGACGCTATGATGGCAGTACCAGATGCAATCAGAAAAGGTGCCTATGCTCTTGGCGCTACTAAATTTGAAGTGTCAACAAAAGTCATTATACCAGCGACCATTTCCAGTATAGCAGCAGCTTTTGTACTAGCGATTTCTAGGGCAATAGGTGAAACGATGATTGTTGCCATTGCAGCGGGTCAAAATCCAGTTATGACGTTAAATCCACTTGAGAGTATCCAAACCATGACAGGATTCATGGTTAACTTGAGCTTAGGTGACATTCAGCAGGGGACCATTGAATTCAAAACTATTTTTGCAGTAGGTGCCGTGCTCTTTACAATGACCTTACTCATGAATATTTTATCCAGATATGTGGTGAAGAAATTCCAGGAGGTGTATCAATAATGGAAATGTCAGTTGAAAATACAATTGTCATTCAAGCGAGAAGTCAAAATGTGAAACGAAAGCGCTTGATCATAGATAGAGTCTTTCATGGACTTCTCATTGGTGCAACCCTATTTGGAATTGTCATGCTAGGAATCCTCATGAAACAAATTTTAATAGATGGACTTAAATATTTAGATTTGGATTTTTTATTCAGTATGCCTTCAAGGTTCGTAGAAAAAGCAGGGATTTACTCAGCTTTAGTAGGGACCCTAATTACACTGCTGACAACAGCCATTGCAGCCATTCCTGTTGGAGTGGGTACAGCAATTTATATAGAAGAATATGCAGACTCAAATAAATGGTATAACCATTTGATTCAAGTCAACATTGCCAATCTTGCCGGAATCCCCTCCATTGTTTACGGCATGTTAGGTTTAGGTTTATTTGTAAAGACTTTGGGAATGGGCAGAAGTTTGTTGGCAGGGTCGTTAACCTTAGCCCTGCTGATATTGCCAGTTATTATCATCTCTACTCAGGAAGCTCTAAAAAGCGTACCGAAAGAGTTGCGCCAAGGGTCATTAGCCCTAGGGGCGAGCAAATGGCAAACCACTATTAAAGTCGTTGTACCAGCAGCCCTTCCAGGCATTATGACAGGCGCTATTTTAGCCCTTTCAAGAGCCATAGGCGAAGCCGCACCGTTGATTATGGTAGGCGCATCAGGCTTTGTGGCATTTCTGCCAAAATCATTATTGGATCAGTTTACAGTTCTTCCAATTCAGATATACAATTGGACCTCACGACCACAGGCATCTTTCCATGAATTAGCGGCGTCTGGTATTTTAGTTTTAATGGTAATCATGATTTTCTTCAACGGACTTGCCATCGTGATTCGAAACAAATATCAGCAGAAATATGATTAACTTTGGAGGCACACATGAACGAAACCATTATATCGGTTAAAGATTTGGACTTATATTATTCAGAAGTGAAGGCACTCAAAAATATTAACATTGAACTTGAAAAAAATAAAATAACGGCTCTAATTGGCCCATCAGGATGCGGTAAATCAACTTTTTTGAAAACCCTCAATAGAATGAACGATCTTGTTCCAGGTGTGAAAGTAGAAGGCACCGTTAAAATAGATGATATTGATATTTACGGAGACATTGATGTGAACGACTTAAGAAGAAAAGTGGGCATGGTTTTCCAAAAGCCAAATCCGTTTCCTATGAGCATTTACGACAATATCGCCTATGGACCAAGACTCTACGGCGTCAAATCTAAAGGAGAATTGGATCAAATCGTGGAAGAAAGTTTAAAAGCCGCTGCTCTATGGGACGAAGTAAAAGATCGTCTTAAAAAAAGCGCCATGAGTCTATCGGGTGGTCAGCAACAAAGACTTTGTATTGCTAGAGCTTTGGCAGTTCAGCCTGAAATATTGCTAATGGATGAACCTACGTCGGCTCTAGACCCAATCGCCACCATGAAAATAGAAGAACTTGCTTTAGAGCTAAAAAAGAAATATTCCATCGTGATTGTCACTCACTCCATGCAACAAGCCGGTCGTATATCTGACAACACAGGATTTTTCCTAATGGGCGATCTTGTTGAGTATGATAAAACAACCAAGTTGTTCTCACAACCTGTGAATAAAAAAACAGAAGACTATATAACAGGAAGATTTGGTTAGACCTTTGTCGGATAGAAAGAACTGGAGGATTTTATGAGACCTAAATTAGAAAATAAGTTAATAGAAATAGATGAGATGCTTTTGGAAATGGGCATGCTTACAGAAGAGCAGCTCAACCATGCCATCCAAGCACTGATGAACCACGATACTGTTTTAGCAAACAAAGTGATTGAACGAGATAGCAAAATAGATGCCCTTGAAATGGAAATAGAGAAAAAATGTTTAGACACCATCGCCCTTCAAAATCCATTGGCAGGGGACTTGCGAAAATTAAGCTCAGTTCTAAAAATCATTACAGATTTAGAGCGCATTGGAGATCACTGTGTGAATATGGCTGAAATTGTGGTGAAAATGGGAAATGAACCGCACTTTAAACCCCTAATTGATATTCCTAAAATGGCAGGCATTGTTCAAGAAATGGTCAACGCCAGCTTAGACAGTTACAGCCGAAAAAACCCAGCATTGGCTACTTTAACCGCTCAAAGAGACGATGAAGTAGATGCCCTCTATTTAAAAATTTACAAAGAACTCTTGGAAATTATCCATGAAGATAAATCCCATATGGACCAAATCGTCTCCCTGTTGTTCATCGGCAGATTTTTAGAGCGAATAGCAGATCACGTTACCAATATCTGCGAAAGATCAATTTTTATTGCTACAGGAGAAAGAGTTAACTTTTAAAAGCCACAGAAGTCACGGTGTTACATGACATCTGTGGCTTTTTTATTTAGGCTTTTGTTACGGTTACCTATGTGACAGGCTACATAAGTGGTGTATCTAAACCAAATGCCTTATGGACTTGATTGGCAACATTTCGAGCGGCACAACTGTCAATAAGACAAGAAATTCTAATTTCTGAGGTGCTGATCATTTCAATATTTACTTTGGCATCGTAGAGGGTTTTAAAAAGTTTTGAAGCGACTTCAGTATGACCGCTAATCCCTGTGCCTATAATAGAAAGTTTAGCCGTATTGCTATTGTGTAATATTTTTGCCTCTGGGGCAGAAGCCTCACAAAAGGCTTGGCAGACCTCTAAGGCGTCCTGAAGGTCATCTCTATTGATTGTAAAGGAAATATCGTTATGGTTAGCGTGATTTAAATTTTGAATAATCATATCAACCGTGACAGCTTTTGATGCCAATGCGCTAAAGAGACCAAAGGCAATGCCTGGTTCGTCGGGAACTTCTGTAACGGATATTCTTGCTATATCATCATCAATGGCAATGCCACGTACCTCAACCTGTTCCATTTTGTCAACCTCCTTGACGGTTGTGCCAGGGTCCTCATCAAAAGTGGACCTGACCACAATGGGAATATGATATTTTCTGCCTATTTCTACAGAGCGTGGGTGAAGTACACCAGCGCCCAATTTTGCCATTTCTAACATTTCATCATAATCAATGACTTTAAGTTGTTGAGCATTTTGAACCACTCTAGGATCCGTAGTGTAAACCCCAGAAACATCTGTATAGATTTCACAGACATCGGCTCCAAGAGCAGCTGCAATGGCTACAGCAGTCGTATCTGAACCGCCTCTTCCTAAAGTAGTAATTTGCCCATCGGGAGTAACACCTTGGAAACCAGCCACAATAACGACAGAATGTTGAGATAATGCTTCTTGTAAACGTTCTGTGTCAATATTTGTAATTTTTGCCTTCCTATGTTGAAGGGAAGTGACAATGCCACTCATAGCCCCAGTCATGGAAATAGCAGAAATACCAATTTCATGGAGGGCAATGGAAAGAAGGGCAATGGAAACTTGTTCCCCTGTAGAAAGAAGCATATCCATTTCGCGAGGAGAAGGGTGAGCGCTTAGGGCGTTTGCAAGGCTAAGCAACTCATCGGTAGTGTCGCCCATAGCAGAGACTACAATAACCAATTGATTCCCTTCATTTACAGATTTGGAAACTCTAGAAGCGACATGCCGAATTCGATTGGGGTTAGCAACAGAGCTACCACCAAATTTTTGAACCAATAAACTCATGACAGCACCTCCCAAACAGTACCCTTTGTATCAACTTCTAAAGGAAGGATTAGCCACTTTGTCTTAGACTCTGCCAGCACTTTTGCAGCATCATCAGAAAGCTCTTCCCTATCCTTTGGGTCACACATAAGCATATACGTGGAACCCGCCCCAGAAACAAAGCTACCAAAGACTTTGCTATGGGAACTGAGGGTATTTAACAAATCAGAGCTTGGCATTAACGGAAGTCTATAAGGCTGATGAAGTTTATCCTGTGTGCCATACTTTAATAGTTCATAGCTACCATTTTGAAAAGCCGTCAATAAAATAGATAATCTGGAAAGATTAAAGACGACCTCTTCTTTAGAATAATGTTTTGGCATAGCCTCCCGTGCTTCGAAAGTACTCATTTGATAATCAGGTATGAGGGCAATGAATTGTAAAGGTCTTTCCAAAAGAATAGGTTGATGAAGAACCTTTTCGTCAACCATACAAGCGGCAACCATTCCACCTAATACTGAGGGAGCAACATTGTCAGGATGGCCCTCTAAATCAGAAGCAATTTTGACGATGATTTCTTTCTCAAGGGCTTGATTGAGCAAGTAAAGACCAGCAACAACGCCAGAAACGAAAGCGGCAGCACTGCTGCCAAGTCCTCGAGATGCAGGGATTTTGCAACTTTTCATAGTGAGACAGTAAGCAATAGGTTCTGACTCATAAAAAGCAAAGACGGCATTAATACCCCGTATGACATAGTTGTTTTCATCTTCTATTTTTTGAGAAGGGTCAGTCCATTTCACTTGAAATGGAGGTTCTTCCATTTTTTCAACTAAAATCTCGTGATATAAGTTAAAGGCCAAACCTAATGTGTCAAAACCAGGACCAAGGTTGGCTGTAGAAGCGGGAACTTTTATATGAATCATTTTCCAATCCCCCTGACAAGCTGGGATTTTACCTCCTCAAAGGTAGTTTTCACTTCTGGTAAACTGAATCCATTTTTCAAAATAATATCTGAATCCTTAAGACCATTTCCTGTGAGAACACAAACGACGCGGCTATTTTTTTCCAGTTGACCTTGGTTGTAGGCGTGGAACAAACCAGCCACAGAGATACAAGAAGCGGGTTCAGCAAAAATCCCTTCTGTAGAAGCCAAGAGTCTTTGGTATTTTAATATGGTTTCGTCATCAATAGCTTGAATGCGACCATTGGACTCTTTTAAAGCAGTCTCTGCAAAAGACCAACTGGCAGGATTACCAATTCGAATAGCTGTGGCAACCGTTTCAGGGTGATCAATCTTATAGCCCTTGACCATAGGTGCAGATCCTTCTGCTTGGAAACCAAACATGGCAGGATTTTGAGTAGATTTTCCAAGACCGTTATATTCCTTAAAACCTTTCCAATAAGCCGTAATATTGCCAGCGTTGCCAACGGGAATCATCAAGTAATCTGGAGCGTCTTCTAAATCATCACAGATTTCAAACGCAGCAGTTTTCTGTCCTTCAATTCTGAAAGGATTGATTGAGTTAACCATAGTGACAGGGTGATTTTCACAAAATACTTTTACCATATCTAAAGCTTCGTCGAAGTTACCAGAAATGGGAACGATTTCAGCGCCGTAAGCCACCGCTTGAGCTAGTTTGCCATAGGCAATTTTACCGTCAGGAATCAACATGAAGGACTTCATGCCAGCCTTAGCAGCATAGGCCGCCATAGAAGCAGAGGTGTTGCCTGTAGAAGCACAGATAACGGCTTCACTTTTATCATTAAAGGCCTTTGTTACAGCCATGGTCATGCCTCTATCTTTAAAAGAGCCAGTTGGGTTGAGACCGTCGAATTTTAGGTAAATCTCTAAACCAGGCAACTGTTTCTCTAAATTAGTAGCTCTAATAAGCTTGGTTTGACCTTCGCATAAAGTAATAATTTGATCTGAATCGGAAATAGGTAAAAATGCTCTATAACGATCGATAAGTCCTTTGTACATGAAAAACACCATCCTTTTATATAATAGAAGTTATTTGATTTTCTATAGGAAATAACAATTGAAATTTAAAACATTAACAAAGATAAGGCATTGTTAAAACGGAGATTTGAGGACACCACTCTTTTAAAAGTGAGAGTCTTTCCACCAACTCTTGTTCCAATAGATCTTCAAGGTCTAATAAAACGCCAGAGGCTTCAGGGTTTTTATGAATGCTCAGTTTATGGTCAGAAAAAATTTGAAGAATCCTTCCCAGCTCATCAGCACTAGGGGTCTCAGAAATTTCAAGAATCCAGCGGCAAGCATCAGGGTTAACGGTAATGGCATCAAAAGATTGATTACCTGAGTAGCACAGGGCTTTATCAGACTTGCCGTTACAATAGTCTAAGAAGTCTCCGAACACAGCGTTAGCAGTAGGCATCTTTCCGGCCCCTTTGCCAGACAACTGTATTTTTCCAAAAGAATGACCATAGAGTCTAATGCCGTTGTATTCATGGTCGATATTATAAAAAGGGTGACTGGCTGCCACTGCACAAGGACGAACGGCATTGTAAACATGAGAGTCTATATTGACAGACATAGCAACTAGTTTTATTTTCATGCCATTGGCTTTGGCCAAACGAATATTTTCAGCAGTGAGCGATTCAATACCCTCTGTAGACACCATGTTAGGAATAATCCTTCTATTAAATGCTAGGGTAGAGAGGACACACAGTTTTCTGGCACTGTCTAAACCAGAAACATCTGAGTGAGGGTTACTTTCTGCAAAGCCGATGGCCATGGCCTCGCTGAGGGCATCGTTATAACTTTTACCAGACTCAGTCATAGAGGTGAGAATGTAGTTACAAGTGCCATTGACAATTCCTTCAATCCTATGAATGCTACCGCTTCGAAGAGAATCTTTTAAAGGCTTAATAATGGGGATGCCACCGCCGACACTGGCTTCAAAGCCAATAGAAACTTGCTTTTCAATAGCTTTGTGGAAAATTTCATGTCCATGTTCCGCTAATAAATCCTTGTTGGCTGTAATCACATGGCAACCTTGTTCAATGGCCTCAAGAATATAGGTCTTTGCAGGTTCGATACCCCCAATAAGCTCAATGATTAAATCTGGTTTCTTTGAAAGAAGGAGCTTGTAATCATCTGTCATCAATGGGAAATGAGGATTGCTTTTATAGTTTCCAAGTTTTCTGACCAAGATACCGACCAACTCATAATCCAAATCCAGTGTTTCTTTTAAATGTGCTTCTTGCTGTGATAATAACTCTAGAAAGCCGCTGCCCACTGTGCCGCTTCCGAGTAACGCTATTTTGACTTTCATGGTGAACCTCCTATTCAATAGCAATAATGGCTAGTTTTTTAACCCCTTTAGCATTCTTAAGGGAATCCGTCAAATCTTCAAAAGTGCAGTTTAAGTCTGCTATATCAAAGGTCAAGGAGGCATTAGCCAGCCCATTGATGGGAGGATCTTGACTGATGGTAAGAACATTGCAGTTTTTACTGGCAATAATCTGAAGGAGCCCGCTGAGAACGCCGGATTCGTGATTGAGAATTAAGGAAATGGTGATTTTTTTCCCTAAGGAACCTTCCGCAAGAGGGAAGACGTGGTCAACATATTTGTAATAGGTACTTCTACTGATGCCAACCCCTTTGGTGGCTTCGCTGACGCCCTCAAAACGACCGTGTTCAAGACCTTCTTTAGCTTCTAACACTTTAATGAAGACTTCTGGTGCAATGTCTTTGCTTACAACAATAAATTTGCTTTTATTCATATAGCCACCTCATCCAACGAGTAATGTGTTTTGTACGCGGAATTGTCCGTCTGATAAAGACAAGTGTACGCTTGACGAACACGTTTTGAAGATTATAGCAAATAGAAAAACATAAATCAATAGGATTTATTCAAAAAAATTGTCAATTTCTTTTTTTTTATTGCATTATTTGCTTAGAACATTTGTTTGTAATATAATGTTAGGGGATTGCCTCACTACGGCTAACGGCAATCTAAGAAAAAAGTTGAATGAGGTGTGTTTGTGGTTAAAGGAAAAAAGCAATATGACAATGAAAGCATTTCCTCGTTAAAGGGTGCCGATCGTGTAAGAAAAAGACCAGCCGTCATTTTTGGATCAGATGGAATTGAAGGCTGTAAGCATTCCTTCTTCGAAATCTTATCCAATTCAATTGATGAAGCCCGTGAAGGTTATGGGACTGAAATCACTGTTATCCGACATGCCGACCAGTCTATAACCGTAAAGGATCAAGGCAGAGGCATTCCGCTGGATTACAACCAAAATGAAGAAAGATACAACTGGGAACTGGTTTACTGCGAACTATACGCAGGGGGCAAGTATAAGAATATTACTGGAGAAAGTTATGAATATTCTCTGGGACTAAATGGATTAGGGGCCTGTGCTACCCAATACAGTTCAGAATATATGGACGTAACAGTTTACAGAGATGGCAATCAATTTGATCTCCATTTCGAAAAGGGAGAGAATATTGGTGGTTTGATTAAGCAAAAATCAGATCAAAAGGGAACGGGGTCTGTTCAAAAATGGAAGCCAGACTTAGATGTTTTTACAGATATTCATATACCGTTGGAATTTTTCCAAGAAACCCTCAAGCGACAGTCTATTGTCAATAAGGGATTAAAGTTCATTTTAATCGATGAAGAAACAGAAGTGACCTTCGAGTTTATATATGAAAATGGCATTATCGACTATATTGAAGAAATTTCAGGCGACACCAATCTGAATAAAATCCAAATTTTCAGTGATGAGGGAAAAGGACGAGACAGAGACGATAAGCTTGAGTATAAAGTAAAAGCTGAATTGGCCTTTTGCTTTAATAATGAAGTGAATCTTTTAGAATACTACCATAATTCTAGTTTCTTAGAGCATGGCGGTTCACCAGATAAGGCTGTTAAATTGGCTTTTACAAATGAAATAGACAAGCTCATTAAGAAACTGAATAAATACAATAAAACGGAAAAGAAAATAACCTTTATAGATGTTCAAGACAGCTTAGTCCTTGTCAGCAACAGTTTTTTCAACCATGACAAGCTATGAAAACCAGACGAAGAAAGCCATTACCAATAAGTTTATCCAAGAGTTTATCACAGAGTTTATTCGTAAAAACCTTGAAATCTATTTCATAGAGAATATGGATGAAGCGGAGCGTATTGCAGAACAAATTTTGATCAACAAGCGTAGCCGTGAAAAGGCGGAAATTACCCGTTTGAATTTAAAGAAGACATTGAGTGGTAAGAATGACTTGACCACTCGGGTTAAGAAGTTTGTAGACTGTAGAACCAAAGAGATTCCTCGCCGTGAACTTTATATTGTAGAAGGAGACTCGGCTTTGGGCGCCTGTAAACTCGCAAGAAGTGCAGAGTTTCAAGCTTTAATGCCAGTAAGGGGTAAAATCCTAAACTGCCTAAAAGCTGACTACGACAAAATTTTTAAGAGTGATATCATAGTTGATCTTCTGAAGGTCATGGGGTGTGGGGTAGAAATCCGAAACAAGCATTCCAAAGACTTTGAAACCTTTGATATTACACAATTAAATTATGGAAAAATCATTATTTGTACCGATGCAGACGTGGATGGTTATCAAATCAGAACCCTGATTTTATCCATGATCTACGCACTAACACCAACCCTTATTAAAGAAGGGAAAATTTTCATAGCGGAAACACCTCTCTTTGAAATCAATACAAAGAATGAGACGTACTTTGCCTACAATGAACAAGAAAAGCAAAAGATTACTAAAAAACTGAAAGGCAATTATGCGATTCAACGTTCCAAAGGACTTGGTGAGAACGAACCTGAAATGATGTGGAAAACGACGATGTGTCCAGACAGCCGTCGCTTAATCGAAATCGAACCAGAAGAGTTTCATAAAACAGATACCATGTTTGAAACCTTGTTAGGTGATGATTTAGACAGCAGAAAAGCCTTTATTGAAGAATTCGGCGAAGCCTATATTGAACTACTAGATTTAAGCTAAGAGGTGACACATGGACGTAATCAAACAAAGAATTACGGAAACCCTTGAACAGAACTACATGCCCTATGCCATGTCAGTAATTGTTTCGAGAGCGATTCCAGAAATAGATGGTTTTAAGCCTTCTCATCGGAAACTTTTGTACACAATGTATAAAATGAAGTTGTTAAACGGGCAAAGAACTAAATCAGCAAACGTTGTAGGCCAAACCATGAAGCTCAATCCCCACGGAGACCAAGCTATATATGCCACAATGGTTAGACTCACAAGAGGCTATGACGCCTTACTACATCCTTATGTAGATTCAAAGGGTAACTTCGGTAAAGTCACCTCAAGAGATATGAAATTCGCAGCTTCCCGTTATACGGAAGTTAAACTGGATGCCATGTGCGATGAAATCTTCAAAGACATCGATAAAAACACGGTGGATTTTGTGGACAACTACGACGGCAGAACGAAAGAACCAGTTTTATTGCCAACGCGTTTTCCAAACATTTTGGTTAGTGCCAACAGAGGTATAGCCGTAGGCATGGCCAGTAATATTGCCTCTTTTAATTTGGCAGAAATCTGTAAAGCCGTATCAATGTACATTGACGACCCAGATTTAGATTTAAGTACAGTCCTAACAGGTCCCGATTTTCCAACGGGTGGGTACTTAATTTATGATGAAAGCGTTCTTAAAGAAATATATGCTTCAGGAACAGGAAGTTTTAAAATAAGAGCCAAGTACCGCGTTGACCAAAAGAACAATTGCTTGGAAATCATTGAGATTCCTTATACAACCACGGTTGAAGCAATCATCGAAAAAATCATTGAGCTTGTTAAGTTAGGGAAAATTAAAGAAATTAATGATATCAGAGACGAAACAGATTTAGGTGGTTTGAAAATCGCCATTGATCTTAAAAGAGGGATTGATCCAGAAGCCTTAATGGCAAAACTGTATCGATATACCACTCTAGAGGATTCATTCAGTTGTAATTTTAACGTTCTAATCAATGGCAGACCTAAAGTTCTTGGTGTAAAAGCCTTGATAAAGGAATGGCTCATATTCAGAGTAGCTTGCTTAAAAAGAGGTATGCAGTATGATTTAGATATTATTTCAGAAAAACTCCATTTGCTTAACGGCTTAAGAAAAGTTCTATTGGATATTGATAGGGCTATTCAAATCGTTAAGGATACTGATAAAGATGTAGATGTTATTCCTAATTTAATGGTAGCTTTTCAAATTGATGAAATTCAGGCGGACTTTGTTGCTGAAATCAAACTGAGAAATCTAAATAAGGATTATCTTCTCAATCGAATTTCTGAAATCAAGAAGATGGAAGCTGAAGCAACAAGGCTCAACAGCTTG
>CAXXWB010000038.1:0-9800 GCA_963677505.2 uncultured Acidaminobacter sp.
TGCAATCAACGGTCAAATTCAAGCAGCTGAGGCGCAACAACATGCCGCTCAGTTGACTTACAAAAAAGTCAACATTGGCGCAAGATCAGAGGAACTTGCTCAAGCAAAAGCAAACTTTGACTTAAAAGAGCTTACTTATCAAAGAGTAAAAAAGCTCAATGCTTCAGGTGTTACTAGCCAAGCAGACTTAGATGCTGTCACGACAGACTATGAAGTCGCTAAGCAAAAATACATGCAGGCACTTAATGGCGCCACTAGCGAAGATAGAGAGATTGCTAAAGCCAGTTTAGACGTTACCGCTGGTTCAATTGCAGCACTCAAAGGTCAATTGGAAAAGGCCATTGCCGCTAAATCTGAAATTGAGACCTACATTAAAAAAACTCAAATCATTGCACCAAGCGATGGCGTTATTACCCAGTTGAATGTTGATGCAGGTGAATTGGTTTCAACAGGTTTACCAATTGCAGTCATTACAAATCAGTCTACACCTTGGGTTTCGTGCAAAATAATGGAAACAGAGCTTTCCAAAGTTAAAGTAGGTCAATCTGTTACAGTTAAGTTCCCAGCCTACTCAGGTCATACGTACAAAGGTATTGTTAAAAACATTAACAAAAGTGCAGATTTTGCCGTTAAAAGAGCAACTAACTCAAATGGAGAATTCGATGTTGTTGCCTATGGTGTTCGCGTAGAACTTGAAAAAATTGACCAACCTTTATATGCGGGTATGACAGTAATCGTCAACTTTGATGGCAAGGAGAAATAATCAATGACAACTTTTGACAAGATCATTGCCTTCTATAAGAAGCTCTTGTCTTCTGGCGTCCTCATGGCACTTCTTTTTACCCTCATCATACCCCCAGTATCGAGTTTGATACTGGGTTATGAATTTAAGGGACAACTCGTCACACACGTTCCCACTGGCATTTATGACGAGGATAACTCGACACTCAGTCGATCTCTAGTCAAAAATATTAAGGAAACGGAAACCTTTAATGTTAAAGTTTACGCAGACTCTCAAAAAGAAATTCAGGATAATCTAGGCTCAGGTGAAATTGCTACGGCAATCATTATACCTAAGCACTTCTCTGAGGATTTGCAAAGCGGCTTATCTCCAAAGGTTCTCATCACATATGACGGTTCTCAAATGGCCATGACAGGTGCTGTTAAGACAAGAATTACAGAAATTATGGGTACCATTCGCGCAGGCTTTGTAATTAAAATAATGCAAAGTAAACTGAGCATTAACCCCGCTGAAGCCAGTAAATATATTTCTCCAATTGGATATACAACAAGGCTTCTAGGTAACCCAGCAAGGAGTACTGCCAACTATGTACTCTTAGGTATTTTGCTCAGTATTGCACAGGTGGCCGTATTCTGCCTCGGTATTGAGATTGGCGTATTCAATGCTGAGCGTAAAAAGAACATTTTAGACTACATTTTCAATAGCCTTTTGGCTGGAATAGCAGGGGTAATCTCTGTATGGATTACTTTAATGATTCAAATACATGTATTCCATAACCCATTCAATGGCAGTTTGGGACTAGCCATGTTGTTTACCTTGGCTAATATGGTTGGTATTGCTAATATAGGTATCTTCTTAGTCGTTTTACTTAACAACAGAAAACTATGGGCCCTTGGCTTTACAACAGTTATTATGGCTACGGTTTTACTTTCGGGCTTCACCTTCCCAGCCCTTGCAATGCCGCCTCTTTTTAAAGCCATTGCCAGCATAATTCCATTTAGTTACTATGGCCTTCCGATGAGAGACATTCAACTGTTGGGTCTCAATATGACTCAGGTGCTTCCAAGCTTGATATGGCTATTAAAATTTGTTGTATATGGATGGTTTGCTATTTTCTTTGTCCAACAGATCAAAGAAATTATTAAGTCATTTAAATCAAAGCCCGTAGTACAAAAAGGAGCTTAGCATGAGCCTTTTAGATTGTATAAAAAAAGATCGTGCAAAGCTGATTGCAATATTTTTAATTCCAATCATCGCTTTGCCTATACTCACTTATTTTTTCTCAGGTATTTTCGTAGAGCACATAAAATTTGGAGTCGTCAACCTCGATAACACAGCCCTTTCTCGAACCATCGTAAAAGGACTCAAGGATCACCCCGGCATTGATATCGTTTTCTACGGCGATTCTGATCAGCAGTTACAAGAACAGATACTATCGAAAAAAATAACTGGTGGTATTATTATTCCAGAACATTTTGGTGCTGACGTTCGCGAAAAAAAGGCGCCAAAAGCACTTGTGGTAATGGATTCGACAAACTTACTCATTTCAAATAACTTAATGTCATATGTGGGGACGGTTATAGCCACCTACAATACTGGTGCGCAAATTGGCGTTCTAGAAGGTAAAAATATGCTTCCTGATATGGCTAAAAAAACTGCCATGTCCTTTACACTTATTGATAGAACCCTCTATGACTCAAAACTCAGCTATATGACTTATATGATGTATGTTTTGACACTGTTATTACTCCAAATGTTCTATTTAAACTTTTTCTTCATCCCATTGCTCATGGAAGAAAAAGACTATTTTAGAGGTAGAAAAATTAAGTTACCAGAGCTTTGGGAACGTATAGGCCCTATAGCTAACCGCATGTTTATGATGATGATGACCATTGCTACGTCCTCCTTTATTGGTCTATTAATTTCCTTCACAAAATTTGGACTCCCAATGCGAGGCAATGTTTTAGCATACTTCATGCTCATGATCTTGTTCCTCATTTCACTCAGCATCATGGGGCTTGTCATTGCTCTATTTGTAACACGTGAGAATTTCCTAAGCTATCTGGAATTCTACTATATTATCAACTTGATCTTCTTCTTCACTTCAGGTACTATATGGCCGGAATACATGATTCCTCAGGGCTTCATGCCTGTTGTAAGAGCATTATGGCCCTTCGTTTACTTCGCTAACCCTCTTAAATTCCTTAACTTAAAGGGTATTGGTTGGCCCATTGTGAATGGCTATATTCATCAAGCATTATTATTCTGTGCAGGCTGGGGAGTTGTTGTTCTCGTTCTCTATGTGGCACGTAACTGGATTATTAGGGATTCGTCTTCTGAATCTACAATAAAAAAACAGGTCGCTTAAGCGGACCTGTTTTTTTATTGTTAGACTTATCCTTATTTGGAATATGAACTATAGTATTTTATAAATACATATTGACAAAAAGTTATCAATTTTCTATACTTAAAATAATTCATATATGAAATAATTTGAGGTAAGCTTATGTCAAAAGATTTATTGCGTAATATTTATATGAAAATTCGTCACATAAACGATATTTCTGTAAATAATTTTATTGAGTCAACGGCTGGCTATGATGCTACAGGGGTTCAGTTTGGAGTTTTAAGAAACATTCCCCTTGATGACACCATTACAATGTCTGAACTAACCAATAGAGTACATTGTGCTGCAAGTAACATGACCACAATAATACAAAGAATTCAAAAACAAGAACTTGTGAGAACCGTTAAAGACCCTACTGATAAAAGACAAACTTTAGTTTCTTTAACGCCTAAAGGCATTGAGGTTAGGTCTATAATGGAAAAATCCTATCAGAAATTTTTGTTTGATATGTATGGCGTATTAAATAATGAAGAGCAAGAAATTCTGCATAAATTACTTACAAAAATCGAAGAAAACCTTATGAAGTGATAAGGTCTTTCTTTTGCACAAATACTTCATATATGAAATATATTTAAGGAGTGATATTAAATGATAATCGATAGTCATGCACATGTTGTTTTGCCCAGTGATAATCATCTTTCTTTGATGAATGAAGCGGGAGTCAATAAAACTATACTTTTTTCAACTTCTATTCATCCAGAAAATGCCTCTCGTTTAAATGAATATGAAGTAGAACTCGATACTTTATACAAGATCATTTCTGGAAAAGTAAATTCAATTGACTCAAAGATCTCAGCAATTGAAGAACAATGTAGGATTATAGATCAACATCCTTCAAAATTTTACGGATTTGGAACCGTCCCCGTTGGCTTAGATTATAAAGATACATCTTCATGGATAGAAAAATATGTCGTTAAAAACAAGTTTATTGGTCTTGGTGAATTTACATTACCTCCAGGTCAAATCAAGCTACTAGATTCTGTGTTCCAAGCTTCTACTAACTTTAAGAACTTGCCTATTTGGATTCATGCCTTTTGGCCTTTAACCCTAGATGATATTAAAGAAATATTTATTTTAGCAAAAAAATATCCTAATGTTCCTACAATAATAGGGCATTTAGGCGGTACAAATTGGCTTGAAGTTATTAAAATGGCAAAAGAAACTAGCAATGTCTATATTGATTTATCAGCCACTTTTACTATGGTTGCTTTAAAAATGGCAATACAAGAATTACCTGAAAAAACCTTGTTTAGCTCGGATTTACCTTATGGTGACTTAGTTTCTTCTAGGTTTACTATAGAACGCGCCTGTAAAAATGATGCTATTAAAAAACAGGTTTTAGGTGGAAATATTGCTACCCTTTTAAAACTTTAATTATGAGGAGATATTGAAATGCGTATCGTTTGTATGGGAGATAGCTTAACCTTTGGCTATGGCGTTGATAAAGAATCCAATTGGATTAGCTTGCTATCTAAAATGAAAGACTATGAGCTTATTAATAAAGGTATTCCAGGAAATACAACTGCTGAAATGCTAGAACGTTTTAGAACTGATGTTATTGCTCTTAGGCCATCAGCTGTTCTAATTTTAGGTGGGACTAATGACGTATTTCTAAAAACAGACATAAACAAAATCTTAAACAATCTAACCACCATGATCAATATTTGCAAAATAAATCATGTAACGCCAATACTCTTAACCCCGTTACCTATTAATGACGCTATTTTTAAAAAGACTTGGTTTACAGATGTGGATTATAAAATGGTTAATCAAAAGCTAATTGATTTAAGAAATTTATTAATAGATTATTGCCATAGAGATCACATCGAATTAATAGATTTAGGCAATATTTTAATGAACCAATTGGATCTAACCGATTATTTCTTAGAGGATGGCATTCATCTCTCTCCCCTAATTCATAAGGAGATTGCTAATATCATATTTTGTGGATTGAAACAACGGCACCTTGATGGGCTAAGGTAAATCGTATAATATTCACCGAATGTTACAGCGCAAGTGGTAGAAAAATTGAACCATCGGATGCTTCAACTTCATTTTTTCCGACATATTCGATAGTCTCTTTTTCCCCACACGTCTATCCAACAATGCAAATATATTTAGGAGTATATCCTTACTTTCAAGACTATTTTCTATAGACTCCGACAAGAATAACTTAGCCTCAACATAGAAGTTAGATTTGCATAATGCCCCTTGAGCGGAAATCATTTCCTTTGCATACATTGCTATTTTTCGGTCTCTAGCAATGACTTTTAGCCGCTCATCTGGAACTAAGTCTCCCATTTCTTTTCTGAGGGTTTCAAGGTCATCTTGGCTTATTGAAATAGGAGTTGTTGTACAACTCCTTATTTCCTGTTCGGACTGAAACCACATGAGCTTGGCTGTATCCGTACTTAAGTTCAGAACTTCCTTTTTATCTACGGTAATATAGCACCGCCCTGGCTTATCAGGTGTATACCTATAACCCGCTGCGCAGTATTCCACATGACCTATAAATCCAGGGCAAAGGAAACCCTCTAAATTTTGCTTTATTTTACTCCATGTCATATAGTTCTCCAATCATATGACCTTGATTGCAACTGTAAAAATGAGCAGCCATAAATATTAGGCACGTAATACTTCATTCCATTTTTCCAATTCTTTAAAATCTACGCCTGCGTCCTTGATTGTAACATGGCCAAACTTGAGTAACTCACTTTGAATTTCTCTGACCAGTCTTTGAACATCCTTATCTTTTGTATTTCCCGTTCCACGGATAAACTCGCATAGAGCACCATCATTTACAATAATGGTTACCTCTTGATCCATATATTTTGCCAATGCCTTTAAAGTTCTTAGAAATGCAACCGCACCCACTACTGCAGGTTTTTTGTAATGCGCGCTAATCACTTCCTTAGATAAAAGACTTTCATCTTCAGATAAAGGACTTTTATCTTCATATATTGCATATCGAATTTCAATATCTTCACCTTCATATAAAGATGCAATGCCTACTAAGTATGCTTTAATCATTTGTAACCTCCGTATTTTAGTTATAATCTATTCCACAGTTGCTTATGAGACCTATTCTGGAAGTGTGGACTTCCATTCTTTCAATGTGATTCGGCGAGTGTTGTTGACCGCCACAGGGTCCCTGTTCATGATTGCCTGAGCGACCAATAATGACTCTGTTTTCAAAATAATGAGTCCACCAGAATGATCAGTGAATGGTCCCTTAGCAAATATTGTCCCCAGTGCAATTTGTTCTGCCAAATAGGCCTTATGGGCCTCTAAAATCTCAGCATCTTTTATTGGGTCAATGGTTTCCATTAGTGCTATGAAATATGGCATGGTGAATTCTCCTTTGAACTATTTGATAGTGATCATTAACAAATGCACATAATCGCATCACAACACAACTTTTATCTACATTTGTAAATTGTATTTTTGCCAACGCCAACTTTAACAATCATCTCTTTATGGATTAATCCATTGAGCAGACTTGTGGCTTTTGTCTTGCCAATATTCATGTAATTTTCTACCTCGGCACGATTAAACCCTTTTGATGATTTTATATAATTCAACAATTTTTCTTCTTCAATCGTTAAGGATACATGCTTAAAATTTGTTCCTTGGGTTAGTTGTTCCATGCTCATTCTAGGTAAAATAACTTGTATTGAATTCTCAAATATTTTAAACTCCGGACTTTGATCAAATGATCTATATGCGTATTTTATTCGCCTTACACCAGTCCCCATCTTTTCAATAATTCTGCATCTTAAAAAGACATCCGCTACAATTCGATTTCTGGCATTAGAAAAATTACCGTTAATATATTCTTCTTTGGAAATGCCTACAGGAAGACCACCAATGGATGTTATTTCAATTCGATCTTTAAATATTTCTACTCTATTATTGCCTCTTTTACTGTAATCTCTGTGAATAATTGCATTTGCAACAGCCTCTCTATAGGCTTCCTGCGGAACTTCATCAAAGGATTTTCTATACGCACCCTTGATTACATCCCCTTGATTAATATGTTTTTTATAAAACAACATCGCAGTTTCAAATTCATCGATAGCAGAATCTGAACTCAAATTAATTCTATCCTTGAAAACCAACATGGATCGGTCTGAGTAGCATATAAAATCCATTCCACAATCTACGAAAGAATTATGATCAGCAACTATAGCAGCTGCATTCGTATATTTTCCATTTCTAATGAGTTCAAGTGATTTTAAAATATCTTCATTCATTTCTACAATACCCAGTTTATCCATAAGTAAATGCTTCAATGTACTAAAGTTTAAATGTCCTCCTACGTATTCGAGTTCTTCATATGTCAAATTGCTTCCGAGTAAAACCAGTTCATCGTATTCATGTTTATCAATTTCAACAGTCGAAGTATCCGCTCTTTTATATGCTTTTCGTTCAAATACATAAGGTGTTTGATAACCTTTAAAAACTGAAATTACTACGATGGTTCTATTTTCAACTATTTTCGTTTCAATCTCATAATTTGGTATTGGTTTAATATTGTCATTTATTGAATTTTCAATGCTCAAGCGCATTTCTTTTGCCTTATCCACACCAATGACAAGACCATCAACTGCGGTACCGATAATTATTTTTCCATCATGGTAATTTGAAAATGCTGACACTGTTTTCAATATTGTTTTTGAATATTTTTCTTTAAATTCTATGAACTTCGTTTCACCATTTACGAGAATTCCTAAAATATCAGACATATATAGACCTCACAAATCGAACAAGTTAGAAAGGTCGAAAAACTATTCGACCGTTTCACTTCTAATTATATCATCCTCAATTCTTATTTCAACCATTGTGAATATAGTATTTCCATATAACTGTTAAAACAATTCGACCGCGTTCGAACGTGGTCGAATTGTTTTTGGCAGATAATTGTCTATCAAAAGAAACCTAAATAAACCCTAGGTATTCTATCCCTATTTGAATATCTTTCAGCATTAGCCCTCTATTCATAAAAAACCGACCACGTTCGAACGTGGTCGGTTTTTCAAGCTCGTACATATATCTCATTCTTAAAGATGAGGGGTTTTTATTATAGGTAGAAAAATGCGCCATCAAATAGCAAAAATTGGGTAAGCGCCATTATTTTATTTTACAGGTATTAATTCCAAAGATTTTGTAAATGCCACAGAAACCCAGTGCTGCGGTTGCTACAGCGATAGCAGCTAGAATATAAAATATCCATGACACACTATAACCAAGGGCTACAAAGACAATCGCTAAAATATATCTGATGATTTTATCATTTTTGCCAACATTCTTTTCCATAGTATCACTCCCTTGGAGCATTCATACCCCACCTATAGGGGCTTAAACGGTGGATGTATTAATCGTTAGCAAAGCACTGTTACTATTTATGGTACGGTTCACCATGCCACACCAGACTGCAGTTTTTTTCTAATTGATCAAACATCTATTTTCTCCAATAAGAAATCAAATAAATTCACATGCACGATTCCATCTTTTGACAAATTAATTTTATCCATCGTAATCAAATATTTAGGATATTGATCATTAATTTTTAACAATGAATTCATTTCTCTTTCGTAAGTTAATTCATCTAAAGCGGATAAACTCACTTGAAAATAGAGTCTATGCATTCCTTTTACAGCAATGAAATCTACTTCATAGGACATATTTTTACCTACATTGACTTCATATCCTAACCGCAAAAGCTGTAGAAACACTATATTCTCGATCACATGACCCAAATTTCCTTGTCTATAACCAATAAGTTTATTGCGCAATCCGGTATCAACAACATAATACTTACCATTTGTTTTCAAACGTTCTTTTCCCCGTATATCGTACCGCTCACATTGGTAGAGCATATGAGCGTCACACATCAGCTGCAGATAATTGTCAACTGTATCAGAAGTAATTTTATGACCGCTTGATATCATTGTGTTTTTTATTGCATTTGCTGACGTACTGTTTCCTATGTTTTCAAATACAAACTTGGCAACTTTATAAAATGAACCTTCATCTCTTATATTGCCCCTAAGAATGATATCTCTAGTAAAAATTGAATCAAATAAACCAGATAATATTGCTTCTACTAACTCTTGCTGTCCAGCCAGACTCACTGCTGGAAAAGAACCTATCCGAAGATATTCATTAAAATAGTCTTCTGCCATTTGTTCTTCATAACCTTTAAAATCAAGAAATTCTTTAAATGACAATGGCAAGACTTTAACTTCAATATAGCGACCAGAAAGGTAAGTAAGGTGTTCCCCTGAAAACATTCTAGAGTTCGATCCCGTTACATAAATATCTGCATTAAAACTAACTCTAATGCTATTGATAGCCTTTGCCCATTCTGATAATTCCTGAACCTCGTCAATGAGAAAATACATCCTTTTCCCATCTACATTTTTCTCCTTCAAATATATATGCAAGCTAGAACCCTCTTTCAAATCATCAAATTGAAACTTTTCATAATTTATTTCGATGATTTGTTTCTCTTCTACGCCTAGATTAAGCAAGTATTCTTTAAACAAAGCAAGTAGAGTTGACTTCCCTGAACGTCTAACACCTGTAATGACCTTGATAAAGTCATTATCTCTATATTGAATGAGTTTATCTAAATAACTTTTCGAATGA
>CAXXWB010000039.1:0-124318 GCA_963677505.2 uncultured Acidaminobacter sp.
GGGCTCTTATTTATACGACAAATACCGTACGCCTATTCAGCTTACAGGAAAAAAGAATGGTGTCACAATCACCTTGACTGAATACGATACAAAGAATAGCCCTCGTTGGCACTTTTGCAGGTCAACTCAATAAAGACGACACTTATACAGGCTATTGGAAAAATGCCAAGACTGGTAAAAAAATAGCCTTTAAGCTTTCTCTATTAGGCGGACTTCCTTTTGCAGAGTACAACCATCGCTATGGTATTCTCGGTATTGAGAATGATCAAGAGGTGGAAACCTATGTTTCTAACCTTCAAAAATATGTAGTCAAAGATGATAAAGTTGCCCTTTCTAAAGTTGATACAGTATCCTGTTTCCTTCTATAACGATGGCAATAGCATTGTTATGAAAAATGAAAGGATTTTGTGAAAAACTACAGCCGACTTATGACTCCTGCATTAAAAAAAAGACCTTTCCTCGGCATATACACAATATCTGTTTGCCAACGGAAATGGTCTCATGTTTGGTTCTAATATTCATAACGTCTGGATCACAGGTGTTGAAAATTCTAAAGGTAAGGTTGCGTTAAAAATCTTCAGCTTTAACCAGTAATTTCTTTAAGTAAATACGCCACCGCTTCATCTGCATAAGCGGACATGGGCTGGTCTTTGACTCCTATGATAGTGGTTGAACACTTATTGATGGGAATGAGTACTTTTCCGAGCTGGGCTCTCCCCTATGGCTTTTGCCATGGCAGGGCTCAGTTCTCCCAACATGGCATTGGCCATGAGGATGCCAAAGGGACCTACAATCCAATCCACTCTCCCTGCATTAAAAACAATAGCATTTTCTCCTGTTGCCCCCTTCGTGCGCTCCTGCTTTAAGCATTTGAGCCGTTGCCAGAGCATTGGTCCCTAGTGCGATTATTTTCCAGTTGTCCGATGCTGCCTTCAACTTTTCAACGACCAGTTTACCAACGCCGCCGCCCTTGACCATCTATGACTGCAATTCTCATTTTCTACGCCACCTCTTTGCTATTTTCTTCTCACTTACCAGTATAGCAAAAGTTCTAAGGGCTACAAGACTTACAATCCATTTTCAAGTAAAAGCCTCTCATCTCCTAAGATTTCAGATGGGGCCCCTATTTTGGCAATCGTCCCTTTCGAAAGCAAAATCACCTTATGGCAAGTCTTTTCAATAAAATCTAAATCATGACTGGTAATAATCTGAGTATGTTCAAATTGAGAAAGCAATTGAATCAGTCCTCTTCTTGCCCGTGGGTCCAGTCCTGTGGTAGGCTCATCTAATATTAAAAGCTCTGGATCTTGTACAATTGCAGTGGCAATGGCCACAGACCGTTTTTCTCCCCCTGAAAGCTTTTGAGGTGGACGACTGCTTAAATGACTGGTCTGAGTAGCTTCAAGTGCCTTTATGACCAACCTATGAATTTCATCCTTTTCCACGCCCCTATGAATAAGGACCAAAGGCCACATCCTCATAAACCGAACTGGTAAAAAAGCTGGTCGTCAGCATTTTGAAAAACAACACCTAATTTAGGCGCTACCTTTTTAAAGGTTTTTGGACTCACTTCTGTCTGCTCGATGAAAACACTGCCATCACTTGCCTGCAGTAAGCCGCACATCAATAGTAACAAAGTTGATTTCCCTGCCCCATTGGCACCAATAATGCCTATTCGCTCTCCCTGATGGACAGCAAAGGAAACCGACTGTAATGCTTTATGCCCATCTGGATATGAGTATTCAAGTTGTTTCACCTCTAAGAGGGCAGAATCTTTTGGTGTCATGATATTTCCTCCTATCCGATTAGAGACAACCATTTAACGGCGCCTAAATATAAACACACTCCGATTAAGTACACGTATGTCCTAAAATCAAATGGCTTATGGGTTCCGTCTATCCCATTGTCAGAGCCTCTCAACTTCATGGCATTTTCAATACGAAGAGCCCTATCATAAACTTCTTAAAATCAACTGTCCCGCAAAGGATCCCCACTGGGTAAAGTGTACCCCTCTATGACTTGGCGCTCTAAGTCTATAGGCTCTGAACAAAGTCAGGGTTTCCTCCATTAGAACGGTCAAATACCTAAAGAGCAGTCCAATCACAGAAACAAAAATATCGGGAACTTTTAATCGGAGAAGCCCCTGCACTAAGTCCATCAATACCAAGGGAACATGCCATATTGAAGCGCCACCGTCAGGGTCAGCAAACTTTTGAAAATCAGTCCGAGGCAGGTAATCCACCCTGCTGAAAATGAACATCCCCATAAACAGAACGCTTTGACGGTCAAAAATTGGATTCATAATGGCCACAAAGACGATGAAAGGTTCAATCCATAAAAGTTTTTCCAGTACAATGCCCATAGGCATTTCTAATTTATAAAAAATATAAGCAGGCAGCAACAATAAGGGGACTAATCCCATGAGATCGTACTTCCCAAAAGAGGCGACACAAAGAAGGTAGGCAAATAGTACCAATAAATGGGCAGATGGATGTACAATTGCTAACCCTTCCATTTTGGGCTTCCAGTTGGCTTGTTTTTCATGGTTTAAAACTTTCTCAAGGGACGACTTACTCATAGGCTACCTCTCCGATCCACTAACCATTATTCTTTCTGTTTCGGCTGGCGACACCAAGACCTATGACAATGGCCATTGTCACTCCAGCTCCCAGTATCCCTGAGACCGATGTTCCCTATTGCCCCACTGTCTTCATTGCCGTTTTTAAAGCTATAGTCAGTCAGGCAGTAGCGCTGTTTTTCTTGTACTTTGCAAAAAAAGTTATGAACAACTGAATCACTTTCCAATTCTGCAGTGCCTGTGAGTTTTAATCATAGCCCATTATCTAACCCATCAGGATTTCCAGAAGCCAATAACGAAATACCGCCACCAACGATTAAAGAAGCTACCAATAAGGTTACTAACTACTTTTTTTCATTCCGAGCGGACTCATGTCTTTCTGATTTGTTTCTGAATAGATTAATTCTGGTCTTGCTTGCCATAAGAATATCAATATTGCCCGCGGTTACAAGCCCTTCTACCAATCCAATAGCTAAGTGAATCGGTTTGCATCATCATGACAAAAGTACCAAACGGCAACTCAGTCTTTCCCGACAATAGGGTTTCCATAACAACACTAAATGCGCCCAGTTGAAGGCCTACCCACTACGGCTAATACTGAAGCGATCATTAACCGAGTACGGTTGATACCTTTTTTTAATAAGGGTTTAAAAATAAGGGGGTAGGCCACAAAGCATGCAAAAAAGCCCATATTAATAAATTGCATCCATAGGCTAAAAGTCCCCCATCACCAAAGAAAAGGGCCTGAATCCTAACTAAAACTGCGCCTAAAGTAATCAATGCAAGCGCCTTAGGATCCTAACAGTGCTGCTTAGAAGAATGCCTCCGCCAATATGTCCACTAGAACCCCTGCCCCCCCCCCCCCCGGTATAGCAAAGCCCCTAATCATCTGACCTGCACAGCCCATGAAGGCACCCATAACACCCCTTAATGGACCTGTTAACCTATGGACCTGTTACTTTCCACCGTATCTTTAATTTTACTTGAAGATTTATAAACAACAGCGCCTCTGACCCAGCCCATAATGCTGTGCCTACTGCCTGTTGAAAATTAGTGCGTCTGACATATGCATGGTTTTTCATCCTCCTAAACATAACAAAAGCCCAAGAAGTACTTCGCACGGAAGAACCCTTCATGGGCTTATTATGATGTGTTCACGGACTCTGTCAACTATATGTGATTGTCAATGTCAATAAAGTCTTTAAATGCAACGTCTTCATGGGCGTCATTATTTAATAAATATAGCACTGTAAACCTTTAATTGTCAACGAAAGGGTTTTCCAGCAAGAAAAGCTGCCACCCCCATAATTTCTTATGGGAAATGGCAGCTTTTTCTTAGTTCAAGGTGGATGGTTGGATGGTTAGTCTATTGTTTCGAATTGGGGGAATCGCATTGTATAAACTTCCAACGAAATTAGTATGAATTGCCAAAACGAATTGTTTTTGTTGCAGTGCTGCTTTCATAATTGCATGATTTACAAGCTGTTGCCAGTTTGCTGCTCATAAGTGTATGTGCCATAAGCAGTTACTTGCCAAAGTAGATGGAAATTAGCGAAGTTTACGTTGTCCAGCTGCTGTTAGTTGTGCCAGTGTAAGTTGTAGTTCAAGTCCGTTTGGCTTTTTGAATTTCAATGTAACAGCTGCGCCGTTTAACGCTGTATTATTTTCATCCACTACAGTTACAGTTGTTTGAACAGTTTCACCTCTGTAGTAGTAAGTGTAATCTGTTGCAATAGTTGTAGTTGTTTTAGATGACGTTACAGGTGGGTCAACGATTTGTCCACCAGCCCGCTTGAACAGCTGCATAAGCGTCTACAATACCGTAACCATATTCATTAGTTGAACCTGCATTAACAGCTGTATTTCTAAGAATTTGTCTCACTTGATCAGAAGTAAGGTCTTTGTTTACTGAACGGATTAAACCTACAACGCCAACAACGTGAGGTGTTGCCATCGAAAGTACCATCATATGTGTCGTAGCTGCCACCAGGAACTGTGCTGTAAATGCCTTCGCCTGGTGCCATAACTTCAAGACCAGTACCATATTGTGAGAAGCTTGCTCTTTAACGGTTAGAATCTACTGCCCCCTACTGCAATAACGTTAGAGTAAGCAGCTGGATAAGAAATAGTGCCTGTACCATTATTGCCCGCAGCAAAGCGACAACTACTACACCTGCATTAACAGCAGTTGTACAAGCGTCGTACATACCTGTAGAGTAATTTCCCGCCACCAAGGGACATGTTAATAACATCCGCTTTAATGCTTGCTGCGTAAAGAACACCTTGTTGGATGCCATAAGTTGATCCAGTACCGTCATCGCCTAATACTTTGACTGGAATCAAACTCGCATTTTGCATAACGCCCCTGAAACGTTGCCATAGCTTGCGATTGTACCTGAAACGTGAGTACCATGTTTTTGTCTATCCATTGTATCGCCACCAACAAAGCTTTTCGCCAAGCTCATGTTAACGAAGTTTGTAAGATTAGGATGTGTAATTGTCGATTCCTGTGTCGAGAACGGCAATTTTCACATTTGCAGAACCATTTGTGATCGTCCAAGCTTGTGGCGCATTAATCATATTATAGTGCCATTCTTGATTAGGGTGCATTCCAAATGCTTTAACAACATAGTTAGGTTCAACGTAATTAACGTTGTAACCTTGGCTTTGAAGTTCTTCTGAAATTGCAAGACTTGCTTCAGTCACCGCACCATATTTAGCCGCATCATAAGTGACCAAATAAGTATTTCCCATAGTTTGAACAGCTTCATCTTTAAAGGTAGAAATCTCTGAATCTGTACTGTAGGTACCTACGTTTCCTAAGGTAGATTCTAGAAGATTATCGACAACTTTAATCCCTAGAGCTGCAAAGGTTTTTTCTTGATTTTGAACGGATTGAATCTCATAACCCGATTGGCCGGTGTTGGCCTTAATAGAAATAATAAGTTCACCTGTTGTTCCTTGCCCTGATTCAATTGCAGGATTTTCTAAATCTGCAATCACACCCTTGTAGTCTACAGTGGCAAACGCAGATCCCGTTAATAACGTTGCCGCAGTTGCCATTGCAATAAATAATTTTCCTAATTGTCTGTGCTTCTTCATTTGAACACTCCTCATTCCATTTTATTTTTTGTGTGAAGGGATTACTTTTCAGCTTGATGTTCAATTAACCTTGGGAAATCAGCTCTTTCTGCAAACGCTGAACTTGTAGGAACTAATAGGGCCAAGGCCACAGCTGCCAATAGTATCATCTTTTTCATAACGTCACCCCCTTTCAACATTTTTAATTATTTGAATATTGCGTCTTTTTCATTCTTATCATACAACAGGTTTTCAAAAAAAAAAAAGCCGAAGTCTTACGGCATTTTTGAACATAGAGTATTTTTTTTATACATTTTTTATGATAAACTGTTCTTAAATAACAAAACATTGTAAAAAACCCAATATAAGGAGGTGTATTTAAATGTTCTCTTCCTATAATTTGACGGAGTTCGGAAAACGGCTTAAAAATATTCGAAAATCTCTTGGCTATACTCAGCATGATGTCACCGCTCTTTGTGGCATTAACCGAGATACCTTGAGACGCATTGAAAGTGGCGAGGGTCTTCCCCGTTATGATACGTTGGAAACTCTTTCTGGGATTTATAAAACCGATCTCTTAGATGAGCTGAAATATTATAGATACGCCAACCGTATTTACTCCTATTACCACAGACTGGATAAAGTGATTGCCAGTTTTGATCTAGAAGTCCTCAATAAATTAACCCAAGACTATAACAAGTTTACTGCCAACCAACAAGATCTCTTATTTGAGCCTGTTCTTTACGACCAATTTGCTTTGTTATTGGAAAGCATTAGCGCCTATTACTCTAGCGACCCTTCACAACGTCAGTTATGTCTTGATATTGCTACCAAAAGTATGCAGTTAAGCTACCCTGACTTTGATCTTTATAATTATGCCAACTACAAATACAATCTGTTTGAAATGCGAATTATGCTGGTAGTGGCCTTGTCTCTTGCAGATGCAAACAAATTTCAGCTAAGTAATGAAATTTTGGATTCTTTATTGAAATTAATATTGAAAAGAGAATTCGTACAAATCGATGATGTACTGCTAACGATTAAGATTTATACTAATCTTTCGTACAATGCTTTTATTCTAGATGACTATGAAAAATCTCTTCAATATGCAAATGAGGGCATTGCCTTTTGTAATCAAAATACGAATATGTTTGGACTTTATCTTCTGTATTCCAGAAAAGGGATTGCAGAACTGCGACTAGGAATACCCAGCCACATGGATGCCCTCAGTAAAAGCATTCATTTGTTAGAAATTCAGAATAAATTTGAATTGGCAGATACATATAGGGAAATTTTAAAGGAAAGGTACCATATTGAATTATAACAAATGCTATTATTTCATATTTTCTAAACCTATAATAAAAATTTCATTGTTCTCAAAAAACTTCGAAAGCCTCCACTCGATGAATACCGCGTGAAGGCTTTTATTGATGGTCGTCTGCCATAGGATTAGAACTCCATATTCTGAATGTTATAAATTTCTAAGTATTCTTCGTCAATATCCGTATTGCACTGTTCACATACACCAAATTTGTTAAGTGTTACATGAGTATCACCACATCTTGAGCAACACGTTTCAGTTGATGCCATCACTTCAAATAAATTCTTTTCCATAAGTCCCCTCCGTTTTTCAGTATTTTTGTATACAATTATTTAGGTATATGAGGATTGTACAACATCAACTTGCAATTATCAATAGTTTTTTCAAAAATACTTTAAAAAAATTAGAACTGACGCTCCACTTGCAATTAGTGGTCTTCAGCTCTAATTTTTTTGAATAATTCGCGTCATTTTATTGTCAAAGTAACCAAAGCAGGACTCTCTAAAGTGAAAGTTGTCATTTTAAAATCTCCAAAACAATTAATTGCACTAAAGTCAATTGCCTTAAAAACATGAACTAAGTCGTCTTTTAAAATGGGAAGTAACCTTGTGTGAGCCGTCCATTTTTCTATAGTTTCGCCAGTACCAAGGGACAATTCACCAATAAAATCAATAGACCCTTCTGTATGGTCGTATCTTCTAATAAAAGTCAAAGGTGGTTGCTCTCTGATAATGTCAGGCAATTTTTGTACTTGATCTTTCAAAATGCGATCATAATTCACAGACTGAATGACCAATTTCCCCCCTGGCTTTAATTTGTCATAAGCATCATTTATAAATTGCCGAACTTCCGATAAATCTTTAAGGTGAACAATAGTGTTCCCGATACAGTAAATTAGATCATAAGTTTCTGGCAGTTCACTGATATTTCTTAAGTCCATGGTGTAGGTCTGAAGGTTTAAATTGCGACGTTGACTTTCATTTTGTAACTGAGCTACCATATCTCCATCTAAGTCGGCTGCAGTGACGTGATGTCCTTTTTCCGCTAAGGCCATAGCATATCCCCCAGTGGCACATCCCATATCCAGCACTTTGCTATTGGGTTCTAACTGCTGTGTCAAAAATTGAATTTGAGCCTCTGATGGGGGAAATAAATCGTTGTAATACTGTCCAATCATTTCATAAAAATCCATAAGGTCACCTCCCTGATTATTTAAAAAATATAAAGCCTAGGCCGCCACATATAATCATCATCCAATGAGATTTTCCCTTCACCTTCCACAGCCAAAGGGCTGCAATGAGAGCAATAATAACACTCCCTATACTTTTTTGAACATACTGAGCCGTACCCACCCCTGCACTTAAAATTAATGCCAGTACCAATGGATTCAGGGTTTTAAAAATCGACTTTAACATTGGTGCTTCCCTGTATTTAAGAAGTTTTGTAGACAAAATAGTGGTTGCAATTACTGAAAAAACCAACTACCCCTAGGGTCGCAAATAAGGAACCAAATACCCCCGCTACTTTATAACCTACATAGGTAGCTGAATTAATAGCAATAGGTCCTGGCGTTACCTGAGAAATGGAAACGATGTTTAAAAATTCTTGACTACTGAGCCACTGTTGCCCCGTCACAACCTCAGACATAATCACTGGCAGCATGGCATACCCGCCGCCAAAAGCAATGGCCCCTATTTTAAAGAAGGTCAACCATAATTGAAGAATACTACTCAGCATTCGAGATCACACTCCTTACGATACCTAAAGCGACACCGCTTAAAACAATCCAGATTGGGCTGATATGAAAAATAATTAATGCCACCGTACCAATGAACAATAGGGACCAATCCAACACCTTCTTAGGCATATTTTTCCCAAGTTTATAAGCCGAGAAGACAATTAATACGGCAATTGCAGGCAACATGCCATCCATAACAGGCTGAAGGTATTTCATAATTGGGAGTTTTGTAAATAGAACTGCAATGACTATAATAATTAAAAAAGAAGGCAGTACGGTTCCTAAACATGCCATAACCAGCCCTTTAAACCCCATCCTTTTATAGCCGATAAAATTCGCTATATTAACTGCCATAGCCCCTGGAAGTCCTTGGGACACACTTAACAACTCCATAAACTCTTCAGCTTCTAACCATGCTTTTTCTTTGACAATTTGTTCTTCAATGAGGGGAATCATGGCATAACCGCCACCAAAGGTAAATAAGCCTATTTTAAAAAACGTTATAAATATTTCCCACATTTCTTTTTCCTTTCTGTTTTATAAACAAATACATTTTGCTCAAGGCATTCCAACTCTCTTAATTTTAACACAAAAAAAAAGCGTTCCTCTGTTAATTCCAGATGAACGCTTTTCAAACTTATTTCAAATTTTCTGGATTGAGACATTCTAGTTCAGGGATGACGAATTTGCCATCTTTTCTGATGAGTTTTCCGTCAAAGTACATTTCTCCACCACCATACTCAGGGGTTTGAATACAAACCAAATCCCAGTGGATAGAAGAATTGTTGCCATTTGAAGCTTCATCATAGCATTTGCCCGGTGTGAAGTGGAAGCTTCCCATGATTTTCTCATCAAACAAAGTATCTTTCATAGGTTTGAGAATATAGGGATTCACGCCGATTGCAAATTCGCCAACAAAGCGAGCGCCTTCATCGGTATTGAAGACCTTGTTGATTCTGTCTGTATCGTTGGCTGTGGCATTAACAATTTTACCATTTTCAAAGGTAAGAACGATATTTTCAAAGGTAAAACCTTGGTAAACTGCAGGACAGTTAAAAGATAAAGTACCATTAACAGAGGTTTTAACAGGCGCTGTAAATACTTCACCGTCTGGAATGTTTAGTTCTCCAGCACATTTAATCGCTGGAATGTCTTTGATAGAGAAGGTAAAGTCAGTACCTGGACCTGTGATTTTAACTTGATCTGTGTTGTTCATCAAGTCAACTAAGTGATCCATGGCATTGGACATTTTGTTATAGTCTAGTGTGCACACATTGAAATAGAAATCTTCAAAAGCTTCTAAGCTTGTGTTCGCCAATTGAGCCATTGAGTAATTAGGGTATCTGAGCACTACCCATTTAGTCTTCGCCACTCTGTGATCGTGAACTGGTGCGTATTTTTCCATGTAAGCTGTCATCGCATCCCCAGGAACGTCAGCTGTTTCTGTTACATTGTCTGATGCTCTGATGCCGATGAATGCATCCATTTTTTCCATTCTGTATAAATCAATATTAGACCAAGTATCAATCATTTCTCCGTCATTACCAAGGAGAAGTTCTCTTTGAATTGAAGGGTCGATTGCTTCAATAAAAGGATGTCCTCCAGCTTTGTATACTTCTTTAACAAGCATTTTAACCAATGGTTTTGGAGCGTCCCCTGTATATGAAATCAATACGTTTTCGCCCTTTTGAACCCTGCAAGAGTAGTTTACTAGGTTCTGAGCCAAGATTGTAATTCTTTGATCCATGAATGTTGTCCTCCTAAAAATTATTTGTACGTTACCATAAGATTAAACGATGAACACCCGTCTGTCAAATTAACGATTTGAAACACTTTTGTATACAATATGCAATTAAACACTTCTTTTGCTTCAGTTTTCTCGTCCTCTATTAAGTTGCCATCTGCTCTTGTAAATCCAGAATAAATAAAGCATACCACTCTTCTGGCTGATAATGATGAATCGATTGTATCCAAGAAGGGTCTCCCCAATTGGTCAGCAGTTGCCATAAAGGAAAATGGCGATTGTCTGAGGCCATCATGGCATACTTTAAAGTCAGAGCCAAGCTGTATAAATCGGCACTAGGGCCAATTCCATTAGGGTCGGTATACCTTTCTGGTGACATGTACTTAGGCGTTCCTAATTGGGGGGTAATTAACATATTGGTCTTCTCTATGGCGGTTATAGCCGCACCAAAATCGATGAGCCTCCCATTGCCATGGCCATCGATTAAAAAGTTTTCAGGCTTGATATCCAAATGGAGAATGCCTTCTTCATGAAATAACACTTTTAAGTCTCTAGCTACGCCAATACCTAGCCAACAAATATCTTTGTGGGATAACCTCATAGGATTAAGCGTCCCTTCGCTTAAAGGGTTACCCGGAAATTTTTCTTCTAGTACGTAACACTTTCCGTCACCTTGAGAAACACCTAATATATTGGACAAATGAGGCAATTGGTATTTTCCTAGGTCCTGCCACATTTTCACACTTTGGTTTGAGGTCTCCATGACCCTTAAAATATATCGGTTACCTAGATTATCTGCCACCTCATGGATTTCGTTTAGAGTCGTTTGCCTAATCTTCCTTATCCAGTTAAGGTGCCACTGTTCCAGGAGCTTTTTCAAATGGCTCCAGTCCTCCAATACAGTGCAAGCAGGGTTCATAACCATTTTCAACCGCCTCCTTTTTTGTCATGGTGATCTGACTCTTAGATAGGTGATAGCAACCATTTAAATGATATTTCCCACCCGTTTGCGTCACATAAACAACAGCTTCTTCATTTTGGGATATGCCGTCAAAGCCTCGTGTCAGCAACCTGTTTTTCAGGATATACTCGTGGCTAATCCTCTGCCCTAAAGGCAAATCCAAGTGCCATTTTACCTTTAGTTGAAAGGTCCCATCTTTGTCTAAATGAGCACTTGAGATGAGGATTTTTTCCCCCTTCACATTTTCATTTGCAGCCCATAAAAGTTGGGCTAGAGCAAAGCATTGGACATCATTTTGCATATCTACAAGGGCCATTTGTCTAGACACTTCGAATGTGCCTTGCCTGACCTTTTCTTGGGTCTGCAAGTCTCTCATTAAGTATATTAAGCAAGCGACTGCCATAATAAAGATCATGACACTGATGGCACCTTCCACACTGACACTGCCTCTATTTTTTTTGCAGAATATATCCGTCTTCAAAGCGTGTCTCCTTTCCAGAATGACCTGTCACAATGATTTCATGAGCTGTTACCATAGAGGACCAATCTTTTATGCCTTGATTCATCTTTTTAAGATTAAAATCAATGAGACTCATAGTCCTCTCTGCTGTTTTTTCATCTTGCTGAGCCATTAAGAACAGCAAGAGAAAATCTCGATAAGATACGCCTTTTTCTTTTGACTTTTCTTCTGAACTTCCACTTATTTGTTTGACTGAGTTCCCATCTATATCTGTGTACCAGTCCCCACTATTTACTTTTGCTATTGGAATCTTATGGTCATTTAACAAGAGATTGATTTCATAAACAGACTCAATGCCTGACCATAGAAGAGTGATGCCACTTTGTACAAAAGGTTCAGCAAAGGGAAATATACTGGATATTAGGCAAGATAATATGGTTATCTCATTGCGTTTTTCAGGATTGGTCACTAAAAAGACAACATTGATTCCTTCTCTTAAGACGAAAATTTCACCACAAATTTGAATTTGATTCGTCATGCCATCTTTATGCCCTGCAATAATGTACTCAATTTCTCCGCCTTCAAAACACAGGTTTGCCTTTCTTTTTCGACTGTCTGGACGATTTTGCCACTGAACATAATCGTTAAATTTATCAAAAATATAGGCACATACAATGCCCTTTTCAATAGGGTTTAAGCTCTTTGCGCTTCCCTGTTTAAAGGTCGGTCTTTGATTATAAACATTTGCATCAATCTTTCCCGGGTCTTTAATGGCCCAGCTAGGCGTTCCAATATTAAGAATCCGCGTTAGCAAAGTCTTTGCTTTAACATAATTGCCAGAACCTCTATTACGGTCAATAGTGAACTCATCTTCATCTCGAGGTGTCTCTTTAAGCTTTTTCAAATTTTCCGATTCCCGCTTGACCTGTTCTGTGTTCTTAGACATTTCTTTGATCTTATCAAGGCCTCCCGTTAAAATAGAAATCTTCCCCAGTTCTAAGACTTGCTCTTGGAAAGTATCCAATTCATTGAGGGTGCTTTTCGGTAAAACCTGCCATTTGTTTTTAAAGTAGGGACTAAGAATACTTTTCAAATCTACCTTCTGATAATCATATGCCAACAGGCCGTAGTCCTCTTCCAATGGGTCATTATAATAGGACATAATCAGTTCACTGGCGACTTTAGACTGACGCATTTGCTCGTTGACAACTAAGACTTGAGAAATTGCCGTATAGCATAAAAAGAAAACCCCCATAAGGCTCATAAAGACCAGACATAAGAATATAGTGCTGTAGCCCTTTTGGTTTTTCAGTGGATGGCATAAATTTCTAAGTTTTTTAATTTTACTTTTCATCGGGCTCGTCCTTTTTAAGTTCATTGCTTATTTCTCCAATACCATTTGCCAAGTAAATTTTGTAAAAGAGTTGAATCTTAGGTTCCTTGTTTAAAATTTCAACCAGTGTTTTTCTGTCTTCTAAAACCGCCAAAGCTCCGTTATTGGAAACTTTGTATTGCAAGACGCTGAGTACCATAATCACGCAAAGGATTATGGGAATTACCATTGCACTTTCTACCGTTAAATAGCCTTTCTGATTTTTTATAAATGACATAAGAACCCCTTTCGTAACAACTATATATATACTTTAATACCATATTTTTACATATGTTGTCAAGAAAAAAGCACCTCTCCGACTGGCGGGGGTGCTTGTATTTACTTCACATAAAGATTTGAAAGTTCGTTTGCCACATATTCTTTCAGCCATTTAACCACTTCTATACTGGTTAGAGGTATGTCATCGCCCAAAGTTTTTCGAATGTCTTTTGTATTGAGACAGAATCTTTTCTCGTTGACGCAATGGGTATAAATTAAGTCCATTTTAGGGCTCGCCATGACAATGGTCACAATGGTATCTGTCATATTGCCAAGGGGTACACGGTCGATATGTGAATGCTGAAACTCTGCATCAATTTCTGTACCCACACCTAATTGAGACTTAATAACAAAAAAGCCATTGCAATTTTCTGCTGAGGCTTTAAACATCGGTATGCCTAAGCCAACTTTTCTGGTAGTTCTGGTTGTGTAAAATGGATCGATGACTCGAGCAACTGTCTCTTCATCCATTCCCCTGCCATCATCTTTTATGCGAATGATTAAGCGGTCATTGTTTAAATCTTCAATGATTGCAATTCTAAGTACTTCTGCCCCAGCGACTATTGAATTTTGAGCGATATCCAATATGTGAAGCGATAATTCTCTCATAGTCTAAACCCCTTCATAGTTGATGACCAAGTTGGGGACCCGTAAGGGAGTCCTTTTGATTGACTCTAAAGTTTACCTTCTAAATAAGCAAATAGTGATTCAACATCTCTGCTTGGCAAGTCTAAGTAAAACTCACGTTCTGAAATGGACATAAGCTGATGTGCATCTGAGTTTCTAATCACTCTATAGTGTTCTGAATTTAAATAAGTTTCTAAAACCGAGTGCCTAAATCGTCATTAGACACTTCTACAGTTGTAAAATTCACGCCTTCAGGAATGAACCCCAGTACCGCTAGAACCCCGTTAGACTGTCGGTTTATGTGAGCAGGCAATACAAACCCACCGCAGGCTCTCACTCCTGCTACAGCCTTTTCAAAGCTTAGCGTGGTGGAAAATATAAGGGCATGGTCAATATTACCTATTGGTTCATCTTCATGGTCCATAATAATTTGTTCACCAAATTTTTTTACGTTATTAGGAATACCCAATAAATGAGAATCCACTATTTCTTGAAAAGATTCTAAATCAGAAAGCTTTCTAAATAAGCATAACAAATGGACTTCTTCACTGGTTTGAAGCTCCATTGCCGGAATCACCAAAACATCTCTTTTTTTGGCTACTGCCATTGCCGCCTTCACATTCTGGCTTGCATTGTGATCTGCAACAGCAATCACATCAAGACCCTTAATCATTGCCATATTGACGATGTTGTTCGGTGTCATTTCATTATCGCCACAGGGTGAAAGGCAGGAGTGAATGTGTAGGTCATAATAGACTTTCATTATCTCAAACCAGCCTCATATAGGACTTTGAAAATTTCAAAAGAACTAAGGTCGCTACCTAGAATTGGAATACCTTCGTCTTCAGCCTTTTCAATAACACCCGCTTCAGGTTTTAGACCATCTGGCAAAATGATACAAGAAAATTCAAGCAAAGAAGCCACTGCAAGGATGTTGCTATGGGTTTGAACGGTAATCCATGCATTCCCACTTTTTCCATTTGCCATAACCCAGCTGAGCAAGTCACAAGTGTATAAACCTGTAATTTCATTGTTCAAATGAGATTCATGGGTAAATAGTTTGAAAGACAGTTTTTCTACGAGTTCTTGAATAATCATTTAATCACCTCATCATTTTTTTCGGTTCTGGACGACACAGCCATCAAGGGTCATGCGACCCATTACAATATCTTCTGCTAACGCTCTACAAGTAGGTGAACCACATGCACCACAATCAATACCAGGTAGGACTTGAATCAATTCTTCAATTTTGGCCATTTTTTCAAGTGCTATTTTAAAATTTTTGTCCAATTTCATAACAGAGTTAGGTTCGATATCTACGTTCCACTCCATCATTTTGTCAGTAATTTCACAATACTCAGTATAGTCAAAGTCACTAGTATCTTTGTTAATAATTTTACGAACTCGAGTTTTGGCTATAAAGGGATTCTCCGCATTGAGAGGACCACCCACACAACCTGTCACACAGGCATAGCCTTCAAAAAAGTCAATATCGTTTAGCTTACCCAGTTCAAATTGGTCCAAGACCTTGACAACTTCATTGATACCGTCTACTGCGAGGTAGTTGTCAATGCCCATGGCATAGCTTTGTCCGCCAACCATGGCCCAACCGATTCCTTTACCGCTGCACTTTTGAATCTGGGATTTTACTTCTATATCGTCATATATTCTGAGCAACTTGGTATAAATGGCCTCAATTGAAATGGCCCCATTGATGCAAGAGGTTTCTATCCCAATAGGTTTTCGTATACTCGTAATGGCAGCTGGGCATTGGGTGATATAAAACACACCAATGTCTTCATAAGCAAAATCTGTTATTTCCATGATTTTTTTTCTTGCCATACGCCCCGCTACTTCTAGCGGTGATTCTAAATTGATGATATTTTCAAGCAGCGTAGGGTATTTGACCTGAATCAATCTAATGATAGCAGGACAATATGTGGAAATCATCGGTCTGATTGTCTTAGGGTCATGCAATTTTTTAAATTGATAATCTGTTAACAATTCAGCCGCCACTCCCACATCATATACATAGTCAAAGCCCAATTCATAAAAACCATTTAAAATACGGTTCATATCAAACTCAGCACCAAATTGACCGTATAGCGAAATCGCTGGCAAGGCCACATTAAACTTAAATTGACTTAACATATCCAAAGAGTCTGTTAGAGCGCCTTTGGCGTGATAGGGACATGCTTTAATACATGCGCCACAGTCAATACACCGTTCAGTGATGATTTCAGCCTTTCCCGCACGGATTCGAATGGCTTGTGTTGGACAAACATGAAGACAGTTTGTGCAGCCATTGCAGTAATCCTTTTCCAACGTGACGGAATGCAAGAATCTACTCATTTTTTCCCCCTATTCTAAAGATTAATGACAATCTTTAGTTTTGTGAAATCCCCTACCTTTGAGTCTATATAAAACTCATCGCTACATCTCTTAATATTAGGCAATCCCATTCCAGCACCAAAGCCCATTTCTCTCACTTTGCTGCTAGCAGTAGAAAAACCTTCTTTCATAGCCATATCAATATTTTCGATGCCCGGACCTTTGTCGACAAAAAACAATTCAATGCGGTCGGCCAATATCAGCAAAGTAATCATGCCACCCAAAGAATGAATAACTTGATTAATTTCTGCTTCATAAGTAGCTATGGCAACCCTTCGAATAACGTCATTTTCAAAACCGACTTGTCTGAGTTTTTTCTTAATATCACTAGACGCCTCTCCCGCTCTGGAAAAGTCATCTTTTACAGTTTCATAATCATAAGCCATAACAGCTTTATCTCTGTCAATTTTGAAAATTTCTTCCATATTAGCCTCCATTTTAGTACCCTTTCAAACCATTGCTGTAAAGGACACCAGCAGCGTTAAACATGGTTAGAGGTGTTCTTAGAACAATCATGTCATTATCCATTGCAAGTTCAAGCATATCCTCAGTCGGCATTTTTCCCCTAACAAAAATGACAATATTAATATCCATCATTTCTGCAGTCCGAATGGTTTGATAGTTAGAAAGCCCTGTTAGTAAAGCCACATTTGAATCCATGTCGGCAGGGTTTGCCAATACATCGCTCATTAAGTCCGAGCTAAAGGCACTATGAACATCTTCCTCTAAACGTTTATCGCCTAAAAATACATCGGCTGATAATAACTCTGCAATTTCTTTGATTTTCATCCGCAATTCTCCTCACTAATTATTGATAAAGTGATCCAGTATATGACTCACATCATTTAAAACTTGCTCTAAAGTCTGATCTGCATCGATGCGAACGATTCTCTCTGGGAATTGTTTCATTAAAATATGATAACCCTCTCTTACCTTGAGGTGGAAATCTAAACCTTCTAGGTCCAGTCGGTTAACTTCACGACCAGCTGTTTCCATTACACGTGATAGGCCTGTTTCAGGACTGACATCTAAATAAAGGGTCAAGTCTGGCAAAAAATCTTCTGTTGCGAAGCGATTGAGTTCATATACTTCATGAATGCCAATCCCTCTGACATACCCTTGATAAACCATTGAAGAATCCACAAACCGATCGAAAACCACCCATTGGCCCTTGTCAATTGCTGGCAATACTTTTTCTGCCAAATGTTGTCGTCTTGCTGAGGCGTAAAGAAGGGCTTCTGTTCTTGAGTCCATTTCTGTATGGTCAACATTTAAAATGATTTCTCTAATGGCTTCTGAAATTCTAACGCCACCAGGCTCACGTGTGAACATTACTGAAATGCCTTTTTTTGAAAAATAGGATTCTAAATGACTTAAAACCGTTGTTTTCCCACTGCCTTCGCCACCTTCAAGGGAAATAACCCTCGGTCGATTTTGCTTTTGTGTCATATTATTGCTCCATTTCAACTAAATAATCTCTGACGGGTAGACCTCTCTGAATATGTTTTTCGTAAATTTCTTTTGCCTTTTCTTTATTCAGTTTACCATAAAAATAAACATGACCATCAGCATCTTCAACTTTCATCATAGGCTCTTCACTGCACTTTCCAAAGCAACCCGTCTGAAGAATTTTTACACTTTCCTCAGATGCCTCTGTCATACATTCCAAAAGGGCTGTAAACACAGGTCTTGCACCTGCTGTAATGCCACAAGTAGCCATGCCAATAATCAACGTGTAGCGAATGGCTTTTTCGGCTTCATCTTCTGAAATGCCTTGAGCTTTCAAAAGGGCTTTTTCTCGAATTTTTGCTAATTCTTCTAAGCTTTTCATGTCTCTTCCCCCGATTCTATTTGCTCTGACGAAGACTTTCTGAAATGTTCGTAGACTTTTTCTGCCGTCTTTTTATTCATGCCCTCAACAGTTTCAAGTTCTGCAAGGGATGCCGTCTTAATTTTTTCAATAGATTTAAAATGCTTTAATAGATTATTTCGCCGCTTTTCTCCAATTCCCTCTATATCGTCCAAAATTGAATTCATCATATTTTTAGAGCGGAGTTGTTTATGGTATTCAATGGCAAAGCGATGGACTTCCTCTTGAATAGAAGCAATGTATCGGTACAGCTCTGGTTCTTTTTTTATAGGAATCATATGTTCCATAAAGAACAGTTGATCCGTTCTGTGTCTGTCGTCTTTAACCATACCCGCCACAGGGATGTCTACTTTTAAAGCTTTCAGAACTTCTTCAACGGCGTGGACATGTCCAATACCACCGTCAATCAGCAGCAAGTCAGGAAAGACAGAGAACTTGCCCTGCGGTTCTCCTGGGGCTTGTTGGAATAAGTTTTCCTGTTCTTCCAATCCCCGAGAAAGTCGCCTAAATACAATTTCCTGCATAGAGGCATAATCGTTTGCCCCTTCTACCGTCTTGATTTTAAAGCGCCTGTAGTCTCTTGGCTTTTTCTTACCATTTTCATAAACCACCATGGACCCAACAGAGAGGACCCCGTAAATATTGGAAATATCGTAGGCCTCTATGCGCTTAATAGGCGTTTTCATACCGAGTGTATTGGTGATGAGTTGTTCAATGAAAGTTGCTTTTTCTAACTCATATGTGATTTTATCTTCAAATTTATCTAAATATTCTTTTGCGTTGTTATGGAGCATTTCCAATAATTTTCTTTTTTCGCCTCTTACGGGCACAGACCATCTAATCTTAAAACCTGCCAATCGTTGCAAGTAGCTTTCATACAGGCTCACCTCTGCAGGAAGATCATCTAAGACAATTTCCTTAGGATAATCCGATGCATTGGCATAGTATTGGACAATGAAGTCCCCTAACAAGGTTTCGGGTCGGTCGATAAATTCCTGTTCAAAAACGTACTCTTCTCTACCAATCAACTTGCCGCCACGTACCATGAACAGCATTATACACGCCCTAGTTTCTGAGGTTTGTATACCAATTAGATCTTGAGAAACATCGGACTCTGCCACCATTTTTTGACGTTCCATAAGGGAGTTAATGGCTTGTATTTGATCACGATATTTTGCTGCTTTCTCATATTCTAACTCAATTGCGGCCTCTTTCATATGATTTTCAAGCTGTTTAATTAAATTCTCAGTCTTTCCAGATAGAAATTCCATAATTTTCTGAATAATTTCATTATAGACTTCCAGAGACACGTTGCCTTGACAAGGCCCTAGACATTTTCCAATATGAAAATTAAGACAGGGTCTACCAGGATGTTTCTCAATATTTCTAGCACAAGTCCGAATTGGATAGATTTCCAGAAGCACTTCAAGGGTCTTTTTGACCGCGTCAGCACTGGTATAAGGTCCAAAGTATGTGCCTTTGTCCTTTTGTACTTGTCTGGTCATAAAAACCCTTGGATAGATTTCATTGGTGGTAACCTTGATAAATGGATACTGCTTATCGTCTTTGAGCAAAATATTGAATTTGGGCTTGTGCCGTTTGATCAAGGTTTGCTCTAAAATAAGGGCTTCCATTTCTGTGTCGGTCATAATATATTCAAACTCATGAATCACCGACACCATGGCTTTTACTTTAGGGGGATGTGACTGTATGCCCCTAAAGTAGCTGTTGACTCTGTTTTTCAGAATCTTGGCTTTCCCAATATATATGATATTGCCCCACTGATCCTTCATTAAATAAACGCCAGGATTGTCAGGGAGTTTTTTTAGCTGCTCTTTAATATTAAACACAGGCAACCCCTTCTACTTCTCTTTGCGCAAAATACCCTTAGCCGTTAAGAAACTTGTAACCTGAACTGCTTTCTCTTTAGGTAGCGTGACAGCAATCTGCCCTTTCCCATCTAACAGCATAATGATCAATTTTTCGTCTTTTAAACTGAAGCCATCAAATTCATCATAGGCGTAAATCCCAAGACCCGTTGTTGTTTTTTGAGATAAGCCTGCAGCTTTAAAAAAATTGAGTCCTCTAACCAAAATTGTATCTGACAAAAATTCAACTCGGGTAAATTGTTTGCTGAGCCAAGTGGTTCCAGCAATGACTAACAGCCAAAATCCAACCGTCTTCATAGCTGTAGACAGACCTAATACCCTTAAGTCGGTGTTGGGTACAAAGAACAATAAGACAATTGCCGAAATACATACCACCCATTCATAAAAAACAGATTCATTGAACTTCAAAGTGAAAAAATACTTTTGAGGATCATAGACAACTTTTGCCGCTAAATTTTGAATCAACCCATTGAGCATTGGTGTAAAGATAAAGAAAGTTCCTAGTACGATACAATAGCTGGTCAAGACGTTGCCATAACCGCTCGGAATAATTACCAATGCTGCAAATAAAATAAAAATACTGGCAATCAAAGAAATCAAATTCATGGTATTTCTCTTGTAGTAACGCATGGCTTTTACTGCCTCCCGTGTGTGAATAGTTTTTTAAGATATTGGCCTGTATAGGAGTCTTCAACAGATGCAATCCATTCTGGTGTGCCATGTGCAATAATGGTACCACCTTTGTCGCCACCATCTGGTCCTAAGTCTATAATATAATCAGAACACTTGATAACGTCAAGGTTATGTTCAATAACGACTACTGTATTTCCCCCTTCAACCAGTTGATCCAATACCTTAATTAGGTGATGGACATCTGCCATAATGGAGGCCCGTTGTTGGTTCATCCAATATATAAAGGGTCTTTCCAGTGCCTTTTTTGCTCAACTCCGTTGCCAGTTTAATACGTTGGGCTTCTCCCCCAGAAAGCTCTGTGGAAGGTTGTCCTAGACGAATATAGTCCGAGACCTACTTCCATGAAGGGTTTTGAGTTTTCTTTTAATCACCGGGAAGTTGTCAAAGAACTCAAGGGCTTCTTCTACCGTCATTTCTAAGACTTCTGCAATGGATTTTCCTCTGTATTTAACTTCTAAGGTTTCACGATTATAACGTTTTCCTTTACAGACGTCGCATTGTACATATACATCTGGTAAGAAGTGCATTTCTATTTTAAGAATCCCATCCCCTTTGCAAGCTTCACACCGACCACCTTTTACATTAAAGCTGAATCGACCTTTTTGATAACCTCTCATTTTTAGAGTCAGGATGTTGAGCAAATAAATCTCTAACATGGTCAAAAATACCTGTATACGTAGCAGGGTTTGACCTTGGAGTACGACCAATGGGTGACTGATCAATTTCAATAATTTTGTCAATATGCTCCAAACCTATTATTTCTTTATGCTTGCCGGGCTTTACCCTGCTCTTGTTAATTTTATGAGCAGCCGTCTTATAAAGAATCTCGTTAATCAATGTACTTTTACCTGATCCAGAAACCCCAGTAATGGCTGTCATCGTGCCAATCGGTATGGCGACGTCAATATTTTTTAAGGTTGTTCTCTGTCGCTCCTTTGATTTCAATCCAAAGGTCGTTTTTCGTTCTTCTTACCGCTGGTACTTCTATGATTTTACGACCTGATAAATACTGTCCCGTAATGGATTTTTCAGAGCGTTTGATGTCTGCCAATTTACCTTCTGCAACAATATAACCCCCGTGTTCTCCTGCTCCAGGGCCCACATCAATGATATAATCTGCCTCTTCAATGGTTTCTTCATCATGCCTCTACAACAATCAGGGTATTCCCTAAGTCCGTTAGATTTCTAAGGGTTTTCAGCAGAAGTCCGTTGTCTTTTTGATGGAGACCAATACTCGGCTCATCTAAAATATAGACCACGCCAACTAAACCAGAGCCTATTTGAGTTGCCAAACGGATTCGTTGAGATTCTCCACCGCTAAGGGTTCCAGCGGCCCTTGCTAAATTTAAATATTCTAAGCCCACGTCCTTTAAGAATTGAAGTCGCGCTCGGATTTCTTTTAGTATTTGCTCGGAAATTTGGGCTTTCATATTGCCTAATTTTAATTCATCAAAGAATACCAATAAATCTCGAATAGCATATTGGGTCATTTCATTGATGTTGATGCCACCGTATTTTACAGCGAGAACCTCATCTTTTAACCTTGCGCCTTTACAACTTTCACAAGGAGTCAGACTCATAAACTCATCAAATTTGTCTTTGATGTAGTCAGAATTGGTTTCGTGGTATCTTCTTTCCATATTTGGGATAATACCTTCCCAGCGAACTTTGGTCTTTTTATACCCCCCATAGCGACTGTCAAAAGACACTTCTAGTTCTGAGGTTCCCATACCATAGAGGATGGCACTTAAGGTTTCTTTTTTTAAATTTTCAATAGGGGTCTCAATCAATTCTCCATAGTGGTCTAAAACTGCTTTAATCATTTGGGGGAAAAAGGTTTCATCACCGCTGGAAGCAACAGGCAGTATGCCTCCTTGCTTTACCGAAAGAGTCTTATCTGGTATGACCAAATCAGGGTCTATGGTTTGAATAAAGCCAATGCCACGGCAAGCTTCGCATGCACCGTAAGGGGCATTAAAAGAGAACATTCTTGGCTCCATTTCACTTATGCCCCCACCGTGTTCAGGACAGGCAAACTTGGTATTAAAGATCAAGTCCTCTTCCTTTTCACCGAGGACATTGGCAATCACTAAGCCGTCTGCCAGTTTTAGAGCCGTTTCAACCGAGTCAGACAACCGTTGTTCCGTACCACTTTTCACTACAATACGGTCTACAACGACTTCTATGGTGTGCTTATGTGTTTTTGCAAGTTCAATTTCGTCAGAGGTCTCTCTTAGCTCTCCGTCTACTCGTAGCCTCACGTATCCCTCGCGTTTGATATTTTCAAGTTCTTTCTTGTGTTCACCTTTTTTGCCTCGAATAACAGGCGCTAATATTTGAAGTCGAGTCCCCTCTTCAAGGGCCATGATTCTATCTACAATTTGATCTACTGTCTGCTGTGAAATCTCAATGCCGCAAACGGGACAATGAGGTGTTCCTGCACGAGCGTAAAGGAGTCTCATGTAGTCATAAATCTCAGTTACCGTGCCCACTGTTGACCTAGGGTTTTTGCTAGTCGTCTTTTGGTCTATGGAAATAGCTGGAGACATGCCCCCAATATAGTCTGCATTTGGTTTTTCCATTTGCCCGAGGAATTGTCTGGCATAGGCAGACAGACTCTCAACATAACGCCTTCTACCTTCCGCATAGATGGTATCAAAGGCTAAAGAAGATTTACCCGATCCACTGAGACCAGTAATGACCACCAACTGGTCTCTCGGAATTTTTACGTCAATATTTTTAAGGTTGTGCTCTCTGGCACCTTTTATTTCAATATAATCTTTACTCATGAGTTAAGCTCCTTTAACTGTTTTCTAATGCCATGGACTTGATCTCGAAGTTGTGCCGCTTTCTCAAATTCTAAGGCAGCTGCTGCTTCATACATTTGCTGCTCAAGATCGTCAAGAAGGAGTTCTAAACCTGCGTCGTCCATTGCAATGGCAGCAATATTGTATTCTGCCCCTTCTTCAGCCGCTTCTGTGGCTTCAATGACAGAACGAATGGCTTTATTAATTCCCTTAGGAATAATATTATGGTCTGTGTTGTATTTTTCCTGAATCAATCTTCTTCGGTTGGTTTCTTTAATAGCTCTATCCATAGAAGGGGTGATTTTATCGGCATACATAATAACCTCGCCGTTAATATTTCTAGCGGCACGGCCTATGGTTTGAATCAATGCGGTTTCAGATCTTAAGAAACCTTCTTTATCCGCATCTAAAATGGCAATCAGCGATACTTCCGGTAAATCCAGACCTTCTCTAAGCAAGTTAATGCCTATGAGGACATCGAAGACACCCAATCTTAAATCTCTCAAAATCTCCATACGTTCCATGGTTAAAATATCGGAATGCATGTATCTGACTTTGACTGACATTTTCTTAAAATGTTCTGTTAAGTCCTCAGCCATTTTCTTAGTCAAAGTGGTGATGAGTACACGTTCTTTCTGGTTAATTCTTTCAATAATTTCACCGTACAAATCGTCAATTTGCCCCTGTATAGGTCGAATAGATAGTTTAGGGTCTAAGAGTCCAGTCGGTCTGATGATTTGCTGTGCAACCCCTTCGCTGCGGTCTAATTCATATGCCGCTGGTGTCGCGCTGACATAAAGGACCTCATTGATAACGGACTCAAATTCTTCAAAGTTGAGCGGTCTGTTGTCCATAGCTGAAGGCAGTCTAAACCCAAAATCTACTAAAGTCGTTTTACGAGAACGGTCTCCGCCAAACATGCCTCTTACTTGAGGCAAGGTCACATGGGATTCATCTACTACCAGTAAAAAATCATCTGGAAAATAGTCAATCAAGGTAAACGGTCTGCTACCCGCTGGTCTTCCTGACATAATTCGAGAATAGTTTTCAATACCTTGGCAGAAACCCATTTCTTTAAGCATTTCCACATCATATCGGGTTCTCTGCTCAATGCGCTGAGCCTCTACAAATTTGCCTTCATCTTTAAACTTAGCGACCTGTTCTTCCATTTCCTTCTCAATTTGGTCGATGGCAACGTCAATTTTATCCCGGCTGGTAACATAGTGTGACCTAGGGAAAATACTAACGTGCTTGCGATTCCCTATAATTTCTCCGGTAAGCGTATTCACTTCTGACAACCGATCGATTTCATCGCCAAATAGCTCTATTCGGATGGCATTTTCACTAGAGTCTGCGGGGAAAACCTCAATAATGTCCCCTCTTACCCTAAAAGTGCCTCGGGTAAAGCTAATATCATTTCTTGTATATTGAATATCTACTAATTTTCTAAGAATTTCATTGCGGCTCTTAATCATACCTGGTCTTAACGACAACACCAGATTCTTATAGTCCACTGGGTCTCCAAGACCATATATACAGGATACTGACGCTACAATAATTACATCGTTTCGTTCATTTAGCGCAGCTGTAGCTGAATGCCTGAGTTTGTCAATTTCATCGTTGATAGAAGCGTCCTTTTCAATAAAGGTATCGCTGTGTACCACGTAGGCTTCTGGTTGATAATAGTCATAATAGCTGACAAAATACTCAACCGGATTATTAGGAAAGAATTCTCTAAATTCACTGCATAGCTGTGCGGCCAGCGTCTTGTTATGAGCCAGTATCAATGTAGGTTTTTGAAGCTTTTGAATGATATTGGCTACTGTAAAAGTCTTGCCTGAACCAGTAACCCCAATCAATGTTTGCTGTTTTTTTCCCGTCTGAAAACCGCTGACAATCTCATTGATTGCTTCGGGTTGATCTCCCGTGGGTTTATAATCGGACACGATTTCAAATGCCATGTCATCACCTCGTTATTCAAACATATGTTCGCTTTTTCATTATATGACTTTATCAAATCTACGTCAATAATACCCTGAATGGACAAGGACAATACTATAGTTAAAATCAATGACCTCTAACAGGTTTATTTCCCTCATTTTAGACAAAAAACTCGAAAGAGCAACCGCTACTTTCGAGTTTTAGAAATATTATGATTTTTACATATTTTTATTTTATTTGACCTTGCATAACCTCAATTGCTTTTTTAAGTTGAGGGTCTTTCACAGGGTCAATTTTATCACTGCCTGGCGTTGCTTGTCCTGCCTTAACGACCACATCAGGCATAATGCCTTTTCCATGGATGTTGATGCCATTTGGAGTAAAGTATTGGGAAGTCGTTAATTTAATCGCCGTTTTGTCTTTAAGTTCAATGACAGATTGGACAATACCTTTACCAAAAGTTTTTTCTCCAACAATAATACCCGCTTTGGTATCTTTGATGGCACCTGTTAATATTTCTGAAGCACTGGCAGAACCCCCATCCACTAACACAACAATTGGAAGTCCTAATTTTCGGTCATCAGAATAATAATACTCTTTTTCACCTTTACGGTCTTGCGTATAGACAATTACCTGTTTTCCTAAAAGAGCATCTGCAATTTCTTTACATTCATAAAGGGAACCGCCACCATTTTGACGAAGGTCAACAATCAAACCTTTGATCCCTTGGGCTTTTAGTTCATTCATTTTTGATATAAATTCTTTTGCAGAATCTTCCTCAAAAGCTGTGAATTTAAGGTATCCAATATTGTTATTGAAGACTTCTGTTTTAACGGTTTTAACTTTAATGGTTTCTCTCGTCAATTCGATAACCAATGGTTCTGTTACATTTTTACGTTTTATGGTGACTGTAACTTTAGTGTCAGGTTCACCGCGCATATGGTTTACAGCCTCATCATAATTATCACCACTGACGACCAAATCGTCTACTTTATAAATAATATCGCCTGAAACAATACCCGCTTTTGCTGCTGGCGAACCTTCCATTGGAGAAACGACTGTAATATAACCATCTTTATCTACCCACAACTGGAGGCCAACACCACCGTAAGTTCCAGTAGTCGTTTCAGTAAAGGCTTTAAAGTCTTCTTTGTTCATATAAACAGAATAAGGGTCCTTTAACTGTGCAAACATTCCTTTAAGAATGCCGTCCTCAAAATCTACTTTAGCTGTATCTGTGTAATAATTTTCATCAATGAAATTTTTGAGTTCTTCCACTTTGCTGAATTCCTTATCAAGCCCTTGATAATATTGATAAGTATCTAGGGTCATGACCACCTTGTCACCTAAATTGACTTGGATTAAGTTACTGACACCAAAGGTAATCAGCGAACTAAGGACCACCAAAGTGACTGATAGAATGATGACGCTTTTCTTTTTCATTGGACACCTCACTTTCTATTTGGAGAATATACCCCCAAAGGGTACTTCACATCTTATTTGGATACCCAAGGCACTGGATCCGTGGTTTTACCTTTGTAACGAACTTCAAAGTGACAATGGTTACCTGTAGAGGTACCAGTAGACCCAGCTTTAGCAATAACTTGCCCTTTGCTGACCTTTTGACCTGCATGGACAACAAGACTGCTGTTGTGCCCATATAAGGTAACGTAACCGCCACCGTGGTCAATCATTACGGTTTTTCCATAGCCATAATATGACTCTGCCATAATAACTGTTCCCCCCTGGGCCGCTACTATAGGCGTGCCTTTCGGCGCAGAAATATCAATCCCCGTATGTAACTTTCTGGTTTTATAGATTGGGTGAATTCGGTACCCATATGGTGAGGAAATTGTATAATGTCCTGGCACAGGCCAAGCCATTTTTCCGCCAACATACTTGGTGGTTGTTTTCATACTTGCCAACAACTTAGTCAACCGATTAGAGTCCTCAAGAAGTTGGTCTTCTCTTTGTTCCAATGCTTTTAAATCCTTAGAAATTTCCACTTTTTCCACTTCGAGAGCATTTAAATTGCCATCTAAGGCGTTTTGCTTAACGTTGAGATTGCTTTGAAGGGATTTTAGCTCTTTTGCATATTTTTCTAACGATACCTTCTTATCGGCTACCTGATCCCTGCTCTTCTTCATATTTCTCAACAACTCAGTGTCTTGATGATAGATCCTTTGAATCATATCCACACGGGTCATCATATCACCAAAATCTGAAGAACCTAGAAGAACATCTAAGTAGCCAATATGGCCTACTTTGTACATAGTTCTCAGTCTTGCATTTAGCACTTCGTTTTTATTGCCAATTTTTTGTTCTGCCAGTTGAAGTTCCATTTTTGACAACTCCACTGATTTTTCAGCTCCAGAAATCTTTCCCTTAAGGCCATTAATCTCAGATTCTAAAGCTTGAATATTATCTTCTATAGAACTCATTCGTTGTACGACAGCCTTTTGAGCATTGTTTTTTTCTCGTTTCTGCTTATTTAAAGCATTCAATTCATTTTGTATTTTCTTTAATTCCTGCTGACTTTTTTGAAGATCGGTAGCACTAAAACTCACTCCCGGGCTCTGTATGATAAGAAATATACTCAGCAGGACAATTAGATATTTTTTCCAATTCATAAAGACCTCCTAGACATTTAAGTATTTACGCATAGACATTAAGCTGCCCAAAGCGCCAATGCCCATACCTACAACACCAAAAATGAGCAACAAGTCTTTAAAAATAACTGAAGGATTAACAATATAAGCAGCTATTAGTGCATAGAACTGATTTTCCATAATGCCATACACATAAGTATATAACACCATAACAATGGTTAACGCAATAATACTTCCTAAGAGGCCTAACAGGGTCCCTTCAATAAAGAATGGCCATCTGACAAACCAGTTGGTAGCCCCAACGTATTTCATTATGTTGATTTCTCTTCTTCTTGCATTGACTGCCAATTTTATAGTGTTGTTGATTATAAAGGTCGAAAGGAACAGTAGGGCAAAGATAATAACCATACCAATATTTCGAATCATTTCTGACAAGTTTGTCATTTTTTCAATAATGTCTTTATAGTACTTAACGTCCTCTACGCCGTCCATTTTTTTAATATCTTCTGCAATTCGAGGGACTGCTGAAATATTGTAAAATCTGACTTTAAAAGAATTTGGAAGAGGGTTGTTTTCTAACCCTTCCAAAAGATAGCCACTGTCTTGCCATGAATCTTGCATTTCCTTTAAGGCCTCATCTTTTGTTTCATATCGAACTTCCTTAACATTGTCGAGCACTTTTATTTTCTCACCTAAGACCTTAACCTCAGCGTCCGAAATCCCATCCACAATATAAACCTGAATAGAATCATATTGTTCCTTAGCACCGCCTGTAATGGAGTTGATATTCACAATCAATATGAAGATCAGCCCCAGTATTAAGAGGGCTGCCGCAACTGATGACGTAGACGCTACAGACATAACACCGTTTCGCCATATATTTTTAAAGCTTTCCGCAAATGTATATCTAAACGACTTAATCTTCATAACCGTAACCCCCGCCGAATTCATCTCTGACAACTTTACCTTTTTCGAGGGCGATTACCCGTTGTTGCATGATATTAACTATATCCTTATCATGGGTTGCCATAATAATGGTCGTACCTCTTCTATTGATTTGCTTAAGGAGTTTCATAATTTCCCACGAAGTGTCTGGATCTAAGTTACCTGTTGGTTCATCTGCAATTAAAATAGGAGGATTATTAATCATTGCCCTTGCAATAGAAACCCTTTGTTGCTCTCCCCCTGACAATTGATGGGGAAACATTTTTTGCTTGTCTGCTAAACCGACGACACTGAGAATCATAGGCACTTGTTTTCTGATTTCTCTGTCCGATGTTTCTGTAATTTGCATGGCAAAGGCCACATTTTCATAAACTGTCTTGTTAGGCAAAAGTCTGAAATCTTGGAACACTACGCCCATCTGTCTTCTCAAAAGCGGAATCTTTCTTCTATGGATGTGGGTAATATTGCTACCCCCTACATAGATATTGCCTGAAGTCGCTTCATATTCCTTCTGAAGTAATTTAATAAAAGTTGACTTGCCTGCCCCTGAAGGACCTACAATAAATACAAAATCTCCTTTTCTAACTTCTATATTTGCTTTACATAAGGCTTCAAGCCCATTATCAAACTTTACTGTAACATCCGAAAAACGGATTAGTACATCATTTCTTGCAATTCGATCTTTATCGTACATGAATAATACAACCCCTATAAAATATGACTTCTCTTATTTGAATACAAAATCCTGTTCTTGGTCTCTTATCTTCACTATTTTAAATCACTATCGTTTATATTATAATGTTTATCAGAGCTTTTCTAAACCCTTTTTTGACTTAAAAGTAACTTTGCTCCGAAATTTAACCCTTTTGTAATGCACTTATGCCAAGGAGGCCTACATGAAATCCATAATTCGAAAGGAAATACTTCAAAAAAGAAAGTCCCTTGGAGCTTCAGAGGTAGATGAAAAATCTTCTCAAATAGTAACGCGACTCATTTCTCTCGGGCTTTTAGATAGACCTCAAGTGGTCATGTGTTACATGGATTTTAGAAATGAAGTTCGCACCGAATCCCTAATTGAATACTTGCTTTCTAAGGAAAAAGTAGTCATTTTACCTAAGGTCAACCCTGAGACAAATGAACTAGACCTCTTTCAAATTGAAGGTTTTAAAGATATGGACATAAGTAAATTTGGCATTTTAGAACCTGCAGACCACCTGCCAGCCGCATTGCCTTCTGACATAGATTTAATTTTAGCGCCAGGTGTGGCATTCGACTTGAAGGGCTATCGCATGGGATATGGCGCGGGTTTCTATGATAAACTCCTCCCGCAAACAAGACCTGACTGTGCCGTTATAGGCTTAGCCTTCGATCTGCAAATTCTTGAATCTTTGCCTGTAGAAGCTCATGACCAGCCAATGAACTCTATTTTAACAGAAACTCGCTGGATTACGCCAAAAGAAAATAATTAAGTTTTATTCAAAAAAGTTGTGTTCAAAATGTGAAATATATGTTAAGATAAATTCATATTTTAACCACACCTAAATGAACCAACTAATTTCCAATTGAGGCAGGTCACCACCCGCCTCTTCCTCCGTTTTTGGAGGCTTTTTTTATTTAGATGATTTCACTTAGTGAAATCAATGAAAATGCCATCTGAAACCTCTTATAATAGAGGCAACAGATGGCATTTATTTTAATTAATTTAAGTTCATTATCCAGACTCTAATTTACTTAGAAGCTTTGTCTGGTGTTATGTTCTCATCAACAACAGCTTTCTTCTCAGCAGCCTTTTCCTTTTTCACAGCTGGTTTAGTCTTTTTCTTGTTATGTCTAGGCACTTCTGCTAATTCTGCAAGTTTCGTATCGACTAAGTCAAAGACGGAACCCTTAGTAAATCCGCCGCCTTTTAAAGATTTCCCTGCTTTTTTACCCATGAGGATTTCAATGCCCTCTGATACATGTGCAACTGAGTAAATATGGAACTGACCTGCCTTCACAGACTCAATAACTTCTTGGCTAAGCATTAAATTCTTCACATTTTGATGAGGAATTATAACCCCTTGATCGCCTGTGAGACCTTTCATCTTACAAATTTTAAAGAAGCCTTCAATTTTCTCGTTAACGCCACCAATAGGCTGAATCTCACCTCTTTGGTTGACAGAACCGGTCACCGCTATAGACTGATTAATTGGCAAATTGGCTATACTTGACAAGATGGCATAGAGTTCAGTACTAGAAGCACTATCCCCATCTACACCGCTGTAAAGCTGTTCAAAAACGATGCTGGCATTGATGGAAATCGGTTTGGTTTGAGCAAACATATGCCCAATGTAACCCGAAATAATCATGACGCCTTTGTCATGGATGGCACCACTGGTACGTGCTTCCCTTTCAATGTTAATAAGCCCTGATCGTCCCAAGTAAGTGGATACGGTAATCTTACTTGGCTTCCCAAACTTATATTGGCCCGAGCCTAAAACAGCAAGTCCGTTGATTTCCCCGACTTTATAGCCACTGACATCTAATAGATAGTCACCACTATTGAACATTTCAAGGACTTTTTCCTCAACTTTGTTATTTCTGCGATTTAATGCCCACAAAGCCTTATCCACATGTTCTGCCATAACCAACTCGGATTCCTCTTTTTCTGCCCATGACTCAGCTTCATAGAGAACATCTACCAGTTTGTTCAGATGAGAAGATAATTTTTTCTGGTCATCTGCAACGCGAGAGCTAAATTCAATTATTTTAGCTACCGCACACTTAGAAAACGGTTTTAAATGATCTTCTTCACAGTGTTTGGCAATAAATTGTGTGATTTTGTAAATGTTATCTTCATTGCGCTCCATTTCAATATCAAAATCAGCCATGATTTTGAAAAGCTTTCTGAACTCTTCGTCATAGTAATAAAGAAGCTGATACGTATACTGGTCACCTATCAATACAATTTTAACATCCAGCGGAATCGGTTGAGGGTTTAAAGTCATTGAGACGATAGAACCTGCCTGTGCCCCACTGGTATCAATAGAAATATTTTCATCTAACAAAGCTCTTTTTAAGCTCTTCCAAGCATAAGGCATGGACAAGATGTCCTTGGCCAAAAGAATTAAGTAGCCTCCATTTGCTTGATGGAGAGCCCCTGGCTTAATCATGGTAAAGTCAGTTCTTAAAACGCCCATTTCATTTTTATACTCAATGCTGCCAAGTAGATTCGCGTAATTTGGATTAGAAGCAAAGACTACAGGGGCAGTTGTTGTTTCACTGTTGTCTACAAAAAGATTCAATTTATAACGTTCAAAGAAAGACTCAGGATTTCTAGGCGCAAACATAGCAAGAGGATTCTTGCTGTCTGGCTCTTCTTCATTTTTGAAGTTATCCAAGTTTTCCACAATATCGTCAACCAAATAGTCGAAATATGTAATAACCGATTGATTGTCTGCGTACTTTTCCCTAAGGGTCATTAAATGGAAACTTGCAATCCTTCTGCCCATGCTGTCGTCCAACTCTTTAATGTTGGCTCTGTACTGTTCTTCTTCGTCTCTCAGCTGATTGAAAATATCCGCAGTCTCAATACTAAGTTTGCCAGAATTCTCCTTCATCAGGTCATATTCTTCGTCTGTGATACTCTTATATTCATCCTCAGTCATTGGCAAGCCATTTCGGAGAGGGATTGAAATAAGCCCACGCTCGTTTTGACCAAATTTAAAACCATATTTTTCGCCTATTTCATTTAATGCTTCAATAATCCCTTGGGTCTTACCAGTATACTCTGTTAAAATTGCCGCTTTAGCGTTTTCATATTCTTTCCCGCTAAAGACACTTTCAACTTCTTTTCGAAGGAAATCTACAATGAAATCTACGCTTTTTATAAAATTCTTACCTTCACCATGTTCAAAACCCAGAGCTAAAGGCGTTCTATAATTCTTAAAATTGTTTGCATAGACCCAATCTTTTGGAATTGGTCGTTCTGCAGCTGCTTTTTCAGTCAGCAAACGGACGTAACTATTTCTGCCAGTACCCCAAATTGCCGCCGACGTAAATATTATAACCACGACGCTTCATTCCAAGACCAAAAGCAATGGCTTCCAAAGCCCTGTCTTGTCCGAGAACACCATCAATCGGCGTTACTTCAGCAGTAGTTGTAAATTTCAAGCAACTTTCTTCACATTGACTTGTTAATTTTTCAGGGCTCAATTCATAGGGTTTCATAATTTCCCTCCTCTGTTAAAACTTCAAGTTTTTAAAGGCTTCACCAAACAGATCTCCTAAGGTGCTACTAGACGATGATTCCTCATCCTCTAAAAATTCTTCATAGCCTGCAATTTCATCTGCAACAGCCTCTTTTATGCTGAGAGAAATTCTCTGACTGTCAGTATCTATACCCATTATTTTAACAGTAACTTCTTGTCCTAATTGTAATTTTTCTTGAGGTTTATTAATATGTTCGTCGCAAATCTGACTAATATGAACCAAACCTTCTACACCATCTAGAATGCTGACAAAAGCCCCAAAAGGTTGAATTCTAGTCACTTCACCTTTTACAACAGCACCTTCTTGAAGATGTTCGCTCATATTCTCCCATGGATTTCCTACGTAATCAGCCAATCTCAAACTGATTTTTTGATTCACAGGATCAATTCTCAAAATAGTGACTTTTACGGTTTGTCCCACTGCTACCACTTCTTCTGCTTTGTGGATCCGTTTCCAAGACAACTCACTTAAATGAATCAAGCCATCTATGCCGCCCAAATCTACGAATGCACCAAAATCCGTTAGTCGTTTTACAGTCCCCATCACATTTTGACCTTCTTCAAGTTCATGGAATCGGGTTTCTTTTCGCTTGCCCAGTTCTCTTTCTTGAAGAAGACGTCCAGAGGCGACCATACTTTTCTTTTCTTCTTGAATCTCAGTAATCAACACTTGTAAACTGGTTCCCACAAGTGTTTCGGGGTCTTCTATTCTTTCAATGCTCACCTGTGAAAGAGGTATGAAACACCTTACCCCTTTATAAAGGGCAATCAAACCACCTTTGACCGTTTCTTTAATTTTGACGGTAATCGGTCTTTGATCGCTGACCAAATTCCCCGTCTCATCCCACATCATTTCTGCATCTGCTCTTTTTTTCGAAAGAAGGATATTGCCTTCTCCATCGTCACTTTTGACAACGTAAAAATTGAGAACCTCACCAATTTGAATTTGATGAATGCTTTCACCGCCGTCAAAATCTACTTCTTCTTTAGGCACAACACCGTCTGCCATTTGTCCGATATTCACGATCAAAGATTCGCCATTATTGCCAGCTACCGTTCCCGATACAATATCTCCCTTTGAAACTCTGTCCATAGACTTTTCAATTTCGTCCATGAAATCTGCCATGCTCAACTCTTCTTGATCTTGTGTCATTCCTTTCACGCCTTTCTGTCTATAAAATTTAATTGCTAATAATAAGGACCGATAATGACGATGTTTCTCTTTTCAATAAGGTCTACATCTTTCATAACCAGTTTAGGACCAACATTGTTAATAATGCTAATTAAAGGCCGAAGGGGCATGTCAGGCACAGCTGCCTTAACAACTGCAATATCCCCAGTATTAAGTTTTACCAATGACCCGATAGGATAGGGGTTAATTTTTTTACAAAACCTCTCCGTAATTTCAAAATCAAATAACTGACCTGCATTGCCCATTAAAAACTCAATCGCCTCATTTGGTGGAACGGCACTCTTATAAATGCGGTCGGAAGTCATGGCATCATATACATCACAAAGGCTTATAATTCTGGAGTACAAATGAATATTGGTGCCAGCCAATCCTCTTGGATACCCTGACCCATCATATCTTTCATGGTGGGTTAAAGACATATTTTTTATAAAAGCATCTGCTTCGCTAATATGTTTTAGGTATTCATAGCCCATAGTCACATGTTGCTGAACCATTTTGATTTGAATCTCCGTCAGCGGGACATCTCGCTGATACTGGTCTTTGGGAATAATCATCATGCCGATGTCCAGTAGCGCTGCACCCATAAATAAAGTCTTTAACTGAGGCATTTTCACATCACATTCCATGCCTAAGAGCGTTGCTAAAATGGCTACATTCAGAGCATGACCGTAAGTGTAATTGTCCACACTTTTAATGTCAATATAGTTGATTTGACGACTTTTTGCACCTAGTATTTCATCATATACATCTTCAAAAAGATTGCCAAGTCTCTCAAAATCCTCGCTGATTACCTTACCTCTGCCAACTTTTTCATAGATTTCACGAATAAGGTTTACGCCACGAATCCTCATGTTGATATCCACGATTCGGTCTAAGTCCATCTCTGGGCTAAATTGGTCAGAAATATACACAGTAAAAATACCCGCATGGTTGATCTGCTTAATTTGCTTTTCACTCAGTTTTGAACCATTTCTAAGCAGAATGGCACCTTCTTTATTATAAAGGTTCTCTGCCAGAGTGACTTCACCCTTAATATAATTTGTCGGCACTGCTCTCATCATCTCACCTGCCTTCATTGATGCTGAGTCATTTTTACCCACTCTGACTCTATTATAAAACAAAAAGAGAAACACCAAAAGCCATAATGCGCTTTTGGTGTTTTCTCTTTGGTTCCAGTAGCAAAGCTAATGGTATATCTGTGGGCACGACGCCCGTAGATATATTCTTTAGGATTGTTCAACCTATTTCAACGACCAATACCCTTGGTCATTAGTAACTTATTTAACTTCTTGTTGCTTTAACGCTGGAACAGATTTCATTTTTCTTTCGTAGTTGTTGTACATAAGAATAGCAGCTACTGAGAAGAAGATTGGACCACCAATCATCCAAAGCGTAGAAACGATATCACCGTTCATAGCTGGCTCGATGATTGTGAAGAAGTTAGCAAAACCAACTGTGAATGTAACAACAACTGAAGCAATGATACCGCTTGTTTTTGTTTTGAACATTACGAAAGGTTTTTCGATAGAATCTTTCTTTTTGAAAGATGCAAATGCGCCTGAGATGAACATGTATGGAAGGGTCATTGCAACGTTAGTCATAAGTACTAACTTTGTGAAGAATGCAGCAGCACTTTCACCACCGAATGATACAAGAACGATCATTGCAACTGCCATACCACATTGAATCCACATTGCGTTGATAGGCATACCGTTTTTCATTTCGCCCATTTTACCAGGCCATAATTCTTTTGGCGTACCTTCAATGATCTGCTTAAGTGGTGCGTAAGTTAATGTGAAGAATGCACCAGAAAGGGCTAAGAACATTGAAATACCCATGAATCTTGCAACCATTTGACCTGCGATTGTAGCAGTAGCAGCTGTAGAACCAAAAGCAAGAGCCAATTGGTAACCAAGATTGCTCATTGTAACGTAAGCAACAGTACCCATGTTTACGTTTTCAGCAGTAAGGATTTGACCCCAGTTTGTGAAGATACCGATGAAGAATAAACCAACTGAGTAACCGATAGAAATAACGATTGCTGCCATGATGATCCCTTTAGGGAAGTTCTTTTCAGCGTTTTCAGTTTGGTCAACCAAACCGCCAACTACTTCAATACCGCCGTAAGCAAAGAGTGCAAATACGAGGAATGAAAGAATTGATAAGAAGCTGCCGTATTTAGGGTTTGGAGATGCCGTAAAGTCTGCAAATGATTGGATTGGTTGTGCCAATTCAAAACCATTGAGAACGAGTACTAATATTGAACCCACTAATAAGAAGATATTAAGACCCATTACAGCAATACCGCCAATAGACGTTACTTTTTTAATTTTGTCTACGCCTTTAGTACCAACGAATGTAACTAAGATCATCCAGCAAACGCCGATCATACCAAGTACTTGAGTTGGTTGAAGACCAGCAAAGCCCATGTGTTGCGTCATGTTTTGACCAAAGATACCGTTTGTTACAGGTACCATGATTGCAGAAGATACGTTAACCATCCATACGATATAAGAAGCATACCACATGAATGTACCAACGAATGCGAATTTAGGACCTACTGATTTCTCCATCCATGAGAAGATACCACCCTTTTCATTTTTGAAAGCCGAACCATATTCAGCCATCATGAATGCGAAAGGAATGAAGAATGCGATTCCTGAAATAATGTACCAAGGAATTGCAGCGTAACCCATGAGATAGAACGATCTAGGAATATTCGCAAAACCGAATACAGATGTGAAAATCATGAGAATAAGTGCGCTTAATGATAATTTAGAACTTTTAGCACCTGTGTTTGCAGCCATTTAATTACACCCCTTAATTAAAATGATGAATTATGAATCCATAATCCCCTATATTGGTTGAACGTCCAACAGTAAGTTCAATTTAATTAATTTGAGGTTGAAAGTCAATTAGGTTGTGAATTGTTATAATTTTCTAACCAATTACGAAAATTTAACGATAGCTTGAAGGCTTCGTGTGTCTGGGATTTAGAAATGTCAAATAATAACTGTTAAATAAAATACATATTTTTTCATAGTTTTGTAACAATTTTGATTCTCTTCATATGCAACAAACATTGTAATTTGAGTATTTAGAAGAGCTTGTAAAGTGAAACAACTTAAAATATTCAGACAATTTATGCAAAGGTTTATACAATATTTTTTGTACGTCATTCATTTTTTTATATTCTTTCCGTAGTAGCACATCTATATATATTGGTAACAACATTTGTTTGCGGTAATCTATTTTCAATAGTTTTATGCATACTCAGAATAAAAAAAGCGATGAATCTTGTCGAAATTCATCGCTTTTCGTATATATATGAGTTGTTCTGTATAATTACAACTTTTCTTTAATTGCTTTAACGATATGAGCAGCTGTCAAACCATATTTTTCCATCAATTCGTTTGGTTTACCAGATTCGCCGAAAGTATCTTGAACGCCAATTCTAAGTTGTCTTTGTGGCGCTTGTTCAGTAAGCACTTCTGCAACTGCCGAACCTAAACCACCAATAATGTTATGCTCTTCAGCTGTTACAATTAACTTTGTCTCTTTAGCCGCTTTGACAATAATCTCAGCATCGATTGGTTTAATGGTGTGCATATCAATAACTCTCACTGAAATACCTTCAGCTTCAAGAGTTTCTGCCGCCATCATTGCTTCGTTAACCATAATACCCGTCCCGATAATGGTTACATCCGTACCTTTTTTAAGTTCACAACCTTTACCAATCTCAATAACCGCATCCGCTGGGTAAAGCGTTGGTACTGCTGCTCTGCCAAGTCTGATATAACAAGGGCCGTACATTGCAATTGCTGCCTCTAGTAATTTTTCAGTAGACACATCATCAGCAGGGTTGATCACTGTCATATTTGGAATAGCTCTCATAAGTGCCATATCTTCAATGGCTTGGTGAGATGCACCATCTTCACCAACAGTAAGCCCCGCATGTGTTGCACATACTTTAACATTAAGTTTTGGGTAGCAAATTGAGTTACGAATGACTTCGAAAGCACGACCTGCTGCGAACATTGCAAATGTTGAAGCTACAGGAATCTTACCTGAAGCTGCAAGACCAGCTGCAACACCCATCATATTTTGCTCAGCAATACCCATATCAAAGAATCTTTCAGGGAAAGCTTTTGCAAATACATCTGTTTTAGTTGATTTTGAAAGGTCGGCGTCTAATACGACAACCTGGTTATTTTTCTCTCCGATTTTAGCAAGGGCAACGCCATAGGCTTCTCTAGTAGCAATTTTAGACATTAGTTTGCACCTCCCAATTCATTTAAAGCTGTTGCAAGCTCTTCATTTGAAGGCGCTTTACCATGCCAGCCCACTTGATTTTCCATAAATGAAACGCCTTTACCTTTTACTGTGTTGGCAATAACAATTGATGGCTTGCCTTTAGTTGCTTTTGCTGTTTCATAGGCAGCGATAATTGCTTCCATGTCATGACCATCTACAAGAATAACGTTCCAGCCAAAGCTTTCAAATTTCTTATCTACAGGCTTAACGGACATAACGTCGTCATTTTTACCATCAATTTGGAGACCGTTAAAGTCAAGAATTGCTGTTAAATTATCTAACTTGAAGTGAGCTGCCGCCATAGCCGCTTCCCAAACAAGACCTTCATTTAATTCACCGTCGCCGAGAAGGGCATACACACGGCTACTATCCTGATCCATCTTAGATGCCATTGCCATACCCACTGCTGCCGATATGCCTTGACCTAGTGAGCCTGTTGACATTTCTACCCCAGGAATATTTTTCATGTCTGGGTGACCTTGTAGTCTTGAATTGATTCTTCTAAGGGTTAATAATTCTTCAACTGGGAAGTATCCTCTGCGAGCAAGGGTCGCGTAAAGTACTGGAGCAGCATGTCCTTTAGAAAGAACAAATCTGTCTCTTCCAGCCATTTTAGGATTTTCAGGATTAATGTTCATTGTATTGAAGTAAAGTGCCGTCATAAGGTCCGCCGCTGACAAAGAACCACCTGGATGGCCTGATGATGCTGCATGAACCATTTTTAAAATGTCCTTGCGAATTTCTTTCGCAGTCATTTGAAGCTCAGTCAAACTCAGTTTCATTTGATTATCCTCCTATTTATGCTTTAATTGGGCTATTATTTGTCCCAGTGGCATTTTATGTCCCTGGAAACTTAAAAAACACCAGAGCTTTGGCAGATCATGACGATCTGCTAAAGTCTCTGCTAATTAATACCTTAATCATGAATTTGGGCAATGACATCATTCTGCCAATGCGAGTAGGTTCTTTCAGCAATCTGTAGAACCACTCTAAATGTAAGTTTTGAAAAAGCTTTGGCGCACGTTTTGTCGTACCTGCCCATATATCTATTCCACCGCCAACACCCATTGCAACTTTTACATTTAAGGTCTTACGGTTATGATAAATCCACTTTTCTTGTCTTGGGGCTCCTAATGCAACAAACAAAAGGTCCGGTTTAACTTCATTAATATGATCAAGGATTTTATCCTCGTCTTCTTTTTTATAATAACCGTCTTGAGTTCCTTTATATTGAATGTTCGGATAGCACTCTTTCATTTTTTCCACAGCCTTATCGGCAACGCCAGGTTTCCCACCAAATATGAAAATAGAACGTTTGGTGTTGTTGGCATATTTCAGCATGCGCTCCATGGTATCAACCCCTGTGACTCGCTCTGAAAGCCCAAGCTGATGGATCTTAGATGCGTAAATAAGACCAATTCCATCAGGAATGACTAAATCGGCATCTTCTAAAACGTCTTTAATCTCGCTATCCGTTTGAGCCATCATGACAATTTCTGTATTTGGCGTACAGATTATGCTCATTTGCGGCTCTTCCATCAGTGTCAGAAATCGATCATATGCTGTTTCATTTGTCACTTGGTGAATTTTAACACCAAGAATTTTAATGGACTTGACTTCCATAGTTTAACCCCTTTTTTTCGAATGCTCGTAAGAAAATACACTAAACCAAAAACGAGTATATATAATTTTATAGCGATAGTCAAACCGCATTGCTATTGAATCGTATATGAACCTTTAATCATCATCCAAGAATCTCCAGTAACTTTTACCCCTCTGCCATCATTTCGTGGCACAAGAATCAAGTGATTCCCAGTAATTGCCTGTCCATCTAAAAGATCTGTCCCAACGGTCAAATCTGCTAAGCCACCTCCAGGACCAATAATAGTTTTAGCCGTTCCTGCTCTTAGAATCAGCATTGAACTTTCGCTAAGTACTAACTTGCTACCGGCTTTCACTTGTACCAATACAAAGCCTTCTGGTGCAGCACTGCCATTTAAAGCCAATGCCTCGATTTGGGTTTGTAAAGAAGATAATTTTTGATCCACATTGGTAGAACTATTGCTACTCAATTTGGTTTCCAATTCAGCAATTCTTTTCTCAACATAGCTCTTTGTCACAATCGGGTCAGTATCTGAACCTGCAGCGCCTAAGGCTGCTATAGAAACGCCACCTACGGCAGTTGTGCATAGAACACCAATTAAAATATACATTACTTTGCTGAAATGTCTCATAAGCGCCTCCTTTGTTAAATGGTTTAATGGCAAAATTGAAGGCTTCTGGCAGAAGCCAAAAGCCTTATATACTTAAAGCAATCCCAAGCTGACCAACAATGCCACATCCACTTTTTCCATTAATTCTGGACTAAGTGTTCCTAGCTTTTGGATCAGTCTTTTCTTGTCAATGGTTCGTATTTGTTCCAAAAGAACGACTGAATCTTTTATTAATCCAACATCTTCTTTATGTATTTCGACGTGGGTAGGCAACTTGGCTTTTGCAATTTTCGCAGTGATTGCTGCGACAATTACGGTCGGACTATATTTATTGCCTACATCGTTTTGAACGATGAGAACTGGCCGTTGACCACCTTGTTCGGAACCCACGACGGGACTGAGATCTGCGAAATAAACATCTCCACGTTTGATTGTCATATTAATATTCTGCGTCATCTGCATCATCTCTCAGGATATCTTCGTAATCTTGTAAACAGCATACATCGCCTACAAGACCCATTTCTGCCATACCTAAATTGATTCTACCCATTTCACGATAAGCTTCTTCAATGGTATTACCAACAAGGAGACCTAACAATTCAGGGGGGGGGGGGGGGGGGGGGGGGGGGGGGGGGTGCTTCGGCTTATACTCAACGAAGACTTGGTTCAGCGCTCTTTCTGGCTTCTCTTCATTGCTAAACGCTTCTAAGAGTTCACTTGGTAACTCAAAGCTCAGTTTTGAGAGATTTTCCTTCATAACTGGCACCTCCAAATAAGGATGTCTTGAACATCACTCATTATATTATATTCAAACACGGGAGTAAAGTTGTAAAAGATAACAAAATAAGTGTACTTTTAGACAATAGTCCCTGATTTCTAGTCAATATAACTTAAATAATCCTTGACCTTAATAATCTCACCCTTTGAAATATATACCCTTGGAACCCGTTTATCAATCATACAAACGATTTCATAGTTAATGGTGTCAATATAATCAGCAACTGCATCTATGGTAATTTCTTTCCCATGATCTTCGCCAAATAGGGTAACAATATCCCCTTGTTTGCAATCATAGCCCGTTACATTGACCATGCACTGATCCATGCAAATTCTACCGACCACATCGACAAGATTGCCATTTAAAAGAACTTTAGCTTTTCCTGTAAACATTCTGGTAAATCCATCTGCATAACCAATAGGAATTGATGCAATCTTTTCTTCTCCTGTGGTGTGGTACTTGAGTCCATAGCTGATACCTTCATTAGGTCCAAGTGTTTTAACATGGGAAACCATAGCCCTAAGGGACATAACCTGCTTAAGGTCTGCCTTTTCCTTAATCACTTCGTTAGAAGGATACATGCCATATTGCATAATACCTGCACGAACCATATTGTAATTCAAGTTAGGCAAATCAATAATAGCAGCACTGTTGGCAACGTGTTTAATGGGAATTCGAACCCCTAAAACGTCCAATTCGCTAATGACTGCGTTGAATTTTTCTACTTGCATCATGGTGTAAGTTTTATCCGTGTCGTCTGCTGTGGCAAAGTGAGTAAAAATCCCTTCAATTTCGATGTTGGGCATTTTCGACATTTGGAAAATTGCCTGGGCTGTTTCAAAGTCAGCCTTCATACCAATTCGATGCATGCCTGTGTCTATTTTAATATGAATTTTCCCCGTCTTCTTTTGTTGAACGGCTAAGTTAGAAAACAAAGTGACTTGCTCTAATGTATAAAAGGTTTGTATCAACTGCTTATCCAATACACATTCCAATAGATGATTAGGGGTATAACCCAAAATCAAAATTTCTACATTTGGAAATTGCTTTTTTAATTGAATGCCTTCGCTAAGGGTCGCTACGGCAAATCGATCTGCACCATTCTCTAATAGGGTCTTCCCAATTTCTAAAGCCCCATGACCATATCCATCAGCTTTGATAACTGCAGTACACATCGCTTCAGGTTTGGTTAATCGACGTACTTCTCTCATATTATGTGCCAAGTGGTCCAGATTAATTTCCGCCCAAACAGGACGGCTGATTTTCTCGATTTGCATACGTAGTATCCCCCTTGTCAATTGTTCGTTTCTAGCATTTTGTCAATACCTTTTAACGTCCAGCCAAGACCTTTAGTGCTTTGGTAATACCTTCCACAATATCGCCAGCAAGGAGGCCGTGTTCTCCACGACTTTCTGCCATAATATCCCCTGCCATGCCATGAATATACACTCCGAATATAGCCGCGTTAATTGGCTTAAAGCCCTGAGCAATAAAGCTAGTAATGACGCCTGTTAAAACATCGCCGCTGCCTGCAGTAGCCATGCCAGGATTGCCATTCACATTAATATATACTTCACCCGAAGGCGTTGCAATAACAGTTCTAGAACCTTTTAAAACCGTAATCACTCCCCATTCTTGAGAGAACTTCAAAGCCGTTTCAATAGGTTTATTGCTAACTTCTTCAACGTCCAAGCCCGTTAATCTAGACATTTCTCCAGGATGAGGCGTTATGATAATATCGGATTTTTTATTTTCAAGCCAGTGAACATTCTTCGCAAGGGCGTTAAGACCATCTGCATCAATAACCAAAGGCTTATGAACTTCAAAGATAATTCTTTTGAGAAGTTCGCCCACTTCAGCATTTAAGCCACAACCTGGTCCTATTGCCAATACATCACTTTTATTGCTGTCTTCAATAACTTTGTTGAAGTTGTTAATACCAATAACGCCTTTTCTAACTTCAACAAGAGGGACTGTAACCGTTTCCGGAACTGCTGTCGTTATAATAACATTAAGACTCTCAGGAATATAAAGTTTTAATAGACCCATTCCAGATCTTAATGCCGCTTTACATGATAAAATAGCTGCGCCTGTAAGACCAGTAGACCCAGCAACAATATTGCCCTTTCCATAATCCCCTTTGTTAGTATTTCTCTTTCTATGAGGAATCATAGCTTCAATCACTTCACTGGTAATAATATTGTACTTGATATTAATAGAATCAATCACTACATCTGGGACGCCAATACCCTTAATGAGCAACTCTCCGTTATAATCAGAACCTGGGAACATGATATTCCCAATTTTAGGAATTACCAAGCTCACCGTTTTATTAGCCTTAATTGCCGTTCCAAGAACCTTCCCAGTGTCGCTGTCAATACCTGAAGGTAAGTCAACAGATAGAATATAGTCGGACATTTCATTGACCAAGTCGATGACTTCGGCAAAAATTCCATGGACTGGTTTTGACAGGCCCGTTCCAAATATAGCATCTACCAGTAGAGACTTTTGGCGAATGGCTTTTTCAAGTTTAACGAATCCACCCCCATCAAAAACTTCATCAATTTGTATGGACAACTTTTTCAAAATATTTAAATTGGCCAAAGCTTCGCCCTCTATATGGCTAGACTTTCCTATAACAAATACTCTGACGGGAATTTTTACATTGTATAAATGTCTGGCAATAACAAAACCGTCACCACCATTATTTCCTGGTCCTGACAATATAATGACTCGATCAAATTCGCTTTTCATCTTAATAATTTCGTCAAATACTACCTTGCCTGCATTTTCCATTAGAACGATCCCAGGCATGCCTATGTTTTCCATAGAATATCGATCTATTAAACTCATTTGTTCACTATTAGCTAATAACATTTTTACGTTCTCCTTATGCCAATTGCATACGCAATAGCTTGGTTTTTCGAATGTGCTAAACTGATTAATACTTCATTTATCTTAAGGGCTTCGCTTATTTCAAGAGCTCCGCCCGATAAAACCACATAGGGTTTACCTAAGCTATCCCTCAAAATTTCTATTTCTGTCCATTTACAACCTCTAAGACCCGTTCCAAATACTTTGAGTACAGCTTCTTTCCCCGCAAAATTCCCTGCGACGGTTTCACTGCGCCAATGTTTTTCTTCCAACATTTCTTGCTCTCGAGGACTGAATAGTTTCTTTTTAAAGCCCGAATGGCGGCCCAACGTCTTTTCGATTCGATCAATATCGATCAAATCTGTTCCAATGCCTACGACCAAAGGCACACCTCCTTAAACCTATTTACTATAGCCTATCTTAACGCTAAAAAGCGCTTGAATCAAGCGCTTTTGTGGTATTTCATCTGATGTGGGGCTGGTTTATCTTTAGCCCTTTAAATAACGTAGGAGTTTTCCTTTAAGTGCTTGTTTTTCAAAGCCGTATTGAGCCATTATTTCTTCCCCAGGTCCAGATTCACCAAAATGGTCAATCCCTATAGCCATTCCCTGTTGTCCAACATATTTTTCCCAACCTAAAGTCAATCCCATTTCGATGGATATTCTTTTGGTGATATCTTTTGGGAAAATAGCTTCTTTATAGCTATAATCTTGTTTTTCAAAGGATTGAATGGATGGCATGCTGACTACCCGAACATCCACACCCTCTTCAAGAAGAAGCTCTGCGGTTTGCATGGCAAGATAAACCTCGGAACCCGTTGCCACAATAATTCCGTCGGGTCTGTCCTTGGACTCTTTTCTAACAATATAAGCACCTCTGCACGCCCCTTTACCTGAGGTTGAAATCAGGGGTAAATCCTGTCGAGAAAGAATTAGGCAAGAAGGTCCTTCCGTGCGTTTTAAAGCTTCCATCCAACAATAAGCCGTTTCTCTTCCGTCTGCAGGTCTGAAAACATTCATGTTTGGAATGGATCTGAGCATAAGCAAATGCTCTATGGGTTGATGGGTCGGTCCGTCTTCGCCGACAGCAATGCTGTCATGGGTAAAGATGTGAATCACAGGAAGCCCCATAAGAGCGGCTAGTCTAAGGGGTGGCTTCATGTAGTCTGAAAAAACTAAGAAGGTGGAACCAAAGGCTCTCAGACCTCCGTGAAGGGCGACCCCATTTAAGATGGCACCCATGGCGTGTTCTCGTATGCCAAAGAAGACATTATTGCCCTCAGGATTGTTATAATTGAAATCGCCCTTCCCTTTCAAATAGGTTTTCGTAGAGCTATTCAAATCTGCTGAACCGCCAAAGAGGTTAGGAATTCTATCACTTACCCAGTTCATGAACTTACCGCCAGAAACACGGCTTGCATCGTTGGTGTTCATAATTTCCCACAGTTTATCATCTTCAAAAATATCAAAAGGCAGTTCGTAGTCAAACCATTGTTTCCATTCATCTGCCTTTTCTGGATATTTAATAATGTATTCTTCCAGTTTTTCTTCCCACATAAACCGTTCAATTTCACGTTTATCAATAATGCCATTTAAATGATTTTTAACTTCATCTGGCACTACAAAAGTTTCGTCAGGGTCTGCTCCAAGATTTTCCTTTGTTCTCTTAATTTCGTCTGCGCCAAGAGGCGAACCGTGGGCGCTAGATTTTCCCGCCTTATTAGGACTGCCATACCCGATGATATTTTTAACCATAATCAGAGTCGGTTGAGATGTATTCACTTTCCCAATTCGAAGGGCTTCTACCACAGCTTCATAATCGTTTCCATCAGCAACTTTAATCACTTGCCAACCATAAGCAGCAAACCTTGCACCCACGTCTTCATTAAAAGCTAAAGAAGTACTACCGTCGATGGTAATGCCGTTATCATCGTAAAGGACTACCATTTTACCCAGCCTAAGGTGTCCAGCAAGTGAAGCCGCCTCGGAAGATACGCCCTCCATAAGGTCTCCGTCGCCACAGACGACATACGTATAATGATCAATAATATTGAAATCTTCCGTATTAAAAGCTTCCGCCAATCTTTTTTCAGACATTGCCATACCCACTGCATTGGCAAAACCTTGACCAAGAGGACCCGTTGTCACTTCAACCCCGGGAGTCACACCATATTCAGGGTGTCCTGGGGTAATGCTGCCCACTTGTCTAAACCTTCTGATATCATCGATGCTGACATCATACCCAAAAATATTTAAAAGACCATACAACAACATTGAACCGTGACCTGCCGATAAGACAAATCGGTCTCTGTCTACCCAATTAGGGTCAGTAGCACTTCCCTTTAAAAATTCTTTCCAAAGGGCATATGTCATGGTGGCTGCTCCCATTGGGAGACCCGGGTGACCTGAATTTGCTTTTTCTACTGCGTCTGCTGCCAATAATCTAATTGTATTGATGGACATTTGATCTATAGGGTTCGTTCTTTTCATTTTCCATCCTCCCTTAATTTACAGGTCAATATGATGTTTCATATATAACCAAGTGATTCAGGAACAAACAGATTTCTATTAGATAAGATGAATACGCCAATAGTTAAGAACTAGAGATGTATATAGAAATTTGCAATAGGTGGACTTAAGTTTATAACTTTTTACTAATTTTAAAGGAATCAAATGGTAGTTTATTGACTTTTGCGATTTGTCTGACAATGGGAATTGATTTCGGATAAAAAAATAAGGTATCTTCCGAAGAAGATACCTATTTAAATGTTTGTAATTACACTTATATAAAGGGGGAATAAATGTAATTTGTATAAGTGTCAATGGTCTGTTTGCCACTCAACAGTGATAATAATATCATCAGTGTTTAGGAAATGCAATGGGGTTTTATATTAACTTTTCGTTAAACAATTGTCATCAATTTGTAAAGTTAATATAAAGCTGCAAGTTCTTTTGCAATTTTTGCGCCTACTCTTGCATTATTGAAAACCAGCTCAATATTAGAATTTAAGCTATCTCCGCCTGTAATAGCTTTGATTTTTGAAAGCAAGAATGGTGTGGATTCCTTACCTCTAATGCCTGTATCTTTTGCTTCTTGAACAGCGTCTTCAATGGCTTTTGTAATCACATTGTAATCCATTTCATGTTCTTCTGGAATTGGATTGGCAATGACCATTCCGCCTTTAAGACCCATTTCCCATTTAGCTTTTGCCGCTTTTGCCACTTCTAAAGGATTATTGGCTGTAAAGTCTACGCCAAAACCGCTTTTTCTTGTATAGAAAGCCGGGAAGTCTTTTGTTTGATAACCAATGACTGGAACCCCATGAGTTTCTAAATGTTCTAAAGTAAGACCTATATCCAAAATCGACTTACAACCTGCGCATATGACTGCGACATTGGTATTTGCCAATTCAGTTAAATCTGCAGAAATATCAAAGGTTTCCTGTGCCCCACGGTGTACGCCACCGATACCACCAGTGACAAATATTGAAATGCCAGCCATTTCAGCAATAATCATTGTGGAAGCTACTGTCGTTGCCCCATCTAATTCATTGGCAACAATAAAAGGTAAGTCACGTCTTGAAGTTTTAATGACCGAATAACCCTCTTTGCCCATGTATTCAATTTCTTCATCTGTAAGACCCGCTTTTAATCTGCCTTTTACAATGCCTATAGTTGCAGGAACACAGCCACCGTCTCGGATGATTTGTTCAACTTTTCTTGCCGTTTCAACATTTTGTGGGTATGGCATGCCATGAGAAATGATGGTGCTTTCAAGGGCAACAACGGGTTTGCCAGCTTCAAGAGCAGCTTTTACTTCTGGGTTAATATCAAGGTATTGGACTAAATTTTTCATTAGAATACTTCCTTTCGCTAGAACGATTAAGAGTTTTGTTTAACAAGTTTTATATTTACATCATATTGCGTATGACCGACTCTGACATTTCAGGGTGAATGGTCATTTCTGAACTGACGGTAAGGGCTGACATGGCTTGAGCAAAATCTACTGTCTCTGCCATACTCATTTGATTCAGGTAACCGTAAACCAACCCCGCCATAAAGGCATCCCCTGCACCTGTTGCACTGACCATTTCTACAGGTTTTATCATTTTTTTCTCTGTTGTAAGGCCATCTGCAAATAGAACACCTTCTTTACCAAGGCTTACAAAGACTTGCTTTACACCTTGGTCAATGAACCATTGATTCGCCTGTTGCAACTGCTCTTCAGTTTGAATATCAATGCCCGAAAGAAGGCTGGCTTCCAATTTGTTAGGCTTAATGGTATGGAACGCCCCAATCACCCTTCTCAGTTTTTCTGCCTTCGCCGTAGAAACCGTGTCTACAAATAGAGGGCAGTCTTTAAATTCGCTGCCAATGTACTCGATTACCTTCTGATCTAAATTGGTATCTACAACCACTACAGCGGCGTTTCGGATGAGCTTTTCATTCTTTCGAATAAGGTCAATGTCAATTCTTTCAATTATACCCATGTTGGATATCGCCACTTTCATGTCCCCATGTTCATCCATAATGGCCATATAGGTGGCTGTGTTTTCGTCCTTGAGCATAATGGCGTTAGAGAAGTCCATGCCGATTTCTTCGCAGGCATCTAGAATTTTATGTCCATAGACATCGTCCCCTAGCGCTGTGAGCATTTTAACATTTACCCCTAACCTTGCAAGATTCTCTCCGATGTTTCGACCTACCCCTCCCATGGACGTTTTCATGCTACCAGGGTTTGAGTCTTCTAAACGAAGGGCCTTTTTAGGGAATCCGCTTATGTCCATAGCGGCACCGCCAATGACCAGTACATAGGCATCTTCACTGAGAATGTACCCCTTGCCTTTAATAACGCCCTTTTGAGTTAGGTTCATGATGTGAACCGCCACTGAGGAGCGCTGAATCCCTAACTTCTCTGCAATTTCTTTCTGCGAAATCATGGGATTGGCTTTTAACAAGGCCAACAATTCACGTTCTCGATTTGTCATTCAACCACCAACTTTTGTTTATATTATAAACTAATGTTTAATTTCTGATTTTATTTTACGACTTCTCTTTTTAATTGTCAACAAAAGAATCTGTTGGGAGCATAAAACTTTGAGGCGCACCATTAAAATAAGTACTGAAACCAAAGAAAATTGCCTGCAGTCAGCGCTGCAGGCAATTTTCTTTTTTGTTGAGTATCATAAAACCTTTTCGGTTGGTAATGTTCTTAACATTGTATTCAAAGGGACTGCCATCCGTTTGGGCAAAATAGCCACCTGCCTCTACAACAATAATGTCTATAGCCGCAGTATCCCAGACCATAGTTTTACCATAATTATAATAGAGGTCATAATCTCCTTTGGCAATTAAACAGCCCTTATAAGCGCTTCCTACACATTTAGTCATGGCGATTTTGCTTTGATGCAGGTCTAAAAGTTCCGTATAACGAGAAGCGTGGTGAGATCTGCTCTTTAGAGCCTTTAAGCGCTTCGTTCTTTTAGAAACATTAATTTGCCTCAACACCCCTTTAGGTCCTACAGTAAAGGCACCCTGACCCTTGATGGCATAATAGAGTTCATCAAAGACAGGCATATAGACCAAACCCAAAACAAGGTCCCTACCTTTGGATAAGGCTATATTAATAGAGAATTCATCGTTCATTTTAATGAATTCTTTGGTGCCGTCTAAAGGATCTACAATCCAACAATAGTCTTTTTCCATACGGTTTGAGTCGTCAATACGTTCCTCTGAAAGGATGCCGTAGTCAGGAAAAGCGGTTGCCAAGGTCGTGCATATCCATTCATTGGCTTCAATATCTGCACGGGTCACAGGCGTATCATCTGTCTTGATGTTGACCTCTATGCCATTTCGGTATATTTCCAGTATTTTTACAGCGGCTTCTTTCGCCGCTTGAATAGCTGTTTGCAGTTCTTTTTCATATGTCATAGCAATGGATCCTTTCTTAGTGGTACTACAGTTTTTAACAAGATACTCCTTATTGTAATATTAATACCCAAATGGCGCTACCTCTCTACCAAAAAAAGTCCTCCCGTGAAAGGAGGACTTTTTTTGGTAGAGAAAGGTGTTGGATCATTGCCATGATCTTTTATTTGGAAGCAGCGTCGCTAAACGCTTCTTTCAAAGAATTTTTGAGCGGTACACCTAGATTTCCGAAAACTTGGTCCAAAGCGCCGAATAACTCCAACAATTTAGATGCGTTACAATTTTCACCCATATGACCTATGCGAAAAATCTTGTTATCCAAGAAGTCAAAACCGCCACCAATGAGGGTTTGATGTTCGTCTTTCATTGCATTGAAAATCATTTTAAAATCTATGCCTTTAGGTAGTTTTATTGTCGTTACTGTATTGGCAAAAGAAGATTCTGCGAAAAGCTCTAGCCCTGATTCTTGAACGGCTCTTCTCACCGCTTTGGCTATTCTTTCATGTTTAACAGCATGGTCTTTTTCAACAGCTTCTATAGCCGCTCTAAGCCCTGCAATCATATGAATAGGCTGTGTGTAAGGAAACCACTGCTTTTCTTGATAGCCTTTCCATATTTGTAAATTGGTATAGAACCCTGCTACAGGGCTTTTTCTCTCTTCAAGAGCTTGGAGGGCTATTCCGCTTAGGCTAACCATTGTTAAGCCTGGAGGGGCTGAAAGGGCTTTCTGAGAACCACATAGGACAACATCCAATTGCCAATCTGCCATTTCCATGGCTTCGCCACCAATAGCAGACACAGAATCCACAATGGACAAAATACCTTTCTTCCTTAACAGTGGTCCTAAAACCGCCACGGGATTGGTCAGCCCAGAGGGCGTTTCACAATGAACCAAGGTCGCAATCTTAAAAGGTCCATTGGCTTCTATAAAGGCTTCTAGACCTTCAACCGATACACCATTAACAGGGTCACAGTCGTAATCTACAACTTCACCGCCATACATTCTTGAAAAATCGCCAAAGCCTTTTCCGAAAATGCCATTGGCAATGGTCAGTACCCGATCTCCCTTTTCTATAAAGGAAGCACAGGCCGCTTCTAAACCTAAAATGCCTTCTCCGCATAAAATATAGGTTTCACCTGTAGAATTTCCTACAAGGCTGTTCATCATTTGAGCCGTATCGGCATAAAATTTAAAAAACTCAGGGTCAAGATCAGGATTGGTATAGTTATGAGCCATAGCTTCCAATACTTTAGGATTCACATTGGTCGGTCCTGGTGTCATTAGATTGTACTGCTTCATAAGTTCTTCTCCTTAGTTTCTTCCAAAGATTGTTTGAACTCTAAGCAACATTTTACTGAGAGGAATGGCCACAATTGCTCCAATGCCCAACTGAATCAAGTTACCAGGAATTGAGGTCATTGGTGCTGTCCAGTTGCCGTACATTATCACTTCTGAAATATAATAACCGACAATCATCCAAACACTGCCTAGCGCAATCGCTAATCCATTGTAGAGCATGTTTTTACCACTACTGTCTTTCAAATCCGACACGCCGCCAATTACAAAGCCCATTACGCCTCTTACTATAAAGGTATAAGGTGCCCAAGCGCCCCAACCCGAAAGAATATCAAAGAGAGTCATGCCAAAAGCCCCTGCCATGGCGCCACGTTTTTTGCCTAAAACTAGAGCAACGGTGAACAACGCCACGTTCCCCATATGTATTAAGCCCCCATTGACGGCAATCGGTAATTTAATTTGAATATAATAGGTCATGACAAATACAATAGCGACCAACAAACCCATTAAGGTCAATTCTCTCGTTGCTGATATTGGTTTTGCTTTTGTTTCACTCACTTGATTTTGGATTTCCATAATTGCACCCACCTAATTGTATTATTTTTTAAAGATTTATAAATACAATTATAAAAGGACTTGTCAATTTAACAAGCCCTTTTAGGGATTTTAATAGGATGTATCCATACAATTCAGTTTTATAGTTTTACCCAAGTCTGCACAGAAGCAAAATACAGCCAGACTTCTTTCGGTAAAATGCCTTCAATGGACTGGATGGCATCTGAATAGAGATTTAACTGCGCTCTATGATTTTCAACGGCTTCTTCAAGACCCTGTTTGCCTCGAATGGCATCTGTTTTAAAGTCTACCAGCACGCCGCCGTCAGCTTCTTCAAAATAAAGGTCGATAATCCCTTGAACCAGTGTCCAATCGTTATTGAGAGCCATTTTATATATGAAAGGATACTCCTTTTCGATTCGCTTTGCGCCTTGAATCCTCGCAAACATTTCCGACCGAGCGTAGCCCGTTAACCAATTGTCAGGAACCATTTTAGCCACAGTTTCATCTAAAATACCTTTTCTCACAAGGTTAGTCTTCAGTTTGTCAAAACTCTCATTCCCCTCAGGCTCAAAACTTTCATAGGAAATTTGCTGTAAAATTTGGTGGAAGGCCGTTCCTCTTGTTGCTCCAATATTGGTCTCTTCTTCTTGCGTCCATATCGGTCTTGCCAAGGTCGCCTCCATTTGAAACTGATTCAAATTAGGATTCTCTTTCAAGTGTTTTAAAGCCGTTACACTAATTTTACTTGGCAACTGGCCGTCTTTATGACGGTAGGTTCTTTTCAGTTTTTCCTCAAGACGCCTATGATCATAGTCCCCCGACTCGTTAAATGCCAACAGCAATTTTTCAGCTAAAAGGTCCTGAGTTTCTTCTTGTTGAACCCTTTCCATAAAGATTTCAGAGACGGGAATATGTCTAAGGCTAACTTTTGAAAGATGGTCTTCCATACCTATAACTTTCCGCCGAATGCTCATTTCTTTAAACTCAGAATCAATCTCACCTAGTTCTTCGTCAAAGGCATACATGCCCAACCAGTCTAAATAAGACCTTCCCTGGGCCAAATTGAAAGGTTTCATCCCCATTTTCCATTTTTTAAAGGCACTCTCCCAGTTGGTGACACTCCCCACCAACCAAAGTCGGTTCACTGGACGAGTCAGGGCCACATAGAGAATACGCATTTCTTCCGAAAGCATTTCGTTGACCATTTGTTTTCTCATTGCCAATTGTGGGAAGGTATACCGATAGTGGCGATTTTCCCAGTCTACATATTTGGGCGCTATGCCTAACTGTTTGTGAACCATCACATCGTCAAAGGTGTCCGACAAATTAAATCGTTTGCCTAGACCGCCTATAATGACCAAAGGAAATTCCAATCCCTTACTTTTATGGATACTCATGATTCTAACTGCGTCTTCCTGTTCAGGCATGAGTTTTGCCGCTTCCATATCCCCACCTGATTTTTCAAGACGTTCAATAACCTTTATGAAATGGTATAAACCGCTTTCAGGCTGACCTTCGAGAGCTCCCGCCCTGTCCATTAAAAGTCTCAGATTGGCTTGTCTGGCAGCGCCCTCTGGCATTGCGCCACAGTAAGCATAAAACTGGGTCTCGTCTAAAATCTCCCAAAGCCAATCGTCTAAACGTTTAAAGGTTGCCAAACGCGTCCACTTATCTAAGGTTTGACAAAATTCTCTCAGCCGCTGAGCAAAAGGTCCTTCCGTTTCACAGTATCCCTGAATGGCTTCATAGTATGTGCCGCCTTGGGCGTGACTGCGAATTTCCGCAAGGGTTTCCACATCAAAACCTACCAGTGGCGAGTGAAGAACGGTCATCCAGTCCAAATCTCTGTAGCGGTTGTCAATAATTTTAAGGAGACTCAGTAACATGGCGACTTCTAAAGCTTCAAAGAAGCTGGTGCCCACGTCAACAAAAACGGGAATCCCCCATTGCCCAAACACGTCACTGTAAATATTGGCCCACTGCTTGGTACTTCTCAGTAGCAAGGTTATATCTCCGTAGGATAGGCTCTTTTCTGTTTTTCTTTTAGGGTCATACAGGGTAGCGCCCAGTGCATTTTTAATTTGCGCCGCTACATAATGGGCTTCTATTTCAGCCGTTTTCATATATTGAATTTCTTCATCCAGTTCTTTTTGTTCGCCTAAATCGATGAGATGCATTTCCACTGGAATTTCATCTGATTCAGGAAATTTCATGCCGTTGTAAAGGTACTGGTATTCATCGTACTGAATTTCACCCAAGTTTTCCGACATAATATGGGCAAAGAAGTCGTTGATCACCGAAAGGACATCGCCACAAGTCCTAAAGTTCATTGAAAGGTCAATACGCCTGTCATTTGAACCTGCTTCTAGAGGATAACGTTTTTGCTTGTCTAAAAACAGACTCGGGTCTGCCAAGCGGAATTTATAAATACTCTGTTTCACATCGCCTACTAAGAAGACGTTGTTTTCCCTCTTAATGCGATTGATTAAAGTTTCCTGAACTATGTTGGCGTCCTGATATTCGTCTAAGAAAATATGGTCAAACTGCTCTCTATAAAGGCTGCAAATCGATTCATTTTCTAATATTTTTAAGGCAAAATGCTCTAAATCATTAAAGTCTAAAAGATTTTTTCCAAGTTTTAAAGCCTGATATTGATTTTGATAGTCGTCTACCAATTCGGCTAAGCGCTCCATTTTGTCGTATAAAAACTGAAGTTCTTCTACAATGGTTTCAACGGACTTTGCAAAATATTTTCCCTTCAAATCATTGAGTTTGCGTTTCACTTGGTCTCTGGCTTCTTTGGCACTTTCCATAAGGCTCTCGGAAATTTCCAGTTTCCGTTCCTTTTTAATACTGGAAAGCCGTGTAAAAGTCATGTTGGCAATGGCACCCATGGCTGCTGAATAACCTTCTCCCAGCGCCTCGTTAATTTTCTCCAGACCTTCCAAATCACTGTTGAAATTTCCTTCGTACTCTGCAGGTCCCTCTGCCTCTAAACATTTTTCCAGTCCTGCATTTGCCAAATGGATAATGCCTTCAAATTCAATGCCCACATAGTGCATCAAAGCCTTCGCTGCTGGGCTTTCATCAAAGGTGTCGTCACTCATATTTAGACTTTCAACAGATGCTTTTAGCCACTTAAGAGGTTCTGGTTGAGACTGTATGAACCCATGTAATTTTTGAATAATCTTCCCCAGATTGTCGTCTGAACGATTGCCGCCATAACTTTCCGTCAAGTAGACCAAGGCTTCATCCCCAGACTCATAAGCATTTTCAAGCGCCATTCTCAGGGCTTCTTGCTTCATGAGCTCCATGGTGGTCACTTCTCCAATTTTAAAGGAGGGATCTAGTCCAATTTCTATAAAATGCTTGCGGACAATGTCGTTGCAGAAAGCGTGTAGGGTCATAATATAGGCTCTTCCCACCCGATTGATCTGTCTGCGAATAAAGGCGGCCTCTTTAGGGTTATCGCCTAAAGACTCCGTCAGTGCTTTCAATATCCGATCTCGCATTTCCCCTGCGGCTGCGTTGGAAAAGGTTACAATCAACATTCGGTCAATATCCATTCGGTCTTCTAATACGAGCCTAAGAATACGTTCAACCAAAACTGCTGTTTTACCAGACCCTGCCGCCGCTGAAATCAAAAGGTTGCAATTTCTCGCTTCAATGGCTTCACTCTGCTGTTTAGTCCAATTTGCCATGATCTGCCACCTCTTTCTTTTGACATTTTTCTTCAAGCTTTTCCAGTAGGTCTTCTTTTTCTAAGCGATTCAAATTTCGATAACTATTATTGGACAGACTAAGATCAAATTGGCATAGTCCTTTGTAATCGCAACGCATACAAGCATTATCTGTCCCACATCTATAAGGCGAGACCGCCACTTGTCCATTTACCATTTGGGTGCAAACAGCCTCAATACCCGCTCTCACATGGTCCCTCAACGCTTCAAAATGCTCAAAGCTCAGGTAAGATGCATATTTGCCTGGTTCACCTTCTTTTTTGATTTCAAAAGGAATGACGTCTGACTTACTGCCATCATCTTTCAGGGCCTCATCCATAAAAGCGGCTACATAGCGGTCGCCCACTACTAACCCGTCCATTTTCAACTGTTTGACAATCGCCGCGGCAATTTCTTCCTCGCTAAGGTCCTCCGCTTCTACCATGGGGTCTTCAATTTTGAAATAGAACACTCCAGCAGGGTAGAGAGGGTCGTCTAAACGAAGGTATTTTTGCCCTGTCAAGACGGCATCCATATAAACCATCAATTGAATTTGGAGACCGTTGTAAACATCCCCTAAATTATATTTTTTAGAGCCTGACTTGTAGTCTATGACTTTGATATACCTTCTCTGGCCGCTGTCGTAAACATCTACACGGTCTATACGACCTTCTAAATAGATTTTTTCTCCAGTAGGGAGTTCTACTAAAATAGGTGGAATATTACCAGCTGAAGTCCCAAAAGCCACTTCAAACGCTTTAGGGTCAAAGACGCCCTTCCTTAAATGGCTGAGCATTAATTTTGCCGCACGTCTTCCCGTTCGTTTCAATTTATTGACCATGTAGGCGCTTCTGGCGTCGGCTCTGAATATGTCGTATTTGCTGTTGGCTACCCCATCTTCTACAATGCGGTCCATCATTTGATGAACGGCTTCATCGCCTAGATTCTTTCCTGCTTCAGGATCTTTTAATAAGGCCTCCACAGCAAAATGCTCGACGGATTGATGGAATAAGTTTCCCATATCTGGAAGTGATAGTTCGAATTCTCTATTTTTCTTTGGTCTAAGGCCAAAGCGAACAAAGTGAGAAAAAGGACAAGCATTAAAGGCTTCTAGACGGGTCACGCTGGCCTTAATATTTTCACCGTAAAGTCGTTTAGCCGATTCTCTCTTTAAAGGCTTTGGCTGATTGTCGTGGTAAAGGCTTCGGTACATACTCATTGCGGCTAATTTTGTCTTTTCATTTTTGGCAATGTAGTCAAATCGTTCTACCCAATAAGAATCCTCTGGGTAGCCTGCAACCATTCTTCTCAGCCCTTCTGCAGTATTGGCAATGAGGGCATTTAAATGCCGCTCACTCAGTGTTTTTAACAATTCTTGCTGGTCGTGATATTTTGGCTTCATATTGGGAAAAATTTGTTTGAGGCGGTCCCAGTACATAGACGGTCTAAGGGGTTTCCCTGACATATCTGACAAAGAAGAACTGATCCAAAGCTTCTGAGAAGCCCGTGTCAAGGACTGATAAATAAGAAAGAGTTCATTTTTTGCCATTAACTCCCCATCGGACTTTAAGCCAATGCCTAAGTGCCTGAGCTTAACTTTCTCTTCATCTGCCAATATGCCGCTACCATCTTGTATAGAAGGCACCCAGCCATCGTTAAAACCAACAAAGAAGACATAGGGCATATTTTTACTTCTAAACTGGTCCATAGTCCCTACAATCACACGGTCATTATTTGGAGGAAGTACCCCTATTTCTTTTAGCGAAAAAGCTGTATGGAGTAAATCACTGTAGGTTTTCAGGTCAATTGAGTCCTCTCCATTAACTAGGTATAGCTGGTCAAAGACAGCAACCACACCTTTCCACGCCTGAACCAATTCATTGACTCCGTCGTAGTCTTCGGATTCTTCCAACGTCTTTATAAGCCCTTCATATCGCTGCTGAATCCCAGAATTTTCACCTTCAAGGTGGTTCCAAAGACAATTGGTGTAATCTTTCACCGTTTCACATGCCTTAAGTTGACTTTCAATTGCCATAAACCCTTCAACAACTTTAAGCCTGAGGGGTTCTATTTTTTCATCACTTATTATTTTTTGCCATTTTTTACCTTTTAATCCTTTTTCAACTGCATAAATTTCCAATCGATCTACTGCATTTTTATCTAAATCGGCTATGCCGCTTTTAAGCACACGAAAAAGTGCCTCTGCCTTCCAACCACTTTGGAAAAGTTCCAGCAAGGAACGAAGGTAAGTCACTAGGGGGCTGTTGGTCAGTTGTCGTCTCTCATTGACAAAAACAGGTACCTGATAATTAACTGCCAGTCGCTTTGCCAAAGGATGGTAAACCTCTGGTTGCTGATGAATCACAGCAATATCCCCATACCGAACATCCTCTTCAATCACAAGGCGGCGGATTTCCCCAAGGACCCATGTCATTTCTTGTAAAGGGGATTCAAATTGATTCAGCTCAAGACTTTCGTCAGGATTCCCTGAAAAGGGCTGACCTGGAAAGTGAAATAAATTGTTTTCCAAATGGGCCAGCATTTGAGATTGACTGTATCCTTGAGTTTTTCCAAATGTTTCCATAGTTTCTTTAAGGTCTGCCTCTTGAAATCCCTTGTGCATGGTATTAAAAGCATCCCGTGGGGCCCAAAAGATTTCGTTGGACTCTTGTTCCACAGGGTCAAAGGTCAGAGCAATAGTCAATTGTTCACAACACTTACCAAATGCCTGTATGATTTGCTGTTCTAAGCCGTTAAAAAAGTAAAAGCCATCGATCCAAATATAAGCTCCTTTAAGGCGCTCTGAAAGAGGAATTGCCAAGGCCATTAGAGCATAATAATCTTTATCGTCTACAAACTGACCTGCCATTTTCTCCGCAGAAGCTTTATAAATAAGGGCTGTATCTCTTAGTTTTGCCTTCGTTGTGGGGCTAAGACTTTCATCTGTCACAAGGAGTTTTTCAGGACTGATGCCTCCCGCTTTTAGCTCAGAGAGAAAATCTGAAAACATTTGAATAAAGCCTGCCCTTTCGTGAACTTTTGAGAAGACTTCCAAATTCTTTTGCTGCTCCACAAAGGTCTTTTTTACAATCATAGCCTTACCAATTGCGTCTATTTTTTCTCCTCTTGGGATACCGGTTTCTTGAATGACTTGATGAATGAGTCGGCTAAAGCTGGAAATAGTGACCCCCCCCACACCTCCATTGGCAGAAAGGGCTTGTTCTGCTGGATGAGCAAGTTCTGAAGGGTGGTTAACGGAAAGGACTTGCTCCGCTTGTAACGTAAGTTGCTCAGGTACAATGAGGAAGCATTTAGAACCTTTTTTATTTGCGTGAAGCGCCTTGATTTCTTCATAAATTTTCTGTGTTTTGCCTGTGCCGCTTCTGCCTATAAAATAGCGTATATCTTGAGCCATAACTATGCCTCCCATGTATTTATTACCTCTAAAAAGTACAGGGGTAATTATCTATTAATTCTTGCAATACATTTATCTTAACTATCAAAATATGTTATACTGGCACTGAATGTTCACTCAATACGGTTTGTAAAGGAGAGAAGCTCATGATTCAGTCAGTCAAAGTCAATTTGGAACTCATGGAAATGTTGCTTTACTATTGGAAAGCCACTAGCGAAAAAGAAAAAGTTGGTGAAAAGTACATCTATTCTATCGTAGAAAATCCTCATATGAAACCTTTATACTCTGAGAATTTTACCCCTGAATACGCTAGACAAAGCCTAAGTGCTATCTCTAACCGAGAAATTTTCAAACCTGCCAGCAAAGAAGTTGGTCGTTTTTGGAACAACCACATGTGGATGATGGAAGACCTTGGCGTCACAGAAATGATGATGCAACCTGTGAAACAGCTCAATGTGGACCATCTCGTCAACAATGAGGCTTTTACTAAATTTAGCGGGCCTTTGGAAATTGTATTCGTTCCAGGGCACCTTGAAACTCTTTATAGTGCCGACAATCAACTTTTTATAAACTTCTTCAAACTCATGGCCAACCTAGTAGATGGCTCTGTTAAAATTGAAGAAAAAGATTTAATTAGCTTTATTGAAGACTACTGCAAATAGTAGATGCTTCTATTATATTTTAACATAGAAGGACTATCTCCAATCAAATTTGATTGGAAATAGTCCTTTTTCTTTAAGCAGCCCTTTTAAAATTAAATTTTGTGTGAATAACCAACTTCATAGTAAAATGGTTAATGCGTCACAAATTTGCTCTGTTTTTTTGCCACAACGCAAACTGTCAGAATACACGCAACTAGAACAACACCTATAATCCCAATACTATTGACGAAACCAACATTTCCTACAGGATCAAACAATTTGAAAAAACCCTTAAACTCAAACACTTTATGACCCATTACGGAAACCAAGTTTTTAAAATCATATGCTCCAAGGACTGGAATAAAAAGATTGTAAATTAACAATGCCAAAACAGGATACCATAATTTTTTTGATACAATTGCAACAGTAAAACCAATTATCATGTATGTGGAAATTAAGAATATACTCAAAATCATTTGCATCAAAAGTTCTGGCTTTCCAACGCTTTCAATACCCAACATTAATAAATTTTTGTCTTGAATAGGAAAGTTATGTGGCATAATCGATGTCACAATAATATTACCACTAAGTACCGCCAATAGGCTGATTGTTATCACTAATGTTGCTGCAAATATAAATAGAATCTGACACTTAGCAAAAAGTATATGTGCCCAATTCGCCTGAATTGCCTTTATTTTAACAGTTCCATGCCTATACTCATAATTGCCGTAGTAATACCCTATAATAGGGAATAGTATTGGTCCAAATAAGAACGTTAAAACCTCAAGCAATGTAGATGGATAGTTATTTTTACTTATAAGTGACAATCTATCAATCGTTTTTTTCAATTCATATTTAATTGGATTGTTAGCTTCTATTGTAATAGTCCCGTTTGAATTTTTTTGTTCAATGATCTCTAACGGTTTCTGTAGCTCACTCCAATAATCTTCTCCCTCTTGGATATATCTATCCCGTGTCTCAACATATTGACTTATCTGTTGCTGTGCCTGAACTACATTAACCCAAGTATTTAGAACACACAAGCTGATGAACATTAAGGTCACTGCCAGTAAAAAATGATTAAAGTGCAGAAGCTGAAGTTCTCTTTTCAGTATCCATAATTTTTTGCTCATAAATTCTCCCTAAATTAAACATCTCATTATCCAGTCGCTCAACCTTGTAAATATCTCCATTTTTTAACACCAATAAGTTTTCAATAATATCATTATAAAAATCAAATTGATGTCCTGTAAGGAAAAATGCTTTTTCGGAAGACTCCGACTTAATCATCTTCTTTAAAACAATCATACTTTCATAATCCAATCCATTAGAAACTTCATCCATTACAATAAAATTAGCCGAACTCAGAAATGCGATACATATCGATAGTTTTTTCTTTTGCCCATAGGAATAGTTCTTAACTTTCTTTTTTAATTCTCTTTCTGAAAAAAACGGTGATACTTTCTCAATAATTTCTATTTTACTTAAGGTTATCTGTGACAGTAAAATGAGATTTTGCAGTCCATTTAAAGAATTGTACAGAGGATTATCATCATATACAACTGCTACACTATTTCTCCCTTGTTGAAAGGGTTTCTCATCAAATAGGATCTGCCCTTCATAAGACTCCAAATTTAAGAGCGCTTTAATTAATGTTGTTTTACCACAGCCATTTTCTCCCATAAGAAAGGTAATGCCTGTATTGGGAATCTCCATTGTAATATTATCTAATACAATATTCTTTCTATATTTTTTAGTTAAACCATATATATTAATCATTTAACCTCCATTACTGGAGGCGCCATTGATATTAATATCAATACGCCTCCAATAAAATTAATTAGTTGTATGAACCTGTTCCGTAAAAATTAAATGTATGAACTGCAGGTAAATTATAGACATTTACATTACCCCAAGGACTTACAACACCAGCTCCAGCAGTATACTTGTAGTCATATCTCTTATGACTTGATGAAGATTCCACCGTCACAATCCCATCTTTTGTGATGTTATTTGGAAAAACCCAACCAACTTCTTGCGTTGGATAATCCCAAACAATTTTAGTCCCGTCATATTTCCACTCAAGTTTTGAGTAAGCATACATCAAAAATGACCCTTGATATTGCTCAATTGTTTTTCTTTGGACAGCACTAGCTGCCATTATACCAACTTGATTGCCAGTCTTATTAACGGACCTATCCAAGCTAAGAGAATTGATAATTTCTGATTCCACAACCCCACTATTCGTATACTCACTATGCTCAATAGCGTTTGCATAACCTGTTGCTGGACTAATCAACAATGCTGCACTCAAAGTAAGTCCTACCAGCATCGTTTTGTTTAGAAATTTCATGTTCTACCTCCATATTGTTCATAATGTCATGCTTGAAATACTCAACAGAAAACATAATTAGACAGAATCATCCAATCATTTGGAGCTTTTAATTCTAGGCCATTGAATTAATTAAACCAAAAGGTAAACGTTTTCCTTTACATTTTTTACGATAACATAATAATCCAACACTGTAAACAATATGTTATTAACAAGTCGTTTTTTTTAAAAAGATTTTACCCGCAAGAATGAAATACATAATCAAAAAATAAAAAAGAGCTGTTAGTACGTTGCCAACAGCTCTTTTCATTTTATTATTTTTTTGGCATATTCCGACTAAGAACGATGCCTACAGCCATTCCAAACCCTGAAATCAGCACCGTATACACGCCAATGCTTAGCGCCATGGCGGAGAAGAACTCTTCCTGTAAAAGGACAATCATTCGGTCTGTGGCTGGATCTAAGAGCCACAGTTTGTTGGTAAAGAACATTTCATGAAACTTGATGAAAACTGCGGTAAAATCCTGTGTTGCGGATATGCCCACTAATGTTATAAAAATCAGCATCAGAGGACCAGACAGAACCAGTCCATCTATTAGAAGTCTTCTTTGTTTCAAGCCATACTTACCAATCAAATACAGAGTCAAAACAAAGGCGATTGCACTCATTTGAATATTGCGATTAAGTACAAGTAGGTTTCGCACATCTACCATATGGCTCCGCTCTTTGTCGTTGAAGAAATCCTTTTGTTGACCGTCGAGGGTAACCGTCACTGAAAATTTATCGTTTTTTAAGGCTACATAGTCAATCAACAGGTCTTTAACCGCTTCAAAATCCTTTTCATTTAGACCTACTTGTTTTCTAGAGTCTAATTTCTCAAAGGTCTTGTCATAGAAGCTTTCTTCCGTTGCCCCATAGCGAATGGCAGTTGATAAAGCAATCAGCACCAAAGAAACTGCAATCATTAAAACCAGCAGTCTTCGAATACTTTTGCTCCAAATATCTGACCGATGGGTAATGTCATTGTTTTGTGTATTCATTTAGCCATTCCTACGCTTCCTACATTTGCTTAATGCGCTCCAAGACCTCATATGGGTCTTGTTCTGCATCTTCAGCTCTTAGTGCATGGACCAGTTTCCCATGTTCGTCAAAATAAAAGTGGATCGAACCACACCTTACTTCACATTTAAAATTTTATCTGCCATAGGCGCCCTTAACTGATGGGCCGTTGGGAAACCTGAACCTAAAAGAGGTCTACAGTAATATTTAAAGGCGTCGCTAATGCCGTTCCCCTTGGCATTAATAAATTCAGGCGGCATCACCTTTGTCTTTGTAGCGATTTTAGCCATATCTTCCAGCTGATAATCTACGGAGTAAAACCCTGTTCGTTTTATGGCGATGGAACCGTCTGCCTTGTTCCAAATGGCGTACTGAGCCGCCTTTTCCCCAACTTCTCTGGCTTCTTGTTGGTCAATGTCCGAAACACAACCAATAAAAGACCGTTGAAGATAGCCAAATGTATCTGCTCTAACCCTTTTAATTGCAAGCTTTTCACGCACTAACTCTGACAACAAGTCCCCCAGAGCGCCAGATCCTGACAATTGCATATTCCCATGGGCATCCACTTCACTGGTTTTAACTAACTTGCTGGCAATAGGTACGCCATCTTCATCTACAATGCCTTCGGAAACAGCTACAATACAACGTCCCAAACGATCATGAACTTCTTTCACATCCAGTAAAAACTGATCGATGCTGAAAGTCCGTTCTGGTAAGTATACCAAGTGCGGTCCATCATCAGGATACTTTTGCGCCATAACCGAGGCGGCTGTTAAAAAACCTGAATTTCTACCCATGACCACACCGATAAAGACCCCTTCTAATGCCATGTTGTCCAAATTAAGCCCCGTGAAACTTTGAGCCACAAAACGGGCCGCTGAACCGTAGCCCGGGGTATGATCATTAAGGACTAAATCGTTATCAATGGTCTTTGGAATGTGAATACTTCTGAGCTCATAATTAGCTTGTCTCGCTTGTTCACTTACAATTTGAAGGGTACCACAGGAATCGTTTCCACCTATGTAGAAGAAATAGCGAATATCGTGAGCTTTCATTACATGGAACATCTCACGGCACATTTTTTCGTCTGGTTTATTGCGGGTGGAAAGTAAGGCCGATGAAGGGGTGACTGCCACATGTTCTAAATTATTGGTAGTCTCTCTTGTCAAGTCTAAGAAGTCTTCTCGAACGATGCCGTCAACCCCTCTTAAAGCACCATATACTTTAGTGATTTGAGGGAATTTTCGGCTCTCTAAAACAGCGCCGACTAACGATTGGTTAATGACAGCCGTAGGGCCGCCTGCTTGTGCTACCAATACTTTTCCTTTTAATTCCATAAGTCACCCTCCTGAATGCATTTTGAATTTTTATACCCTTTCATTCAATGTCTATGCAATTATAACTGATAAATCTCAGTGAACTTATTTTTCAAATAATCTACGTAATACTTTGGATTAAAGGTTTCTCCCGTTGCTCTTTCAACAAGTTCCTCTGGACCATAAACCAAACCGTGGTAATGAACTTTCTCTCCTAGCCACTTGTGAATGCGAGTAAAATCACCTTTTTCCAAATCTTCAAATACAGGGAAATCTTTTTTCATATAGACTAAAAGTTGAGCTGCATAAGCATTGCCAAGGGCATAAGATGGGAAGTAACCCACCAGACCAGCGGCCCAGTGTACGTCTTGAAGGACGCCACTTGAATGACTTGGCGGTGTAACGCCTAAATACTCTTCCATTTTCTTGTTCCACTCTGTTGAAAGTTGATCTGCACTAATTTTGCCAGTAAGCAAATCCTTTTCCAGTTCATAGCGCACCATAATATGGAGAGGATAGGTCAATTCGTCTGCCTCAATTCTGATGAGTGAAGGTTCTACGGCATTGATGGCTTTATGGAAAGTTTCAATGTTAACCCCCTCTAAAGCTGGCGCATAAGTTTCACTCAGTTTTCCATATAAAGGCTTCCAAAACTCCAAACTTCTGCCAAATACATTTTCATACATTCTTGACTGAGACTCATGAACAGCTGAAGAAGCTCCATTTCTTAACCCTCTGTCTTCCAAGGTTTCGTCTTGCTGTTGTTCATAAATACCATGGCCCCCTTCGTGGGCCGTGCTGAAAATAGCGGACATAAAATTATTTTCCATGTAATGGGTAGTAATTCTTACATCTTGCTGGGTGAGTCCATTGGTGAAAGGGTGCTCACTTTCAGCTAAAATACCTCTTTCTAGGTCATACCCAATATGATTTAAGACCCGCCTCGACATTTGATCTTGTTTGTCTTTTGCCACAAAGTGGGTTGTAAATTCAAAAGATTCAGGTCTTTTAGTCTTTGCTTCGTTAATTTTTCTAAGGAGGGGAACAATTTCTTCTCTTAACTCTTTAAAGAATACATCTAGTTTGGCTACTGTCATGCCCGGTTCAAAATCTTCAATCAGGGCGTTGTAAGGGTGTTCTTCATAACCGTAATAATCAGCAAATTTTCTTAAAGTCTCAAATATTTTACCGTAAGTATCTTTAAAACCATCAAAATCATCGTTTTCTTTGGCAGTTTCCCAATCCATTTCAGATTTTCCAAGAAGTTCGACAAAGGCAACGTACTCCTCTTTTGGAATTTTTTCCATTCGCTCAATGGTTTTTTTCCATTCCCTTACCATGGCACGGTCTCTAACGTCAGAAATTTGATCAGACGCTGCCGCCGCTTCAAATACGGCATTTCTTAGTTCTGGATCCGTGACAATCTTATAAGACTCTCCCGCCAGAATTCCTGCGTATTGGTACTTTTTATCGTAGCCTTTCTTTGGCGACTGGGTTGCTGCAGAATCCCAGCCAATCAGTCCACTTACATAGCCGTAAGCATTCTGTTTCATCGTTTGTTCCTTGATGTACTCTAAGTTTTTTTCCACTGTCATAACGACGCCTCCTCTATCTATAAAAAAATTATTTCTTCCACTTCTTGATGGTGCTTATTTAAGTCAATCTTTCGGATCAGGACTTTTCCCTCATCTAAGTGAAACTGAATTCGCCGACTGTACGGGCCCCCAGTAGAGACTTTAACCTGGCGAATACCCTTATCCTCTAAAAGCTTCAAGGCAATTTGAATATTTTTATTTCCCACTTGATAATAGTCAAAATGGGAGGTTGCACCGCCTACCACCAAGGCTCTGAGTTTTTTGGGTTCGTATCCCAAATGCATCATTTGATCAATGAGGATTTCTATGACTTCATGTTCTTTGTATTTTTTTTTAGTCAGATGAGAGCCTTGTATGCTATGGTCGTTTTTACTAGGCTTACTTGGCAATAAAAAATGATTCAGTCCGCCCGTATGAGATTCTGGGTCCCATAAGCATATAGCCACACAAGAACCCAAGGTCGTTCCTAAAACCACAGTGCCATTCTGAATGACCCACTCATCAATACCAATTAAATGATAATATTTCTCTATCGCTTTCATAGAGACTCCTTACAGGGCCTTGCCCTAACCTTATCCTATAGGAACAAATAACAAATGTTTTTAATACTATTATTTCCCATGGGTCTGTGATATACTGGTTTAGCTAATGCATTATGAAAGGGTGAATACTATGTCTTTATTCCAAGAATGGGAAAAGCGTGCTGCCAGAGAGATGAATCAAAATGAATATCAAGCTTTCTGGAAGGACTACTTATTAAAAGAACAAAAAAACTATGAGATGATCCTCGAATCGAAAAATAATCGTCTTGAAGGACCTATTGAAACACTTGCAGCATCATTTGAAATGGACGCTGTAACTTTTGTCGGTTTCCTCGACGGTATCAATACAAGCCTTGAGACTGAACTCGATTTATCATCCCTTGAATCCGACAGCGTTTTAGCATCAGAAATCAACTGGGAAAAACTTTACTTCAACATGTTAGATGCAAAAGCTGAATGGCTTTACAACATCGAATCATGGGCTGGCATCTTAGATGATGAACGCCGTAGAGAAATCAAAAAAGAGTACAACATCAGCAAGACAGTCATTAAAGGCGAGAAAATCGGCAGAAATGATCCTTGTCATTGCGGCAGTGGTAAAAAATATAAAAAATGTTGTATGGCTAAAGACGAAGAAACTGAAGAATAGTTTCTTTACTGTCACAAACCAACTCAGAAGAAGTCCTAGGACTTCTTCTTTTTTTGATTCTTATTTAATTTATACCGTTTAAGACGCATTAGATCTCTACAGTTTAGAAGCAATCAATTCCTTAATTGACTCTGTGAGTTCTACGGTGTCTTTCTCAGCGTAATCTTCAGGCATAATGGCAGGGTGTACAAACACCTTCACAAGAGAGGGCTTAATGGCATAAGAGCCTTTAGGCATCATGTGAATTGAGCCACTAATCGTTAAGGGAATAATGGGTACCGCTGGTTTTGTTCCAAGTTTCAAAGCCCCTGGCTTGAACTCCAACAAATTGCCGTCATGGCTTCTGGTGCCTTCTGGGAAAATGACCATAGAAGTTCCGCCTTTAAGGTTTTTAATCCCTTCGTTAATAGCGGCTGCCGATTGTCTTATATTTTCTCTGTTCATGAACACACATTGAATGTGCTTCATCCATCGGCCAACTAGAGGCATTTTTTCAAGGCTGTCCTTGGCAATAAATCCCTTTCTGCCAGGAATATGACCTAAAAGAATAGGAATGTCGAAATTACCTTGATGGTTGGACACATAGAGAACGGGTCTGTCGGAAATAATATTCTCAAGACCGATAACTTCCACCTTGCACCCAGCTACTTTTAACAAATTTTGAGCCCATTTTTCAATTTCAGGCTTTACAAATGCGTTTCTCTCTTCAATGGACCCTTCGGCCTCTAATTTATCCAACTTTTTTAGTTTCGGGTAAGCGAGGGCTTGATAGATCCAAAAATAAATAAACCATACCAGTGTTCTTAACATGCTGTCGATCTCCTCTCAACTTGAAAATAGACCGAGGAGAATGCCTTGGTCTATCTCAAAATAATTATACATAATTTAAGGGCCGTACAGCAAGTAAAAAGGGGTCTTATCGACCCCTATTTTAAACTTTCCAACCACTTCTCAGCAGCACTATCATCATAAAACATTAAAAACGTTCTATTCGACAAATGCGCCGCAGACTCAATAGCTGCCTTTGCTACAAAAGTACAATTGTAGATTGCCGAAGCACCAATATAAGGTTTGTTGATTTCACAAATCTTGCTGAAGTGCTTCATCACTTGATGATCAAAGATTGCTTGATCTGCATTGGTTACAACAATAATCTCCTTTTCGTCTCTATCTTTAATGAGTTCATGGGACATATTTAAGAATTTCATTAATTCTGCCTGTTTAAGATTGGAGAAATCTTGTTTTAAAACTGTTCTACCGTTGACTTCCGTCCATTCAAAACGATTTTTCATGGCCACCTCCAGAATTTATGTTCCCACCTATAAATTAAATAAATCTACTTACTTTATATCGCATATTCTTATTGACTAAACATATATTTTTGTCGAATTTTGGCAACTTTCTGTGTTAGACTAGAGGCAGACCAAATTATTCATATTAATTAGAAATTGAGGTATACCTATGTTAATCATGCAAATAGAAAATCTAAAAAAAAGCTACGGCGAACGTCAGCTCTTTGACGCTGTCAGCTTCAGTATACATGAGGGCGAAAAAATAGGCTTGATTGGCGTCAACGGCACGGGTAAAACTTCTTTGCTCAATGCCCTTTCCAACGTGGAGCCAGCCGACTCTGGAAACATTACCCTTCCAAGAGGCATGAAGGTTTCTTACCTTTCTCAAAACCCTGAATTTAAAGCAGATCAAACTGTTTTAGAGGCTATTTTCGAGGGGTCTTCCCCTCTCCTTACTCTCATTCGAGACTATGAGGCTGCACTGGAGCATTTGGAAAAGGACCCTGAAAACGAAAAACTTCAAAAACAAGCCTTAGGTCTTCAAAATAGAATGGACCTAGAAGGCGCTTGGGAAATTGAAAGTCAAATCAAAACCATTCTGACGCAACTTAACATTCACGACTTTGATAAAACCATGGGAGAACTTTCTGGTGGGCAGAAAAAGCGGATTGCTTTGGCAGAAGCATTAATATCAGACAGTCAACTTCTTATTTTAGACGAACCGACCAACCATATGGACAGCCAGACCGTCGAATGGTTGGAAGGTGCCCTCAGACAACGCAAAGGCGCTCTTCTAATGGTTACCCATGACCGATATTTCTTAGACCGTGTCGTGAACAAAACCATTGAACTGGATCAAGGAAAACTCTATTCTTACACAGGAAACTACGCTTGGTTTGTTGAACAAAAGGCCCTTCGCCAAGAACTAGACTCGGCTACTGCCCGAAAGAGACAAAACCTATTTAAAAGTGAACTGGAATGGATCAGAGCCGGTGCGCAAGCCCGTTCAACCAAGCAAAAAGCTAGAATTGATCGTTTTGAAATCCTTAAAGATCAGCTTGCTGGACAAGGTCAATTGGATAAAATGGATATTTCCGTTGCCCATAGCCGTCTAGGCTCTAAAATCATTGAAATGGAAAACGTCAGCAAGTCCTTTGGCACTCAGTTAATTGTGAAGGATTTCACTTATACCATGGTCAAATCAGATCGTATCGGTATTGTTGGTCCGAGCGGCATTGGCAAGACCACCCTCCTTAAGCTCATCATTGGAGAATTAGAGCCTGATCAAGGTAAAATTGACAGAGGGATTACCGTTAATGTAGGTTATTTCTCTCAAGACTCTGCCCATTTGCCAGAAGACAAGCGGGCCATTGACTGGATCCGTGACACAGCCGAGTTTGTCACTACAGGTGACGGCATCAAGATAAGCGCTTCTCAAATGATGGAAAGATTTCTCTTTGACAGCCATATGCAATATACCTATATTGGAAGACTTTCAGGCGGCGAACAAAGACGCCTTTACCTCCTCCAAGTTCTTATGGCCTCACCCAATGTTCTCATATTGGATGAGCCAACCAATGACCTAGACATTGATACTTTAAAGGTGTTGGAAAACTACTTAGACGACTTCCAAGGGGCTGTCATTGTTATTTCTCATGACCGTTATTTTTTAGACAGAACTTGTGAACGGATTTGGTCCTTTAACGGCGGTGGTGAGATTGCCAATCATACAGGCAACTACAGTGAGTATTTAGAACATATTAAAATCCCTGTCTATTCGGATGATGACCTGGGTAGAACCTTGAACCATCAAGGCAAGCGCCCTACTGCTAACAGCAAAGGTTCTGAAAGTAACAAAAATGAGCAGGACAATTCTGGACGCGATGCCTCTGAAGAATCAAGACAGAAACTTACTTTCAAAGAGCAACATGAACTGAAAACCATTGACGGTGAAGTGGCTTCTTTGGAAGAAAAATTGATTCAATTGGAAATTGAAATGGAGAAAAGTGCTACAGATTTCACCTTGCTTTCAGAATTGAGTCAAAAAAAAGAAGCAGTTGAAGAACTGCTCCTTGAAAAAATGGAAAGACAAGAATATTTGCATCGCTTTGATGCTTAATTTACCTTATAAAGCCGCCGCCAGGCGGCTTTGCCATTTCTATTCCCAAAGCTCTGCTGGTACTCAGCAGAGCAAAATTAATCTGTTCTTTATATTGAATGTACTCACTGTAAATATTAGTGTCCACAAAGCACTTAACGACAAAAGACAAACCATAAGTATTAAACTGATCCAATTTGACAATCATTCCCTCTGCTCTAACAAAAGTCTGAGTTTCTAGATAGTCTGTCATCTGTTTTTGCAAGGCTTCTATCATTTCGAGAGGCGTATTGAACTCTAAAATAGCTTGAACGTCCACACGTCTGTAACCTCTTCTTGTAAAATTAGTAATGGGATTTTTAGACATATTGCTGTTAGGAATATAGACAATTTCTTGGGTCACCGTTCGAATACGGGTGCTTCTGAAACTAAGCTCTTCAACTTCACCTTCAATCCCTTCACATAAAATCCAGTCTCCTAGATCATAAGGACGGTCTATAACAATAGCGGCACCTGCAATCATATTCCCTAGTGTGTCCTGAGCTGCCATTGCCACAGCCAATCCTGCTATGCCTAAACCTGCAATAAACCCATTAACATCAAAGAACTCACTTGCTGCCATGCCTACTGCCAAAATTACGATCAAAATACGAACAACCTTAGAAACCATGGTCTTAAATAGATTGCTGGTATTTAAGTTCAGCTTGTCATCTAGCTTCACAAGCATATTGCCGTAAAGATCTCCTAAATTGTAGAAGCCCATGGCGATACAAATCACCGTAATGGCCTTTATAAGGCTTTCAGGTGTGCCATTGACATAAAGGCGCATATAAGGGTATTTAATCGCCATATATTGGAACGCAGCATAAAACCCTAAAAAGCTAATCCATGTGGCAATAGGATTTTCAAAAGCCTTGATACTCGCCTCATACTGGTCGCTGGGCATTTTTTTTGCAAAATGTCTTCCCACTTTAAAACTTATTTTCACGATGGTTTTTCTAAACAAATGAAATACGGCTAGAATTATTAGAGCAACTAAAAAATCCTGCCATTTTAGAGGAAATGCACTTAGCCAATTGGATATGGGCAAATTTTTTCCCAATTAATTTCACTCCTTATCAAAGGTTGGTTTGTAAAGCTTTCTATAATCAAGCACAGGAATATTTTCTGTAAATCTTCCTGGTTCAATACTTTCAAGAGCTTTACTCATATCGTACATTCTGGCGTCCATCATGTCCAAATAGTGAAGAATTTCTGCTTCTGGAAGCATTGGTTTTTTAGGACTTCCAAACTCTGGCTCATAGTGATGAGATAGAATCATATGTTGAATCACGTTGCTGATTTCCTGACTGATTCCCAATTGTTCTCCAACCACTTGAATTTTTCGAATACCCATAATGATATGACCAAGGATTTGACCTTCAAAAGAATAGTCGCTGACGACGCCGAGTTCGTCTGCAGTCATTTCATTAATTTTTTCAATGTCGTGAAGAATGACCCCTGCGTAGAGCAAATCTGTATTCAAGTGGCCATAAACTTGGCTAAGTGCTTCAGCCGATCTGAGCATTCTTAAAATATGGTACATGAGACCTGAACGAATGGCATGATGATTTTTCTTTGCCGCAGGATAATACATTAGTTTTTGTTCATACTCCTCAATGAGAGTTGTAACGAGGCGTTTAATTTCTAGGTTTTGAATCTTTTCCACATAGTCAAGAATTTCCCCAAACATTTCGTCCTTATCGATTGGGGCTGCTTGTACCATATCTTCAAGTTGAACAGGATCGCCTTCTTCAAGGGGTCTGACTTTGACAATTTTAAATTGAAGTGTACTTTGCCAACTTGTGACAGTCCCTCTGGCTTTGACAATATCTCCAGCCTTGAACTGGCTGACCATTGCATCGTCTATATCCCATGCTTTCGCATTGATTTCACCTGTTTTATCCGTTAAGTTAAGGTCTAAGTATTTTTTATTGTTGCTGGAAGTTTTCAAGTTCATTCCCTTAATCAAAAAGAAACCTTGAATATCGTCGCCTACTTCAAATTCTTTAATCCATTTTTCTAGCATCGCAACCATCCTATCTATTACTCAAAAAATCCCCCTGTACAGGGGGACTCATCGATTATATTGACATCCGCCTTCAGAATTCTAACTTACTTGATTTCTACGGCGTACTTTTCTTTAAGTGTTTCAACTTTGCTTGTGTAGATCTCGCTTTGCTTTTTCATTGTCAAATCTTTCATGATATCAAAACTAACTTCTTCTAAATCGAATACGCCGCCATCTTCTTTTTCAGTCAATTGAATGATGTGGTAACCAAATTGTGTTTGAATCGGTTGGCTGATTTCTCCTATCGCCATTTCAAAAGAAGCCATTTCGAATTCAGGCACCATTTGACCTCTACCAAAGAAGCCTAAATCGCCGCCTCTTTCGTTAGATGGACATTTAGAATATTTTGTAGCCGCTTCACCAAAAGATAAACCGCCGTTAATTTCTTCAAGAATATCGTCTGCTGTTTCTTTTGTATCTACTAATATATGACTGGCTTTAACACGCTCTGGTTTAGTAAATTGATCTCTATTAGCTTCATAGTGAGCTTTAAGTTCTTCGTCACTTACTTCAGCAGTTGATAAGCATTTTCTAACTGCATATTGTTTCATGAGCATAAACTTTTCTTCAGCTAATTGAGCTTGGAATTCTTCTTCAGATTCCATATTGAGATCAATGGCTTCCGATAAAAACAAAGATTGATTGACCAATTCATTAATTAGGATTTTTTCACCCTCTGGATTGGCATATCTAGCTGCATTTTGTCCAAGGGACATCATAAATTGGTTTAATTCGTCTCTTGTGATATCTCTGCCGTTAACCACAGCAAGTACTTGATTGTTCATTATTAGAATCTCCTTTGATATAGACTAAGCCCGTCAGCAAATTATACTTGTACGGGTTATTTTCATTTACCTTTTCATCTTATCAAAATATCCATCACCTGTCTATTCAACAGATGGGTCTTTTCTAACAAAGCCTAAGTCCTCTTCTTTAATGAGCTTAAGGCGTTTCATAACATCAATAAGTTTGTCTGTATCAATAGGTTTCACCGCATAGGCCTCTGAGCCAAGGTCAAAGGTTTCAAAAATTCCCTTTGGATCGTTAAGGGCTGTGGTCATTATGACTTTGGCAATTTTTTCCTTAGGCACTTTTCGCTCTTCTTCAAGCTTTCTAATGGTTTTAAGAGCTTTAATTCCATCTACCTCTGGCATCATAATGTCCAGACAAATTAAGTCATAATAGTGCTGTTCATCTAAAGCCATTAAAAACACTTCAATAGCCTCCATGCCGTCAACGGTAATATCACACTCTCCAAATTGAGACATGAATTTATACAGAAACTTTCGGCTGACGTAATCATCTTCTGCTATAAGTATTCTCATATTGTACCTCCTCACTAAATATCCATCAATTTCATGATTTCACTGTAATATTGAGTCGCTTCCATCATGTTTTGTCGTCTGGCGGCGAGCTCCATTTTCATTGCCAGCCTTTTGAGTCTCACAGCGCCATCGGCTTCAAAGAGTTCTTTAATTCTATGGGCGGTTTTCTCAAGAAGTTCCCCGTCTTTTTGGTCTAAGAACAGCTTAATATCATAAAGGGGCATAATATAATTTTCCTTATTGAGTACAACCTGTTCCTTTTCCACCGAAATAACCTTTTCAAAGATCTCATCTCGAGGGGCGCTGCCTTTTCCACAGCCTAAATTCTCTATTTTTTCGTAGAACTCCCGAATATTAATTGGCTTAGAAATATACTCATCCATTCCCGCTGCCATGAACTTCTCTCGATCGCCCTTTAAGGCATAAGCTGTTATAGCAATAACAGGTACATCTGATTTTAACTCATTGCGGATGACCGACAAGGCGCTGAGTCCATCCATGATAGGCATCTGTATATCCATTAAAATCAGATCAAATGCCATCACCTTTAATTTTTCAATGGCTTGTATGCCGTTTTCTGCCAGTTCTACAGTGTGTCCTTGTTTAAGCAGAAGTCTTTTAAACAGCTTTTGATTGATTTTTTCATCTTCACAAACTAAGACCTTGAGGGAATATGGCGCTTCTGGCACATATTCTATGTCTTCCTCTTGTCCAGTAATACTCATAACCGTCTGTGCAATTTTAAATGGAATGGAAAAATGAAACTCTGAACCTTCCTCTAGCTTGCTGTTAACGAATAATTCTCCGCCCATTAAGCCCACTAGCATTTTAGAAATACTTAGACCAAGACCAGTTCCACCATACTTTCTGGTAATGGATCCATCTGCTTGAGAAAAGCTGATAAAGATTCTTTCCAAATCCTCTTCACTGATACCAATGCCTGAATCTCTAACAGAGAAATCAATAAGGACCTGATCGCCACTTGTGCGGTTAACTTTCGCCGATACTAAAACGCCTCCAATTTTGGTAAATTTAATGGCGTTAGAGACCAGATTGGATAAAATCTGACTGATTCGGACGGGGTCTCCATGAACGTGTTCTGGAACATTTTCTTCTATGAAAACATCTAAATCAATATTTTTTTCCATAGCCTGAATTTTCAATGGCTTTACAACCCGTTGCACCACATCAGGCAGGTTAAATCTAATTTTTTCAATGGCAACTTTGCCAGCTTCTAGCTTTGAAAAATCTAAAATATCGTTAATAATATTCAAAAGGGTTATAGCACTGTTCTTTACTAAAACTAAATTTTCTCGCTGTTCATCGTTAATATCACTCATAATGGTCAAGTTGGTCATGCCAATAATCCCATTGAGCGGTGTTCTGATTTCATGACTCATATTTGCCAAGAATTGAGATTTAGACCGATTGGCTTCTATGGCTTCCTCTTTTGCTCTCATGCTTTCATATTCAGCTTGCTTTCTGACCGTAGTATCTCTGCTGACGTAAAGGATACTGGTGCCATATTGATCATCCATAACAACGTTTCCAGTCGCTTCTACCCATAACAAGGTGCCATCTTTTTTGCATATACGCATTTCTGTCATAAAATTCTCGCCAGTAGCTAAACGCCTTTTAAACTGCTCTGTGGCTTGTAATTTATCTTCTATAAAAACATAATCCATTAGGGGCTGTCCTATTAGTTCTTCAGGAAAATAGCCTAATATGGTTTTGTGTGATGGGGTTGCGTATATAACTGTCCCGTTTTGGTCTACTTGGGTAATTAAGTCCAACATGTTGTCGGTAATTAACCTAAGTCTTTTTTCGTTGTCGATGAGTTCATTTGCAATTTGTTTTCTAACTGTAATGTCTTCTAAAATAACCAAGGCAAAGGATTCACCTCTAAGGACCATGGTGGATATTTTTGATTTAAACCATTTGCTTTCAAATCCAAAACGAGTTTTTATAGTTTGCTTAAACTCAAAATCTGTTTTAGCAGACTTTCCTGTAAAAATATCTGCCACATGCCTACCCAGCTCACAGCTAATGGAATGAGTCGTTAGTAGTTTATCTGATGCCAATTCTAAATTCGATTCGGTAATAATTTCACAAAGAGAATGTTCGGCAACATCATCTAGCTGTCTTCCCAACATTTTTATGCCATTGTCGTTAATATCTATAATTTTTAGTGAGCGGTCTAAGAAAATCATACCGATGGAAGCGTTTCTAAAAATCATTTCTAAACGTGATTTTTCAGCGAAAAGTTCATCTTGAGAACGTTTTTGCTCCGTAATATCATCAATGGTATAGACCACATATTTGTCTTCGCCTTGTTCAGGACTAATATAAAAAGAATTCACTCTGACCCAATAGATTGCCCCAGTAAGAAGTCTGCCTTGATACTCTTTTACCCAAGACTTTTCTTCTTTAAGGCAGTTCTTAGCAAATTCGCCAATACCGAACGCCTTTGTATTGTGCTCTAAAACGTCTTCAATAGCACGACCCACTACGTCGTTGGTTTTCATGCCTATCGTATTAACAAAAGATGGATTTACGTACTGGACAATTCTTTTGCTGTCTGCAACAATAACCATGCTCGATAAATGTTCCATAATGGAATACGCCGTGCCGTAAGCCCAACTCTTTTCGATCATCCAGTCGCCCTCCTTCGTTGATTATTTACAACCTCTATTCGGTAACCGCCTTTGTTAGGGCTTTGGAAATATCCTTAAGTGGAAGCTGCTCTTCTACAGCGCCAATGTCATAGGCCACCTTCGGCATGCCATAGACGATACAAGATTCCTCATTCTGCCCGATGGTCTTACAGCCTTTTTCTCTAAGACGTAACATGCCTCTAGCGCCGTCATTGCCCATACCCGTCAATATAATGCTGACTGCATCTCGTCCGTAAAATTCTGCCACAGAGTTAAAAAGTACATCTACCGAAGGACAATGTCCATTGACTCGCTCTGCTTGAAAGAGTCTAATAAAGGTACCTTGGGGGTTTCTGACGATTTTCATATGCATGTCCCCTGGGGCAACATATACATAATTAGATTTGAGTTCTTCACCGTTTTCAGCTTCCTTGATATTCAATGTACAGGTAGCATTCATACGGTCCGCATAAAGCTTTGTAAATACAGGTGGCATATGCTGAACAATCACAATTGGAGGCATATTCGGTGACAACTCTTTTAAAATACTATGAGTTGCCTCAGTGCCACCTGTGGATGCCCCAATGGCAATAATGCTCTTTGTCACTCTATCGTGTCTGGCAGAAATAATTGCTTCATCTCTTCCAAATTTTCGCTTCAAATGGCTCAAGTTAGCAGTAGAGGCTATTTTAATTTTTACAGCCAGTTCCTTAATCATCATCGTCATGTTTTGAGGTGTTTTCCCAGCTGGCTTGGTAACATAATCTACGGCTCCTGCGTGAAGGGCTTCAAAGACTCTGGTGTCTATGGAACTGACCACCACCACAGGCATAGGGTGCTGAGGCATCAACTTCTTTAGAAATTCGATGCCATCCATTCTAGGCATTTCAACATCTAGCGTCATGACGTCTGGGCGCAGTTCTATAATTTTGTCTCTGGCCATATAAGGATCAGAAGCCCAACCAACAATTTCGATGGATGGGTCCTCTGAAAGTCCCCCAATCAAGAACTCTCGAAAGAGTTTCGAATCATCTACAATCAACACCCGAATGACCCGCTTTATTGGTTGCATACTACCCCTCCCGTCTATACACCGATGGCATGACATACTCAAATGAAGTGGCACTTCGATCTATCGTCTCTGAGTGTCCAATAAAAAGATACCCACCTGGAACCAACTTATCGTAAAATTTATTAACAATTTTATTTTTTGTAGGTTCATCAAAATAAATCATGACATTCCTGCAAAAAATAACATGAAATGGCTTTTTAAAAGGATAGTCGCTGAGTAAATTTAAACGTCTAAATGTGACTTCTTTACGAATATCTTCATTGACTTGAAACGTGTCAGGCGCAACTTTTTTAAAATACTTCACACGCCAGATAGGCGGAATTTTATCAATATCATTGCTTTTGTATATCCCTTGGGTGGCAAGTCCGAGTACCTTCTCAGAAATATCTGTAGCCAGCAGGTTCGTATTCCAAATTTTCTTTTCCGTATCAAAATAGTCATCAATGAGCATGGAAATGGTATAGGGCTCTGAACCATTTGAACAGCCCGCACTCCAAATTCTTAAATCTCTCTCTATACGCAAACGCTCTTTCAACTCAGGAAGTACCGCATCTTTCAAAAAATTAAAATGATCTTCCTCTCTAAAAAAATATGTATGATTGGTACTGATTTTATTAATAAATTCACTTAAAGTCTGACCACTGATGTCACTTTTCATATGCTCGAAGTACTCTCTAAAGCTCCTAAATCCTTGTCTTTCAATAGTTTGAGCTAACCTCGTCACAAGGAGATTCTTCTTTTGAGGTGTTAAATTAATACCTGCATATTGATAAAGGTAGTCCGAAAACATTTTAAATTCAGTATCTGTTAGCGGCTTCATGTCAATTCCCCCTTTAGGGTAGGTAAATGGCGGGCGTTTAAACGCCCGCCTTCATCAATCAGTATTTGCCAAACTCATCATCGTCTAGAGAAATGGAGAAGGTTTCAGCAGTTCCTACAGGTTTACGGTGCTCTGAATAGACAGGCGTCGGTTTAGAATAACCTGTATAGCTATTGGATCTGCCATTACCTCTTCTAAGGCGGAATCTGCTAACCATTTCCTTAAGCATTTGAGCTTGTGAAGTCATTTCTTCGCTGGCAGCCGCGCTTTCCTCAGCTGTCGCTGTATTGTTTTGAGTGACTTGAGAAACTTCGAAAATACCTTCATTGATTTGAGAAATAGCTGTGGCTTGCTCGTTGGAAGCATAGGCAATATCCGCGACTAAATCAGCTGCTTTAGAAACACCTGCAACGATGTCTACCAAGGCTTTGGCAGTATCTTCTGCAATGTTCATGCCCTTATCTACTTTCTTGACTGAGTTTTCAATCATATCCGTTGTTTCTTTAGCTGCATTGGCACTTCTTGCCGCCAAGTTTCTAACTTCCTCGGCAACAACTGCAAACCCTTTACCATGTTGACCTGCTCTAGCCGCTTCAACAGCTGCATTGAGGGCAAGAATATTGGTTTGGAACGCAATGTCATCAATAACAGATATAATTTTGGAAATATTGGCTGAGGACTCATTAATCTCTCTCATAGCAGAGACCATTTCAACCATTTGCTCGTTGCCCTTGCTCGCTGCGTCTTTTGCCGAATTTGAGAAATCATTAGCTTTAGACGCATTAATGGCATTTTCTTTAGTTTGTTCGGAAATTTCTGTCATAGAGGCTGTAATTTGTTGAATGGAGCTTGCCTGAATGGTAGAACCTTGAGACAAGGCTTGTGAAGACTGGGCCACTTGTTGAGAGCCTGTCGCCACTTGTTCAGAAGCCATATTGATTTCACCAAGGACTTCATTAAGAGATTCTAAAATATTGTTGATGGCATTTTTCATCGATACAAAATCACCTTTGAACTCTGAATTCATTTGAAGGTCTAAGTTGCCATCTGCCATTTTATTGAGAATCTCCGCAGTGTCTTTAATGTACCCTGAAATCGCCTTGATTGTGCTATTAATTGCATTTTTAATGGACGCATGATCACCCTTGTATTGACCTTTGACAAGAACATCCAAATTACCTTTAGAGAACTCTTCAAGAACTATTGCCGCTTCTTGAATAGGCTCAATAACTGCATCCAAAGTACGATTAATCCCGCGAATAATTTCTTTGAATTCACCTTGATGGACATTTTCATCTGCACGAACATCTAGGTGACCGTCTACTGCAGCCTGAATAAGTTGATTGGTATCTTCTACTAAGCGGTTAATAGCACCTGTAGCAGTTTTTAACCCTATGTTCAGAGTGTCTTTTTCTGACAAAACAACCACATCTACATTCATATTCCCCTCTGAAATTGACTTAACAATATCCGCTTGCTTAATAATATTGTCTTTCATTCGGTTAAAGGATTCTGTCAATTGACCAATTTCATCTTGTTCTTTGCTAACCAATTCGAAGCTAGTATCGCCAATAGCAATCAGATCAGCTGCTTTTGTGACCTTATTAATACCTGAAGTAATTTTTGCAATGAGTCTGAAGTTAATGACCATTCCAATAACAAGTGCCACTAGGAAACCAATGATTAAAGAAATGTTAGCGAAGTTGACAGCTAACTTATTGCTATTTGCACCTGCCATTGTAAAGGCAAGACTATCATCCATTATTTTGTCTGATAGTACGCCTAATTTTTCGCCTGTATCGATTAATACCACTTGAAGTTTTTGTTGTTCTAACATATTGGCTTTAAAATCTTTTAGGTTGCTTTCATATTTTTTTATTGCGACAAGGGTTGTGTTGACTTGATCTTTATTAACCTGTTGTTCTGAGAGTTTAAGCACGTTTTCAGCATTGGCATAAATCTCTGGGAAAATAGCTAAAGCACTATCAAAATAGGTAGCATCTCTGGCTTCTAATGCCTTATTGGAATAAATTCTGACTAAATTTACCTCGTTTAAAATATGGTTGATTCCAACTATTTTATTTACACGTTTGGTTACTGCTGCCCCGTTGGCACCAGAAGCAATATCACTTTTGAAGCCTGTCATTTGTCCTGCTTCGTAACCATTTATGCTATTATAAAATTCATCTACAGTGGCTAATAAAGTCACTTTCGTTGCTGCAAATTTAACAACTTCTTCTTTATAAGCATCCTTTGTCGTTATATATGTACCATAGGTAGTCAATGCATCCTGAGTCACTTTTTTAAGGTCTGCACTCATCCCTTTATCGGTCGTAAACTTGGCTGCTTCATTGAGCACTACGCCTAAATCAGTTGCATTTTGATCTACTAGATCTATCTTTTCTTGTTGATTTTGATACACATAGGCTCTCATTTCAAGCATCATGGAAGCTGTCAATGTATTGGCCTTCTGTCCCATTTGAAGCAATGGTAAGTCTTCACTCGCCATTTGATTGGAAGAATTGCTAACATTTCCTAAATTAAACATGGTCATGGCGATGACTGCTGATATAATCAACAACATAATGGCTATGCCTGACGCAATCTTCATTCCTATTTTCTTATTATTAAGCATTTAAGCACCTCCTAAACGGTTAAGGTTCTCACTTCATCAATTTCGCCTTCATTCAGCAATTTGTCAGAATCCAAAACAATGACAATATCATTTTGAATTTTGCCGATGCCTAGTATGAATTTATTTTTGAAGTCCGTATTGAATGTCGGCGGCTCTGCTATTTGCTCGTCTGGTATGGCAATTACTTCCAATACCATATCAACAATCAACCCAACAGACACTGCATTGAGTTCAACAACAATGATACAAGTTCTATCATTGTAATCGTTAAAAGACTTGTTAAAGCGTTTTCTTACATCCATTGTCGGTATGATTTTACCTCTGAGATTGATCACACCCATGATATACTCTGGCTGGTTAGGGATTTCCGTAATGTCCTGAATCCCTATGATGTCCACAACGTGCCTAATTTCTATGGCATATTGTTCATCGCCTAGTGCAAACGTCAAATATTTCCCTTTTTGGGTATCTTCTTCGTAAAAAACACTATCCATTTCGTTAGCCATTAACATCACCTCTCATCATCCACTATTCCTGATGGATCCAAAATCAGGCCTATTTTTCCGTCACCTAAAAGAGCACAACCTGAGATACCCTTCACCTTCTTCATAAATTTAGACAAACTCTTAACAACCAACTGCTGTTCTCCAATAATTTCATCTGCAAAGAGAAGTACACTTTTCCCTGCATACTCAATCATAATCAAAATGCCTTTTGCAATTTCCTGTGTCTTTGATACCATGCCAAAGCGCTTATGCAATCTCATAATAGGATAGCACTTGCCTCTGAGCATAATAAACTCGTTGCCATTTGGATCTACAATCACCTCTTCAGCTTTCATTGAGAAGGATTCTTGAACATTGACGATTGGTACTGCCAAGAAATTGTTGCCTACTCGCATCATCATCCCCTCAATAATTGCAAGGGTGAGTGGAATCTTGATGGTAAATACCGTTCCTTTTCCAAGGACTGAATCAATTTGAATAGCGCCCCCTAGCTCAGTTATGTTCTTACTGACCACATCTAAGCCAACGCCTCTTCCGGAAAACTCTGTAATGGCTTCTTTAGTTGAAAATCCAGGTGCAAAAAGGAGTAGATAGACTTCATTATCGCTCATATCCGCAGCTGGCTTTGTGAGCATTCCTTTTTCTTCAGCTTTTTTTAAAATCTGCTTTCGGTCAAGGCCTTTGCCATCATCTTCTATAACAATCCAGACTTCACCGCCGCTATGTTTCGCCTCCAAGGTTACATGACCCACATCTGATTTTCCTGCCATTCTTCTGGACTCTGCGTCTTCTATACCGTGGTCAACGGAATTACGAATAATGTGCATAAGTGGGTCGCCAATATGTTCAATAATGTTTTTGTCCACTTCTGTAGACTCTCCCAAAACTGTTAATTCTACCTTCTTGTCAATTTTTTTGCTCATGTCCCTAACAATTCGGTTCATCTTTTGGAAGGTCAGACTAAGCGGTACCATTCTCACACTCATGACCAAATCTTGTAATTCATTGAGAATCATACGGTGTTGTCTTACAGATTTTTCAAAGCTTTCAGAAGTGAACCCTTTCAGGTCTGGGTTACGAGTGACCATAGCCTCTGAGACTACCAGTTCCCCAATCAAGTCCATAAGCAAATCAATTTTAGAAACATCTACGTTAATATGGGTTTGAGTTGTGTTGACGCTGGTAGCAGTTTGAGAGACCTTTCCTTTTTCAGTGCTCTCAGTGGAATCCTTCTCCGCCTCTTTTGGTACAGACTTAGGATTTTGTACTGCCTCTTTCCTTCCGCCCCCTTGAAATTCCGTTAAATACTGGTCATAATCCTCATCGGTAATGGCTTTTACATCATAATCTGAGACAAAGGCGGAACTTTGCACCTCGTGGTCCACTTCCTCAAAAGACTTTGAGGTTTTTATCACTATGTGGAAGCCGTTTTTTCGAATCAAATCCGTAGCTTGGTCATCATCCACTACATTTAAGGGATAGGTCCCCAGTGCATCGCAGAAATTTTTAAAATGATGCTGAATGGTAAATGCTCTAATATTCTCCATTTCGCAGCCGTCTTGGAAGTTTATTTTTATTTTGAAACTGCTACTAGGACTTGTAGACTGTCCTTTTGAGCTGTCTCCAACAGGTGGAATAAAGTATTTAGGGTCCACGCCTTCTGCCAGAGCCTGTCCGTCAGTAGCTGCCTCTCCTTCTTTTGGCTCCTCTTTAAGGGTTTCAGAACTCGTCATAAATTTAACGCTTTCTAGCATTTCTTTAAGGCTTTCTATTAAAACACTCGGGGCAGGTTCACAATTTTCTCCTGCCTCTATTCGGATAATCTGGTTCTTATCAAAGTCCATGATTTCCAGCATCAGATCCGTGAGTACTGTCATTTCAAGTTCAATGTCCATATGCTGCCTATAATGGTCAAAGATATCTTCCGCGCAATGGGCTAGATCTGCAATGCCATCATACATCATCATCATAGAATTACCTTTGATGGTGTGCATGATTCTAAAAATTTCATTGATATGGTCTTTCAAATTCTGGTTTTTTTCACACTCAATAATGATTTGTTCAAGTCGATCTAACAACTGATTGGTTTCTTGTATGTAAAGATCGATCATAGGTTCATTAGCACGTGTCAATTTTTCCTCCCTCCTTTCTTTCTAGGAAAGCCTTACCTTAGGTTCTTTTGAGAACCTCTACCACTTTATCCTCTTGAAATGGTTTAACAATAAAATTGACAGCACCATTCAAAATTGCTTCTTTGACCATGGACTCATTCCCCATAGCTGTAATCATGACGATTTTCGCATTTGGGTCCATCTGCTTAATTTTGATCAGCGCTTCAAGTCCAGACATTTTGGGCATGGTAATATCCATAGTCACCACGTCAGGTTTTAATTTGATAAACTGGTCAATGGCTTCCTCTCCATTTTCAGCTTGACCAATTACTTCAAATTCATTACGCTCCAGCATCATCTTAAGTGTGTTTCTCATAAATACTGCATCATCAACAATCAATACTTTTTTCATAGCAGCCACTTCCTTTTATAAGATAATATTGAATATTCAGACTATTCTCCTTAAAAAAAATCACCGTTCCACAGGCAATTTTATAATCATAGTGGTTCCAATTCCCACCTCTGATTGGACATCTAAAATGCCCTTATGCTTGTTGACGATGATGTCATGCGATATGCTAAGTCCTAGTCCTGTACCTTCTCCTACGGGCTTAGTGGTATAAAATGGTTTGAAGATATCTTTTATATTCTTTTCTTCTATACCCATGCCGTTGTCTTTAACAACACAGCATACGTAATTATTTTCCAAATAAGTTTCAATGTTTATATTTCCTAATTCTGGAAAATACTTATCTTTGACAGTTGCCACTGCATTGATAATCAAATTCAATAAGGTTTGATTAATTTCACTGCCTACAACGGGTATTTCAGGAATCTTTCCTAGATTTAATTCTACATGAGCCGCATATTTAATTTCATTTTGAGCAACCATTAGGGTATTTTCTATACCCCCATTTAAATTATAGCTTTCAAATTCTTGAGCTACATCTATACGAGAAAATTGTCGCATACCTTTTACAATTTTACTCACCCGTTCAAGTCCGTGGAGGGTATCTCCTAAAAGCTCACTGAGGTCTTCTAGCACAAAGTCCACATCCATTTCCTTCTTACAAGCTAAGTATTGATCTACAAGCTCTCTGCCCCTCCCACAGTCCTTTGATGATTGCCCTACCTGAGAATCTTCCTTTATGGTAAAAATCATTTGGTTGGCGGTTTCATGCCATGCGGTAATTTTATCAGCGTAGTTCTGAAGCATATTCACGTTGCTGATGATATAACCTAAGGGATTGTTAATCTCATGGGCAACCCCTGCTGCTAAATGTCCAATCCCCGCAAGCTGTTCCTGTTGAATAATCATCATTTGAGAATTTTTAAGTTGAAGATTTAAATCTTCTAACTCCGTGTTTTGTTCCTTGATCACTGCTATGGTTTCATATAATTTTTTTTGCAAGATCTGCTGATTCAAGGCATTTTTCACACGGGCTATAAATTCTTGTTCCTTTACAGGCTTGGTAATATAGTCAAATGCACCCATTTCAAAGAAACCTTTTAAATAGGCTTGTTCTGAAAGGGATGTGAAGATAATGACCTTCATTTTAGTGAGCCACCCTTGATCATGTAAATAAGCCATTACCTCGGAACCTTGCATTTGAGGCATGACAATATCTAAAACCAATAAATCTACAGGATGGGTTTCAATAAACTCGATGGCTTCCTGTCCATTGTTTTTGGTATGAATTTCAGAGGCCATTTGACTCCTGCTAATGTAGTCCTTTGCCAGTTCACACATCAGTGGGGAGTCATCTACTATTAATACGGACAAGTCCAAGCTATCACCCCCAACATTGGACAGAATGTCTTGCAAAAAGAGACCGCTCTAAGAGCTAGCCGCCCTCTCTTTTTTAACCTCTTCTACAATCATTAAAAGATCTTCTTTTGAAATTTCAAGAATATCAAAAACAGATTCCTCAAGGTGCTCTTTAAAAACCTCATCCTTTAAAATTTCCCAAGAATAATAATTGGCTAAATGGACCACATAAACCAATTCTTTGTTGATGACCATAGGGTTAAGTGGATCATGATGGAACATTGCCGCCTCAACAATCGGGTGAGGAATTTCCCACCAATTGAGAAGGTATCCCCCAATATACTGATGATTGGTTCCCACAAACTCATCTTCCAATTCTGTAATGGACCTTTCTGGGTTCGCCTTTGCTGCCTCAATCATTTTCTCGTGAACATCCATGTAATAGTTCAAAACAATAACTCGACCAACATCATGGAGGAGCCCTGCAGAAGCAAAGACATTTGGCACCTTTTTGCCTAGCAATCTGGAGTAGATGGCGTTCATAAGCTTATTGGTGATATTCACATGTTCCCATAGACTAAAGTGCATATTTTTATGACTTCCGAACTCATTGAAGACTGAATTACTCAATACAATATTTTTTACATTGGTGAGTCCAATGTACATAATAGCTTGAACGATATTGCCTGTTTTTGCCCCATAAAAGGCAGAGTTCGCTACTCTAAGAATCTTACTGGCAATCGACTGATCCATTTCAATTTTTTTAGCAATGTGATCGATGCTAGAATCCTCTTCAATAAGCTGACAAATATCCTTGTATAGAGTCGGAACTGTTGGTAAGTCTGTGATATTGTTAATAAGCGCCAATAAATTCGTATTGTTGAGCAGTGCCTGCACTTCAAATAAACGGTCAATGGTAGTCAAAAGCTCTTGATTATCCCATGGTTTAAAAATATACAATTTTGCTAAATTGTCTTCCAAAGCCTTTAAGATATTCTTGCTATCTGTGTAGCCGCTTAATGTGACTCTTAAGGTTAAAGGATACTTTTCCTTTACAATGCGAAGGAGCTGATACCCGTCCATATCTGGCATTCTCACATCAGTAATAATCAAATCCACTGGGCGAGTCGCTAAAATCTCGAGTGCTTCTTTTGCATTTTCTGCAAACATGACCTCGTAGTTACTGTTATGAAACAGTCTTCTCAATGCTTTTAAAATTTGAACCTCATCATCTACAAATAAAATTGATTTCATACAACTCACCCCAGTACTATAATTGTAGTTACTTAGGATACTAAATACCCAAGTCTTAGCCCAATATATCTACAAATTGTGCCATTATTTTTGCCTCTTTTATTAATTGGCCAATTGCCTCGTAGAAACGTTTATAGGCTTCTCTTTGTTTTTGGAAGTCTTGATTGGACCTTAATACCGTCTCCACATGAGTCAGTTCATCAAAAAAGATTTCTGATTTAAAGTAACTGATGCTTCCCCTTATGCCGTGGATAGTATTAAGAATACCATTCACATTCTCAGGTTGTAATTTGACTGGCAAGGTCTTATATTTTTCTTCCATACCTTTCGTAAAAATTTCCAATACGCTTTTTAACTCTTCCTTACCAATGTAGGCAAGAAGCTCTTCTAGTTCAGGTGTTCCAATGAATTGATTGTTTTGAACTGCAAATCGCTCCTTCTTAGGATGCCTTGAGAGAAAAAGTTTTCTTAAAACCTTCTCCAATGCGTCTGGTTCAACAGGCTTCATTAAAAAAGCATCTATTGAACTATCTGCGTTCTCAACAAAATCTGCAGAAACCATTATAAAGCGAATGCCTTTTTGATTGGTAAGCACCTTCACTTTTTTAACCAGTTCATCACCACTTATATCTGGCAAATGATAATCTGAAATGATAGCTTCATATGAAATAGTTTCTAGCTTTTCCAATGCTTCTTTCCCATTATAAGCACTATCAATATTTACATCAAGAAAATTAACTTGTCTTAATAACTTTTCAACAAAAAGTAAGCTCATCGGGTCGTCGTCTATGTTGAGAATCCTGATTTTACTCACTTTATCATTATCTGTCCCTAAATTTTGCTCTTTTTTTGCACTTCCTTGTTGCTGACTTTCTGACATGCTGGCTTCAATAGCTGAAAAATCGACTGCATCGTCGTTGTAAAGTTCAAGAGTCAATATAACCTTAGTTCCCTTCTGAGGTGTAGACTCAATTTCAATGGTTCCAGACATGGCTTCGATAATCATTCTGCATATGGAAAGACCTAAACCCGTTCCAACGTGTTCTCCTGTATAATCGGTTGTATAAAAGCGCTTAAAGACCTGTTCAATGGTTTCAGGTTTCATGCCTATTCCTGTATCCTCTACAATAATAGTCACAAGGGATTGATTGTCCATCTTCTCATCTGCAGCGCTAATGCGTACATCTCCATTGTGGGTGTATTTTATGCTGTTGCTGATTAAATTATTAATAATCTGTCCAATCCGATAGGCATCCCCTACAAATCTTCTCTTGTTTAGGCTTTGAAGCTCTAGAATAATACGTACTGATTTCTCCTGCGCTAGAGGTTCAAAGAGTTTGGCAGAAGTCTCTAATACATCTACTAAATCAAATTGAGCACTGTAGAATTTTAAATTCCCAGTATCCAGTCGAGAATAATCCAGTAGGTCAAAGACCAGACGGTTCAAGTTATTTACATTCAATTTAAGAAATTGAATCTCTTTTCGCAGTATTTCGTCTTCAATGCGGCACATCAACTCATTGACATTTTGAAGAATACCCGCAATCGGCGTTTTAATTTCATGACTGATCATGGCTAAAACTTCTGATTTTTCCAGTATTTTTTGTTCCATTTCCAACTGTTGATTCAGCAAGTTTTGTTCTGCATGTACCTTATCGGTTACATCATGAATGATGGAGCACAAAACTGTACGTCCTTCCATGACCACTGGTCCAGTATATACTTCAACATCTCGGAGCATACCGTTGGCTAACTTATGCTTAAACAAAAAATAATTTCGTTTATTTTCAACCGCATCACTCATGACTTTTTCTACATCACTTACAGGCAAGGTGTTAATATCCATTATCTTTACTGGTTGGTCATTAAAGCGATACCCATAATACTCCACAGCTGAATCGTTGCCATCTATTATCCACCCCGTTTCAGGATCCACCAACATCATAACGCATCTGTTATTTTGATAGAGTCCCCAGTACAGCTCTTGCTTTTCCTTATTTTTCTCTTCAATGGCCCTAAAATACCGTAAAAATCGATTTTCTAAATCCTTTATCAAGTGCTCTTCAATAAGAATCAAAACAAGAAATACAATCAAAGGAATTAAAATACTCACAATGAACTGAATTCGACTTTCGTTTAACCAATCTTTGGCCACCAAACTACTCACTGAATTCTCTTTACTAATGATAATTACTTCAGTCCCATCGGCCATCCGTTTGGTAGTCAGCATGTTTTTTTTAAGCACAATATCGCTGAGTAGAATGTCTCTGTTTTTGTCTATCCCTTTGTAGAGATATATCCTCTTCGTATTGGATACAAAAAAGGCTTTATTATTTTTATCAATTATTAAAATGCTATCCACCAGCTTCAGATGTGCTGTGTTGTATTTTTCATAAAAAGCGGCAGGGTCATCTACCTTATAGTCTACCGTTTCCAGGTCTTGTTCGATTAATGCCAGTAAATCTGCCTGTAGATTATATACATACTCATTGGTTGTGCTGATATGTGCAAAATAGGAAAAAATAAACATTACAGCGGTCAATGCCACAAAGGCGAGAATCACATGATAAAATCCTTTGAAAAAGCGTCTTATAAAAGCAAGATCCATTTCCATGAAACCCCTCCCTTCTGTAATTCCCATCACTTTGTCTTCGAGAAAAAATTACATTTAATTTACATATTCTATTTATTTATACCCAAATCTTATTTTTTTAACAGTCGCCCCCCTCTCAAAAAGCTTTCTTAAAAAAGTTCAAAAAAGAAACACATCTCATATAATTCAGATGTGTTTCTTCCACTATTCAGCTTCTAAGCCCAATTCCAATTCAGTTAGAAGGGCATCTAATTTTTTATAGCAGGCCTCTAATGCTTTTCCTTTTTCTAAGGTAATATTCAGTGTCTTAAGCTCATCTACGGTTGAAAAGACATTCCCTGACTTTAAAAAAGCTATATAGGCAGATGAGGTCTTTTCAGGATTGCTTTCAAGTTGGGTGGCAATTCCATAGCCTGAAGCTAAGCCCGTAGCATATTTGTACATGTAAAAATTCCAATAAAGATGATCGATGCTGGTCCATCCATAGCCGTCCAGATCCGAAGTCTTATAACCACTGCCATAGTACTTGGCGTTTAAGTCCGTCCAAGTCTTTTTGAAAAAATCTCCATCTAAATCTTTGCCCTCGGCTTGAGCTTCGTGGGCTATTTTTTCAAATTCTGAGGCCTTCATTTGTTCAAAGATTGTCCCAGTGATTAAGTTGACATATTCTATCAATATCTCTTTTCTAGCTTCACCCTTTTGAGTTTTTAATTGATTTTCTAAAAACAAAACTTCATTGGTGGTGGAAGCAATTTCAGCTTTAAAAATACTGTTTTCGTACGTGGTAAAAGGCTGATTCTGAGCTGATAACTGACCATGTACGCCATGACCCATTTCATGGGCTAAAGTTAGGGCACTGTTATAGTCGTCTTCGTAATTAATTAAAATATAAGGATGACTCAGATATGCTCCCCAAGTATAGGAACCTGTGTATTTAGACTGTCTAGGATACACATCTATCCATCGTTGGGATATGGCTTCATCAAATATTTTTAAGTAATCCTTCCCCAAGGGCTTAAATGCTTCTCTAGCGGCCTTTACAGCATCTCCGTAGGGAATTTTATTCTTTTCTTTAATCAGGTCAAGTTGCTCATCGTGGTACTGATAAGGACCCTTTAGCCCTAGCATTTTTTGCTTTATGACAATCCAACGGTGATAGAGCGACAAATGGTCTTCAGTAACCTTTTCAAGGGCTTGATAGTCCTCAAGCCCAACGCCGTCTTGATCTAACACCATAGCCAAATCACTTTTGTAATTATAGGCTTTCGCCATCAAATTATCGTATTTTATCTTACCTTCTAAATTCGAAGCCAAAACCTCTACTGCATCCATTTGTTTTTGCATACTGGCCTTAGTAGCTTCATAACGTTTTTCATCGTCCTTGGCATTATAGTTATTGTAGGCAATGGGTTTCAAACTAACATCATATCGGTTCCAAAAAGCTTGATAATTATTTTCATAACCCAGATCAAGTTCATTTAAAAGCCCCATCAAACGGTCTTCTGATTCGCTGAGGATAGATGTTCTGTCATAAATGATTTCATCAAGGGTACTCTCATAACCCTTCGTCTCTTTAAATGTTAAATATTGCTCTAGCTTTAAGTCAGAGAGTTTTGACAACTCAGGCTTGAAATAGGAAAACCCTTCTGTTATTTCAACGTCTAGCTGTTCTACATCGGCTAGAAAATCAGTTATATCCCCATCATCCATATGAATGTCTTTGTTAAGATTCGCATAAATTCGAAGTTTTTCCTCATTCGTCATAATATGACTGTAAAGGGTCATGGCTTTTTTAAAGATTTCAGGATCTTTTAAATTCCCTTCGTAGGTTGCAAAAACCTTAACCTGCTTTCTCAAATCTTCTAAAGCTACTTTTGCCTGACTTTGGTCTTTGAACATGGTAGTAAGGTCCCAAGTATAGCGTGGGTCTACTTCACTGGCAAAATCTCGAGGTTCATCAGGAGAAGCGGTATCATTATTCCCTACATCTAACCATTTTAAAGTGCCATAAACAATGCCCGTTAAGCATAACAAAGCAATAGCCAGAACACCCCAATACATCAGGATTCTTTTTCCTTTTCTATTATCTTCTTCCATGTCGCCTCCGTTGGTATAGCTTATTAAAACATGGTTCATATGGCAATTTTTCGTTCTTATAAGTATATAATCAAATAAAACCCTATACAAGGGTACATTACAACAGACTTATAAAATTTTAATCTTTTTTTAATCTTTTGGATACAGAGAAGTCACAAGAATCTATTATGATAGAAGTATAAGAAACACAAGTATGTCCCCACACCATTGACATCCTCAGCTCAATGGGTAGTAAATTAATCCCCCTTAATTTATTACAAAATTTATTCTATTAATCTAAAAAAGGCTTATGCTACCCCAGCATAAGCCTTATCACCTTTTTGAGTTGTTTTTAAGTATACTTTATCAAAAATAAAAAACTATTGTATTTGAGTCCAAACCCCTTTAACCGAAAAGTTTCAGTCCATATATAATCCTGACCACCAGCAATAAAAATATAGCCAGACCGATTACCAAAATCATTTTTGATCCTCTTCCCCTAAATTTAGCAGGTTGAAAGCGTTGATAAGATTCCCAGCGCTCGTTAATTTGCATTTCACTTGGATACTCAAATTTATGTTCTAAATAAGCTTGAACAGCTGTATTGGCAACTTCTTTATAAACCCAAGGAACTTTAACGACCCATTCATCATCCTTTTTCTCCATTCTGGCTGATATATTGATTTTATAAAAGGCCAGCTCAAGATCCTTGCTTCTTTCCGTGTCCTCTGAGCGCCACACTTCTACCCAAGAATAATACTGTTTTGTTCTTTCTGCTATTGACATAAGGCCCTCCCTTGGATAAACCATTTCCTTCGCTACTGGCGCCAACAAAATAATACCTGCACAAAAAAAGAGTGATATACTCACTCTTTTATCGGTAGATTTATAATTTTCGTTTAATGATTTACACAATGACTTTGATATACTCCAGATTATCATCTTCTAAATCTGTGAGCAGGGTGTTTTGGTCCTTTAAAAACTCTATATAGGCAACCATGTCCTCTGTTATCAACTCACCCGGTGTGACAATTGGAATGCCTGGAGGATAAGCCATCATGGACTCACCGCTGACTCTTCCAATAGCTTCTTTCAAAGTTACACTAACCTTGTCCTTATAGAATGCGTCTCTAGGCGACATGGCGATCGTAGGACAGTCCATAGGCACGTGTACATAAGTCAGCTTCTCTTGATGACCAAAACGTTTGCTAAGGTCTTTAAAAGCGTCTATGAGGGCATCAATGTGGTTCTTTGGTATCGCCTAAACTCATAATGGCTAACACATTGTTAGCGTCGCCTAGTTCAAGCTGTATATTGTATTCATCTCTCATGATGTCGTAAGCTTCAAAACCTGTAAGTCCGAGACCTGTTACATTGACTGTCAATTTTGTCTCATCGAAAAGATTTACACCAGGAGTGCCTTCAAGCTCACGGGCAAATGCGTAAAGACCGTGGGTGTTGTTAATCACTTCTCTGGCATATCTTGAGAGTTCAAGGACATGACCAAGGATTTTTTGACCATTTAGTGCCAAATTCTTTCTGGCAATGTCAAGGCTTGTCATCAAAAGATAAGAAGCACTTGTGGTCTGTGTCAGGTTGATGATGGTTCTGACATACTTTTTATTGACATAACCTTCATTCATTAAGAGGACTGAACTCTGCGTCAAGGAACCGCCCGTTTTATGAATGCTGGCTGCAACAAGGTCTGCTCCAAGTGATGACGCTGATGGCGGCAGCTCATCATGGAAATGGAAGTGAGCGCCATGGGCCTCATCTACCAATACAACCATGTTGTGTGAATGTGCTAACTCTATAATTGCCTTTAAGTCTGATGTGGCGCCGTAGTATGTTGGATTGATCACAAAGACGGCTTTGGCGTCCAAATTAGCTTCGATTGCCGCTTTTACAGCTTCAACCGTTACGCCCATGGCAATGCCTAACTGATCATTGATTTCAGGTTGAACATAGACAGGAACTACCCCAGACAAAATCATGCCGTTTGTAGCAGATTTATGGGCATTTCTTGGAAGAATAATTTTATCTCCCGGTTGACAAACGCTCATAATCATCGCTTGAACACTAGAGCTTGTACCATTGACCATGAAGAAACCATAGTCCGCGCCGTAAGCATCTGCAAGAAGCTCTTCAGCTTCTTTGATTACCGATGTGGGATGGGACAAGTTATCTAAACATTTCATAGAATTGACGTCAAGTTGCAACATTTTTTCCCCAAAAAATGCGCTCATCTCCTTCAATCCTTCTCCGTGTTTATGCCCTGGCACGTCAAAAGGTATAACGTCTCGGTTATGATAATCTATTAATGCATCGAATAATGGTGTGTAATTCTGATCCATCCTTGCCCCCCCTTTATATGATCCGTTTTGTCGTCTATCTGTAAACCGTTCCTATTTACTTAATAGAAGGGCTACTTCTCGAATGACTTTACATGCTACAGCAGTAGATACGCCGCTGTGGTCGTAGTGTGGTGACAGTTCCACAACATCTGCGCCAATCAAGTTGACATCTTGCAGTTGAAGCAGTGCCTCCATAAATTCTCTAAAGCTCAGTCCACCCGGGTTCAGGGGGTTCCTGTGCCTGCAAATACTGAAGGGTCAAGAACATCAAGGTCGATGGTTAAGTTACACCGGTTTGCCTTTGATTTTTTTCAAGAATACTTGCTAATGTATCTGCTTTAAATTTTTCAAGATGAGTGTGACTCTTTGCCCACTCAAACTCTTGTCTCATGCCTGAACGAATGCCAAACTGATAAATTCGATCATCCCCAATAAGGTCCCAAATTCTCTTAATGACAGTGGCATGACTCATTTTTTCGCCCATATAGTCGTCTCTTAAATCGGTATGTGCGTCAAAATGGATAACAACCACTTCCGGGTGTGCTTCTACGATGCTTTGGAAGACAGGGTATGTCACCAAATGCTCGCCACCGATCATCAATGGTTTCTTGCCATGCTTGACGATATCTTGTGTAAATTCATAAATATCTTCTAACACCCTAGTCGTATTGCCGAAGGGCAAATCCATATCCCCAAGGTCGCAAAGATTGTAATCTTCAAGGTCAAGATCTTGGTATGGACTGTAAGTTTCAATCCCATAAGATTCATTTCTAGCCGCTTGAGGGCCGAAGCGTGTTCCTGGTCTGAAAGATGTTGTTCCGTCAAAGGGAATCCCGAATAAGACCACTTCTGCTTCTTCAATCGGTTTATCAAATCCGATGAAATTACTCATTGCCTTCTACCAACTCTTTCACGTAGTTTGGAATAGCAAAAGCGCCTACATGAAGGTCTGTGTTGTAGTATCTCGTCTTCATGCCAAGACCGTTCCACCAGTCAGCTTGTTGGTCTTTAACAGGGTCAAGACCTTTTGAAGCAAAACCGAAGAACCAAAGTCCTGATGGGTAAATACCCATGTGGAACATGTAAACTTTTGAAAGTGGGAAGACTTCTTTGTTCTTGCCTACCGCACGGAGCATGCCTTTTCTTTGTGTTTCGTAGAAAGGACTTTCGTTTTGGTTAACCAAGATTCCCTTTTCAGTAAGGGCGTCGTAGCAATCGGTGTAGAAAGCTTTTGTAAAGAGGCCTTCACCAGGTCCGATTGGATCTGTCGAATCTACCAGAATTAAGTCATAGTAGTTTTTTCTCTGTTTAACGAACTCGATGCCGTCTTCGTAGAAGAGGGTCACTCTTGGATCGTCAAGGGCACAAGCCATAGTCGGTTGATATTCTCTAGAAACATCTACGACCATTTTGTCGATTTCAACCATGTGAATTTCTTCTACATGAGCATATCTTGCAATTTCTCTTACCGTACCGCCGTCGCCACCGCCAATAACCAAAACTTTCTTGATCTCAGGGTTAACTGACATAGGCACGTGAGCAATCATTTCGTGATAGGCGTGCTCTTCTTTTTCGCTGCACATAACAAGACCATCTAAGAGAAGCATTTTGCCAAACTCATAGGTATCAATCACATCTACTTTTTGAAAGTCGCTTTGACCTGAGAAGAGATGCTCTTTAACTTTTAAACCAAATCTAACGTTGTCTGTATGTTCTTCTGTGTACCATAATTCCATTGATCTGCCCTCCAATTTCCATTATTGCTTCACTATTTTTATGAGATTGTTTCGATTAGACTGCTTTGAAAGCTTTAACTTCAATTTTGTCTGGGCTGAAACGCTCAATTTTGTCTACTAAGCCTCTTGCAACTTCGCTTGTTTCGCTTTTATCTGATTTAAGTGCTTTTTCAAGGTATTCGAAAGCGTCCCATGGATTGACTTCATCACCGCAAGTGAAAAGGTCTACCGCCGCATAGCCGTATTCAGGCCATGTGTGGATGGTAAGATGTGATTCAGAAATGACGACTGCACCGCTTACACCCCAAGGGTTAAACAAGTGGAACACGCTTTGGACGACTGTTGCTTTTGCTTCTACTGCTGCTTGTACCATTGATTCTTCAATAAATTTGTGGTCATTCAATAACGCTTTGTCACAGTTATAATACTCCACCAAAATGTGTCTACCCAATTGTTCTAATTTCATAAGAACGCCTCCTTTATAAACCGATTGTTTTTGATTTTGACATAAAAATGAGCTTTTTGAATTCGTTTAGGCACTTGCCTTCACAACCGAAAGCTCAAATTTATTGATTTTTTGATTATTTTGTTTAGTACCATTAAACTTTAAGTTACCGCTCACCGTCTTTTAAATAAGAAACAGTTTTATTAACTAATAAGTTTACCAATACTAAATATACACCTTTTATTTTTGATGTCAATATCTTTTTATTAACATTTTTTACACGCCAAAGTCATTGCGCCTCTTAGGAAAGGTCACGATTGGCTTTTTTCAAGCTTTTCTAGTTTTCAAGAACTCTAAAATATTGATTAAAAAAAATAAAAAAGCTAATTTTGTAACCTTTTCATGTTCAACATCCTGTATATTTTTTGTTTTTTTCAATAAAACAACGTTTCTTATACGCTAATAATAAGGCTAAAAGTTCATATTACTAAACATGAACGCAGTAACTTCTTTGTTTTATCAACACTTATACGGTTTTAGGCATAAAAAAACTGCAAAAAATGAAGTGGATTTTATTCGTTTTCATTTTTTGCAGTCTATATTTTTTTATTTAGATGTATCTTTTTCAATCAAGTATTTATAGGCGGATTCCATGTCTTCTGCTGTAAGCTTTCCAGGGACGTAACCTATGATCTTACCCGCTTTATCAATGAGAAACGTGGTAGGGAAAGCACTGACTTGATACAACTGAGAAACGGTACCATCTGTGTCTAACAAAATTTCTAAGTCCAGTTTTTTCTTGTCTATATACTTTTGAACTACACTATTTTCTTCATTTACGTTAATGGCAAGGACCGTCATTTCTCCCTTGTGGGATTTTTGGAACGCCATTAGGTCAGGCATCTCCTCATCACAATACTGACACCATGTTGCCCAGAAGTTAACAAATAGGTATTGCCCTTTATAAGCTTCCAGAGTCACGGTTTCGCCCTTAAGGGTTTTCAATTCAAAACTAGGAGCCAACTCAGGTTCATGGGTTATCTCTGCCGAGTCCTCAGAAGCTTGCGCTCCAGTTTCTGTAGTTGTTTCAGTTCCTGCAGTCGTTTCAGCTCCAGTTGCTCCTTGGACCTCACTTTTGCTTGCCTTGGTATTCCCTTGACTACAACCTGTAAATACCACAAGACTTGCCACTAGTATTAGACTCAGCCAAAATAATTTATAAATTTGTTTCACTTTTTTCCTCCTTTTAATCAACCGTTTATCCTATCCATTGAATCTACACTTATCTTTTACACTAAAATAAATAATTCAGTTTTATCAACCAGTTCATAACCATTAGGACGCCAAAGATTATTAAGAATACACCTGCAATCCTTTCAATCCAAAGGGCACTTCGACCCCATTTTGATATAAGAGGCGATATTTCATTAATGAAAATAGCTGTTAATAGAAAGGGAATTCCCAGACCTAAAGCATAGGTCAACAACAAAGCCGTTCCTTGACCTGTAGAACCTGTATTGGAGGCCATCACAATAATAGCTGCCAGTACGGGACCAAAACACGGGGTCCAGCCTGCGCCAAAGGCTAATCCCATCATAAGTGCCCCAAACAAACTATTGTCCTTCATCGGCAGCTGTATGAACTTCATTGGCTTCGACAGGGCATTTATTTTAAACAATCCTAAAAACTGCAGACCCAACAGTATGATGATCACACCACCTACCCGTTGGAATAAAACCTTGTTGGATGTAAAAAAGTGACCTGCAGCGCTGGCGGATAAGCCTAAAAGCATAAATATAATGGTAAAACCTAGAATAAAGGCCAGTGTCCTGATGATGGCTTTTTTTCTTAAAAGCCGTCTCTGCACTAAACTGTTGTCATCTTCCAATGAGCTTCCCGCCATAAAGAGAATATAAGCAGGAATCATTGGCAAGAGACAGGGAGACATAAACGAGGCAATACCACTTGCAAAGGCTACAGCAAAAGTAACTTTTACGCCTAAGTCCAACATTATTTTTTAGCCCTTTCGTAAGGTTTAGGCCACTCTATTGCTTCCCCTAAAGTAGTGGCAGCTTGTAAAGGCCAATAAGGATTTCTGAGCAGTTCTCTTCCTAAGAAAATTAAATCGGCTGACTGGTTTGCCAAAATTTCATTGGCCTGTTCAGCCTCAGTTACCAAACCACCTGCTACAGTAAGAATGTCTGCTTCTCTTCCGACGAGGGCGGCGTAGCCCACTTGATAGCCTGGGTAAGCTTTGACAGGCACATTAACAACGCCTCCCGAACTGATATTGGCAATATCTACACCTAAGGGTTTAATCATCTTACAAATCTCTGCGATGTCTTGTGCCGTGTTCCCGCCTTCCTCATATTCATTCGCTGAGAAACGGACCATAAGAGGTTTTTCTTTAGGCCAAACCGTTCTGACGGCTTTAATAGTTTCTATGAGAAAACGGGTTCTATTTTCAAGGCTGCCACCATAACCATCTGTTCGTTGATTAATCAAAGGCGATAAAAATTGATTAATTAGGTATCCGTGGGCGCCATGGATTTCCACAATGTCATATCCCGCCTCTAAACCCCTGCTTGCTGCCTTTTTAAACTGCTCTATAGTCTTATTAATTTCCTCTTGGTCCATAGCTTCTGGGGTCTTGTAGTCCTCGCTGAAAGGTATTTCAGAAGGTGCCAGAATCCTGCCAAATCCCACTTGTGCCTTTCGACCCGCATGGCCTAATTGAACCCCTGCCTTTGCCCCATACCGGTGTAAATGGTCTACCAAAATCCGTTGTCCTTCTACCTGAGCATCGTCCCAAAGACCTAAATCTTCTTTAGATATTCTTCCGATAGGATCCACCGCTGTAGCTTCCACCATTATCAGCCCCGTACCGCCAATGGCTCTTGAAGCGTAGTGTATGAGGTGCCATTCGTTCACCAAACCATCTACGGCTTGATACATGCACATAGGGGCCATTACGATTCTATTTTTTAACGTCATGTCGCCTATTGTCATTGGTTGAAATAAAAAACTCATTGAATTCATCCCTTCTCTTTGATGATGTATTTGCCCTGAGCATAGCACAAAATTGCCTTGCATGCCAGTGTAGCTCTACTGGGGTCACTAAAAAAGGCCGCCCCGTCGGACAGCCTTTATGTTACTTATTTAACTACTTCTTTTACATTGTAACCTTTGTCTTTAAGATTTTCGACCAATTTGTCTAAATCGTCACATTCAACTCGGACAGAAACCTCTTGAAGGTTCATAACGCCTGTGTCAATGTGGGCAATGTTGACGATATTGGCGCCATTTTTAGAAATAATATCTGCCAATTTGGCTAGCATTCCTTTGAAATCATCCATTAGAATGACAATCTTAGGATCATGTAAACCATATATCTTTGTGATAATTTTAAACAAAGATTTTTGTGTAACGATGCCAACAAAGTGACCATAGCTATCTGCTACAGGAATAAAGCGAATTTGATTATTGGCGAACAAATCTGCCGCCTCTTCAATGGCCAAATCTTCACTCACTGTGTCAATTTTTTCACTGATAAATTGGCTGACTGGTTTTTGTAAAAAAGCATTTAAGTTTTCTTCTTTAGATTCAAAAAACTTATCATAAATGTATTGTTTTGATAAAAAGCCTACAAACTTTTTCTCGTCTACAACTGGAATGGATAAAAATCCTTTGTCTACAATTAAATCAAATGCTTTTTTAACCATGTCTTGAGAAGAGACTGTCATTAAATCACTTACTGGTGTTACAATCGATCTTATTAGCATTATTTATCATCCTTCCTGACTTGTCATGGCTAGAAATGAGATCATCTGTCGCGATCATCTATCTGCATCTATTATTATATCCAATTGCAAGGAATTATAACAGAAACAATCTGGTTAAAAATGTTTACTAAAACATTTTCTTTTTAAATAAAGCTACAGCCGATGCAATTGACAATAGGACCGAGATCAAAATCACGATAGGGAATGCATACGGAAAACTTGCCAATGGTACTGGAACGTTCATACCAAAGAAACTGGCTACCATGGTTGGTACTGCCATAACAATAGTGACGGACGTTAAAAATTTCATAACCATATTGAGATTATTTGAGATAATTGACGCAAAAGCATCCATTGTCCCGCTTAAAATGTTGCTGTATATATTAGCCATTTCTATGGCCTGTTTGTTTTCAATTATAACATCTTCCAACAATTCCTCATCCTCAGGGTATTTTTTAATACTGTCGAGGCGCATCATACGCTCAAGAACAATTTCATTGGATCTTAGGGATGTGGTGAAAAATACCAAACTTTTTTCAAGCTCTAAAAGTTGAATGAGTTCTTTATTCTTCATAGATTTATGAAGTTCTCTTTCAATATGATTGCTTCTTCTGTCAATTTGCTTTAGGTACTGCAAGAAGTAAGTGGCATTTTTGTAAAGAAGTTGCAAAATAAATCGGGTTTTCTTAAAGGTGTAAAAGCTTTTAACCCTTCCCCTTACAAAGTCTTCTATAATAGGCACTTCTTTTGTACAAACTGTGATGATGGTCTCGTTTACCAAAATAATTCCCAGAGGAATTGTAGAGTAATATGCGTTATTGTTTACAGGCTCCACCACAGGTACGTCTACTAAAATTAAGATCGTTCCATTGTCTATTTCAATTCGGGCACGTTCCTCTTCATCTAGAGCGGCCTTTAAATTGATAGGATCTACATCTGGAAAATTGGTCAGAATCGTTTCAAGTTCATCTTCTGTCGGCTGAACCAAGTTAATCCAAACGCCGTTTTCAATCTCCTCGCAAGCCAAAAGACTTGCTTCAACTGTTCTAAATACTTGTAACATCAAGTCACATCCTTTCCGTGACAAAGCTGAGGCTACAAGTAAGACTTTTTTACCGATGAATAAAAGCCGTCCATGAGGCACTGCAACTGTGTCCATTGATTAAATTGTCATCAAACTGCCAACTCGGTCCGCAGTCCATAAAATCACCTCATAGTGAAATAGTATTTGAGCATTCTATGCCCTCTAATATCATAACGACCTCGACAAGATAAGTCAATTCAAGTCTTAAAACTTTCCTTAATTGCACTTCTAAAAAGAATCTCTTGAGGGCGGCAAACCCATTGCTACGCTAATGTCGCCAATAAAAAAAGCCGCTATCAGCGGCCTAATTAGATGTTTGATAAACTTTTTCATTAATTAACAGATTGAGACGCTGTTCTACTACGTCAATGCTAAGGGGTAACTTGCTACCCTTTTCTCCATCAATATCGCAGACCAGTTTTTTCTCACTGGTCACTTCAAAATGCTTAATATAGTGGTAGTGAATAGGGTCGCCTTTAAATTCACGAGTCGCCAAATAATTTGCCACAATGCCTACTGCGTCAAAGAAACCCACTTTGCTCATGTACATTAAATACAAATAGCCATCGTCAACTTCAGTGGCATTGGCATAGTTTCTAAACCCGCCAATGCTGTTGGAGTTAGAAACAGTAAACAAAGTGATTTTCTTCTCTACCACTTCATCGTTGATGACCATTTTAACCTTATAGGATTTATTCAAATGCTTGATACAATCCTTAATACCGTATACGTAATAAGCAAATCTGCCAAAAATTCTTTTTAGCGATCTTGGCACATTATAACCAATATCCGCAAAAGCTCCTGCAGCCACTACATTGATGAAATAGGTATCATTACATTTTCCTACATCGGTGAGCCTAAAAGTGTCTTCTTTAAGAATTTCTAAAAATTGATCGATATTGTCTGTCATACCAATCACGCTGGCGAAATCATTGACAGTACCAAATGGAAGTATTGCCATTTTAGCAGTATTTCCACTTTTCATAATGCCGTTAACCACACGGTAAGCTGTTCCGTCTCCGCCGCAGCCAATAACTAAATCAGCGCCAGCTTTACAGACTTCAATGACCGCTTCTTCCAAGTTATCTTGTTGTGCTATATCAATCAGGGTCACTTCATAACCAAACTCTTCTCCTAAGCGCTCTACAAGTGTCTCCACTTTCCATTGAGGCTTCAGCTGTCCTGAATACGAATTGTAAACCACCGTTGCTTTTTGATTCATTCGATCATCCCCTAATAGGCTGATAGGGCTTGCAGTTTCTATTCATTATATTTATACCGAAAGTCCGTCTCTATAAACTATACTTGATACATCTCTTCAATTTTCTTTTGAATCTCATCATCTTCCAAGAAGACGTCAAATTCAATTTCTTTATCAAAGAGACCACTTGGCGTAATCTCAATAACTCGGTTTGCGATGGTTTCAACAAATTGATGGTCATGAGATGAGAATAACATGGTGCCTTTAAATGCAGCCAATCCATTATTGACAGATTGAATCGATTCAAGGTCTAAATGATTTGTTGGGTCGTCTAATAATAAAACATTTGCCCCTGAAAGCATTAATTTTGAGAACATACAACGTACTTTTTCGCCCCCAGAGAGAACCGATGCATTTTTAAGCGCTTCTTCACCTGAGAAGAGCATTTTTCCAAGGAATCCACGTACAAACGTTTCATCTTTTTCTGTTGAATATTGTCTGAGCCAGTCTACAAGACTGAAGTCTGCATCTTCAAAATATTCATTGTTATCTCTTGGAAGTAAGGCTTGAGTCGTTGTAACTCCCCACTTTATAGAACCTTCGTCTGGCTCCATCTCGCCCATCAATATTTTAAAGAGAGTCGTCGTAGCAATTGCATTTCTGCAAAGGAATACGATTTTATCGCCTTTATTAACAGTGAATGTCACATTATCTAGTATTTTTACGCCATCAACTTCTTTTGTAAGTCCTTCAACGAATAAAATGTCTTTACCCGCTTCACGATCTGGAGAAAAACCTACAAAAGGATATCTTCTTGATGAAGGTTCGATATCATCTATAGAAATTTTATCCAGTAATTTTTTTCTTGAAGTCGCTTGTTTAGACTTAGAAGCATTGGCAGAGAATCGTGTGATAAAGCTTTGAAGTTCAGCCACTTTCTCTTCTTTTTTCTTGTTTTGATCTTTCATAAGTCTTAGCATGAGCTGGCTAGATTCATACCAGAAATCATAGTTACCAACAAACATTTTTGCTTTGCCAAAGTCGATATCGACCATGTGGGTACAAACCGTATTCAAGAAATGACGGTCATGGGATACGACAATAACCGTATTTTCATAATTGATTAAGAATTCTTCTAACCAGCTGATGGCTCTAAAGTCCAAGTGATTGGTAGGCTCATCCAGTAAGAGGACATGAGGCGTTCCAAATAGGGCTTGGGCTAAAAGAACTTTAACTTTTTCTCCTGCTTGAAGGTCCTTCATATATTTTTTATGAAGGTCTTTTGTAATGCCAAGACCCATCAATAATTTTTCTGCATTTGTTTCTGCATCCCAGCCATCTAATTCAGCAAATTCGCCTTCTAATTCAGCTGCTTTAATGCCATCTTCTTCATTAAAATCTTCTTTAGCGTAAAGCTCATCTTTTTCCTTCATAATTTCGAAAAGTCTGCTATGACCCATAATAACTGCGTCTAATGCGAGAATTTCATCGAATTCGAAGTGATTTTGCTTTAAAACGGCCAAACGTTGACCAGGTGTAATGAATACATCACCTGAATTAGCTTCCATTTCTCCAGACAAAATTTTAAGAAAAGTTGATTTTCCTGCGCCATTGGCACCGATAACACCATAGCAATTGCCCTCTGTAAATTTCATATTGACGTCTTCAAATAATTTCTTTTCACCAAATCTCAAACTGATTCCATTAACTTGAATCATTCTTTTTTTGCCGTCTTCTGACCGATAAGACAGCTTCCTCCCTTCATATATCTACAATTAATCTATTTTAACCTGTCATTACAAGTTTCTTGCAGTTATGCGCCTGCAAATAAATGGCAGTATGTCCTCTTGCTAATTTTTCATAAAAAAATGCACATATATATGTGCACACAACCAAAAATATTATACATGGTTTCGAACCAATTTAAAACATTATTTTTGTTTTGGCGCTGTCAAGCTTTCTAAATTCGTTAAATAAGCCAGCGCTTCTTTACTATTATTACCGCACATTTCAGGTGCCGCTTTTAAATCGCCGCAAACTTTAGGCCTTAGAGGTGAACCAAATAATTTGCAGAGACCCTCTTCGTTGAGTTGAACACAAGGCACGCCTGCCGGCTTTCCCTTAGGCATTCCTGGTATAGGCGTACTGATGGAAGGTGCAATGCAACAGGCTCCACAGCCTTCTCGACATATTATATTTTAAAAACGCTGTAGTTTTTATAAGAATCTGTTGTTCCCGAGAAACCCAGCTCTCCCTTTTCAATGAGTTTTTTAAGTCGTAAATTTAAAAAATCCTGTCCCGCTTCACAATGAGGATCTTCTAAAACACCTGCGATAAGGCAACTTGCCTGAATAGGTTCAGTTGTGGTTCTTCTTAAAATTTCACTGTCAAAGTGATCGGATTTGACTGCATGTACCCCGCCCGACGACCATATTCTAAGATTTCCCCTTTCAGCGACCAAGCTCTGCCACTCGTTTTCCCAAAAAGCCCGTTTCAAAGGACTGACTGGAGCAATATGATCAAATAGCTTGGCTAAGTCTTCTGAGTCGCACTCTGCAATACGCTCTGGGTCCGTATCTTTGAATAATTGATATTTAAGTTCGTGAAGATCTACTTCATATAGATGGCATTCCGGCAAAAGACTGGAAACCATGCAAGCACCAATATGCTCTACGACATTATGTCCATGCCAAAGAACAACTTCTTGTTCGTCTTCAATCCACGAAAGCTTCTTATAAAAGTCTGAAATGCGTTCTAAACAGGCATCTACATCGTCATATGTCATGCCTGGTTCAAGGGCCTCGTCTAGAAACTCACCAATCCAATTAATTCTGTCAAAGAAACCCGTTGGAATATCCATTTCAAATACGGGCCCTATAGCAAAACGGTCAACACAACTTAATAATGTGGCATTGGATAAAAAGGTTTGTCCATGAGCCTTAGCGTCCTTGACTTGCTCGTTATATATATTATAAGCCGCCTTAAAATTAATAGCGGCGGTATCTCCAAACAAAATGTGAATTGCCGCCATAGCTTAACCTCTCCATATCTTTTTTTATATTATATCACAGGTAAAGGCTGTAAAAACGGAATTATGCAATTTTCTATGTCAATGTGATATAATAGGCCTAAATGTATGAATATTTTGTCAGGAGTGTGATGTTCTGTGGAACCAGAGGGTATATGGCAGATTGCTTTACTCTTACTTTTAGTACTTTTTTCTGCCCTTTTTTCAGCAGCAGAAGCTGCATTTAGATCCATTAGTCCCTTAAGGCTAAATCAAGCCTTTGATGAGGGCGATTTAAAGCTTGCCAGTGGTGTTAAGCTTATTCAATCACCCGAAAAGCTTCGAGGTGTACTTTTGGTAGGAGACAACATTTTCAATATCTGTGCTGTGGCACTGGCAACAATATACATATTGGATGGTAGCATAAATACCTATCCGATTCTTCTATTTTTAATTCTCGGCGTATTTTTAATTATCTTTGGAGAGATCGTTCCAAAATCTCTAGGTTCTTTGTATCCTATCCTGATGATTCAAAAACTCAGTCCACTAATAGCCCTACTTAGTGTCATATTTTCGCCCATTATCCTCTTAATGCTTTGGATCAACAGTTTCTTTATTTTATTGGTTGGTGGCAACCCCGATAACAGCAAACCATTTATTACAGAAGAAGAATTGATGAACTACGTCAACGCCAGTCATGAAGATGGGGTTCTCGAAGTTGAAGAAAAGAAAATGATTTATAACGTGGTGGAATTTGGTGATATTGAAGTTTCTCAAATCATGACGCCGCGAACCGATATTATTTCAGCACCTATAGATGCAGACTACGACACCCTATACCAACTCTTTAAATTGGAGCAGTTTAGCAGAATTCCTATTTTTGAAGAAAACATAGATCATATTGTTGGCATTCTCAATATAAAGAAGTGGATGTTTTTCGAAGGGGACAATCAGACTTTCCAAATTAAGGACTATATGAGACAACCTTTTATTACCTACGAATCTAAAAAAACTGCAGATTTATTCAACGAAATGCGTCAAAGCAAACACCAAATGGCTATTGTTTTAGATGAGTACGGTGGTACCGCAGGTCTTGTCACCTTAGAAGATTTAATAGAAGAAATTGTCGGCGATATAGACGATGAGTTTGACGATGAAATTTCAGACATTTCCACTTTAGAGCCAAACACCTACTTGATTCAAGGGTCCACACACCTAAGCGATATCAATGATCAAATAGGTCTAAATCTTACCTCAGAAGATTTTGATTCCATTGGTGGATTCATCATTGGTGTACTGGGTAGATTGCCTGAATCTGGAGAGTCTCTTGAATTTGAAAACTTAAATATTACGGTTTTAGATGTTGAGAAAAACAGGATTGGCCAAATAAAAATCTTTGTCAATCAACCTGAAAACGAAAATGAAGGGGCTGTTGCAAATCTAGAAATCTAGAGGAGTAACAGCTCCTTTTTCGTAAATATTGATAGGTCTTATGTTGGGCTTTCTGATTGTTCGACTGTACTTTTGCTTCACCTCATATTTGGGACGCACTTAAATAAGCTTATTCTAAATTTTACTTGCTTTAGAATTAGGCTGTTTTTTTATACTCTATTATACCTGTTTGATTCTTGAGTATTTTAACGTGGAGCTTATTTAGATTCATTCCAATCGCCACTAGTGCTAGGTCGGATACAATCTTTTTCATGCCTTTATGCCTAAATCGATCATATTTCAGTCCGTCTTTTAGCTTTGAAAACATTCCCTCGGCTTGTATTGAACGATTCATTCGTTGTTTGATACCCTCTGAGGTTTTTATGTTGTGGTTGGATTCTTCCCTGTATTTTTCAAATGCGGGTGAAAACTGAAATCTTTTCGATATACCGCCTTCTAACTTCTTACTTTTGATACACTGACTATTATAAGGACATTCAGCGCACTCAAAACAACCGTAAGAATGAAGTATATCCTTGTAGCCTGACTCGTATGTCCTTGTTCTATCTTTGAGTCTCACTAACTTTTTGCCCATTTTGCAGACATAAGCGTCTTCAGCTTCAAGGTAGGTCATATTTTCTCGTTTTCCGATGTCTGACTTTGATTTCTTACTTTTAGCAGTCTCGTAGTTTGATGGTTTTATATATGGCTTTAATCCTTTTTTATTCAAGTAGTCATAGTTTTCAACACTTTCATAACCTGCATCCGCCACGATGTTTTCTAGATGCTTCCCATATGCAGGGCTCATCTGCTCTAAAAAAGGTTTCAAAGTATGCAGGTCGTTACTCTTCTGACTGCCCATCACTCCAACGATAAAAGCGCCACTTGAAGCTAGTTGTATGTTATAGGCGGGCTTAAGCTGACCGTTCATCATGTGATCTTCTTTCATTCGCATGAAAGTTGCATCGTGGTCTGTTTTCGAGTAGCTATTTCGATTTCCCATGATATTTAGGTGTTCTTCATACTTTTCTAGTTTGTTAATCACATCTTCAAAATACTCATAGTCGCGTTGATGCTGAGTTTTTCGTTTTCCTATACCATGAACAAATACGATTTTACTTTGAGTACATATATTTCGGATGCTGTTAAAATGTCTTTTTACAGACTTCATGACATCATTCAGACTGCTGTCTTCTGGCAAGCTGAGTTCTTCAATGAGTCGCTGTACCAGTTTCATCTGGTGCTTCTCAACAGTCTTACGCCAAACAAAGGTATAGCGTCCAGAAATGGCTTCAATCTTCGTGCCATCGATATAGAAATTTTTTAGATCAACGTGTCCTTCTTGAAGCAAAATCTCAACAAACTGGGTCAATAAATCTGACGAAACCGCTTCTAAAGAATTGCGGAAACGATTGATGGTCGTGTGATCTGGTGCTTTGTTGCATTGAAGTAAAAAATGTCCTCTCGTATCATAAGTACAAAAATCTTCAATCTTTCGGCAGGAATAAACGCCTTCACTGTAACAAAATAGAAGGACTTTTAACAAGATAATTGGGTCAACAGCTGGCTTTCTTCCCAAGGTGGAGTAGGTGCATAAAATAGAACTTAAATTCATCTCCTCAACGATATTGCACACCAACCGAACTTTACTATCTCTAGGAATATAAGTTTCCACATCAAATTGCATTTTGAGTTGCAATGTGTGATGATTCTGAGTAAAATTGATATGAGTTAGATTGTTCGTCATAAAATAATTATAACTCACCAGAGCTGGCTCTTCGAGCCAGTTCTAAACATTTATAGAATAAAAATGACCTGTGACAAATCAAATGATTTGCTACAGGTCATTTCTTATTGGGGGCTATTTTGCAACAGCCCCTTTTCTCCTTTTTAAGTCTCAATTTTTATATGGGCCCCATCTGAAGAATGGACTTCTACCAACACAAGACCACTCTTGACACTGAGTCCGTGCATGGCTTCTCTTAACTCGGCAAAATCTAAAGCCTCTAAATATTCAAGGATTTTTTCTTCGTCTCTAGCTCTATTTCCATTTTGATTATTTTCTTTATCTCTATGCTTCAGACCCATTTTAAACCAAGACTTTCTCACAGCAAGATTCACTAAGATATGGTATGGCAATATGAGACGAAAGCCTTTCTTAGACTCCGATTCTTTTATGACTATTTTCATAGTGCCTCCTAGGCAATTTCAACAATTACAAGGTCGCCATTTGCCGTTTCCACATCTACCAATCGACCTGTTAAATCATTTTCTATGGCTGCCATAATTACATCCATCATTTCAGCCACATCTACGCCTTCTAGCTGTTCAGCATGAATCATCGGCAATTTACCTGTGACTTTTAAAATCCCTTTAACAAAATTGATTGGCAAGTTGATTTTAACTCTGTCTCCATCGCCACTTAGGACTCTGATTTGAAGGAATTTTTCGCCTTGCACCCCTTTGAAGTCATTTCTCATAAAGGCTTCCTTGTCAAAATTTGCTCCTGCTTCCTTAGAAACTTCTTCATAAACAGCTTCTACAGTACTACCTCTATCGTCGTTTTTAAGGGCCTCAATAAGCATTGCTGCTTGCTCAGAATTTAATTTACCCTCTTCAACCATTTTTAATATTCTTGAAATCTCTTCTTTCATGTTATAGCCTCCCTTACTTATTTTTAAGTTTTTCAACGGCTTCTTCAGGAGTGATTAACCCCTTTTCAAGTTGGTCCAAGACTGTCTGTCTATAAAGAACTGCGTCTTCATTGTCTCTTGACTTTGTCTTCTCATCTGTGTTCTTTTTCTTACGTTCTATATTATTCTGGGTGTCTTTCACGTCGCTTAACATTTCAATCACCTGATCCAACTTCGTGCGCACAGTTGGATAAGAGATATTCAATTCCTTTTCAACATCTTTAATATTCCCTCTGCATAAGATGAACACTTCTACAAATTCAAGTTGCTCTCTGGTTAAATGCATGATTTTGGGAAAATCAAAGGTGTTTTCAATTTGTGTACCGCAGTGTTGGCAGGTCAGCTTAACCGCCTTTAACTGATGGGTACATACAGGACATTTTGTTAAAACATGTATCATAAAGCACCTCCTTCTTACATTTTTAATATACTACTACACATTCATTAAGTCAATATATAAATTAATAATATCAATATTATAATTAACATTATTAATTTATATGCTGATATTAATGATTTTACACTTTAATTTTTGCTATTAGAACCTAAAAAAGCTACCCAATAAAATGGCAGCTTTTTTTAACAAATGTAAGTTCACAATATTTTCTTATTCGTCCCAGTCCTGATTTTCAAAACTTTCACGGCATTCTTTCTTCAACTGATTCATAACACGACGAACCACATCCGAAGCAAATCCTTTTCTTGCAATAAAACCATAAACTTTTGCATAGCCTTTTTGATCTAAAGTACCCACGCTCTCCAGCTTTCGAGATGCGTATTTCAGTGCTTCTTCGAACTCTTTATCCCCGTCAGCCATTTTTTCAGTCACTTCTCTCACCAAATCATTAGAGATACCATGACGCTTGAGTTCTTGTTGAATTCTGTACCGTCCCCATTGGCTTTGTTTCATTTCATAAAAGTAAGCAGCATAGCGCAAATCACTTAGAAAATCATTTTCTAAAAGCCTGTCAATGGCAAGGTCAATAGAACGAGGCGAAAATTCATAACCCTTTAGCTTTTTTCTACAGTCATACACACTTACCGTACGCATCAGTGCAATTCTAAGACCATATTGGTAAGCCATCTTTTCATCATCGGCTTCTAAAATGGACTTTGTGTCCTCTGGTGTTAGGTTTTTACCCTTATCCAATTTAAATTCAAAGACCAAATCCACATGGCAACTAAAAGCGTATACCAAATCCAAATGGATATTGATGCGGTCTTTTCGCTTTTTCTGTATATCCATTTTTGTAATTTCGCCGCTGAATATTTCAACGTTTTGATTGAATTTGCTCATATTACCCCTTTACGACCAATACCGACCTTAACTCTTTTATGATATTGACCAAATCTTGCTGTTGGGCCATCACAAAGGAGATATCTTTATAGGCAAATCGAGATTCGTCGGCAATTAAACTATTGACCGGTGTTCCCAAACTGACTTCCAAAGCTTTGAGGTCTTCTAATACCTCTTCTTTACTGTGTACTTTAAGGGCTTGTTTTCTGCTAAAATGTCTTCCCGCACCATGAGAGCAGGATTCAAAAGATTGGAGTTCCCCTTTGCCCTCTACAATATAAGAAGCCGTTCCCATAGCCCCTGGTATAATGCCGAGTTCTCCACGACCCGCTCTTATAGCTCCTTTTCTATGTACCCATACAAGCTCGCCATAATGAGTTTCAAGAGCTGCGTAATTGTGGTGAACATTTAAAATATCTTCAAAAATCACCTGTTCAAAGTTTTCGTTCAAAACATTTTGAACTTGTGACATCATAATTCTTCTGTTTTCTGATGCAAATTTCATAGCCAGATTCATCCACAAGAGATAAGCTTTCCCCATGGGATGTTCTACCGGCAAATAAGCCAGCTTTTGTTTTTGAAACTTTTTATCCCCTGTCTTTTTACAATACTGGGTAGCTTTTTCATCAAAATGTTGCGCTACTGAATAACCAAAATGTCGAGACCCTGAATGAATCATAATACCCAAAAGACCCTCTTTGTCTTTTTGTATTTCTATAAAATGATTCCCGCTACCAAGTGTTCCTAATTGATATTTAGCATTTAGCATTTCATCCATCAACATTTTTTGAGGCGCCAACTCAACTTCATGAGTCTTTAAAAAATCATCGATTTCTATACTCTCAATAGCCATATCCCTTTTTGAAAAGCCTAAAGGAACAGCTGCCATTATTTCTCGAATAAGCTTCTGTCTTGTTTTTTCATCTAATGAATTAACAGAAATATTAGTTTGGCAATAGGCAATGCCGCAGCCAATATCAACGCCGACAGCATTGGGTATTATATGATCTTTTAATGCAATTACCCCGCCAATAGGCATGCCAAAACCCTGATGGGTGTCTGGCATTAACGCCACCCACTGGTGTAAAAACGGCAAATTGGATAAATTAATACTCTGTTGAAAACAGACGTCATCGATTTGGTTTTCACTTTCCAACCATACCTTGATGGGCAATTTTTGATGACTGGCATTAAATATCTCAAACATGTTGGTCACCCCACTATTTAGGCTGAGTCACTTTAATCTCGATCCAATCTATTTGCATTTCATGGCCTGTATAAAAACCATATGGGTGCATAAAAATTCTTACCAGGGAATCACTCGGCCTGTAGCCTTTAAGGACCATGAGCTTTCCACCATTGTTATAGGTAATTCTGCCTGTGTTACAGTCGAAAGTGAATGTCTCTTCAAACCATTCGTCAAAGATAGGGTCTCCAAGGGCATAATTGTCTGTGGTTTCCCAATCTGGTACCAAGAGTCTAAAATTATGATTCCCTGGGCGTTTAGAATTTTTGTCCGCCGAATGGACGTACTCCATCAGCATCAAACTCTCCCCAAAGTTCTTATACCAAAGTTTGTCAATCATTTGAGGCTTGACCGTTCTTTGGTTCGTTTGAATTAGGCTAAACCCACCTGTGAACTGGTCATTGCCATAATGTAATTTAACCCTTCGCTTAATAGTAATCAAAGAATTGGATTTTAACTCAATAGGCTTTGACAACAAAAAAGGTCCTTTGTCTGTTTCTGTTACTCTTGCTGTTAGAATACCGTCTTTTACAGAAACGCCTTTTTCAGTAGGAAGACCCGTTCCCCACTCTCCCACGTACCACATTTCTTTATCAATACTGTCGAAATTTTCCATCAAATAAAAATCTGTTTTATCTGTACTTCCCATTTGTTTAAAAAATATAAAAGCGCCTGCGATGGCTACGATGCCAACAATTAAACCGATTTTCTTAACAGCCATCTTTTGACCCTCCTAAAGTGATAATGCACTACCAATAAACGCTGTTACTGTAGACAATACCAACATAACGATAATAGTAATGGCAATTACTTTTCTTGTTTTTTGATTCACGCTCTAACCCTCCTTAAGATAATATCTATTTAATTTAACACTATTGCTTCTTAAATTTAACGTTATTGCTTCAACTGCTCTGGACTGAGAATATTAAGCCCCAATCTTTTTTGATCGATATTTTCCGATAGTTTCTCAAAAATTTGGCCCTGACTGTATTTTTGAATGGCATGGTCCACTATATCGACTTCAGCTCTTATGGTTTTTTCATTGGCTTTTCTACCATCTGACAAACCTTTAACTTTAAACAAGTTGCTAACCAACCCTAAATCTGTCATATCCATATCCTTGCCACTGCTGGTCGCAAATAGCAAACCTTCTCTGCTCGCAGATAAAAATCGCCCTAGGTACATGGCGTTATTAGATGCTTTGTAGTCCTTTGTTACTAAGGCCAGTACACCTTTAGAACTCCCTGATAGTATATACTTCTTTGGGATTTGTTCCAATACCGGATTTAACAAAACACCTGTCTTAGCACTGGGCATTTCTTCTAGGGCTATGAGTACAGCGCCGCCACCAATTTGATGCCCTACTAAAGTTAAATCGGTTAAATCTAATTTTTCTTTAAAGTTTTCGTCTATTCCACCAGTATTTAATCTTTCAAGGGCTTTAAAAGTTTCTTCTATATCCTCTTTTTGTATAAGGGTCATTTTGCCTTCCAGCTCAATCTTCTCATCCATCAAGTCAATTTGTCCTAAAGAGGATCTTGCACCCAATACATATTCCTTTTTACTGTACACCGTAGCATAGGCACTGTACGAGTGATTGACCACTGCTACAAAATAACCTTTTGCCGCAAGGGTTTCCGCCAGCCGTGTGTATTGTTCGCTACTGCTCTTAAAGCCGTGGCTGATGATAACCACTTGATAAGGGTGATCGGTTTCTTCAATTTTCCTAGTCAAATAGGCACTGCTCTTTACTGATTTTAAGTGACCCAGCATTACTTCAGGCACGCCATAGCTGAGGGCCAATCCCTTAACAGAGGGAGTGCCTCCTTCAAACCATTTTTTTCTCTCACCTTTTTTATTGTGAACTGGGTAATACATTTGCACCGTAAAACGTCTTTTCTCCCCTGAATCATGAGATAAGGTTTCTATTCGGTCCGTACTTTCCACAGTCATTTTCCAAGTGCCAACGATTTGACCAGGTTCCATGACTCCCACAGTCTTCACAATAGGAAAAATTGCTAAACTGCATAAGGAAATGTACGCACAAATCAAATAGAGCTTTTTGTTGAATTTAACGGTCACCTGCATTTTTTTCTTACGAAACATGTTCAAAACCATATATTCTACTGCCAAGATGGCAAGGACAAAATAAATCGGCCATAATTGCCAAATGCCTCGCCATGCTATAATCATTACAATATTCAATATTAAAAATATGAATACGCCTAATGCCGGAATCCTTCTGAGATAGTTATGGATTGGTTTATGCCCAATCACACCACCCAGTGCAACAATTGTCAAAATGACGAAGATTGTATTCACCTGGCTCCCACGCTTTCACGAATGATTTAATGATGCTTATTACTTTATTTTACCACGAAAAAAATCTTAGCGCTGAGAAAATTAACTAAACATTTTCTGCCTCACTAAGATTTTAAAAGTCGCGCTTTATAAATCTATACTCATTTGAATCCATTCTTCATCTTCTTCAAGCACTTGGAATCCTACACGTTCAAAAACTTTCTGCCCTCTGCGGTCACCCGGTTTTAATAAGGCATAAATATTCGGTAGGTCATAGTCATATTGATCTATGAGATAATCTACACATTGAGTAATAAAATCATACCCCATGCCCTCTCCCACAAAATCAGGTAATAGAGCGCCGCTCATTTCCATAACACCCTCTTCATCGAAGGCTACTTCAGTAAAACCGATAATTTCTTCCTCTTCATTGACGGCAACATAAATATCTACATCACTTGAGGTTAGCAAGCTGTCTATATTCGAAGCATGCTTCTCAGAATCAAAGCACTTGTAATCATTGCCATGTTTATAGCTGATTATTACATTGGCATCGTCTTCATTGATTGGTCTAAATAGGAATTCCATAAGCCCACCCCCCATTTAAAATACATATACCCCGACTTTCTAGCTTTAATCGAAACGAATATGATGAAATCTCCCACAACTTGGACATCGATTGTCTTGAAAATGCAAGCTTATACTTCCCTGACTCCGTTCTATCAAAGAATATCCACAGGATTTACAGATGGTTTCATTGTTTATTCCTGGAGCATTGCCCACATACACATGATCCAAATGTTTTCTCGCAAGGTCTTGGACCTCTATCACAGCTTCATAACTTGTAGGCGGCAAGGTCAGCTTATAGTTTGGAAAATACCTGCTAATATGTAGTGGTATCTCTTTGGAAATGGATCCGATTTTTTCAAACATGGCGGCCATTTGGCCTGGATCGTCGTTTAACCCTGGAATTAACATGAATGTCAGTTCCAGATGACTTCTGTCATAGAGGTATTCTATCGTTTCAAGGACTGGCTCTAGTTTTCCACCACAAATTTCTCCATAGAACTTGTTGCTATAACCCTTCAAATCGATGTTAAAGGCATCTACGACCAACGCCAACTCTGATAAAGGACTCCTTTCGATATAGCCATTGCTGACCATGACATTCTTTCTATTGTACTTGCTATTTAATTCAAACACATCCATAAGAAACTCGAACTGAATGCTTGGCTCATTATAGGTTGCAGCAATCCCAATGGTGTCAGGTACCTCTAAAGATTTATCGACAAGATCTTGCGCTGTCGTGTGAACCGATTCACCTATGCATTGTGAAATTTCGTAATTCTGGCAAAATTGACAACTCAAATTACACCCAAAACTTCCAAAGCTGACTATTTTTTTCCCAGGATAGAAGTGATATAAGGGTTTTTTTTCTATTGGGTCTACCCCATATGAGGAAATGCAACCATAGGTACTGGCATATAAAACACCGTCATGGTTCTCACGAACACGACACCGTCCTACGCCACCGTTTGGAATGATACAACCATGTGGGCATAGATTACACAGAACCCTTTGCTCTTCAAGTTTTTTGTAATACTGGCCAATCTTCACAAAAAGACCCCCTCATCATTCGTAAGAAACTTGATTACTGTTCCTATACCGCAGACTGAGGGGGTATAAACACCTTATTTATTTAGTGGTAAGCCGGAAAGGGCTTTTACAGCTTCAAACTGACCTGCTTTTAAATCATCTAAATAAGTGGATACAGTCTCCTTGGCCTGCTTTACTGAGTCCTCAGATTCTGTTCTTTACTTTTTGCCAGCCATTTGTGATGCTTTTAGGGTACACGAAGCCATTGCTCGCATTACAGCGGCTCTAAAACCATTTTCCTCAAGGGTTTTTATAGCTTCAATAGTAGTACCGCCTGGAGAGGTTACTTGATCTTTAAGTACACCAGGATGCAGACCCGTTTCCAAAACCATTTTACCAGCCCCCATCATGGCTTGTGCCGCCATACGATAGGCTTGATCTCTTTGAAAACCTTGTCGAACCCCTTCATCTGCCATAGCTTCGATCATTTGAAACATGTAAGCTGGTGAAGACCCGCTAATGGCAGGCACAGCATCCATTAATTTCTCGTCGATAACTTCTACTTCACCAAAACTTTTGAGAAAGTTAAGTACCCATGTCTGCTCTTCAATTTCAATTTTGTCAGAGAAAGTAACTGCAGTCATTGCCGCCATCACTTGAGCAGGGGTATTGGGCATGGTTCTCACAATTTTTACATCATCCCCGAACCAATACCTGACATTTTCTATGCTGATACCCGCCGCAATGGTTATCACAACATGTTCAGGTGTCATTGCATCCTTGATTTTTTCGATTAAGTCTTGATATTGGTAAGGTTTAACCCCTAAGAGTATGTATTTAGCACCCGCTAAAACTTCCATTTCAGAGTTTACCACTTTCATTCCATGAAATTCAGTTACAATTTTCTCCGCTTTTGATGCGGTTCGGTTAAATAAAACAACAGATTCAGGTACATAGTTTCCTGTTGACATCATACCGTGAATCATTGCACTAGCCATATTGCCAGTGCCAATAAACCCAATCCTATCCATGAGCCCTCCTAATATTAAAGCATTCCCATCAGTTTACTAATGGCCTCTATTGCCGTATCCACGTCTTCTAAATTATTAAAATATGAAAAACTAAATCGCACCGTTCCCTGTGGAAAAGTTTTTAGATGCTTATGGGCATGAGGGGCACAGTGCATACCTACCCGTGTGGATATGCCGTGATTCTTATCTAAATAGTAACTGATTTCTGCATTGTCCATGTTAATAAAATCTAAAGAGACCACTGCCGTTCTATTGTCCGTGGTTTTCTTACCGACAATGCGAATGCCTGAATTATTTATTAACCCGTCGATAAACCTTGCCGTTAAGGTCATTTCATGTTCATGAATTTTGTCCATGCCCACTTCTTTAATATACTTAAGAGCTGCCGAAAGGCCATAAAGACCTACGGTATTTGGTGTCCCCGATTCAAACTTATCTGGAAGCATTTCCGGTTGAACTTCAGACTCTGAATGGCTGCCAGTGCCACCTGCAATAAGAGACTCCAGTTCTTTTGCAAATTCGCTCGTAATGACAAAACCACCTACACCCTGAGGGCCTAAGAGACTTTTATGGCCAGTAAAGGCAATGGCGTCCGCTTGAAACTTTTTCATAGAGACTGGTAGAACACCAGCCGTCTGAGCTGCATCTATCACAAACCAAAGGTCGTGTTTAGTTGCAAACTCGCCAACTTTGTCTAAAGGATTCACAGTTCCACACACATTACTGGCATGGGTGCAAATAACCAATTTTGTATTGGGTTTTACCAACGCATCTAATTGGTCTACCAATATTGTCCCTTCTTCATCAGCAGGCATTAAATCGTATTCAATTCCCTTTTCAAGAAGTTGGTGAAGAGGACGAACGACTGCATTGTGCTCAAGCGAGGAAATAAGAACGTGGTCACCTGGCTTCAGAAACCCCTTAATGATCATATTAAGACTTTGAGTTATATTCATCGTAAAAACAACATTTTTAGGATCTGGGCCTTCAAATAGTTCACAGAGCATTTCTCTGAGATCTAAAATAACACGTTGGGCCTCAAACGCTTCTGCATAAGCACCACGGCTCACATTGCAACCAATATTGGTAATAAAGTTGCTCATTGCATCGGCAACGCCAGGTGCTTTGGGGTAAGATGTTGCGCCGTTATCCATATAAATCCGTTCCATTCCTTTATACCTCCTGTCCCTTATTTTTCTTACTTATACCCAAATTTTCTTTTTTAGTAGGCTTAAATGCCATCAGCGCCTTTTTTAAAGGCTCCATATCATGAATTGGTAAGTATAGATCCTTCTGTAAACACCTCTTTCGAACTACCATAGTAAAAGTGAATTTTGCCTTCTTTCCGTCTGAGGGTTTTAATTCTATTAAAGTAAAATCTTCTGGTTTTATTTTAGTGTTTCCTATGATGATGCCCTCTTTCTCCACCACAATTTTTGTGATATTGGCTATGATATGCATGGAAAATATCAATAGGCCTGCCAACAAATAGTCATCGATTCCTGTCCACTGATTGAATAGAGCAATCCCAGTATTCATAAAATAAGCAAGGAATCTGAACTTAATATCTATCAGTTTTAAATAGAGTACTTCTCCCTCTTTATAAGCCTTAAGTGTCTTTTGTATCGTTCCTTCGCAATAGACTGCATAGACAGCTACCAGAAGGGTTGGAATACTAAAATTCATACTTTCCTCCCACAAATTTATATTGTCTCATTTCCTTTTTCATAAGCAAAACAGTTCACCAAATATTATAACCTATTTAAATAGACTATGTTAAAAAACTTAGGCACTCTATTAGCCAAACCACTTGAACCTAACAAGAAATTACCCAATAAAAAAACGCGCCTGATTCAAAGATCAGACACGCCCTAATAACAAATTAAGTATACAATTATTGTGAAAAAGAATGGTGGGACTAACTGGAATCGAACCAGTGACCCCTTGCATGTCAAGCAAGTACTCTAACCAGCTGAGCTATAACCCCACATCAATTAGCACAATATTTATTATACCTAGCTCATTTTAAAAGTCAAGGCATTATTTGAAAAAACGCTTTTTAATGTTGGTCTAGCTTATTTAGCACCTTGAAAAACAAGTCCACAGCCCAAGGGTCAAATTGATTGCCAGATCCTTTGGCTATCTCATTGGCCGCTTGCTTGGCGTTAAGAGGATCTCTATAAACGCGATCGCTGGTAATGGCTATATACGAGTCCACAACAGCAAGCATTCTAGAAAGAACAGGAATTAGTTCGCCTTTAATCCCATCTGTGGTGTTCATGCCATCATATCTATGGTGGTGGTAGAGAATGTATTTGGATATGGATTGATATTGGTGGCTCATGTCTGCAATTTTTGCTCCAGATTCACAATGTCTTCGAATCACTTTTCGATCGTCTTCATCTAAAAGCTTCAAAGAATATATTTCATCATCTAGACAAAGCATGCCTATATCGTAAACTTCGCTGAGCATAATGGCCTCTTTGACCAAATGACTCATTTCATGGTCTAGAAGACACATTTCTGTCATCAACAACTTAACCTTTGAAGTAAAGGCGAATCCCTCAAAGGGATGGGTTGCCATCTTTTTATAAAGATACTGGAAAGTTTCTTCAAAGAAAGTCCGCTTCATAATACTTTTTTTTGCGTACATATCTTCATCTGCTCGGTTCATACAAAGTCGAATGTTGTCACCGGCATAAGTCTTTGTGCAGTACCCTACTGCTATACTGAGTTTTCCTAATTTGGTCGTTCTTCTTTCAGCAGAGGATTGTATTCTTTGGCAAATGATTTCTGCCTCTTTATTATCGGTCTCCGGAAGGAAGATGAGGAATTCATCTCCACCGATTCTTGCGATAATGTCCTCTGCACGGCAGGCATTCCTTAAAACATCTGCAGTCATGCGAATAATGTTATCGCCTTCATCATGGCCCATCAAATCGTTAGAAATTTTGAGTCCGTTAAGGTCTGCCATTATTAAAGTAATTGGCAGTTGTCTTGTGGTATTGAGTCTGTCAATTTCTTCATCTAAATAATTGCGATTATACAGTCCTGTCATGCTGTCATGGAAGGTAAGATAGTTGACACGACCTTGGAGTTCTAACTCTTCAGTTATATTGGTCAGTGTGACAACCCTTCCTAAATATATCCCGTCGTTAGAGGAAATATTGGCAATTTTCATAATCACTGAAAATCGCTTTTCCATATGGGTTACAATCTGGCATTCTACATTATTTTTAGTAGGTTCATCGGTTATATTCTCGCCAGTTTCCTTATCAAAGGCTCTAAAGTAATCGGTTATTTGTTTTCCTTTATAGGTTTCACCAATATCTAAAAGCTTACGTCCTGGATGATTGATATAATTAATTTTTCCAAATTCATCTTCAGCAATGACTCCGTCTATAACACTTTCTAAAATAGCTTCCTGCCATCTCTGCTGATTTTTAATTTGCTGCTCAGAATCAAATTTTGCCAAGCTGAGTTCAATATTAAATTGAAGTTCAACTGGATCTACTGGTTTTACCATATAACTACTGCCTTTACTGAGCTTTAAAGTTTCTATCAAAGACAGGTCTGAGCTTGCTGTCAAAAAAATAACCGTCATGTCCATTTGTCTGGTAATTTCAGCTGCGGCCTCAACGCCATTCATGTCGTCTTCCAACCAAATATCCATAAGAATAACATCTGGACGCAACAATAAAGCCTTTTCAATTGCTTCGGTGCCATTACTGACAGTACCTATGCAAACATAGCCTAAGGAAGTAACCAAATCTTTTAATTGTGTCGAAAGTGTTATGGAATCTTCTACGATCAGAATTTCTATTTTCTTCATGTTTGCACCTCACTTAACACCTGTTATACTAATGTATATATAACCATTGAAACTACATTAGAAGCATTTATTTTAACATTTGGCAAATATTCTTTCAAGTTCAGGGTATCTATTCGAAAAAGCATAGGGGGTATAATTATGACAACAATTACATTTAAGGCCATATCCATATGCAATGAAATCAACTTAAATCGTATTGCCAGTCATTTTGGCATTAAGAAAAAGTTTGAATGGGAAGATATTTTAAGATTGAGTTCTCAGCAATTAAAAGGGGTTCTCAAAGAACCCGAAGATAAATATGTCAATATATTCGCCTTTGGTAGCTTGGTCTTTGTTAATTTCCAACATCATGAAATGGTGGATCTTCTCAACTACCTTTCAGGTTTTGAAAGCCGTCTTAAATCACCCTCTTTTGATTTTTCAGACGACTACCAATTGGAAATTCACGAAAAGACCAATCTTCCTGAAGAAGAGGCTCACTTCAGCAATGAATCCATGATTACCACAGAGTACGGCAGTTACCAAATTGAAATTATCTCTATTGTCCTTGCCAAATCTGTTGCTTTAGAAAAGATTGAAAATGACATTGAAGTTCTATTAGATGAAATTGAACTGGTCATAACTGCCATGCAATCTGGACAGCTCAGTGTCCGAGATGAAAAAATTGCCAGTATCTCTGCACGTATACTCAGTTTTAAATACAATACCATTTCTTCTATTATGATTCTAGATAAACCTGATATCACGTGGAATCAGGAAAATGCCGAAACTTTATACAACAGCATGTCCCACCTCTTTGAACTTGACGAACGCTACAGCAAAGTCCAAATGAAGGCTGAAACCCTCATGGACATTGTACAAGTCTTCACAACCTTTACCCAACACAAACGGGCCAACCAACTAGAAATTATGATTATTGTACTCATTATGTTCGAGATTGTGATTTCTCTTATCGAATTCTTTAATTTAAATCCGTTTAGTCCAATCTAACGTATAAGACCCAATAAATCAAAAGAAGTGCATTAATTGCACAATCATTTGATTATTGGGTCTTTATAATTATCAATATATTACTTTTCCGTCAGTTTCACCTAAATTTAAATCCATTAGATCCGCAATAGTGACGCCAATATCCATCAGATGAATTTCGCCAATTTCCTTTTTTTCTATTGAATTTCCAAAGGCAAAAAAGACGCTGTTATAACGCTCTGTATCTGGGTGATAACCATGGGCAGCTTTAAGCCAATGGTCCGTACCGATTTTTTCTTCGTCAATGCCTTCAACTATGTCACCAAAGGAATCATCTAAGAAGTAATAGCCCGCCTCAGCCTCTAACATTAACAAAGCGTTGTTGTCCGCACCTTCATATCCAGCTTCGTGACCAGACATAATTTTTTTAATGCCACAGAAATTTTCGTTAAATTTCTCAATAGCCGTCTGAATAATATCAACTTCTTGCCGAATCAGCTCACGTTTGATCTTATGCAAATTGTTGTGATAAAGATACGCTGAACCATCACAAGACTTAAACACATAGTCACAATGGTGTATTTTTCCGTTTTCCTCTGCCGAGAGAAAACCTTCTTTTTGTAAGATGACATTGGGCCGAATAACAGAATGTACGTCTCTAGAACCGTGATCTCCAAAAATAACAAAGGTCGTTTCTTCTAAAATCCCCAATTGCTTGGTGACCCTGAAATAGTCTTCAAGACGTTGATCTAGCTTTTTGATAGCTTCTTTTGCCTCATTGCTACTTGACCCATGTTGGTGTTTTGCCGTATCTAAGGCCATGTAATGAACGAAAAGCATGTCGGGCTGATAGGTTTTAAGGGTATCTAACGCGCAAGCATGGGCAAAATTATCTAGTTGAGGTTGACTCTGGTCTTTTCTGATATGACCATGACGTCCATTCATTTGAAGTTGATAGCGTTTCCTACCCGACAACAGAGAAATGCTCTCTTGATTGTGCCATGGGCGGTTTGGGAATATTTCAGGCATGTTGAATTGGATAGGTGCCCCAGCACTGACTGGCCATAGGATTGACGCCACACTAAGGTCTTTAGCTTTTGCCTCAGAAAAAAGAGTTTTCCCGTGAATTTCTTTATGTTTCCAAAACCAGTCTGGTTTAATGCGCATAGGTTGAAGTTTGGTATTGCTGACAATGCCATGTTTTCTAGGCATTTTCCCCGTCAAAATACTGGCATGAGCAGGATAGGTCAGAGAAGGATAAACGCTCTTCACTTGACGACTGTATTCCCCATTGGCAATCAGTTTATTGAAATTAGGATATTGTTTTAAAACTGGCCAGTCCTCAGCACTAAGGGAATCAAAAGATAAAACAATCACTTTCTTTTGAACGGTTGGTTCACCAGTTTCACCACTGACTTGAGTGGATCTCGTTTTTTTAGGCATCGTCTTTAATACGAGATTGTCTGCGACTTTGGGCCATCGACTTCTCTTACTCATTCAATCACCTTATCCCTCTGATTTTTTATATGCAATAACAATGACAATGTTATCCTAATAACATTGCTATTGTTATCCAAATAACAATGCTATTGTTATTTTACGTTTTTGTTTCATTTCTATTATACATGATTAAAATGGGAAATGTCATGGAATAATGTGTTGATAATGATATTCACTTGTGATACTTTGAAGTTGGTCACGTCTGATTGGTTTTGAGAAATGAGGTCCCTATGATTGAACTAAGTTCTACAGAAGAAAATTCTTCTATAGAGAAGATGAAAGAATACGCAAAGACCCTTCACTTATTGACAGGGATTGGTATCACCCTATTGAGAGACAACAAATTCTTTGAAGTCTACGGCGACAAAAGCGTTCAAAGCTTCATGACACTTTTAGAAGATACTTTTCTTTTAAGAAAAGTATTTGAACAAGCGGCAGCAGCCCAACAGGTTTCAATTCTCTCTTTGGGAAATTTAGCTGATGTTTTATACCTTCCCATTAACGATAACTGTTCTTGGCTGA
>CAXXWB010000040.1:0-18214 GCA_963677505.2 uncultured Acidaminobacter sp.
GGAGTTTCTATGCTGTAGCGAACGCCTACATTTCGGTCTTTATCAGCAACATTGAAGACCCCACTGATATTCATTGAAGTCGTTTTAGAATAAGTTGTATTTTCTGCTTGGTTTATGGTGAGTGTGGGTGCTATTGTAATCATATCTTTTTTTAGATAATAAGAACCATTGTAGACTCCACTGACTGGGTACTGGGATTCAGGTGCTATGAGATCGTAGAGTTTTTCTAGTGGAGTAACTTGATTAAAATCTACTTCGTACTTTTTCCAACAATGCCATATAGTACTGTTTCCCCTACTGTTTTCATGTTCATAAATTCTATAAACTGCGTACACGGTATTGTTGCTTAAATAGTAAAGAACACCACCATTAGAAGCTATCTCTGAATCGTATGTCATTGTTACAAATTGAATTGGATTAACTCCAACTATGTTATTGCCTTCTCTTTTTATTGCTTTGAAGTAAGTTGAAACTGCACGATCACAACTTTCAGCTTGAAAAACCAACTTATAATCCAAATAGTTATACCTTTCATACTTATAATACCTCGTATACCCCCCATCCTCAGCATAAGCCTTCTGAACAGTTTGTGGCAGGAATGGCATCAACATAGACAAAATCAATGTTAATGCCATTAGTTTTTTACTGAGTTTCCTTCTCAAAATGTCACGCTCCTTCTTATTGTTTTGTAGTTTTTATGGATAACAGTGTAAACTGCTATTTTTTAATTTGGGGAGACTTTTCATATAACTGCTTTTTGTATAACTTGCAGATTTTACATTTTTTCAATTATCTTCATATTATGTAATTTAATCAATTTATGTATTAATTTTGAATCCTTTTATATAATATTTATTTTATATATCAGTGTCAACGAAAATATTTACCATTTCTAAATTGAACACAACAAAAAAACCAGTCTTTCGACTGGTTTCGGAATAACATTTACCTTTTCAACTCTCCTACTCAAATTCTCTTTTCATATTCAAGTCCATTTCAATTTGATTCAAATGATATCTGTAGACAATAAACAATTCCTGAAGAAGGACATTGGCGTCTTCATCGGTTTGCCCATCATTGTCTAAATCGGATTTTTGAATAGCCTGTGACAACAGGTTTAAGTGTTTCATGTGCTCAAAAATATCCCATAAGAGTTCAAACTGTTCTTCATAGGGCTGAATCACGCCTCTGTCCCTTTTTTTAACTTGGGCTTCATCTCTATAGAGCTGAAGTTCGTCTCTGAGTGCCAAAACCTTAAGTCTGATTTCGGAAAGCTCTTCAATGGCTTTAGGCTTCATTTTATTTAGGTCAGCTTCTAAATGAGGGACCATATAGGTTTCCATCATTTTGACGAGTTCTTCTGTCTGCTTTTGAATATTCTTAAAATTATTATAGGGAAATACAAAGTAATTAATAGATATACCAATAATAACCCCTATTAATGTATCAATAAATCTGGATGCACTATAAACGAAAGGATCATGTCCATTCATGTTGACCATTATGGCTAAAAAAACAAAAGTCGATATTTGAATGGCCATATTCCATTGCAAACGTTTCATAATCAAAATCAGCAGCCAGACCCCAAGGGCGCTCAAAATAGGATTGTCGGGTTGAATGAGAGCAAAGGTTAAGCCAATAACAGTCCCCATAGCCGTGCCGATAATCCGCGCTCTGCCCATTTTTAAAGAATCAGAAGTCGACATTTGCATGGTGATGATGGCAGCCAAGCTCATAAAAAATGGCGATAAATGAGGTACCCAAGACGATAAAATTATACAGATTAAAACCGCTAACGCTGTTTTAAAAGCTCTCATGGAACCCTCCTGTTAAAGTACTCCTGTTAATACAAATATCATTTGGGATAATAAGCCTTCTAAATCAATGGATTCATTATTGGACAAAATAATTAAATCCAAGTCCACTACATCTACATGGATTTGAAAAGCTCTAAACCCATTGACGCCACCCGTATGATAAGTTATTTTTGCAATTTTACCAGATGTCATTTTATAAGCTGTCAACATAACGCCTAAGCCATAATGTTCATCTATCAGTTCAGTACGATTGGTTTTTACCCCTGTTTTAAAGAATTTCTCCCAAGAGGTCTTTGTTAATAATTGAGTATTGTTATAATTTCTTTGCCACTTCAAGTAAGCTTCAGTGGTTCCCAGAAGTCCACCCGCCGCAAAAGGATTGCTCATATCAATCCAATCTGCTTTGACTTTTTTACCATCTACCACCTGATAACCTTCGGCTCTGTTCGGTATAATAGTCTTGTTGTTATCGTACTGAATACCGCTAATCCCTAATGGGTTTAAAATTTCTTTTTTTAAGTAATCAAAGTAAGTCATGCCAGATACCTTTTCAATGACAAATCCAAGAAGTATATACCCGTGATTGCTGTAAAAGAATTTCTTGCCAGGCTCATAACCCAATTTTTCTCTTCTAATCATTTCAACCAATTCGGCTGGGGTATGACTCACTCTGGTCAATTCTTCGTTCGTTAAGCCCATATGTTTGGTCTGATCTGTCAGTCCAGAAGTATGGTGCAACAACATATCCAAAGTAATTTTATCACCTTTTGGAAAATCTGGAACATACATAGAAATCGGATCCGTTAATTTCAATTTACCTTGCTCTTCAAGTTTTAAAATGGCAACGGCAGTAAGTTGCTTGCTAAGTGAACCAAGGCGATAGACTGTCTTGGCACTATTCGGCACATTGTATTCAAGGTTTGCATAGCCGTAACCTTTGTTTAATAATATTTTTCCCTTTTCCGCCAACAAGACAGATCCACTAAATTGGCTGGCTTTAATGTTGTCTTTAATAATTAAGTCAATTTGTTGCGCTAGCGTTGGTTCGCTGGTCCCTGCAAATGATACAGAAATGGAACTTATCACCATCATGATCACCATGATTATAGATATGTGTTTTTTCATACTTTGGTCCTCCTAAATTGTTTTGGGGCATTTAATCGTCTAAGCTATTACTAGTCTAAACACTTTTTTATGAGAATCCAAGCAATTATGAAAATTGACAATAAAAAGTAATCTATTTGGCAGTGTATCCAGAGGTATAATAGGGTTAGTTCAAATTAGGAGGACTTCTCGTCATGAAAAGAATTCAAATTGCTATTCGTATTATACTTTGTCTCGCAGGTGGGGCGTTAATTCTAAATGGTCTATTTTTAATGAGAATTCTCAACTTCAATATTGGTCTTATAGGAACCATTTTCCTTGGGGTATATTGCTTTGTTTGGGGTGCTTTTTGGAACCCCATTCACAAAGCTTGTAAAAAAGGATGGAAAAAATGGATTTATACTTTCACAGTTACAGGCTTCTTACTGTTCATCACCTGTATTGGCTTCCTAGCTGTGTCAGGTCAAACAGATGAAGTAACTTATAAGGAAGACGCAATCATCGTTCTAGGTGCTGGTATTCACGGCGAAACAGTCAGCCGAGTCTTGCAAATGCGTTTAGATACTGCCGCTGCTTACTTTGAAAAAAATCCTAAGACCGTTGTGGTGGTCTCAGGGGGGCAAGGCCCTGGAGAAGATATTTCAGAAGCCCTTGCCATGGAAAGGTATCTTATAGAAAAAGGAATCCCCCAAGATAAAATTATCAAGGAGGACCGTTCTACCAGCACTTTAGAGAATTTTAAATTCTCTAAGCAATTGCTGGACCAGTATTTTGATAAAGATTATCAGACTGCCTTTACCACCAATAACTTTCATATTTTTAGAGCTAAATTAGTTGCCCGTGCCAGTGGTCTCCAGAGCAACTCCCTACACGCCCCCATTGATGCTTATATAATGCCCGTGGTATACATTCGAGAAGTTATGGCTCTTACAGCGTACCTTCTTTCTGGGCTAATCAGTATTTAATTCTTGTGCCTATGCTTTTTTCTATTTCAGCAATAACTTTGCCCGTTCTTCTGGCAAAGTCTTCCACCTGATCCTTTCCAATATGGTACAAATCAAAATACTTGGACTTAGGATGGGCAAAATAAAAACCGCATATACTGCTACTAGGTTCCATCATGTAGCTAGACGTTAAGGAGATACCTGTGTGCTTTTCCACGCTTAACAAGTCAAACAACTTCACTTTGTCAGCATGATCAATTAAGGACGGGTAACCTATGGCAGGTCGTATCCCTTTGTATTTTCCCTGTAAAAGTTCAAATTTGCTCAGAGATTCTTCTGGTGCATAACCCCAATAGTCCTTTCTCACACTTTCATGAAGTTTTTCTGCAAAAGCTTCTGCAAGACGATCGCCCAAACTCTTCAACAATATAGCCGTGTAGTCGTCCCCTTCAGAGGCTATTTGATCGGATAAAGCTTTAATTTCTGTCCCCGCTGTTACGGCAAAGGCACCAATGTAATCTTCTTTACCACTATTTTGGTGGGCTATAAAGTCTGCCAAACACAGGCTTTCACTTCCCTTTTTCTGTTGTCTGAAGAATTCAAAATCGACTTCCTGTTCTGCATAAATTCGAATCCCATCGCCTAAACTTTCAGCCTTAAATAGACCAATAACACCTTTCGGCTTCAACTGATCCTTGTAGTTCTCAAGGCACGTAACGGCATCTTTATGAAGCTTTTGGGCTACTTCCCCTTGTTCTGGGTCATTGAGAATAGACGGATAGGGCTTATTTAAATCCCATGCGGTCATTAGGAAGGTCCAATCGATATAGGGGATTAGCTCTTCAACGGTTGTATTTTCAATTGGAATGACGCCCAACTGTTTAGGTTTTCTAACGGTTTCGCTGTTAAACGCCAATTCAAGCTTAGCTTTTCTGGCAGTTTCTATGCTTTCAAGAGGTGTTTTATGGGTTTCTGCTACGGAAACAACCCTTTCATATTCTGCGTATGTTTCTTTTAGAAATGGTATTTTTCTCTTTTCATCTAACAGACTTTTTGCACAGTGAACAGCGTTAGGGGCATCTGTTGAATGAATGACACCCCCTCGGTATTTTGGCGCAATTTTAAGGGCCGTATGAAGCTTAGAAGTAGTTGCCCCTCCTATTATTAAAGGAGTTTTAAAACCTTTGGCTTCTAATTGTTCTGCCACGTGTACCATTTCATCTAAGGAAGGCGTTATGAGACCGCTAAGACAAATCAAATCTACTTTTTCACGTGCCGCCGCCTCTAAAATGTCTTCGGTAGCAACCATAATCCCTAAGTCAATGACTTCGAAATTATTGCATTGAAGAACAATCCCTACAATATTCTTTCCTATATCGTGAACGTCTCCCTTAACTGTAGCAATTAAAACCTTGCCCGCCGAATGACTGAGTTTCCCCTTATTTTCAGCTTCAATAAAAGGCATCAATATACCCACTGCTTTTTTCATAACCCTTGCACTTTTCACCACTTGAGGTAAAAACATTTTTCCCTCTGAAAAAAGGTTGCCAACCGTTCTCATGCCGTCCATAAGGGGTCCCTCAATAATTTCAAGGGCACTTGGAATGCTCTCTCTGACTTCTAAAATGTCCTGCTCTAAAAATTCAGTATCGCCTCTCATAAGAGCGGTCTTGATGCGTTCAGAGACGGGGTAACTGCGCCATGCTTGTACTTGTTCTGCTCTTTCAGCACTGGTACTTTCATTGGTCTGAGCAAAGGCAATTAGTCTGTCTGTGGCCTCTGAGTCTTTATTAAGTATGACATCCTCTACTTTTATTAAGAGTTCAGGGTTAATATCGTCATAAATTTGAATCATACCAGGGTTGAGAATTGCCATGTCTAGCCCTGCCTTTATGGCGTGGTAGAGGAAGACGGAGTGCATGGCCTCTCTTACAGGGTTATTTCCCCTAAAGGAGAAGGATAAGTTGCTGAGCCCGCCGCTGGTCTTGGCGTAAGGTAAATTTTCTTTAATCCAAGCCACCGCCTGAATAAAATCCTGAGCATATTGGTTATGGGCCTCTATTCCTGTTCCAATCGCCAATATATTGCAGTCAAAAATAATGTCTTCTGCTGGGAAATTCAATTTTTCTGTCAACAGATGATAAGCCCTTTTACAAATTTGAGTTTTTTGCTCAAAATTCTCAGCTTGACCTTTTTCGTCAAAGGCCATTACCACAACTGCCCCACCGTATCTTTTAATCAATTTTCCCTGTTCAAGGAAAGCTTCTTCCCCATTCTTTAAACTGATGGAATTCACCACACATTTGCCCTGAATGGCTTTAAGACCTGCTTCAAGGACTTCCCATTTAGAAGAATCAATCATGACGGGGACTTTAGAAATATCTGGCTCTGCCGCAATCAGTCTTAAAAAAGTTTCCATTTCTGTCAAACTGTCTAAAAGGCCGTCATCAAAGTTAATATCTATAATTTGCGCGCCGTTTTCCACTTGATCTTTGGCAACAGTCAGGGCTTCTTCATATTTTTTCTCCCTTATCAGCTTTGCAAATTTTAAGGAGCCTGATACATTGGTACGCTCTCCTATATTGATAAAGTTTCTCGATTTGTCTACAGTTAAAGGTTCTAGTCCCGCTAGAACCGTTACAGGTTCAATCCCAATCGCTTTCCTAGGTGCCTTGCCCTTTGCCACCTCTGCAATGGCTTGAATATGGGCTGGCGTTGTACCGCAACAACCACCAACGATGTTAACCACACCGCTATCAATCAGCTCAGCAATATACTTTGCTGTTAGGTTCGGTACTTCTTCATATAGACCCAAAGGGTTAGGAAGTCCTGCATTGGGGTACACGCTGACCAAAAGACGCGTCGTCCGCGCAATCTCATGAATATAGGCAGATAAATGTTCAGCGCCATAGCCACAGTTGAGTCCTATACTAATAATAAACTCACCCTTCATAGAAGCCAGAAAAGCTTGTAGCGTTTGACCAGAAAGGGTTCTACCACTTTTGTCAGTCAGAGTGCCCGAAATCATTATTGGCAGGGCAAAGCCTAAGTCTTCAAATACTTCTTCCGCTGCAAAAATGGCGGCTCTGGCATTGAGGGTGTCAAAGATCGTCTCAATAAGCAGTAAGTCTACACCCCCTTCAATAAGGGCAGTGATTTGTTCTTTATAAGCTTCTTTAAGCGTGTCAAAAGTGACATTTCTATAGCCTGGATTTTCTACCTCTGGAGAAATAGACGCAGTCTTGTTGGTCGGTCCAATTGACCCTGCAACAAACCTTGGTTTTTCTGGGTTTTGAGCAGTAAATTCGTCTGCACATTCCCTTGCAATTCTCGCCCCTTCAAAATTAATAGCCTTTACCCGATGACCCATATGGTAATCGGCTTGGGAGATGGAAGTCCCATTGAACGTGTTGGTCTCTATCACATCTGCCCCTGCCATCAAAAAAGCCCTGTGAATCTGCTTTATGGCTTCTGGTTGAGTGAGGACCAATAAGTCGTTGTCACCCTTTAAGGGCACTTCAAAATCTTTAAAAAGTTCTCCCTGAAAATCAATTTCACTTAGCTTTAAATTTTGAATTTCAGTACCCATTGCCCCATCTAATATAATGAGTTTGTCTGTGAAAATCTTCTTTATTGCATTAAATTTATCCTTATTAATACATTTGCCCGTCCCCAGTGCCATTTGCCTACCTCCTTGACTGATCTTTATTACGTGGACTTATCTTTATTACGTGTCCCTGTGCCAAAAAACAAAAACCTCTTCCGTTGGAATACAGAAGAGGCCTAAAATTCACCATGTTCTATCTTCCAGTCGGTATATACCTCCTGCAGGATTTAGCACCTCGCTTTACAGCCGGTTGCTGGGTTTCATAGGGCCAGTCCCTCCACCACTCTTGATAGATGTTATTTCTCCGACAATGCCAGAGTATTTAATTAAAATTGATTATAAAAAAAATGCATTCTTTTGTCAACCTGAATGTTTTTGAATGGCGTAACCACATTTTTGACATAAGGCTTCAACGGCCTGACGATTGGAAAATCCTTCATACAAGGCTACCGCTCTTTGGCTGGTAATAATCGATTCTAAATCTTGCTCAAAAATATTGCCAAGAGGAATGTTCCCCTCAGAGTCCAAACAGCAGGGCACCACCGTTCCATCAACTAAAATACCGATTTGGTCCCTTAAGCCATAGCAAAAGACCGACTTACTTTCAAGAGAGCTTTCCATGTCGGGCCAACTGAATTTTTCCGCCATGTTCAAATACAGCTTATCTCTCATTTTGACACTAGACTTCTCAAGGAGTCCCTTTGATAAACTGTCTTGTTCCAGTTCTAAATTTTTCTCTAGTAGTCTTAGAATTTCATTATTAAACTGATTTTCACCCTTTAGAGACGCCGTGTCCATGTTCCAAAGTCTGACAGAGCAAATGATGCCCCTTTCTTCAACGCCTCTACGAATAAAGTCACAAACTTCACCAATGTAGCTTTCAATGTCTTTTGTAATTACGTTGGCTTCAAAACTACTAAGGGAAATGTTCACTTGTCTAAGGGCTTTGTTTTCTAGTAAGGGTCCACCTTTTAATGCTAACAAAGTGCCATTGGTGGTTATGTTGACTTTCAAGGACACCTTTTCACAAATTTTAAGAAACTCATCTAAATGGGGGTTTAAAAGAGGCTCTCCCATCAGGTGAAAATAAACATAATCCGTGTAGGATTTGACTGCCTCTATAACCTTTTCAAAAGCGTCTACAGACAGAGTCTCCTTCTTACGAGAAGTTTTAGGACAGAAGCTACAGTCTAGGTTACATATATTTGTTGTTTCAATGTATATCTTTTTAAAGCGTTTCATGGGGTTAAGGCACCTCCAAAGAAATTATACTAAATTTGCTTTTTTAAGTTTTGGTAGCATATACACAGAGGTTGTGGCAACTACCACGCTTAGAATCAAGTCTGGAACAATGTAGGGCAAGAAACCTGAAACGATTGCCGCAGTAAAAGTATATGCCGATTTACCCATGTATAACTTTACGATCATATACAAATAAGGTACGCCAATGATATAAATGACCATCAAACCAGTCAACACAGCACCTAACATTTTAGGAAGAGTAAGAACTTTAATGTTTTCCGTCAACTTCCCGACTGTATAACCACAGGCAATGAACCCAAGGAGATATCCGAAGGTTGGTTGAAAAATATAGGTAAAACCACCGCCGTTTGTAAAGACAGGAATGCCAATAAGGCCAATCCCTACGTATACAATTTGCGAAATCAATGATTTTCTAGAGCCTAAAAGAACGCCTGAAAAAGCACAGAAGAAAAATTGAAAAGTAAAGGGTACAAGTCCGATTTGAATTTTAATAAATGCCCCTATAGCGGTTAATGCTGCAAACAATGAAATCAATATCATATCTCTGGTTTTCAAAATGGGATACCTCCAAAATTATAGTCACTAAAGGTTTGTCTTCGCTAACACAAGGCTTATTGTAAACCACCGACTTTTTATTGTCAACCAAAATTAACAATCTAGTTGACGATAAAAATGTGCTATTTGTGTTTAGCATCCCAAATTTAGGGTAGTAGATAAATACAGATATGCTAAATTATTTAGAAAAGAGGTGGTTCCTGTGACAGCACAACCTATCAACGTTATTACTGCAAATCCTATAGGGACGCAGAAAGTTGTCGCGTCTCAAACCAGTTCGTCCATTAGCAAAAGTAAAAATGTGAATTCAAGTAATCCTTATGGAAAAACAATGACTAGCTCAAATCCAGTCTCTACGGTTTCAACTGAAGCTGCTTCCTTAGACATATCTTCTGAAGGCGCTGGGCTTTTAAAAAATGCTGGTCGTTTGCAAATTAACAGTTCAGAATCAGCTCAATCCTACATGAAAGACGTTACAGAAAGTATTAAGAACAACTCAGACGCAACGCGCTCCCTTCATTCAAATCTTAGGATTATGAAAGTCAATCAACTCGTTCTTGATTAAGTCAATCTTCTTCAATGAATTGATCCAATGGAACCACTTGACATACTTTGTTATCTTTCACATAAAGTCGTTCCCTAAGGGTTTCAAAAATTGTATATTTACCACTGATATAAGTATGTTTCACCATGGCAGCTGTTTGGTCTAGTGCCTGATTGCTTATTTTCAATTGACTTACAGCAAGTATTTTACCAGCAAGCACACCTTGAATAAACCATTCAAGGTGTTTTTTTTCTACATTCTCAGGGATGATGTTCTTTTTTTGCCCATTACAACCTTTACAACTGATGACCAAATTGAATATTTCATCTGTCCCACCTAAGCTCTTTGGCAAATAGTGGTCGATGGTCACTTTCTCGAACTTAAGAGGCTTATGACAGAAAAAGCACTTGCCACCGTCACGTAGGTACAAATAACGTTTGTCAATCTGATGGGTTCTCATCGTCTGCCAACAAGGGTTATCAGGTCAGAAAAAATGCCAAACCCGGTCTGTTCAATCTCTGGATTGTGTTCAATAATAGACAGTTCTCCCATTAAATCCGTTCTTATGCTGATGATGGAGGAAGTTGCATCAATATTGGCGTATATTTCTGATTTGGGCATCTTTTGAGGGGCTACTGAAGCTTTTATACCCTCTGGGGTAACCTCTGCATGACAAAGAAGCTTAATACTGCAATTGTCTTCAGCTGCACTTTGAATGTCAGCCGTTGTAATGCCATTAATACCTTGTCGATTCACTTGGTCTGGGGTCATATTGGCGCCCATAAGAAACGTTCATTAGCGCTGTCAATTTTGCAGCTGCATCCCAGCCTTCCGTATCCATAGAAGGGTCTGCCTCTACAAAGCCCCGTCTTCTGCCTTCAGCCATAATTTCTTCGTAGTCTGTACCTTTTTCCATTTCACCCAAAATAAAATTGGTAGTCGAATTGAGTATGCCCTTAATTTCTAAAACTTTGCAGTAAGGTAGCGTCTCTCTTGTCATATTAAAAATTGGCGTACCATCCATGACTGTAGTTTCATATAAGAACTCTACCCCCTGCTTTTCTGCTAAGGCTCTCAATCTTTCAAAGTCCCAAGCAATAGGACCTTTGTTAGCTGTAATGACGTGTTTTTGTCGGTTAAGGGCTGTTTCAATGTGAGAAATAGCGGGTTGGCCTGTAAAAATATTGAGGGGCGTTAACTCCACCATAATATCATACTGACCCGTTTCAATGATTTCCATAGTACTCTTTTGTGTACAACCCATTGGAAAATCTCTAAAATTTCCATTTTCTTTTAAATGGCTTAGAAGCATTGAAGGGTCAAGTCCTTCTCTATTTTCCAAATTGCCTTTGCTACCCGTGGTAATGGCTGTGATTTGAAAATCAAAACCTGCTGCTTCAAGTTCTTTTCTTTTGTTTATCAGAATAGTGGCAAAGGCTTGTGCCGCGTTGCCAAATCCCATAATTGCCAATTTAATCGTTTTCATCATAAACACCTTTCTTAACTTTTTATATTAGGTATAATAGTACTATTAGAGAATGTTTATTGTGCTTTATACCAATTATCGGGTAAATTTACCCATATGTCAAAAATATTGGAGGCGCTTACCATGACATGTCATAAGTGTACTAACGTTCCAAAGTACGATTACAAAGATGTCCGCGTTTACATGACAACTGAAGTCGATCACCTTCAACCTAAAATGATAAAAGTTTTAAAAATGCTAAAGTATGAATACAGCACTTCTGGAGAACATTTAATTGCCATGATTCCTAGTTTCGAGCTTTTCTTAGACGAACTTTGGGAAGGCTCATTCTTTAATAGTCTTGAAACCAGAGAACTGATGCTACTGCCTCTTGAAACCCATGAAAATATGAGTTTTGACCTTTTTAACCGCACAAGAAATCTTTATTATTGGCTTGAGCTTTCTAGGCAAAAGGAATTTTTAGAAGTCTTGAGAACCCAAAAAATTAAAACCCTTTTTCAACCGATTGTTAGAGTATCCAATTTAGAAGTTTTTGGTCACGAAGCCCTTTCAAGAGGTATCCGTCAAGATGGTAGGCTCATGTCCGCTACAACCTTATTCGAAAGTGCTAAATCTCTAAATTTATTGTTTAATTTAGACCGTCAGTGCAGGGAAGCCTCTGTCTATGCGGCAGCAGCCAAAGACCTTCAAGGACATTTGTTTATGAATTTCATTCCAACGGCGATTTATGACCCAAAGGAATGTCTAAAAACCACTGATGAAGCAATCAAAGCCTCTCACTTAAAAGTTAATAAAGTTGTCTTTGAAGTGGTGGAAAGCGAAAAAGTTGAGAGCCATTCTCACCTGAGAAAAATATTAAATTATTATAAGGAGCAAGGTTATAAAACGGCTCTGGACGATGTAGGTACAGGCTTTTCCACCATTGAAGCCTACCATGCCTTAGATACTAACTTTATTAAAATCGCAATGGACATTGTCAGGAACATTGATCACGACCCTGCCAATCAAGCCTACTTGGACAAAATTCTTCACCTAAAATACAATAACGGCGTTGCAGTTATTGCAGAAGGTGTTGAACGAGAAGAGGAACTTAATTACTTAAAATCCAAAGGCGTTGATTTTGTTCAAGGCTATTACTTTGGAAAGCCAGAATAGTTAAACCATCAAGGAGTGAAACACGTGTCTAATAACACCAAACAGCTTTTAGCTCAATCATTAAAAAAACTCATGTCTAAAACATCACTGGATCACATTACCGTCAAAGAGTTGGTGGCTGACTGCGGTGTTAACCGACAAACTTTTTATTATCATTTTCAAGATATTTATGAATTATTGGGCTGGGTCTTTAAGTCTGAAGCCCTTGAGTCCATTAACGATTTCAAATCTTATGACACATGGCATCTGGGATTTCTAAAAATATTCCAATACGTAGAACAAAATAGAGCATTTTGTATCAGCACTTTCCATTCTTTAGGTCGCGATCATTTAGAATCTTTTCTAAACAACATGATCTTTGACCTATTGATAAGCGTCATAGATGAAATTGCGGGAGATCAGCCCCTCACCTTGGAAAACAAGCATTTCATTGCCCGATTCTACACCTTTGGCTTTGCAGGCTTGATGCTGGACTGGTTACGACTTGGCGTCAAGGAAAAACCTGAGATTATTGCTGACAAACTCAGCAAACTCATTGATGGGGATATTTGCCGTGCCATCAGCAAGTACAGAGAATAGATACATTATTCATTTTGCGACTAAAAATCAAAAGCTGTCACTATTGGAAATACATCCACTGGTGACAGCTTTTTTATTTTTATTTTCTAAATTGCAAAGAGCACTTCTATTTTAACCATTCTATGTAGTTTTCCTCGTTCCAAACTTTTATGCCATTGGCCATAAAAGCTTCGGCAGTTACGCCATTGCCATCGATTAAACACTTTGAAAAAGTGCCGTCATAAATTTTACCGCAACCACATGAAGGACTCTTGGATTTTAGGATGGCATGTTTTACACCCGCCGCTAGGGCAATTTCTGTGCTGATTCTTGCACCTTCGTTAAATTGAGCTGTACAGTCTTCTCCCTTTTGGTTGAGAATAGACCGCACGCCTTCTCTTTGAACCATTTCGCAGCTAGCTCTTGGAATATCTAGTCCACCCAATACTTCAGGGCAAATGGGAATTGCTCTGCCTTGTTTAAACAGTTCTACTAAATCTTCATTTGGAACTTCGTTTCCGTCATATCGGCATCTGACGCCGATCAAACAGGCGCTGATCATTATCACAAATAAAACCTCCTTGAACATACCTATTTTGTAAATCGATTTTCTATGTAGAATTACCTTAATTATAACACTATATCCTTAAAAATGGGTATAGTTAAGATAGATAAAGCCCTTAGGGTTTTCTTTCTTCTTCACGAAAGGGGATGTACCATGGATATTAAAAGTGTTACCACTCGGCAATATGCGTTTTTAAAAAGTGCCCTCACCCATTGGGTTTCCAATCAGCAACTCTCTCAAGAAAAAGCAGATGAATTAATTAGCAGCTATGAGCCTTCTAAGGCATTTAATTTTATACGTGTCCTCACCGCCATTGGAAGCCTGCTTTTAGGCTTTGGCGTTCTTAGTTTTATCGCTTCCAACTGGGAATATATGGCAAGACCCTTAAAATTATTTGTGATTATCGGATTCTTAGTGGCATTTAATCTGGCTGGTTATTTCCTTAAAGAAAATTACCCCAAAACGTCATCTGCCTTACTCTACGTGGGTGCATTAATTTACGGTGCAGGAATCTTTTTAATTGAGCAAATGTTTCATTTATCTTCTGCAGAACAGTATTCATTTTTCATATGGGCGACGGGACTTATTCCCCTCATGCTCTTAACTCGAGACCGAGTCATTAGCGCCTTTACCTTGGTTCTATACATGATTTGGCTCGTAACAAGTACCTTTGAATTCAATCAGTTTCCTTGGTACGGTTTTTTAGTATGCCTTCCCTATTATGCTTTGTGGCTGCGTCACAAGGAACAGGGCATTTTATTCTTAGCCAATACCTTTGGCTTGTTCTGGCTTTTCTTTGGTGCTTTAGACTTAGACCTTCAAGGTCTTTGGATTGCCCTTATCTTCTTTGCACTCGGCTTATTCCAAGTTTACCAAAAACAAATAACCCCATATATTCACGGAAATATTCTACTCGGCGTTGCAGGTCTGAGCCTGACCAGTCCTGTTCTTTGGGATCTTTCTGAAAGGGGCATTGAATATTCCATTCCCGCTATTGGATTTGCTATTTTATTCGGCTTATATCTGCTCAGACGCATTCATAAGGGTTCACTTTTTTCCATAGTTCTTGTTTGTGCCCTTATTGTCCGCTACTATGTGGACTTAACTTACGACTTCTTGCCAAAATCCATTTTCTTTATTATTGGTGGGTTAATTTTACTAGGATTTGGCTATTCCTTTGAACGAAAACGTCGAAAAGGAGGTCTGAACAATGAACAATAAATTCTTACTGGCAGCTCTCTTAGTGCCTGTTCTTTTCCTTCTAGGCCTGACCATCAAGCCCCTTATGACCATACAGTTTGGTGAAACCATTCAGCTTCAAACCCAACCGGTTGACCCTACGGATTTGTTTAGAGGTGATTATATTGACTTGTTTTATGACATGAATCAATTGGAAATCAAAGAAAGTAATATAACGGGTCTTCCTTCTAAGTACACGGAAGAAAGTCTTCGAGGGGAAACCATCTACGCCCTGTTAACACCTACTGTCAATGAGAAGATTTATCAAGTATCTGGCTACACCATGAACCCGCCAAAGAATGGGCTCTATTTAAAAGGGACTATTCAATACGCTTACTTAAAAGGACTATCGCCTTCAAAAGATGACTTAATCTTGAATATTGACTTTGGCATAGATCGTTATTTTATTGAAGAAAATGGCGGTGCTGATTTAAATTTAGCAACTCAATCAGGAAAAGTGTTAGTGACCTTAAAAGTCTATAAAGGCTTTGGAATTGTTACAGATTTGGAAATTCAAAAGTAAAATAGTTGCCTCAATTTTAACAGAGGTATTCCCTATTAAGAACGATGTCGGTCTATAAAGGCTGACATCGTATTTTTTTTTGCCACCATATTCAGTTACCATTCAGATTAGCTCCCTATAATGGACTTAAAGAAAGGAGGCATACGTATGTCCGCCAAAACAGATTCTCAAGCAAAAGCCTATAGACACGAATTGAAATATGCACTGGACTATATTGACTATATTGCCGTTCAAAGCCGCGTTAAGCACATGATGTCCCATGACACCAACGCTGACGCCACTGGTGCTTATCATATACGCAGTCTTTATTTTGACACCCCTACCGACAAAGCCCTCTACGAAAAAATAAACGGTGTCAATAAAAGGGAGAAATTTAGAATACGATTGTACAACCACAATACCGACTTCATCCGACTGGAAAAGAAGATGAAAGATAACGGCCTTTGCCTAAAAGTCAGTTGTAGAATTCATAAAGATGAGTGCCAGCGTATTTTGGACAATGATATTGACTTTATGCAGCTCCACCCTGAACCCTTGATGCAAGAATTGTATTTCAATATGAAAAATACTCAGTTGTCCCCTAAAACCATTGTTGATTACGTTCGTCAAGCTTATATTTATAAACCTGGGAATGTGAGAGTTACCTTTGACCGATTTATTCAGTCGGGGATTCACGTCACTGATTTATTTGAGAAATCACTTCCCTGTGCTCAGGCCATACCCAATACCCTCACCGTAATGGAAGTAAAATATGATGCGTTCTTACCTGCCATTATTCAAGACCTTGTTCAAACCAATCGAAGCCGTGCCAGTGCCATTTCCAAATATGCCGCTTGCCGAATTTATGGTTAGAGGATTCATCCGACCAACATTAATAATTAAAAATAAAGGAGATTTTACAAAATGATGTTTTTAGCAACTGCAACTACGGCTACAGTGGAAAAAGGAAATCAATTGACCACTTTTAGTGACATTTTCAAATCTAATTTTTTGAACACCATTACTGAATTTTCAGCCCTTGACACCTTTATTGCCTTAACCCTAGCCTTGGTTATTGGTCTTTTGATTATGCAGGTTTACAAGAAAACCTATAAAGGGGTTATGTACTCAGGTTCTTTTGCCAATTCTCTTATGTTTTTAACCGTTATTACGACCCTTACTATTTTAGCCGTTACCTCTAACGTCGTCCTTTCCCTTGGTATGGTCGGTGCCCTTTCCATTGTCCGTTTCAGATCCGCAGTAAAGGAACCCATGGACATTGCCTACTTATTCTGGGCAATTAGTGAAGGGATTGTCTTAGGGGCTGGTCTTATTCCCCTTGCTGTCTTCGGCGCGCTTTTTATCAGCATTGTCATGGCGCTTTTCATCAACAGAGAAAGCCTTCAAAATCCTTATATTTTAATGCTCACCTGTGCCGATGAAACCGCTGAAAAAGAAGCGATGGCCTTAGTTGGAAAAAGTTCTAAGAAATACTATGTAAAGTCAAAATCTATGATTTCAGACAGAGGGATCGAACTTTCTATAGAAGTCTTACTCAAAAAAGAAGACACCAGTTTCGTCAATACGTTTAACGCTATGGAAAATATTAGCCAAGTCGTTCTTGTCAGCTATAATGGCGACTTACATGGCATAAGGAGGGGAGCATTATGCTGCCAAATCGATTTATAAAACCACTGTCTATTTTTTCTAGTGGTCTGCATGCTTGTCTCGACCCCTTTGGCTCACCTATTCTTGGGGACCTTCAAATGAGCTTTCAAGTTACTTCAAACGCTTCAACTCTTGAACATAGCTATGCAGACACCATTTTTAAGGAAAATGCCATTAGCGACTTCGCCATTGAAATTGCGCCTAGCGACTGGCAATGCGCTATTGGATAACCCTAGCAGTGACACCTTTCGCAGTTGTACCGTTACGGTTGGAGGCAAAACCTTCTATAACGTAGGCATTAAGCCAAAGGGCAACTCCAGTTTAAGCCAAGTAACTTCTACTGGCAGTACCCCGCATATAGCCTTCGCCTTGATTGTTGATGCCTTTGTTGATGGGCAAACCTCGTTTTGGCATGGAAAGTATTGCCCTTAATAATATGATCAGCGACAGTACCTATATGAAGGAGGCACTTACCTATTCCCTATTTGATGAAATGGGCGTTGCCGTTCCTGAATTCACCTTTGCCAACGTTACCCTCAATGGTGAAACCCACGGTTTGTTTTTAGCCCTTGAGATTATTAACGAAACCTATTTGGACAGAGAATTCAGTTCTGTAGAAGGAAACCTTTATAAACCAGAAACCCTTGGAATGGGGGGAGAAGGTGTAGGCGGGCCCTGAACGGCGTGAGACCAGAAGGCGCTGGACCTGGTGGTGAGTGGCCTGAAGGGGTCCTTCCAAATGGAGCGCCACCTGAGGATGGTATGCCTGACGGTCTGCAAATGCCTCAAGGTGGCGGCATGGCTTTAACCAGTGCCCGTGAAGGTTCTAATTTAAAATACATCGATGATAATATTTCCAGTTATACCGTACTCAGAGAAAGTGCCGTCACCGATAGAACCAACGACTCCGATTTTGTAAAAATAATCGAAATGCATGAAAAGCTTGGATACAGGTGTTGCATTAGAAAACCATCTGGATGTAAGTGAAGTTTTAAAAATACCTTGCCGTCAATACTTTTACCGTCAATCTTGACAGTTACTCTGGCGGCATGTATCACAACTACTATATCTGTACGAAAAAGATGGTGTGGTGCAGTTCCTCCCTTGGGACTTAAATATGTCTTTTGGTGGTTTTAACCTTTCTGATGCCAGTAAAATTGTGAATTTCCCTATTGATAATCCGACGACAGATAGTCTTGAAAATGCA
>CAXXWB010000041.1:0-84522 GCA_963677505.2 uncultured Acidaminobacter sp.
ATGATCCTGAAGTTATTGCGGCAAAATCTGTTTACGAAGAAATTTACGCAAAATTTAAAGCAGCGACAGATATAGACGGCGACGAAGTGAGAGCTGTTGGTGGTCTTCATATCATCGGTACAGAACGCCATGAATCTAGACGTATTGATAATCAGCTGCGTGGTCGTGCAGGTCGTCAAGGGGACCCAGGTTCTTCTAGATTCTACCTGTCATTTGAAGATGAGCTCATGAGACTCTTCGTTAGCGATAAGGTTAAAGATATGGTTGATAAGTTGGGTATGGACGATGAAACCCCTCTTGAAGCTAATATCCTTTCGAAATCCATTGAAAGTGCCCAAAAGAAAGTGGAAGGCAGAAACTTTGGGATTCGTAAACACGTCCTCCAATACGATGACGTTATGAACAGACAAAGAGGTATTATCTACGGTGAGCGTAAAAAAGTACTTCTCGGCGAAGATTTGAAAGATTACATTTATTCTATGGTAGACGAAATTGTGGATTCGAATACGAATTTGTATACGGCCAATTCAGATTACCCAGAAGATTGGGATTTGAAAGAAATGGAAGAACATTTCCATCAAATATTCCTTGAAAAAGGCTATTTACAAGACCTTGTGAAGGGTGTAGAACGCAGAGAAGAATTAATCGAGAGACTTAAATTTGTTGCCCATCAGCTTTATGAAGTTAAAGAAGCTGAGTTTGGCGACGAAAATATGAGAGAACTTGAAAGATTTATTCTCCTCAGAGTGGTTGACCAAAAATGGATGGACCATATCGATGATATGGAACAACTTAAACAAGGCATCAGCTTAAGAGCTTATGGACAAGAAGATCCAGTCAGAGCCTACCAAAAAGAAGGTTTTGATATGTTTGACGAAATGGTCTTCAACATCCAAGAAGATACCCTTAAGTTCCTCTTCCATGCTTTAATGAACACAGATACGACGAGAACTCAAGTGGCAACCATTACAGGCGAATCTGGGGGCAGTGAAGTCGGTGATGTAAAATTGACAAAAACAGAGGAAAAAGTAGGCCGTAACGATCCATGCCCATGTGGCAGTGGTAAAAAATATAAGAAGTGCTGCGGCGCTAACGACTAATACAAAAAAACAACGCTTTTGGCTGATAGCTAAAAGCGTTGAGTTTTTAGAAAAGAGGTGATATTTTGTTATCCATCGAACAAGGGTTGAGAGACCTGAAAGAGTTAGGGACAAAATTGACAGAACTGGGTGGTTCACTTTGACATTGATCGGATGAGATCAGTGCATAGTGAACTTGAGCAAAAATCCATGCAGACTGAATTTTGGAACGATGCAGAGGAAGCTCAAAAGATATTAAAACGGGCCAAAAACTTAAAAGACAAAATTGAGTTATATGAAGGTTTATGCAGTCAAGCAGAGGATCTGGACGTGCTTTCCCACATGATACTCGACGAAGGTGAAGAAAGTTTAGAGGGTGAGGTTCTTGAGGGCATTAAAAGCCTTGACGAGGCCATCGACAAACTGATGTTAGAAACCCTTTTGTCGGGTCAATACGACCGAAACAATGCCATGCTCTCTGTCCACGCAGGTACAGGTGGCTTAGACGCACAAGACTGGGCGGAAATGATTTTCAGAATGTACCACCGCTGGGCAGAGTCCAAAGGTTATAAAGTCCGTATTTTAGACATTATTCGCGACTCAGAAGCAGGAATTAAAGATGTTTCACTGTTAATTGAAGGGGAAAATGCCTACGGATTTTTAAAAAGTGAAAAAGGGGTCCACCGTTTGGTGAGAATCTCTCCTTTTGATTCGTCGGGCAAGCGACACACTTCCTTTGCTTCGGTAGATGTCATGCCAGAACTAGATGAGTCTTTGGAAGTGGAAATCGACCCAAAAGATCTGAGAATAGACACCTTTAGAGCATCAGGGGCAGGCGGGCAGCACATTAATATGACAGACAGTGCCATTCGAATTACCCACATTCCTACAGGAATCGTGGTAGGCTGTCAAAATGAACGCTCCCAGCACAACAATAAAGCGACGGCTATGAAAATGCTCCTCGGAAAACTCATAGAACTTAAAGAGCGTGAGAACAAAGAGAAAATTGACGACCTCGCAGGCGATTATTCACAAATCACTTGGGGCAGTCAGATTCGCTCTTATGTTTTTAACCCATACAACTTGGTCAAAGACCATCGGACAGGGGCTGAAAGTGGCAACGTGCAAGTGGTCATGGACGGAGAAATAGATTTGTTTATCAATGCGTGGTTAAAATTCAAAAATGAGGTGTAGGCTATGTTGAAACGTCAATATGCACTGTTAGGTGCGCCAGTGACAGGTTCTAAATCGCCACTCATTCATCAGACGAGTTTTGCTTATAACGATATTGAAGCCACATATGAAGCCTTTGAGGTTTTTGCCTGAACAATTAGGTGAAGCCTTAGAGGCTTTAATTCTAAAGGGTTACACAGGCTTCAATATCACCATCCCACATAAAGAAGCGGTTATGGCTTTTTTGGATGAAGTGGACCCTCTCGCTGAAAAAATGGGTGCAGTCAATACAATTGTCGTCAAAAATGGCATTAAGAAAGGCTACAATACCGATGGATTGGGGCTGTTGACCTCTTTAAGGAGTCAAGATGTAGAGCCGAAAGGCTTAAGCGTCCTCATCGTCGGAGCAGGTGGAGCGGCAAAAGGCATAGCCCATGCCCTTTCCATGGAAGGAGTCACCAAGATCGATGTGCTCAACCGAACCAAGGACAGAGCTTTTACCTTATCAGAAAAAATTAAGGAAAATTACGGTATTCAGAGTCAGGCCTTCGCTTATGAAGACAAGCCTTGGGAAAATAGAATAGGGGAAGATAATTCTCCAGAAAAGCGTGAAGTTTACGATCTGATTATTAACACCACCAGCGTAGGTATGTTGCCCGACACAGAGCATACCCCTCTGGAACCAGAGAAATTTAATAAAAATACAATTTTTTGTGATATTGTGTATAAACCTCATGAGACACTTTTTTTAAGACGGGCAAGGGCCATGGGAGCAAAATGTATATATGGCGTAGAAATGTTGATATTCCAAGCACTTCTTAGCGAACAATTTTGGGAAGAACGACCAATTGACCTGGTTGCTACCAAGCACATCCTTTTTGAGACTGAGGGTTTATTCAAATAATTTTGCAAGAAAATTCAAAAAAATATCTAAATTTTCAAAAAAAAAGCCTTGACGTTTGTCGGGCTTTTTTAGTATAGTGGTGAAAACCTAAAAGAACCAATCCCAAAACAAATTAGATGAGGTGTACACGATGAATACATTGTTGGACTTAAAAGGCAACAGCCGACAATTGAATAACTATTTCTTTTTCTTTAGCCAAGGCTGGTATTATTTTAGCGTTGGTTACTTTAGATGCAGAAAATTTCATCGAACACTTAATCGAAGAAGAAACTTACACCTGAGTTATTGAACATAACCCAGTGAAGCTTAACTGCCTTTAGGCAAATAGGATGAATGTAAGACGCTCTCTCGAGAGCGTCTTTTTTTATTCGCAAAAACCAAAACTCAAAGGATTGAGGAAAGCTAGAAGGGGCGATTTATCGACACTGAGAGCTCTTGCTCAATAATTTGAAATGTCGCGGCAGCGACAAGGTGGACCGAAGGTCAACCGAGTTTTAGCACCTGCAACGAATCAAAAAAATTATAAAAAATGCTTTTCACCCCACTCACAATACATGATCAGGAGGAATTAATTATGAATTTAGAATCCGTAAACAAAGCGTGTCCCCTAGTGGCAAGAACAAACAATCAAGAAGATAGTGTTATCCGAGTGAAAGATGTGGCCATTGGCGGTGGAAGTCTTGTGGTCATGGCTGGTCCTTGTGCAGTCGAAAGCGAATTGCAAATTATGAACATCGCCGCATCGGTAAAAGCTGCAGGCGCTAATATACTCAGAGGTGGCGCATTCAAACCGAGAACATCGCCTTACACCTTCCAAGGGATGGGAGAAGAAGGCCTCATTCTTCTTAAAAAAGCTGGAGAGCGTTACAAAATGCCAGTGGTGACCGAGCTTATGGAAACCGAAGACTTGGAATTGATTGAAGAATACGCAGATATTATTCAAATTGGAGCGCGTAACATGCAAAACTTCTCCTTGCTGAAAAGAGTCGGCAAAATCAACAAGCCAATCATGTTGAAAAGAGGCTTATCTGCAACTTTAGAAGAATTCCTCATGGCGGCAGAATACATTATGGCAAGTGGCAATCCAAATGTCATTCTCTGTGAAAGAGGCATTCGGACTTTCGAAACCCATATGAGAAACACCTTAGACCTCAATGTGGTCACGGCGGTAAAAGAGCTTTCTCACTTACCAATCATCATCGATCCAAGTCACGCCACAGGCAAATGGGAGATGGTAGGACCTTTGTCTAGAGCGGCAGTTGCCATTGGTGCGGACGGCTTAATGATCGAAGTTCACAATAACCCAACAGAAGCTCTTTCTGACGGACCACAATCTTTGAAACCTAAAAAATTCTCAGCACTGATGACAGAACTCGAAAGTATTCACCACATTTTAGGAAGGGGTGCAAACCAACATGGACAACTCAGCCAACGGTCCCTTTAGAAAAATTGCCATTTTAGGACTGGGACTCATGGGTGCTTCCATGGGAAAAGCCTTGGTGGAAAATCATGAGGTACACACCTATGACCCTTCAGGAGAAAGTCTAAGGGAAATGGTCCCTTGTTTAAGTCCTAAAGCCGCTGTTGAAAATGCAGACCTTGTGATTTTGGCTTGTCCTGTAGGGGCTTACGAAAGTCTCATTAAGGATATCGCCTTGGAGATAAAGCCAAAAGCCTTGGTCATGGACTTGGGAAGTGTCAAAGGCTTACTGGCTCCTATTATGAAGGCGCATTTACCGAAGGACAGGTTAATCCAATGGGTTGGCGGTCACCCTATGTGTGGTTCGGAAAAAAGTGGTGCAAAGTACGGTCGAAAAGATCTTTACAGCGGTGCTACATTCTTTCTCACCGAGGGCAGTGGTTTAGACCAGAAAACCCATAAGGAATTGGAAAATCTGATTCAGGAAATTGGAAGCACCCCTAAGTGGGTGGACCCTCATACCCACGACAGCATAGTGGCAAAAACCAGTCATTTGCCCCATCTTAGCGCAGCACTTCTCATGTCGGCTTTAACGGCAAATGGAGAGTGGCCTATAGAAACCTTCAAGCCCTATATTGCAGGTGGGTTTAAGGATATGACGCGGATTGCCGAGGGCAATGAAAAGGTGTGGAAAGATATCCTGTTTTACAATCAAAAACACTTGTTAGAAGCACTAGAAACCTTTGAAAACCAACTGTCACAAGTGAAACAAATGCTGATTGACAGTGATGTAGACGGACTGGAGGCCTTTTTAACAGAGGCAAAAGCCAAACGAATTGAAATGATCCTTTGAGGAGGTATAACGTATGCAAGCCGTAGAAATTACCAATAAAGAAGTCTTGACAGTCCCCCATAATACCCTGAACCATAGTGCGTACAAAGTTCATGTGGGTTGCGGTATTCTCCAAATAGCAGGTCAGTTGATTCATGAAACGGCTAAAGTGAGCCGAGTTGTGGTTCTAGCAGACCCTAATGCCATGAAGTATCACGGCGAAACCCTTTTTAACGCTCTTGGAGAGTACTGCTTCATACATGCCATGATCTTGCCTGAAGGGGAGCAACATAAAAATATGGAAACGGTCATGAATATTTTGGATTTTCTCTCCCAAGAAGGGATACAAAGAGATGACTTGATCATCGCCTTTGGCGGCGGCGTAACAGGAGATATGGCAGGTTTTGCCGCCTCCATTTACATGAGAGGCATTCAATACATTCACATTCCAACGACCCTCTTATCTCAAGTAGACAGCAGTGTTGGGGGAAAAGTGGGAGTCAACAGCCAATCGGGTAAAAATTTGGTGGGACAATTCCACAATCCAATTATGGTGTTGTCAGACCCTAGCACCTTGGCAACCCTGCCTAAAACCGAGTGGGACAATGGCATCAGTGAACTGATTAAATACGGTTACACCCTAGACGCCAGCGTTTTAGAGTGTCTGCCCGAGACCTTAGAACCCCTATTGTGGCAAGAGGCAATCGAAAAGGCCATCGCTATAAAAATTGAGGTTGTGGAAGAAGATCCAAAAGAACAGGCCAAGCGAAAAGTCTTAAACTTCGGGCATACCCTTGGACACGGACTGGAACATCTTCTCGGTTACGGAACCATCAGTCACGGCAAGGCAGTAGCCCTTGGAATGATTGCAGAAACGGCATTTGCTCAAAGAGAATTAGGCGGTGACATCGCCCTACTGAATCATTTGCAGGAAACCCTGTCTAAATATGAATTAGATACTTGGCCCACTGGGCTAAAACACCCAAGAGAAACATGGATAAAGACTTTAAAAGCCGATAAAAAGAACAGCCAAAAGGGCATTGATCTCATATGGCCCTGTGAAGTGGGCAACTGGCACAGCGAAAAGATTGATCCTATAAAATTAGCCGTATTTGCAGAGGGGGTATGGGCGTGAGCAGAGTGAGCATTCAAGGAAATACCCTAAGGGGCAGTATTGAAATCCCATCGTCAAAGAGCATGAGCCACAGGCATTTACTGTGTGCGGCCTTGTCAGAAGGGACCAGCACCATTCATAAAGTACAAACTTCAGAAGATGTAGAAGCCACGTTGAGAGTGGTAAAAGTTTTAGGCGCAGAAGTTCTCAGAGAAGGGACTACCGTTCATATAAAGGGACGAAACCTAGGCGTGGAAAGAAAATTTGCTAGTTTAAACGAAGGCGAAAAGGCCAATTTGCCTTATCATTTCGCCTGTGGAGAGTCGGGTTCCACTTTAAGATTTACCATTCCCATTGGCATGGTCCTCACGGGAGAAAAGTCCTTTGATGGAGAAGGGGGACTGCCGAAACGCCCTCTCACCGAGTATTTGAGAAATTTTGACCAGTTGGGTATTCAGTACACTTACAACAAAGCTCTTCCTTTTAGCACGAAAGACACCTTAAAATCAGGCACGTATACCTTAACAGGAGGTGAAAGTTCTCAATACCTTTCTGGCTTGATGATGGCACTTCCCTTACTCAATGAAGATTCTCAAATTCACATAGAAGGCAACATGGAATCAGAAGATTACGTGGCTCTGACTCAAGAAGTATTAAAAAATCACGGCATTGAAATTCAACAATTGACTGATAAGGGTTATCAAGTCAAGGGCGGTCAAAACTATCAGCCTCAAATTAGCACCGTTGAAGGCGATTATTCTCAAGCAGCTTTCTTTATTGTGGCAGGATTAATCGGTGAAGAGTCAATTAACTGCTTGAACCTTAAATCAGGCTCTCAACAGGCGGATAGAAGAATACTAGAAATTGTGGAAGCTATGGGTGGAAACACAGAAAAGTTAGAAGACGGCGTAAAGGTCTTGCCCTCCAAAACGAAAGGAACGGTCATTGATGCAAGACAATGCCCTGACATAATTCCCATATTAGCGGTACTGGCAAGCCTCAGCGAGGGACAGACAGAAATTGTTAATGGTTCCAGACTGCGCATTAAAGAATCAGATCGTATTAAGAGTACCGTCAGCCTGTTGGAAGGTTTAGGCGCAGACGTGGTAGAAACGGAAAACGGCATGATCATACAAGGTAAGAAGCAATTGTTCGGAGGTTTTGTAGACGGATTTGGGGACCACCGAATTGTCATGGCAGCCGCTATAGCAGCCCTTCGCTGTGAACACCCTGTGGTGATAGAGGGCGCGGAGGCTGTTAATAAATCCTACCCTAAATTTTTCGAAGACTTCGCACAGTTAGGGGGCAGGGTATATGGGCAATTATAAGGGAATAAAATTAGAATTAGCACTATTCGGAGAATCCCACGGAGAAGCCATCGGTATGGTCATTAGTGGGTTTCCATCTGGCTTTGAAATAGATGTTCAGGCCCTTGACGCAGAAATGGCAAAGAGAAGACCTGGGGGTCAAAAAGGTGTAACGGACAGACAAGAAACAGATCAAGTAAAAATAGTCAGCGGCTTATTGGGAACCACGACAACAGGGGCGCCCCTTTGTGGCTTGATAGAAAATCAGGGGCAAAAAAGCAAGGACTATGACGCCTTGAAAGGGGTATTCAGACCTTCTCATGTGGACTACAGCGCTTTTGTAAAATATGGAAACGCATGGGACAATAGAGGCAGCGGACAATTTTCAGGCAGACTGACAGCACCCATGGTTTTTGCAGGAGCCTTGTGTAAACAAAGGTTGGCAAAAGAAGGTGTTGAAATCCACTCTCACTTTGTTCAGGTAGGTCCCTTGGCAAACTGTAGAAATGGCGACCCGAATTTGGAAGCCCTTCTTGAAGACTTAAAGGTCTCTGGAAATTCAGTAGGTGCGGTGATAGAAACTACGTTGACAGGCGTTCCTGCTGGTCTTGGTGGCCCTGATTTTGACAGCTTGGAAGGCCTTTTAGGAAAAGCACTCTTTGCTATACCAGGTTTAAAAGGACTGTCCTTCGGCACGGGTTTTGAATTAGGTCAAATGTATGGCTCAGAGGCTAATGATAGCTTCGTTGAGGCTTCGGGAAAAGTGACCACCAAAACCAATCACAATGGAGGTATTCTAGGGGGCATCACCATCGGAACTGACGTAAGGTTTCAAACGGTATTTAAACCAACGGCTTCCATCAAATTGCCCCAAGAGACTTTAGATCAGAACCTGAATAAGGTCACAATTAGTATTGAAGGAAGACATGATCCATGTATTGGCATTCGAGGCCTACATGTGGTAGAGGCTATGGCGGCAGTGGTATTGCTGGATTTGATTTTATCTCAGCAGGGGAATAGCTGAAAACTATTTGGCAATAAGGAGTGAAGAAGATGGAGAAGGCAAGACAGGCAATTGAAGAAATTGATGCAACGCTTTTAATGCTATTAGAGAAAAGGATGGATCAGGTCATGACCATCGGTCAATATAAAAAGGAAAACAATCTGCCCATCAGCGACTTAGGCCGTGAGGAAAAGTTGTTGGAAGGCTTGAAAGATAAAGTGAGCAATCATAATTATTGGGAGGCCGTTGAAAAAGTCTACCAAGAAATTTTTAAGACCAGCAAGGACATGCAACTGGTGATCAAAGCAGCAGCAGAAGAAGAAAAAGAAGAAGAAAAAGAAAAAGAAGACGTACCTGAAACAGAAATCCAAGTCGCTTTTTTTGGTGCGGAGGGTTCCTATACCCATGAGGCCATGTGTGTTTATTTTCCTAACCTCATAGCAGGTCAGGGCAAGGGCTTTTCTCATTTCGATGAAGTGGTGGCGGCGGTAGTGGAGGGCGGTTGTAGCTACGGTATTTTACCCATTGAAAATTCTTCTACAGGTTCGATTTACCCTGTTTACGACCTCCTTGGGAAAATGCCCATACAGATTGTAGGCGAAATTAAACGCCCTATTGAACATTATCTGATGGCAAAGAAAGATACGAATTTAGATAAACTGGAAGTGGTTTACTCTCATCATCAACCTTTGAGTCAGTGCCAATCCTATCTTTATAATAAGGGGTGGCGTCAAAGTGCGGTAGACAGTTCTAGCCACGGCGCACAATTGGCGTCTCTAAATGACAATACAGCCGCCATTGGCAGTAAAATGGCAGCCGCTCTTCACGGACTGGAAATTATAGAAGGTCCTATTAACGACTATGGCCTCAATCAGACACGTTTCATCATCTTCCAAAAGGAGGGGGCAGAGACTTTGGCGGGAGCAAAGGCTATTAGCTTGAGTTTTCGATTAAAGCATCAAAGTGGCACTTTGGTTGAAGTCCTTACCCTTTTTTCCAAACGAAATTTGAATCTTCTCAAAATTGAATCCCGTCCCATTGGGGAATTGCCCTTTGAGTATCAATTCTATTTGGATTTTGAAGGCATTATGGCAGAGGAAGTGGTTCAAGAAGCCCTTGAGGAATTAAAATCGAAAACCACTTGGCTAAAAATCTTAGGTGGCTGGGAAAAAACATAAGAATCATGCAACTTGCTCCAATATCTTGTATAATGTAGGAGATAGATAAGGAGTGAGGTCCATGAACCAGCAACTAGCCAAAGAATTAGGCCTGAAAATCAATCAGGTTGAAGAAATTATTAAATTAATCGATGAAGGCAATACCATTCCCTTCATTGCCAGATACCGAAAAGAAGTCACTGGCGGTGCTTCCGATGAAGTCCTAAGAGACTTTGAAGAGCGTCTCAAATACCTGAGAAATTTAGATGAGCGTAAGCTTGAAATCATTCGTTTGATAGACGAACAGGGTAAATTGACAGAGGAACTTCGCGCTGAAATTCAGGGGGCAAGTGTCCTTCAAAGACTGGAAGACCTTTACCGTCCTTACAAGCAAAAGAAGAGAACCCGTGCTACTATTGCCAAAGAAAAAGGTCTTGAACCTTTAGCTTTGATTTTGCTGGGCACTGAGGATAAAACTTCTACAGCTTTAGCCGTTGCGGAAGCCTTTATCAATAGAGATGCTGAGAAGGAAGAACTGAATGTGCCAACTGCTGAGGCGGCACTTGAAGGGGCTAACGATATTTTAGCGGAAATGTTCTCAGACAACGCTGAATACAGAACTTTTATTCGAGAATTCTACACAAAAAATGGTGTACTGATTACAAAAGCCACAAAGCCTAAAGAGCAATCGGTTTACGAAATGTATTATGATTATTCTGAGCCTATTAGCAAAATGCCTTCTCATAGAATTTTAGCCGTTAACCGTGCTGAAAAAGAGGAATGGGTTAAAGCACAAATTGAAGTGGGCACAGAAACCATTCAAAACTGGATGGTAGCTCAGATTTGTCCAAAAGCCAATCCTTCTTTTGACCAACGTTTGGTCATGGCCGTTGAAGACGCCCTTAAGCGTTTGATTTTTCCTTCTATAGAAAGAGAAGTTAGAAATATTGCTACGGAAAGAGCTGAAATTGAAGCCATTTCTGTCTTTGGAAAGAATACGAAACCCTTGTTGATGCAAGCCCCTGTTATGGATGTGAAAGTACTTGCCATTGACCCAGGTTACCGTACAGGCTGTAAAGTAACCGTTCTTGACGAAACAGGTAAGCTCCTTGAGTATGCTACAATTTACCCAACTGAGCCGAGAAATGACATTGCTGGATCTCAAAAGGTCCTCAAAACCATGATCGAAAAATACCAAGTGGACATTGTTTCCATTGGCAATGGCACAGGGTCGAGAGAGACGGAAAGCGTTGTAGCCGATCTTTTGAAAACCCTAGATAGACAAGTTTTCTATACCATCGTCAGTGAAGCTGGAGCTTCTGTTTACAGTGCTTCCAAATTGGCCACTGAAGAATATCCAGATTTGGATGTTTCTATTAGAGGGGCTATTTCAATTGGAAGAAGACTTCAAGATCCTCTGGCAGAATTGGTAAAAATAGATCCGAAAAGTATTGGAGTGGGCCAGTATCAACATGACCTAAACCAAAAGAACTTAGATGAAACCTTGAAAAATGTCGTTGAAGACTGTGTGAACAGCGTTGGAGTTGACCTCAATATGGCAACACCTTCCCTTCTTAAATACGTTTCAGGGATCAATGAAACCATTGCAAAAAATATTGTAGCTTATAGAGACGAAAACGGCAGATTTAAAAGCCGTAAGGAACTAAAAAAAGTTAAAAGACTGGGAGACAAGGCATTCGAACAATGTGCGGGCTTCCTCCGTATTCGAGAAGGCAAAGAGCCACTGGACAATACAGCCGTTCACCCTGAATCTTATGATTTGGCAACACGACTGATGACCACTATTGGTTATGCCCCTAAAGACCTTGCAAAAGGCAGTTTGAACGACATTGAAGAACGTCTTATGGTGCACACTGAAACCAAGCAGCTTAAAGACGCTATTCGCAAAATGGCTGAAACACTAGAAGTGGGTGTCCTTACTCTGACCGATATTGTTGCAGAACTTAAAAAACCCGGCAGAGACCCACGCGAAGATATGCCAAAACCTATATTCCGCTCCGATGTATTGTCGTTTAACGACCTTGCAGAAGGGATGGAACTTATGGGAACGGTTAGAAATGTAGCCAACTTTGGCGCCTTTGTAGATATTGGTGTAAAAACAGACGGATTGGTTCACGTCTCTCAACTGGCTGACAAATTTGTAAAAAATCCTATGGATGTAGTTTCTGTTGGCGATGTGGTGAAAGTAAAAATCATCAGCGTGGACAAAGAGCGCAAAAAGATTTCTATGACCATGAAGGGACTAAGCAAATAAAGTCTAGGAGATAGAGGTGATAACCAGTGCTTGGAGAATATACCTATTATAATACCGAAGAAGTCAAACGAAGGCCTTTTAAATTTCCTAGGGAAATCATTATGCTTCCTGGAGGCATTCACTGGGTCCACATTCCCGTGGATCCTCTTGAGAGTCGAGCAGAAGACGCTAAAGTGATTCAACGTGCTTTTGATATTGATCGTTTAACATGGGAAGACATTACAAAGGGTGACCATTTACCAAAAGTGGAAATTGACGTTAACCGCATTTTCATCGTCATGCAGGTCCTTCGCTATGAGGAAAATACTCAGCATATCATCAAAGATCAGATGTCAATTTTGATCAAAGACCAGTGTCTATATACTTTCCAACATGGCGAACATCCTGTCTTTGAACAAGTTCAGGAGAAACTTAGAGTCAACCGCAACAACATAAGGGGCAGATCGTTGGACTATTTGCTCTACAGCCTGATGGGAAGCATTCTCAATCAGCATTTCTTGATTTTCGATCAATTCCAAGAGCGAATGGATGATATTGAGTCCTTGGTCATGCGACAGTCCAAAGGCAATTATATTCATGATTTGTACCGCGTTCGAAAAGAAATCATGAAAATCAAATCCGCCGTGTCACCCATGAAAGATATTATCCGCAACTTAGTTTATGAATCAGAGTTTATCAAAGAAGAACATCGGCCAGTCTATTTGGACTTAAACGACCGGCTTCTAGAAATCAACGAGACTTTGGCCTATTACAGAGAATTGGTCACGGCACTTTACGACATGCACCAATCCAATGCCAGCAATCGCATGAACCGCATTATGACCACATTGACTGTGTATTCGGCAATTTTTATACCCCTTACATTTTTGGCAGGGGTATATGGCATGAACTTTAAATATTTACCCGAACTCAATTGGAAATGGAGCTATCCTGTATTCTGGGTCGTATGTATTGCCCTCAGTGTAGGCATGGTTGGTTTCTTCAAAAAGAAAAAGTGGCTTTAATCAGGCCACTTTTTTTTTATTGGATTTTTCATAAGACAGGTACAAACAGTAAGCTGTGGAAGCCGCTAAAATAACGGTGACAATGACGGAACCTTCTGCACCAAAGGCACCTCCTGTCAAATAGTCAGGTCCTTTTAGTTGTCCCGCGGAGACGAGAGTCCCTCCGATGGTAGCATTTCCGCTGACCGCAATGCCAAAAACATTACCTTGAGCCCAGTTCCAAGCGCTGTGAAAAGCACAGATGCTCCATAGGTTTTCTTTATAAAGGGCATAAATTGAAGCGAATAGACCATACAAAATGAGATTAAAAAATGCGAGGAAATTCATGCCACTATTGCCTAAATGGAGTAGGGCAAAAATACTGGAGGAGAGCACAAGCCCCGTCAGAACATGTTTTCTAGACGTTGCTTGAAAGAGCCAGCCACGGGTAATGATTTCTTCCGAAGCCCCTTGAATCAACCAGCCGGGCAAGACAATAAGGCTGCTGAGGCAAATGCCATTGAGTCCAATGTTGAAAGTGACACGACTGAAATTCAACGTTCCTAGTAGAAAAGAGAAAACTATGTATGTTCCTATAAGACCAATGCCTAACCCAAAACCCTTGAAGTATTCTAGGCAAATGTGGCTACCCAAAAAACCTAGGCTAGACAGCTTTCGCCGTTCTATAAATTTGACCCAGAAGAAGACTACTAAAATAATAGCAGTAAAAGGTGTTATCAGATTTATAAGGGTTGAAGCCCCTGTAGTGGCCAATAGACCCTGCCCGTCTCTAGAAAGTTGATTAAAAAGACTTATAAGGGGATTGGACAAGAAATCAGCTAGAATGAACATGGATAGGAAAATCAATAAAGCCACCAAGGGGTAAATTTTAAAACGAGCTGTAGCGCCTCCTTTAAGGAGGGCATTGTCTTTATACATAAGCATTCCTCAATATTTTTTATTTGAATGGGTTAATTTCTGTCAGTATACCACGAAAAAACACTCAGTATACCACGAAAAAGCAATAGCAGTGAAAAAAAGTTATAGCAAACGATTGAATTGTACGTTAAAAAAAATTAAACTATAAGTGAAAATAATTTAATCAGGAGGCATTGGAATGATTTTATTAAAAAACGGTTTAGTTTATACGATGACGGAGGCTCAACCTTCGGTGATGGATGTCCTTTTAGAAGGCAAACTCATCAAAAAAGTGGGCAAGAATATTAAAGCACCAAAAGATGCAAAAGTGATTGATTGCACCGACAAAGTGGTTATGCCTGGCTTTATTGATGCTCATTGTCATTTAGGTCTTTGGGAAGACAGCATTGGCTTTGAAGGGGCAGACGGCAATGAAATGACAGACCCAATCACCCCCCACCTTAGAGGTATTGATGCTATGAACCCTATGGATATTAATTTCAGAGAAGCCATTGAAGGCGGCGTCACCGTAGCCTGTGCAGGACCGGGGAGTGCCAATATCATAGGGGGACAATTTGCGGCGGTGAAAACTCACGGGGACCGAATTGACGACATGATCATCAAAGCGCCATTGGCCATGAAATGTGCCTTTGGGGAAAATCCTAAGCGCGTTTACGGGGAAGCGAAGAAGTCACCCGGTACACGGTTGGCCATTGTTGGGGAATTCAGAAAGACTTTGTTTGCGGCTAAAGAATACCTAGCTAAAAAAGAGTCTGCTGGAGAGGATATGAGCAAACTACCCACTTACGACATGAAAATGGAAGCCCTCATTCCCGTTCTCAAAAAAGAAATTCCATTGAAAGCCCATGCACACCGAGCAGATGATATTTTCAGTGCCATTCGCATTGCAAAAGAATTTGATGTGCTCTTGAGTCTTGAACACTGTACAGAAGGGCATTTAATAGCGGAACACCTTGCTAAAGAAGGTTATCCTGCAATCATCGGTCCAACCTTTGGAGACAGAAGCAAATTTGAGCTTAAAAATAAATCCTTTGATACGCCTAAAGTGCTTCACGCTGCAGGGGTTAAAATTGCCATTATGACAGACTCCCCAGTTATTCCATTACAGCACTTGTCCCTTTGCGCCGCCCTTGCGGCCAAAGCAGGTCTTGACGAAATGGAAGCCCTCAGAGCCATTACCATTAACCCTGCAGAGATTACGGGCATTGCCGACAGAGTGGGAAGCCTAGAAGCTGGCAAAGATGGTGACGTTGTGGTTTGGAGTAAGCATCCTTTCGAATTAAAATCAGATGTCCTTATGACTATCGTTAACGGTGAAGTGGTTTATAGCCGAGAAGCATAGATTAAATTGAATTAAACAGCGCAAGCTCAAATAGCGGAATCGAAGATTTTCATCGATTTAGGCTATTTGAGCTTTTTTTTAGTTTCGTGTATAATTAAAAGGTTAATGAGATAAAACGGAAAAGATTAATGTCCTAATATTATAATGAACATGGAAATTTCAATAATTGAGGTGATGCTATGCGTTTAAAAATAGAGGAAACCCCATCCCAAGTCTTGCAGATAGAAAATGAGAGCCAAATGGAGAAGTTCGGTCGCCTTCTAGGAGAGCGCCTTAAGGCGGGGGACATTGTCGGCCTGACAGGGGACTTGGGGGCAGGAAAAACAACACTGACCAAATCCATTGCAAAGGGAATGGGCATTGATGAACATATTACCAGCCCCACTTTCACCATTGTTAACGAATATGATGGAGATGTGGCAAAGGGTTTGGTGCCCCTCTACCACTTTGATGTGTACCGAATTAACGACGAAGAGGAATTATACGATATTGGGTACGAGGAGTATTTCTTTGGAAAGGCGGCCTGTGTTGTAGAGTGGGCCAACTTAATTCCAAGTCTCATGCCAGAGGAATCCCTTTGGTTAGACCTTCGCCTCGGCACAACAGATCCAGAAGAAAGAATCATTCATATCCATTGTGAATCTCATTTTGAACCTCGAATCAAAGCTATTTTAAAGGAGATGAATTCATGAAAATATTGGCATTTGAAACAACTTCGCACGTTGCTTCTGTGGCGGTTTTATCCGATGAAATGCTCCTTGGGGAGTTTACTATCAACCATCCCAAAACACATTCGCAAAAATTGATGCCTATGCTGGAAATGTTATTAGAAGCATTGGAAATTAAAATCAGCGAGTTTGACTATTTAGCGGTTACATCAGGACCAGGCTCATTTACAGGGGTTAGAATTGGGGTAGCCACTGTCAAAGGACTGGCACAGCCCCATAACATTCCCGTTATTGCAGTGTCATCTTTAGAAGCCCTTTGTCAGCCGTTTATGGGTTTTGAAGGTCTGATTTGCCCCATTATGGACGCTCGAAAAAACGAAGTCTATACCGCTTTATATCAGTGGGAAAAAGGGGTTATGAAGACCATAGAGCCAGATCGAGCAGTAGAACCTATGGCATGGCTTGAAGTCCTTGAAAAAACAGACCAAACCATTATGTTGGTTGGAGATGGGCTTCCTAAATATGCGGAAGTTTTTAAAGAAAAGCTAGGAGAACGGTTGATACTAGCCCCTAGAGCTTTTAACCGCCAAAGGGCAAGCTCTGTGGCCCAAATGGCTTTTGAGAGAATGGACCAGACCGTCAGCTACGACGTTGTACCGACAGAATACCTTAGAAAATCTGAAGCAGAGACCACCTATGAGGCTAAGCATGGAAAATAAGGAAAAAAAAATAATCAAAATGACAGCAGAACATTTAGACAGAGTTCATGAACTGGAAAACCTTTGTTTTGAAGACCCATGGAGCCTCGAAGCTTTTAAGGCAGAACTGACCAATCAACTGGCAACTTACCACCTCATGGTCGATGGTGAGGATATTGTGGGTTATTGTGGTATTTGGAAGGTTGTCGATGAAGGTCATATCACCAATTTGTGCATAGAACCTAGTCGTCAGGGTGAAGGACTTGGAAGAATGATGATGGATTTGGTCATGGATTGGGCTAGAGGCAGTAATATTTGTCGCTTGACCCTTGAAGTTAGGGTATCAAATGAAAAGGCCATCTATTTATACGAAAAGTTGGGTTTCAAATCTGCAGGCATCCGCAAGGCATATTATGAGGACAACAGAGAAGACGCGAATATTATGTGGTTGGAACTCACTTAAGATTGTAATGGGCTAAGTCGATTGCAGAGGTGAGGGACATGATCCGTATTGAAGGTATTTCAAAGATTTATGATACTGGAAAGATTCAAGTCATAGCACTTAAAAATATTAATTTTGTCGTGGAAACAGGTGAGTTTGTATCTATTATAGGGGCTTCAGGATCAGGAAAGTCCACACTGATGAACATTATCGGTTGTTTGGACAAGCCAACAGAAGGAGACTATATTTTAGATGGGGTATCCACTGGGAAAATGACTGAGGCGGAGTTGGCAGATGTGAGAAACCATAAAATTGGGTTTGTTTTTCAGTCTTTTAATCTGTTGCCACGGTTTAATGCCCTTCACAATGTAGAATTGCCTATGATTTATTCAAGAAAGCCTAAGCAAGACCGCATTTTACTGGCAAAGTCAGCTTTAACCCGCGTGGGTCTTGAGGACCGAATGCACCATAAGCCCAACGAGCTTTCGGGAGGGCAAAAACAACGGGTAGCTATTGCCAGAGCCCTTGTCAACGCCCCTGCTATTTTGTTGGCAGATGAACCGACAGGAAATTTAGACAGTGCCTCTACTTTAGAAATTATGGAGATTTTTAAAAAATTGAATGGGGAAGGCGTGACCATTGTCATTGTTACCCACGAACCGGATATTGCTCATCAGACCAAGAGAATCATTACTTTTAAAGATGGAGAAATTATTTCGGACGTTCCAAATATACCAATTTAAGTGAATCGTTAAGAATTCCTTAACGTATAGGCAAGATTTTCTTAATATTTGTTTAATATACTGACAAAAAATAGACAAAGTCTTGTAAATACAATTATTAGGAGGAATTATTAATGGAAGAAACGACAGAAGTAAGAAAGCCCCAAAATGGAATCCAAAGAGCAATCAATATTATTGTGTCACCAACAGGGGCTATTGAGTCCATTAAAGAGAAGCCGAACTATATGGTGCCTATGGTGATTATTTGGGTCGTGACCCTTATTGCCACTTTCTTGATGAAGGATTTTAAAGAACAATTGACGGATATAGCTCTTGCAGGGCAAGGAATGTCTGCGGATCAAGCTGCTGCGAGCAAGGAAATGATGAGCGGGTTTGTAACTGCGGCAATGTACATCGGGATAGTTCTCGCACCTCTAGGAGCCATCTTTAAGGGTGGGATATCTCAATTGTTCTCTCTTATCTTTTCGGGGAAGGGCACTTTTGGGACGACAGTTTCTTTAGTTCTCAATGCCTACATAATTCAAATGTTAGGCACTGTCATTTCACTACCAATTATTTTGATGACCCAAAATGCAGGCTTTAGCTTCTCTCCAGCACTTTTATTACCAATTACAAAATATGGAACACCTTTTTATGCTACCCTTTCAGCACTTAACATCTTTACTATCTGGTATTTGGTCGTATCGGTTATAGGCATAAAAAAAATACATGAAGTTTCAACATGGAAAGCAGCGGTTATTGCCCTTGCACCATTCATTCTTATGGTTGCCTTCACTTGGATTGGCGTATTGTCAGGCGCACCTACAGGACTATAGTGCCTGAGACTGTCAGTATGTGGACCTAGAAGGTATTAATAAAGGAGTCTACATGAAAGATTTACTGACATTAGCAATTGAAACCAGTTGCGATGAGACCTCTGTTGCCATTGTCAAAAATGGTAGAGAGGTACTCTCCAACGTTATATATTCACAGATTGAAATTCACGAAAAGTTTGGTGGAGTCGTCCCTGAGATTGCCTCACGAAACCATGTGGATAAAATCAGTGGAATCATTGATGAAGCCATCGCCCAATCGGGCCATGGCTTTAGTGATTTAGACTTTATCAGCACCACCTATGGACCAGGCCTTGTTGGCGCCCTACTTGTAGGCATGTCCACAGCAAAAGCCTTAGCATACTCCCTTGGAATCCCTCTTGTACCTGTCAATCACATTGAAGGTCATATCTTTGCAAACTTTATAGAATATCCAGAACTGGAACCACCACTACTTTGTTTAGTGGTTTCAGGGGGACATACTCACTTGGTTCACGTAAAGGACTACCATACTTTTGAAGTCCTTGGAAAGACAAGGGATGATGCTTCAGGTGAAGCCTATGACAAGGTGGCGAGAACACTGGGTCTTGGTTATCCAGGGGGACCTATGATTGACAAGTTAGCCCCTAGTGGAGACCCAACCAAAATCCGTTTCCCGCGTACTTACTTGGAAAAAGATAGTTTGGACTTTAGTTTTAGCGGGATTAAGTCTGCAGTTCTAAACTACATCAATGGTTGCCGAATGAAAAATATTGAGATTGTGGTAGAAGATGTGGCTGCTAGCTTCCAAGAAGCGGTGGTGGAAGTTTTGGTGGAGAAAATGTCTATGGCTATAGACATTACAGGTGTGGACAAAATTGCACTAGCAGGAGGCGTGGCTTCAAATAGCTATTTAAGAGCACAAATGCTAGATCTTGCCAATAAAAAAGGTGTGGCTTTCTATAAACCATCCTTAAAGTTATGCACAGATAATGCCGCTATGGTGGGTTGTGTAGGGTATTACAATTATAAGGCAGGAATTCTTGCGGACCAGTACTTAAATGCCGTTCCGAACTTGAAAATAGGGCAATCTTATCAGTCTCATAAATAAAATGAACCTGTGGATGCATAAGTATGAATAAAGATTAAATTCAGAATTATCCACGAAATTGTGGAGTATTCTGTGGACAATGTGGATAACTTGTTCAAAATGGCTTGTATAGCTATTTTGGAATGTGGACTAAAATGGGGATAAAACTTCATCTTTGTTTATAAGTTTTTAGTTTGAATATTTGAGCATAAAAAAGCATCTAACCACTATGGAAAGATGCTTTTTTATGCTTGTTATGTTTGTTATTTGAAAAATACGCTTAGCACCATACGCTGTGCAGCGTTAATTCACTAAATCACGGTATTGCTATTCCTAATGCTACTTAACAGCTTTTTCTAGGTAGTCGACGATTTGTGAAATCGTTTTCAATTTTTCAGCTGTATCATCTGGAATTTCTACATCAAATTCATCTTCGATGGTCATGATGATTTCCACTGCATCCAGTGAGTCGGCATCAAGGTCGTCGTGAATATTTGTATTGAGTGTTATTAATTCTAAATCGGTAATGCCAAGTTGTTCTTCAATGATTCTTTTGATAGTTTCAAACATTGAAAGTATGCCTCCTTTAAATACAAACCTTGTTACGGAATTACATTATTATTATAACGGTTAATATGGGTTTGTCTATTCTTTTTTTTGTAATTAAATTTCCTCAAGCATGAGTGTCCACGCGCTATAAGTCTCGTCCAAGGTTGTTTTTAAATGTGCCAGTTGTTCACCAAGCTCTTTCATGAGGACTGGGTCACTGTAGACAGCGGTGTCGCACATCATGGCCTCAATATCGGCTATTTCTGTTTCAAGGCTTTCAATTTCCTTTTCAACACTGGTAAGACCTTGTTTTTTCTGACGTTCAACCTGTTGACGTTCTTTTTCTTTCCTTCTGTCTTCCTTCACTTGGGTCTTTGTTTTTTCTGGTGCCTCTGGGAGTTCTTCTTCAAGAGAGGCATTAAAACTGATTTTCTCTTTGTAGTAGTCATAATTGCCTAGGTATTCCGTGGAACCTTCAGGCGTAAGGTCGAGTATTTTGGTACAAATTTTATTCAGGAAATAACGGTCATGGGAGATGGTGATAATAGTGCCATCATAGGAGGACAATGCATCTTCAAGAGCCTCTTTTGAATCAATATCCAAGTGGTTGGTTGGTTCGTCAAGGAGCAACAAATTAGATTTCGACATCATAAGTTTTAATAAGGAAATCCGACCTTTTTCCCCACCGCTGAGTTGATTGATTTTTTTAAAAACATCATCGCCATGGAAGAGAAAGCCTCCCAACATGCCTCTGATTTCAGTAACATTGAGCCTTGGATCTTCGTCAGAAATTTCTTCGATGAGGTCATTGCTGTAGTTCAAATTAGACTGTTCTTGATCATACATGCCAATTTCAACTTGATGTCCTAAATGAATTTGCCCTAACTGGTAAGGTTCTGTTCCCATGAGCATTTTAAACAGCGTGGTTTTACCGATGCCGTTAGGTCCAATAAGGCCAATACGATCTCCTCTGAAGGCACTCAGGTTCACATGACTGAAAAGATGTTTTTCACCATAGGACTTGGACAGTTCTTCTGCAAACAAAACATCTTCTCCACTTTTAATTCTAGTACTGAGGCGGATTTTAGCCCTTTTGGTATATTGGATAGGTTTGTCGGCAACTTCCATTTTGTCTAGCATTTTCTCTCTGGATTTAGCGCGCTTCGTGAGCTTCTCCGTACCATGACCTTTAAATCTTCGTATAATTTCTTCTTGTTTTTCAATTTCCTTTTGTTGTTGTTCATAAGTACGTACAGCCGTTTCGAAGTTAACTTCCTTCTGACGAACATAGTCGGTGTAGTTCCCTGTATAAGGTGTTAACTGACGTTGTTCCACTTCAAAAACCCTTGTAATAATTTGGTCTAGGAAGTATCGGTCATGGGAGATAATAATCAACGTGCCATCATAAGCCTTTAGGTAGGATTCCAGCCAAGCGCAGGCATCTATATCCAAATGGTTAGTTGGCTCATCCAGTAATAGAATTTCTGGTTTTCTAAGAAGGAGACGACCAATGCCCAACCGAGATTTTTGGCCTCCAGACAAGCCTTCAATATTTCGTTCAAATTCATTTTCAGAAAAACCAAGACCTTTTAAAACGCCTCTAACCTCACTTCTAAAGCCGTAGCCATTTTTACGAGAGAAATCCTCCAACAAATGAGAATATTGGTCCAAAACAGTTTTAGAAGGCTCTGTGCCATGTTTGCTCAGCTCTGCGATTTCATGCTCTAAAGTTCTAAGCAGGTTTTCCATATCTAGGAGGGGCCTAAATATTTCTAGGCAGTATTCGTAAAGACTTGTACCTTCTACTGCGGCTGGGACTTGTTCTAAATAGCCAACTTCTGCCCCTTTTGCCATATAGATAGTGCCTTGATCGGCAGTATAATCGCCTTTGATGATTTTAAAAAGGGTGGTCTTACCAGCACCATTTCGCCCAATTAAACCAACTTTGTCTCCTTGAGAGACGGTAAAGCTGATGTTTTCCAAAATACTGGTGATGCCAAAAGCTTTACTGACTTGATTTACAGATAATGCAATCACAATTTTTCCCCATTTCAAACGTACGTTTTGAATCCTTTTAGGAATCACTTTTTATCATAGCACAAAAGAAAATGCTGTGCATCTGAGAATTGATGGTTAAACCCTTCACAAACTGGGTAAAAATGTAGGGTAATGTAGGGGTTTCAATTGACAGAGGAAAATGCCAAATGGTATAATCGGAGCAGTAAACATGTGGGTAACATGGGGTATTTCAAGTGGTTTACTAAATATGGATGGGGTGATAATGTGGCTAATGAAAAAATATCTATGGCAGTCATTCGAAGACTACCTAAATACCATCGATATTTAAGAGAACTTATGGAGAAGGACGTAAAGCGAATTTCTTCTAAAGAACTTAGCGATATCATTGGTTTTACTGCATCCCAAATTCGCCAAGACTTAAATAATTTTGGAGGATTTGGACAGCAAGGCTTTGGATATGTGGTTGAAGATCTATACACAGAGATTGGAAAAATTCTTGGACTCACTAAAAACTACAATACGGTGATCGTTGGGGCGGGTAACCTTGGTCAAGCTTTGGCCAAATATTCTAGTTTTGGAAAGTGGGGGTTCAATTTGGTAGGCATCTTCGATGCGAATCCAAAATTGATTGGTCTTCATATCAATGACATTGAAGTGATGGACATAGACGATTTAAAAGCTTTTTCAGAACAGCATCAAATTGATATTGGCTACATATGTACGAGCCGAACTGGGGCACAAGAAGTTGCAGACAAGTTAGTTGCAAGTGGCGTAAAAGCAATTTGGAACTTTGCGCCAGTGGATTTAAGAGTAGAGGAAGATGTGATTGTTGAAAATGTACACTTGATTGACAATCTGCTGACTTTGACTTATTTCTTAAAGGAAGATGAAGCTTAGTAAAAAATTATAGCGCAGAGATGTGCAATAGAAAAAAGACCTTAATTTTAATTAAGGTCTTTTCTATTGGCTCAAATGCCCCAACGAAGGGTCAATGAAAGGCATTGAGGGTCAAATGTTCATTTGAGGAAATTGAATGGTAAAGACGGTGCCATTAATGGGGTCTGAAGTGGCTGTAATTTTGCCATTAAGGACGTGATTCACAATGTTATAGACATTGTAAAGCCCCAAACCGATTCTTTCTTCTGTACCCCTCTGTGTAGAATAGAAAGGCTCGAATATTTTTGGTAATTCCTGCTCTGAAATACCAGTGCCATAGTCAATAAATTTTAGTGTGATCCAACTGTCTTCTGTACTGAGTTCAATCTTAACAGAACCGACTTGCTTTGAGTAGCCATGTAAGAAGCTGTTTTCCATGAAAGCACTAAGCAATTGAAGCAATATATTGTATGACATAACCGTGTGGACATTTTTTTCAATAAGAAGTGAAAGATTGCTTTTCATGGTTTCGTGACTTGCTAGAATTGTGGAAATTTGTTCAATTTCTTTTGATAAATCAATTTCCTTTTCTGCAGTATCCAACTGATAGTTTGTAACCGCATGAAAATCTTGAATAATCTTTGCTGTTTTCTGCATGGAACGGAGGGCAATGGCGCTAGACTCATCGATTTGCAGTGCAATTTCAGATAAATTTGCCAAATCGCCGTGAATTTTAGCCCGTAATTCATGGGTTAAGGTTTGAATGTAGGAGATAATACTAATACCATTGCCAATTGGCGTGTTGATTTCATGAGATAGACCGATGGCAAGTCGGCTGAGAGCACTTATCTTCTCCATTTCTACCAATTGATGCTGAGCTTCATTCAAGGCAGAAATTTGCTCCTGCAATTGAGCATTGACTTTGGCCAGTTCATTGTCTTTTTTTCGAAGGGTAAGGACCCAAAATGAAACAACTAAAAACAGAAGAATGAGAGCGCTTAGAATGGTTAAGAAGGTATTTAACAAGGTGGAATCAAAAACCATGAATTCCCCAATGCCGAGCCATTTATTGGCATAGGATTGCTGTAAATCCGTTGGGATAGTTTTTAGAGCCTTGTCCATAATGCTGGTCAAAATAGACTGGTCTTTTTTTGTAGCAAAGCTAAGCTTAATAGGGAAGTCTAGTTTCACATCATTGGTAATCATAACATTGGTCAAGCCCATTTTATTCACATAATAGGTAGCCTGTCCAATATCGAGAACCAGTACGTCTACAGTCCCTGTTGAAAGAGATTCTAAAGCTTCCTTTACATTGGTAAACTCATAGAGTTGTTTAGGCTCATATTTATTTTTGATATATTCTTCTACGGCAAAGTCCTTAATTAACCCCACCTTATAATTGAAAAGGATGCGATTGTTTAAGGGCTCTTTAAAATCTTTTCTAACCATAAGTACAGAAGGCATATCGGTATAAGGGTCTGTAAAGCTAAGGTATTTATCCCGTTCTGGGGTTTTAATAATACCTGATTGCAACTGAATATCACCATTTTTAAGAGCTTCCATGATCTGTGACCAAGAGTCATAGTAGACATAATTAAAATGGATGTCATAAGTGGCACCAATCCAATTTAAATAATCAACCGACAAACCTTTAAAGGTACCGTCTTCAAAAAATTCTACTGGTGCATAGTTTGGGTCAGGGCTAACACTGATAACAGGATGCGTAAGAAGCCAATCTCTCTCTTCTGGGGTGAATATATTACGTGAATCCACTTCTGCATATTGGGACATTGTGCCTGCGGCAATGAGCAATAATAGAAGAACGGTCGAAATTAGTTTTTTCATATTGTAAGCCTCCTTCACGGTGACGTAATTATTTTTTAATAAAGTTCAGTAGAAAAATTATAAAAATTATATTGATATATATATCCCTCTTGGGAAATAAATATCAATTGAGTTAGAAATATAGGAATTCAAAGGCCTACTTTAATATTCAGGTATATTTGTGTCTTTATCTAAGAACATTAGACCTGAATTATTACTTGTAAGTGAATTATTGCTTAAATGAGGGGTAGATATATTAAATGAAGCATATACTGCCGTCATGAGCTGTAAAAAGTAGAAGCGACAAGGGTGGGGATTTTATGAAGCAAATATTGCTATTTGACCGGGCTATGCTGGTTCGAATGAGAATTAAAGAAGCACTGGCTTCTTCCTTCGTTAGAATTATTGAAGTTGAAAATGAAATGGAATTGAATACTGCCCTCCAAAAATATAAGAACCAAATCAATCTTTTGATCATGGATGTAGCGACAGATGCTGCCAATGGGTTTGATATGGTTCGAAAAATAAAAGAATCTGAACCAGAACTAGCCATTGTTATATTGACGGCATCTAATCGACGCTCAGATTTCATTAAGGGGATACAGGCTGGTGCTGCCGACTATATTCTCAAGCCTTTTGAAGATGACTTTTTTAGGTCTCGAGTCATCAGCATATTGGATACTGAACATTCTGTCGCAAAACGAATAGTGCCACAAAAATCTGCGGAAGAAGCTTTAGATGAAATGATGGAAGTGAAGCCTGCAAAAAAAATAGAAAGCAGTCCAATCGATTTTTCTCATGAAGAAGTTGGCGTTCATTTGGAAAGAGACCAAGACGATAATGTTATCGAGCAAGATGAAATTGGTTTTGACGAGTTGCTCAAGGTTGAAAAATATAAGGCTAGAAAAGGGAAGTACCCTTTAACGATTTTTGCCCTAGTTTTTGACAAAAGAGATCAGGAAACCCGTGCCTTTTCAGAACGACACTTTGCAGATATAAGGTCTCACTTATGGGCGTCAGACGAATTTGTACACTATGGGCCCTACAGTTTCTTTGGCATATTGCCATTTTGTCATGAACCAGGTTTTGAAAGGTTTAAAGAAAAAATGGATGTATACCTAAATCAAGATGCGGAAGAACGGGAGTATTACCAAAAATACCACTGGCATGTGATTGGTGTAACCATTTCTGCAGATGCCAACGAAGGATTAGAAACCGATCAAGTCATCAATCAGTTAAAGACTAAAATAAGAGATGAATTGGACGATGGCACTCAAAGGGATCAATAGTAACAGAATAATGTCAATATAGATTGTATTTTGGTTAATTATTTTTTTAACAGGACAAAACCAGTCCCTCTTATTGTATAATGTAAATCGGTAGATGAAATATGGTGGGGTTATACTATATTACATGGAGGAAACAAATTATGAGGGAAGTAGTTATTGCAAGTGCCGTCCGCACAGCTTTAGGCTCTTTTGGGGGAGCACTTAAAGATGTGACACCAATGACGATGGGAAGCATTGTCATTAAAGAAGCACTTCAGCGTGCAAATGTAAAACCAGAACAAGTTGACGAAGTGATGTTTGGCTGTGTACTCCAAGCTGGTTATGGTCAAGGCGTTGCGAGACAAGCAGCAGTAAATGCAGGTCTTCCACATGAAGTACCAGCAATTACCGTCAATATGATTTGCGGTTCAGGTTTAAAAACAGTTTCAATGGCAGCGATGTCTATCATGGCAGGCTACAACGACATTGTGATTGCAGGCGGTACAGAAAACATGAGTATGGCACCATACGTGCTTAAAGGCGCAAGATGGGGACAACGCATGGGCAACGGTGAAATGTATGACCCAATGGTTAATGATGGTCTTTGGGACGCATTTAACAATTATCACATGGGCATTACAGCAGAAAATGTTGCTGAAAAATGGAACATTTCTAGAGAAGCTCAAGATCGCTTTGCTGAAGGCAGTCAGAAAAAAGCAGCAGCAGCGAGAGCCAATGGCAAATTCGTTGAAGAAATTGTAGGTGTTCCAATTCCGCAAAGAAAAGGCGACCCTATTCTTTTCCTAGAAGATGAGTACATTAAACCGGATACAACTTTTGAAAGCATTTCTAAGCTCAGACCGGCATTTAAAAAAGACGGTACTGTAACAGCTGCCAATGCTTCTGGTATTAATGATGGTGCTGCTGCATTGGTAATCATGAGCAAAGAAAAAGCAGACGAATTAGGTATTGTGCCACTGGCTACAATTGCAGGCTTTGCGTCTGCAGGCGTGGACCCTGCTGTTATGGGCGTCGGTCCAATTCCAGCAGTTAGAAGAGCCCTTAAAACGGCTTCTCTAAATGTAGATCAATTGGATGTAATTGAAGCAAATGAAGCATTTGCAGCTCAAGCTCTTGCTGTTGTAAGTGAATTAGGCCTTGACCCGGCAAAGGTTAATGTAAATGGCGGTGCAATTGCCCTTGGTCATCCAATCGGTGCCAGTGGCGCAAGAATTCTCGTCAGCTTGCTTCATGAAATGAAACGTCAAGACGCAAAAACAGGTTTAGCAACCCTCTGTATCGGTGGCGGTATGGGTGAAGCAGTTGTTGTTAAAAGACCTTAGTATTCTCAAACAAAATCAAATCGACATCAAGGGGTGACGGTAAGGTGAATCACAATCTATCCATACTCAAAATGGTAGAGATTTTGGTGAAAAAATTTATTGAACATGATAAGGCTGGCATACAATTAGAGAAATCAGCTTATTTTAACAGTTTTTCTGAACTGATACTGCTCAATGAACTGGATCGTGCTCAGCGTACGAGTACTCAGGACTTACTTAAAGTCATTGAATTGGACCGGGGCATTTTTGATACACTGATTAAAAATCTTTTAGCTCGGAAATTGATTTATAAAGAGAAAGATGAGGTTGACAAACGCAAAGCCTACATTGGACTTACAGATCAAGGAAAAGAGCAGGTTTTGATTTTTAAAAGGATTGAAGAGGACTCGATGCAGTTTGTAATGAATGATATGTCAATCAATGAGCAGAAGGCAATTTTGAAATTTCTCAGCCGAATCAATCAATTGACCGTCGACAAATATGAAGAGTAACCCTCAAGGGTACCATTTGGTGTTAAATCATCCATTTAATTTATTATGAAACCCATAAAAAAAGACAGGTCAATGACCTGTCTTTTTGGTTGTAAACTATTCTGGTTGTGCAGCGTCAACTGGACAAACATTAGCGCAAGCGCCGCAATCGATACAAGCAGCAGCGTCGATAACGTAGAGACCAGCGCCAGCAGTGATTGCACTTACTGGACATTCAGCTTCACAAGCGCCACAAGAGATACAAGCGTCTTTAATTACGTATGCCATAATTTAAAATCCTCCTCAAATAGAATTAGATACTAGTGTGGTTTACCACTACGCAGATTATACCCAAAGGGAATGGTATCTACAATCAATGATATAAAAAAATAATGAAAAAGTAAGTTTATAATACTGATAATCATTATAAATTAGAAATTGAGTCCTACTCAAGTAAAGGCAGAGACAAGGTTTATAAAGGGAAAAGGGTGCTATAATTTCAAGCATCAACCGCTTGGTTAATTGATTTATTAGTAATTTCTGCAAGTTTATTTTCATCATCAGAAAAAAAAATACAAAAAAACTTAGTTTTTAAATTTAATTCATTGGATTTTTTGTTATAATCGAATTACAATGGGAAGTGAGGTATAGCTTATGAAAATTGTTGCATTAGTTGGTGAAAGCGGAACTGGCAAGAGTCATAAAGCGATGAACCTTGCATTTACAATGGGAATCCGATATATTATTGATGACGGCTTGTTGATTTGTGAAACAAAGAGAATTGCAGGAAAGTCTGCAAAACGGGAAGCAACCAAACTTGCAGCAGTCAGGCGTGCCATTTTCCAATTTGATGAACACAGAGATGAAGTCAGACAGGCAATTGTTAGCTTGAATGTAGATAAGCTTCTTGTGGTGGGTACATCAGATAGGATGGTCCAAAATATTGTCGAGAGACTAGATATTGGCAATATAGATGAATACATATACATTAACGAAATTTCTACAGCTGAAGAAATCCAGTTGGCGAAAGAAAGTCGAATGAAACATGGGAAGCATGTAATTCCACTTCCTACTGTTGAAGTAAAGCGAGATTTTAGTGGCTATTTTTTAGATTCAGTCAAGACCATTATTCGAAGACGTGAACATTTAACTGAAATTAGTGAGAAGACGATTGTCCGCCCAACTTTTAGTTATTTAGGAAGATTTACAATTGCCAATCGGGTAATTTTGCAGATTATTGAGCATGCTTGCTCCTTGAACAGTCAGGTTTTCGAAGTTTATAAGGTTCGTTTTCAAAAGAATGAGGAACAAATTCAATTGGAAATTGATTTATGTTTAATAATGAGTAAATCTATTATACAAGCCGCAACAGAGATACAAACTGAAATCAAAGAAGCACTTGAAAATATGACCAGGTTACATGTCATTTCGGTAAATATTCATGTAAAAAATTTAAGTTTTCTTAACTGATATATGGTTTACGAGATGTCATATATGTGCTACAATGATTTCGAAATATTAATAATATTTTAACAATCTGTTGAATATTATTTCAATGCGTTATTTATATCACTAACATATAAATAAATTAAATTTTTAAGGGAGATGTTTAGATGTCTAACGTAAAAGCTTACATTGAATCAGCTTACGCAAACGTTCAAAAGAGAAATGCAAACGAGCCTGAGTTCCTTCAAACAGTTGAAGAAATTTTTGGTTCACTTGCTCCAGTACTCGAAAAGCACCCAGAATGGGTAGAAGCTAACATCCTTGAAAGAATCACAGAGCCTGAAAGACAAATTACTTTCAGAGTTCCTTGGGTTGATGCTGCTGGTAAACTTCAAGTTAACAGAGGTTTCAGAGTTCAATTCAACGGCGCTATCGGACCTTACAAAGGTGGCCTCAGATTCCACAAATCAGTTTACATCGGTATCATTAAATTCCTCGGCTTCGAGCAAATCTTCAAGAACTCTTTAACTGGCCTTCCAATCGGTGGCGGTAAAGGTGGTTCTGACTTCGATCCAAATGGTAAAACAGATGCTGAAGTTATGAGATTCTGCCAAAGCTTCATGACAGAACTTTACAGACATATCGGCCCAGATGTAGACGTTCCAGCTGGCGACATTGGTGTTGGCGGCAGAGAAATCGGCTACATGTATGGACAATATAGAAGAATCAAAGGCGTATTTGAGAATGGCGTATTGACAGGCAAAGGCCTTTCTTACGGCGGTTCATTAGTTAGACCTGAAGCAACTGGTTTCGGTGTAACTTACTTCACAAGAGAAATTCTTAAACACAACGGCACTTCATTCGAAGGCAAAACTGTTGCACTTTCAGGTTTCGGTAACGTAACTTGGGGTACTGCAATCAAAGTAACTCAACTTGGCGGTAAAGTAATTACACTTTCTGGCCCAGACGGTTACATTCTTGATGAAGCTGGTGTTTCTGGCGATAAAATCGATTACCTTCTTGAGCTTAGAGCTTCTGGTAACGACAGAATCGAAGATTACGCTAAAAAATACAACGTACCTTTCTTTGCTGGTGAAAAACCATGGGGCGTTAAAGCTGATATCGTTATTCCATGTGCTACACAAAACGAAATCAGAATTGAAGATGCTAAGAAAATCGTTGCTAACGGTACTAAATTTGTTACAGAAGCAGCTAACATGCCTTGTACAAACGAAGCTGTTGACTTCTTCCACGCTAATGGCGTAATCGTTGGTCCTGCTAAAGCAGCTAATGCTGGCGGCGTTGCGACTTCAGCTCTTGAAATGTCACAAAACAGCATGAGAATGTCTTGGACTGCAGAAGAAGTTGATGCTAAACTTGACGCTATCATGACTAACATCCACAAAGCTTCTAAAGAAGCTGCTGAAACTTACGGATTCGGTTATGACCTTGTTAAAGGTGCTAACATTGCTGGTTTCGTTAAAGTTGCAGAAGCTATGCACGCTCAAGGTAACTACTAGGATTCAGTTTTCTGAAAAACTAGTTTTACTAAAATAAGCGCATATTGAGAGCAATCTCAATTTAAAAGCCCGACCAATTGGTCGGGCTTTTTTTAGGCACTTTAGAACAGATTGCTCTATGTTCGGTAATCGTTAAATTTAAAGGATTTAGCCTAAAGTTTTTTCAAGTCCCATAAGGGCGAAGGTGTTTTCGCTATAAACTTTATCGCCGTGAATTCCCAGAATGGTTTTAAAGCCATTGCAGTGCCAAAATCTTAAACCCTTCCAGTTTTTTAAATAGACACCAAGGCCTATACTGGTATATGCGTTCTGAAGCGCTTCTTTTTCAATGATTTGAATGACTTCGCTGCCAAAACCGTTCTTTTGATACTGTGGATTCATAAGAAACATACCAATCCATAGCATTTTTTCGTGAGAATAACCATGATACAGCTCGAAGAAGCCGATGATTTCTTGCGTTTCTTTTTGGCAGATGACCTTTAATTTGTGGGCTTCTATACTAGCATTTTCAATAGGTGGAAGGTCTTTGTGATTAAAAGTTCTTTCAATATAGTCGGCGTCGAAGTCATGACCTTCAAGGTCAACTTTGTCGGTCCAAAGGCTACATAAAACTTTAAGTGATGATAGATCAGTAGGCTCTGCGTTTCTGATCCAAAGGTGAGTAGTTTCCAAGGGACTATCGGTGATAAATTTCATGATTTTCACGTCCTAACGATGGGTTAACAATTTTAATGAGCTAAATATCCAAATAAAATATATTGTATTGAAAATAACTTGTCAATATCTTTCGAAAAGACATTGAAATTGAGGCTAAAAATCACTAGAATAGTAGTAGAAGTCCATATAGCATTTGGTGCCCTTGAAGAAGGGAGAATAGGGAATGACGTGAAGCGTCAGCGGACCCACCACTGTAGGAGTGTAGGCGTTGCAAATACCACTGGAGTTAATCTGGGAAGGTGCAATGCCGTGCGAAAGCAAACATTTTAGCCAGGAGACCTGCCAAACAGCTTAACCGATGAATGATGGTAAGGTTCATGGTTTGTATAGGCAGATTGCGTTTTGTAATCTGATTTTTATGCAAATCTTGGGCCTTTTTTGGCTCCAAGAGAGGATAACACATCAATCGAGCATAGAAAAGGGGAAATAACATTATGAATGAATCAAGATTAAAAACATTAATTTCAAAAAAGGCAGTTTTCAACGTAGAAAAGGCAAAACAAGCTAGAGAAAGAGTAGATCAGCTCATTAAGCCCAAAGGCAGTTTAGGGGTTTTAGAAGAAATTGCTGTTCAATTGGCGGGAATACAAGGAAGTTTATATCCTGAAATTCATAAAAAAGCCGTACTGGTCATGGCTGGGGATCACGATATTATTGCTGAAGGGGTTGCCACATCGCCTAAGGATATTACTAAAATTCAAGCGATTAATATGACAAGAGGGCTAACTGGAGTATGCGCACTGGCAAAACCATTTGGTGTAGATGTAAAAGTTCATGATGTTGCCATTGAGGGAGAAGTTGACTGCCCAGAGGTTTACCCTGCAAAGGTAAGAAACAGCACTGGGAATTTTTATAGGGATGTAGCCATGAGTAGAGAAGAAGCGGCGGCCTGTTTTTTAGTGGGAATAGATGCGGTAAAACGCTGCGTTGAAAATGGCTATAATTTATTAGCAGCAGGCGAAATGGGCATTGGCAATACGACTCCTTCTGCGGCTGTGGTCACGGCAATAACTGGCGTGCCAAGCTCAGAGACTACTGGGATGGGTGCAAACTTGCCTCAGGAGCGAGTGATACACAAAGCAAAAATAATTCAAGAAGCAGTAGATCGTCTTAAGCCAAATCCGGAAGATGCCTTGGATGTCCTTTCGAAAGTGGGTGGCTGTGAAATGGGCGCTATGGCTGGGGTAATGGTTGGTGGTGCAATCTATGGCGTACCTGTTGTAGTCGATGGGTATATTGCTTGGGCTGCAGCTCTTTTGGCTGAAAGTCTTCTCCCTGAAACAAAAAAATACTTGATACCTTCCCATAAGTCTATGGAAAAAGGGGCTCAGATTGCTGCAGCTAAGTTGGGTTTCAAACCCTATTTGGATTTAGACATGAGATTAGGTGAAGGTACTGGCGCTGTGCTAATGTTCCCAATTATTGAAGCAGCTCTTTCCATGAACCGCAACATGATTACCTTTGAAGAAGCTTCTTTTATTGTAGATTAGTTATATAGCTTTGAAGAAATGTTCAAATATAAGCATTTTAAGACAAATCCATTGGTTTATGACTTATTGCTAAAAGAACCTGCCGTATATAGGCAGGTTCTTTGCTTTTTTCGGGGTATAGGGTGAAAATCAAAAATATGATTTATGATAAATTAACAAATAAAAGGATTGAGAAAAAAGAATTCATATGTTAAGCTTATTTCGTGTCCATTAGAGAAATAATATACCTAGTGGGTAACATGTTCATACAATGGGATGAGGGTGAAGGTATGAAAGATACGGGCATAAGAATTAGAGATATTTTAGAAATGAAGCCTCTTGAAAATGGGAAACTTCTTGCAGGCGCTGCTGGTGCAGACAAAATGGTGACGCGAGTGAATGTCATGGCGGATCCAGATATTTTGAATTGGGTCGATGAAGGAGAATTTCTTCTTACCACGGGCTATTTTTTCAAAACAACTAAACTGGATGCACAGCTAAATCTTATTAGAGAATGTAGTGCGAAGAATCTTTCGGGAATAGGCATTAAAATATTTCCCTATTTAGAATGTCTTCCAAATGAGTTGATTGAGTTAGCTAATCAATGTCAATTTCCACTGATAGAGCTTGACTATGAAGTTCCGTTTACGGATATTATGATGCCTGTATTCCAAGGTATTTTTGACAGACAGTCCAATGTCATTCGAAAAGTTGAAACCTTGCATAATGAGACTATGGATGTGGTTTTAAAAGGTGGCAATATCAACGATATTTTGAGATCTCTTTCTAAATCCTTGGAAAACCCTGTTTTTTTAAAGGATTATCACTTTGAAGAAATAAATGCTCTTGACGATGCTGAGGACAGTGACGAGTTAAAAAATAGCTTGGAAGAACATTTGAAGACGGCGTTGAAACCGAATGTTTATACATCTCGATTCGGAAAGACCATTAACGATAAGGTTAATATCGATGGTCGAGACGTTGACCGCATGATGGTTCCTATTATGGTTAAAAACAATCTATATGGCTATTTGGTTACATTTGGAGTCAGAAGGGATTTGAACCATTATGATGCTCTTTACTTAGAGAGCACCAGTAGTATTGTGGCTCTTGAATTTTTAAAACGCATATCCGTGCAGGAAGTTGAAAATAAATACAAAGGCGAATTCTTCGAAGATTTGATTTCCTTTGATGAAAAGCGTAAGCAAAAAGCAATTGATAGAGCCAATTATTATAGATTCGATAAAGATGCCTTTTACAGCGTTTTCACCATTCGTCTTAACAAACTGGATACAGCTACAGTGACCACAGATGAAGAATATAATCAGGTGATTACAAAGGCTATGTATATGATTGATATGGTCTGCAAGGAAGAGGGCAGAACCTATATCATTGCTAGCAAAGGCAAGAAAATCAATGTACTATTTATGTGGAAGAGCATTGAAGATCAGAAAAAGTTCACGCCGAGAATTTCCAACAGCATTAAAGAGTCTTTAGATTTAAAAGTGTCTCAATCCACTTACCGAATTGGTATTGGCCGTGTTTATAAAGGTATTGAACAGGTTTATAAGTCGTTAAAAGACGCGGAAAAATCGGTTGAAGCGGCAAAAACCTATGTCAATCAACAAATTATTGATTTTGAGACCCTTGGAATTTACAAAATATTCTGTCAAGACCACTTGAAGGATGAACTCCTCAGCTTCTATAAGTCTACTTTGGAGCCTCTTGTGATCTACGATAGAAAGCGGGATACTGAGTTGGTTAAGTCTTTGATGATATATTTTGAAACCAACGGCAATCTGAAAAAGATGTCTGAAATGCTATTTACCCATTATAATACGGTCCTTTATCGTATTAACCGCATTCAGGAAATCACGGGAAAGAATTTGGAAAACGAAGGGGATCGCTACGGTCTCCAAACGGCACTTAAAATTATGAAGATACTAGATTTATAAGCCTTTTATTTGGTATTTAGGAATTTAAAGTACAGACATTTTGTCTGTACTTTTTTTATTGACTTGACCAATTCTGATAATTCAGATAAAATAATAAAAACCGACCAGTCTTTTTTTATAAGGAGTTATATATTGCCTAAAATTAGTGAAGAAAAAAAGGAAGAACGCAAAAAAATTATATTGAATAGCGCTGCAGAAGTATTTGGAATGAAGGGTTACTCGGACTCATCTATAGACGATATTGTCAAACATTCAGGTATCAGCAAAGGTGGTATTTATACTTACTTCTCTACCAAAGAAGCCATCTTTTTAGAAATTGCCGAACAAAGATTTGAGGCAAGGTCTCATTTGATAAAGGATTTGGAACAGATTGAAAGCGCAGTCGAAAGAATTGAAACGTATATTCGCTGGCTTTTAGAAACCTTAGAAGATCCCGAAGTCATTAGCCGTTCCAGGTTTTCTTTTGAATTTTGGACCGTTATTTCAAGAAACCAAGATAAGGGTCATCTGGCTAAAGAACGCTATGAGAAATTCGCATCAGACCTTGAGGCTGTTATCCTTTACGGCATTGCACGAAAGGAATTCAGGGGAGAATTAGAGGTGAAAAGTGCTGTACTCTTATTGCTAAGTGCAATGGATGGGATCGGATTTATGAGCACTGTTATGGGGAAGGAAGTCAGCGTGACGGATATCAGCGAATTTGTAAATATGTTTACTAATCATTGGAGGGATAAAGCATGATAACATATGTCAATGGCAATCAAATTCAAATTAGTGAAATTTATAAGGCTTTTATGGTTGGATTTTCTGACTATATCATTAAAGTGAATTTGGAAGAAACCGCTTTTATAAGCCGATTTTTCGGCCCTGAAGGAAATGATCTAAGTCTGTGTCATGTGGCACTGGAAGACGGGGAGCCTGTTGGGTTGGTCATGGGTGGTATTCGTAATTGGGACGGAACGAAAACTTTGCGGTGTGGGGCGTTGTGTGTTGCACCAAACCACAGAGGCAAAGAAGTGACTAAAACCCTCATGGAGCGTCATTGGCAAGATGCTATAGACCACGGCTGCGAAAGACTTTCCCTTGAAGTGATTAAAGGCAATGACCGTGCTATAAAGTTTTATGAGAAAAATGGCTATTTTCCTTCTTATGATATTAAATATTTTAAAATTAAAACGGATCATTTAGAAACAAAGGTCCTATCAAAGGACATATTACTTAAGGAAGTGACTTTTAAAACCATTGAAGCTCACAGAAAAACACTTATAGATGTTCATATACATTGGCAGTCTGAAACCGATTATTATAAAGAAAGCACAACAGACCGACATTTTGAAGTTCAGGTTTCGGGAAGCTCAGCGGGCTTTCTTTCTATGACAAGCAGTGGGAAAATTGACTATCTGTGGATTAATCCGAAGTTTAGAAATAAAGGCTATGGTAGAACGGCGCTGGATTTGGCAACTGAAACAATGGCGATAGAAACAATAACGGTGGCATTTACCAATAATGGTTTAGTGGAAGGCTTCTTTAGAGCATTGGCGTTTGAAAAAGATGCTATAGAGCAGTTTGAAATGTTTAGAGGTATCGTTGAGAAAGGAGTTTGCCAATGAAACGCAAACGCATAGTAATTTGGATTGGTTAATCAGTCCTCTCCGATTCAAGTAAGGTATAAACATTTCCAAGAAAAAGAACCCTGTCAGTAGAATCTCAATTGAGTATTCTTGACAGGGTTCTTTTTGTTACATAACTGGTATAAAAAAGGTGGCTGGGACATTTATTCTTCGATCAGTGCGATCGCTCGAATCGGAGAGCCAGAACCGTCTCTGATTTTAAGAGGCAGTCCAAAGTACAAGAATCTTTTACCTGAAACAGCGCCTAGGTTACAGAGGTTTTCTGTATTGGTAATATCGTATTCTCCACAAATATGATGGCCAGAGAAAGATAAATCATCAGGGTGGTCAATAGCAGGGGCGTCTACACCAATGTTGACAACGCCTGAATCAGCAAGCCATTTGGCAGCTGAGTGACTTAAACCTGTATATTCCTTTTGCCACAAATCAGTGCCAAAATTGCGGTCGTAGTGACCTGTGTACATGAGAAAAATATCGCCTTTTTCAAGGTTCAAATTTGCTTTTCTTAGAGCATCTTGAAGGTCTCTTGGTTCAATACTTCGGTCATACCTTATATGTGTTAAATCTACACAAACAGCACTTCCCCAAAAGTAGGAAAGGTCCATTTTATCAATGGTAAGGCCACTGGGCTTGTATTCCCAGACGCCGTCAGAATGGGTTCCACCATGCTCACTGATGAGAAGATTGCGGGCTGAGAACCCAAGGGTGGGGCTACCCGTTTGCTTTTGATTGGCTTCATGGGTCATATTGGTCATGATAAAGGTAGGTTGATGCATTGGAAATACAGACATTCCTTGGAATATTTCTTGTGAGAGATCGACGAGCTTCAAAGCCATGAACTTTCCTCCTACATAATGGACAGGGTATGTCCTTAATCCTTAGTATCTATTATAGTCTCAAAAAAAAGAGAATGTCACTAAAATAATTACAAATACTTCCGATTATTCTGAAAATTTTAGTTAAAAAAATGTTAATAATTACTAAAGCAATACAATTGCCAATTTGGTAGGATTATTTTATGAAAGACTGTGCTAAATATACACATTCAAAGTGCGGTAGAAATTGCGGGTCCGTCGAAATATTAGACAGAATTTTCACAAAAAAACTATAGTAGTGTTTAGACAAGTGAAAACGGGATAAGTACTCTAAATAGGGAATTTATTTGTCAACCATAGACAAAGGTTTTAAATCAGCTTGTATCAAAGCACTCTAAAAAAGTAAAATGAAGTTAGGTATGGAGATTAATGAAATTTTATTAAATCTACACAACCTAGGGCTTCAAATAAGAAGGAGGAAGCAGCATGTCAGCAGATTTAAAATACGTCCTTGCAGTACCCAATTTCAGTGATGGCCGTAACAAAGCCGCAATAGATGAAATTGTCAGTGCTGTACGTGGGGTTGAAACGGTGAAAATCGTAGCCGTTGAACCAGAATACAACTTTAATCGTACGGTTCTTACCTTTATATGTGAACCTCAGTTTGTTAAAAAAGCAATGATGACTATGGCTGAACATGTTTATAAACATGTTAACATGGAAGTTCAAAAGGGAGATCATCCGAGAATTGGAGCTTTAGATACAGCACCTGTATTCCCGCTTCAAAACATCTCTATCGATGAAGTAAAGGCTTTAGCAGAGGAAATTGGACAAGGCTTATTCGATACATATCAAACACCGGTCTATTTCTCAGGTCTCAACGCTAGAACCGAGTATAAAAAATCTAATACCAATATTAGAAAAGGACAGTATGAAGGTCTTAAAGCCCTTCTGGAAGATGAAAATCATCCTGATAGAGATATGCGTAAACCGGATTTATCTGTAGACGGCAAATTACATCCTAAAATGGGTGGTTGTACAGTCAGCGCAGATTTTGAAGGACTTACAGCTTACAATGTCTTTTTGGACACCGAAGATACAAAACTTGCCAATGAAATTGCCAAAATTGTAAAAGATCCGACCCTTGGATGGAATTCAATCAAAAGTATTGGATTCAAAGACGAAGGACATATTGGAACCGCTGTTTCAATGAACGTTTTTGACGCGGCTAGCACACCTTTGGCAATGCTTAGAAACTTTGTGGAAACCGAAGGAGAAAAGCGAGACGCAAAAGTCATTGGTACACAAATTGTGGGACCGGTTAAGCTACAATACTTAATTGATTCCGCTAAAGCTTATGGTTTCACATTTGACGGCGACTACAATGCTTTAATCAAATGCCTTGCAGACCATATGGGTTTAGAAGGTTTCCAAGCTACATCAATCATTGAGTATCATCTTGAAGCATAACAATGAACTGTTATGAAACAATCTAGTTGACAAAGACCCGCACATCTTTATCAAATTTTGGAGGTTATGAGTGATGAAAACAGACGTACAAATCGCACAGGAAGCAAAAATGTTACCTATAAAGGATGTAGCTGCGAAAGTTGGCCTTACAGAGGACAATCTTGAACTCTACGGCAACTACAAAGCGAAGATTCATTTAGATGTATTAGATAAATATAAAGATAAACCAGACGGCAAAGTAATTCTTGTTACGGCTATTAACCCAACAGCGGCAGGAGAAGGGAAAACAACTACAAATGTAGGTCTCAGCATGGGTCTTGCGAAAATCGGCAAAAAGACTTTCACAGCCCTTAGAGAACCTTCTTTAGGTCCTTGCTTTGGTGTTAAAGGCGGCGCAGCTGGTGGCGGTTATGCACAAGTCGTTCCGATGGCAGATATTAACCTTCACTTCACAGGGGATATTCATGCGGTAACGACTGCAAACAACCTTTTGGCAGCTCTTCTGGACAACCACCTTCAACAAGGCAATCTTTTAGGCATTGACCCTAAGAGAATTGTTTGGAGAAGAGTAGTAGACATTAATGACAGAGCCCTTAGAAATATCGTAGTAGGTATGGGTGCTAAAGGCGATGGCGTTGTGAGACAAGATGGTTTCGATATTTCAGTTGCTTCAGAAGTTATGGCAATTCTTTGCCTTGCAACTAGCATGAGAGACCTTAAGGAAAGACTTTCTAAAATGATTGTTGCTTATTCATACACTGGAAAACCTGTTACAGCAGGAGATTTGGAAGCGACGGGTTCAATGGCGCTCTTGTTAAAAGATGCTTTGATGCCAAATATCGTTCAAACTTTAGAAAATACACCAGCGCTTATTCACGGCGGTCCTTTTGCCAATATCGCTCATGGATGTAATTCAGTTGTAGCTACTAAAATGGCTCTTAAACTAGCGGACTACGTGGTGACAGAAGCAGGCTTTGGCGCTGACCTTGGTGCTGAGAAATTCTTCAACATCAAATGCAGATATGCGGGACTCAAACCAGCGGCGGCAGTTATTGTGGCGACAGTAAGAGCGCTTAAAAATCACGGTGGCGTTGTTAAAGCTGATCTTAATAACGTGAATATGGAAGCTTTGGCAGCTGGATTTGAAAATTTGGAAAAACAAATTGAAAACATTCAAAAACATGGTGTTCCTGCAATTGTTGCAATCAATGCTTTCCCTACAGATACAGATGAAGAACTTAAATTTGTTGAAGAACATTGCAACAAATTAGGCGTAGATGTTGTTCTTTCAGAAGTTTGGGCAAAAGGCGGAGACGGCGGTGTTGCTCTTGCTAAAAAAGTCGTAGAAGTTGCTGAGTCAGGTAAATCTAACTATCATCCACTCTATGAACTTGATATGCCTACAAAACAAAAAATTGAAACCATTGCAAAAGAAATATATGGTGCAGACGGTGTAGAATTTACTTCGAAAGCACTTAAAGATATTGCTAAATTTGAGGAAGATGGTTTGGGTCACTTGCCAATTTGTATGGCGAAGACTCAATACTCTCTTTCTGATGACCCTAAACTTCTTGGCAGACCGAAAAACTTCAAAATCACTATCAGAGAAGTGAAAGCTTCTGCTGGTGCAGGCTTCTTGGTAGCCCTTGCAGGGGATATTATGAGAATGCCTGGGCTTCCAAAGGTGCCAGCGGCAAATCACATTGACATCTTAGAAGACGGCGAAATTATAGGTTTGTTCTAGAGTAAAAATTTAGGGTCAGCTAACCCATTATGTGAGGAGGAAAACCATGAAATACGATGTGATTGTTAAAAATGCTATGATACCAGCAATGAACGGTAATGATACGATTGTCACCAACATCCTCGTTAAAGATCAAAAGATCGCAGGTTTTTTAGAAGCAGTGGACGGCCTTGAAGCAGAGCAGATAATTGATGCAGAGGGTAATTTAGTATTGCCAGGGTGTATTGATTCTCATACCCACTTCATGGATCCGGGCTTTACCCACCGTGAGACTTTCCTAACTGGTACAAGCCAATCGGCGGCGGGTGGTGTAACCACTATCATCGATATGCCTTGTTGTTCATCTCCTCGTTCAGTTCGTTGTGTCAGCTCTCTCAATGAGAAATTGGCAGCCGTTGGCCCAGAAGCCATTGTTGACTATGCCATGTGGGGCGGCGTTACAGGTGAAGATGTTCGCGAAGGAAATCTCCATCACATTAAGGAACAAGCAGACGCGGGCGTAGTAGCTTTTAAAGTGTACATGACACCTTCAGTACCAACCTACAATCGCGTTACTGACCCTGAAATGCACGTTGTCTTCAAAGAAGTAGCGAAAGTTGGACTCCCTGTAGGTGTTCATGCAGAAAACTTCGCAATGTGCGATTATTATGTTAAAGAATATCAAAATCAAGGCAGATTAGATGGTCCAGCGTGGTCAGAAGCCAGATTGGAACTTGCTGAGAAAGCAGCCATTCAATTGGGTATCGCCTTCTCAGAAGAAACAAACGCCAGATACCATGTGGTACATATGAGTACAGGTGTAGGTGCAAGATTGATCGGCGAAGCCAAAAAACGTGGACTGAGTGTTACTGCAGAAGTTTGCCCTCACTATCTTGTCCTCAACGCACCAGAGGCTATGGCAGAGTATGGAGCGATGGCAAAAATTGCGCCACCTCTTAGAACCAAACAAGACAACATCGAATTATGGGAAGGTCTTGCTAACGGCAGTGTAGACTTCGTGGCAACTGACCATGCACCTTATAAAATTCAAGCCAACAAAGACAACGATCCAGTCCCAGTTGAAAAAGATGCCCCAGGCATGAACATTTGGACAGCGTTCCCTGGAATTGGCGGGACAGAGACTATGGTCAACATCCTTGTCAGTGAAGGTTTTAACAAAGGTAGACTCACCCTTGAAAGATTGGTTGAGGTTTTATCTAAAAATGCGGCAATCCACTACGGTTTATATCCTAAAAAAGGCGTCATGCAAATTGGTTCGGACGCAGACTTTGCCATCATTAACTTGAAAAAAGAATGGGCAATCGATAAGGATATTTCCTTTATGAAAAACAAATACACACCGCTCCACGGGTTACAATTAAAAGGCAAAGTAGTAGAAACGATTGTCAGAGGAACTGTGGTCTATAAAGAAGCGCCAAGCGATAAGCAAGGCAAAATCATGGTAGAGCCAGGCTTCGGACAATATGTTAAGAGACAAAGCGTACAAGAACTTCCAAGAAAAATTCGCTATGAGCACTACAGAGCCATCGGCGCGGACTATTTCGATAACGTTCACAGACGCAACATCAACAATGTGATCGATTAAAAGAGATAAAGCGGTGAGCGAAGGCGTTCACCGCTTTCTTTTTGCGGAAAGCCAAAACTCAACCGAGTGTTGGCGAGGTTTGGCGATAAAATACTAATTTGTTTGAATTAAAGGAGAGAAAAATATGCCAAGACATGGAATCCTCATTATCGATATGCTCAACGATTTTGCAACAGAACAAGGGGCGTTATTCTGCCCAGGTGCTACAACAATCATAGAACCCCTCCAAAAATTAATGGCGTGGGTAAGAGAGAGGAACGAAAGAGGCCTAGACGACATTCAAATTATTCATATTCAGGAAGCTCATAGAGCGAAAGACGCTGACTTTAGAGTAAGACCACTTCATGCGGTTAAAGGGACTTGGGGTTCAGATTTTATTCCAGAACTTTATCCAAAGGACGGGGAATATATTGTTCCTAAGAGACGTCACTCAGGTTTCCAACACACAGACCTTGACCTCTACCTTAAAGAAGAAGCGTTAGACACGGTGGTTGTGACAGGGGTTTGGACCAATATGTGTGTGCGTTCAACGGCTGCAGATGCTCTGGCTAACGCTTACAAAGTTATTACAATCAGCGACTGTTGTGCTTCTAAAACAGAAGAAATGCACAAGCATGGACTTGTGGATTTATCCATCTTCACAAAAGTCATGACTTTAGACGATTATATTGCAGATTGGGAAGCTGGCAGAGATCCATGGGTTGGCGGCGGCGACCAACAAAATAAGGTAAAATAAATTCTAGAAATTAAAGCCTATCTTAAAGGCGGAAACTACATGAAGAAAATAATCGTAGCAATTACAGGCGGCAGCTGCACTTTGTATGGAGTTGCCCTTCTAAAAACACTGCAAATATTGGGCGTCCAAACTCACGTGGTGGTTTCTAAAATGGGTTATTATAACCTAAGCCACGAGTGCGAAGTCGATGAAAGCGAAATCAGAGCCTTATCCGATGTCTACTATGAAAATGACGATCTTGCAGCGGCTATTGCCAGTGGGTCTTTTAAAACAGATGGCATGATTGTCATCCCTTGTTCCATGAATACCCTCAGTGCCATTGCCAATGGCAACAGTCAGAATTTAATCCACAGAGCAGCAGATGTGACTCTAAAAGAAGGCCGTAAGTTGGTCATTGTGTCAAGAGAAATGCCTCTCAGTGCCATTCATCTGGAAAATATGCTGAAGCTTGCAAGACTGAATGTATCGGTCATGCCAGCCTCGCCAGGATTTTATCATCAGCCTGAAACCATTGAAGATTTAGTCATGATTATGGTAGCACGTGTACTGGATCAAGTGGGCATAGACGCCCCTTTATTCAAACGTTGGGCCTAGGAGGTGCCAAATTTGGCCAATCAAATGCTCAGATCCTGCCTAGAACCTTTGAAAGATAAATATGGCATGCTCACTTGTAATGTTTCGGTAGACCCGAAATTTGAGTTGGGCGGCATATTGGAAAAACTGGGAAATGATCAACCGGTCCTTTTCCAGAAAATCAAAGGACATCACATGCCAGTTATAGGGGGCATGTTTGGCAAAAGAGAAACCTTTTACGAAATGACAAGAACCACCAGAGCCGAAAGGCTCTACAGATACATGGATGCCATGAACAAACCCATCCCGCCAAAACGGGTAAACGAGGGGCCTGTCATGGAAGTTGTACATACTAGGAACATTGATTTAGGAAGACTTTTCCCAATGCCTACCTTCCACGAACTGGATTCTTCCAGTTTTATTACGGCAGGCGTATTTGTGATTAGAGATCCTGAAGACGGTAAAATTTATACTTCAGTCAGACGGTTTCAATTTAACGGCGGCAACAATTTAAGTGTATTGGTAACATCGCCTCACTTGTTTGAACAAATTCAAAAAGCTAAGGCCATGAAAAAAGACTTTGAATGTGCCATTGTTTTAGGATATGACTATACCTTCCTATTGGCGTCTCAAATTTCTACAAGTCTTTACGGTGTAGATAAATACGGCTACGACGGTGCTCTAAGAGGAGAACCGTTGGAAGTTGTCAAATGCAAAACCGTAGATTTGGAAGTGCCTTCACAAGCAGAGATTGTGATAGAAGGAAAAATTCCATGGAATGAAGAAGTTGTGGAAGGTCCTTTTGGAGAGTTGATGGGTTACTATGGACAAGTGGCGAAACACCCCGTCATGAAAGTCAGTGCCGTCATGCAGAGAAAAGATGCAATTTTCCAGATTTCAGCCCCTTGTAAAGAAGAACACCTTTCCAATGGTCTGATCAGAGATATGGAAGTCTTTGCTCATGTAGCAAGGCTTGTAGACGTTAAAGATGTAAATGTGACCATTGGGGCAGGATGCAGGTTCCACGCTATTGTCTCTATTAAGAAAAAGTCACCTGGAGACGGAAAAGCGGCAATCATTGCAGCGCTTAGCAGCAGTAAGGACCTTAAACATGTGGTGATTGTAGACGAGGATATTGACGTCTTTGATCCGAAAGATGTGGAAGGTGCCATTGCTTCTAGGGTGCAAGCTGCCACGGACATGGTAATCATACCAGGAGCCAATGGCACAGGTCTTGACCCTTCTCACTTAATTGATGGGGTGACAGATAAGGTAGGCATTGATGCCACCAAGCCTCTTGGCGAACAAGGTCATAAATTTGAAAAAGCACGTATTCCGGGTTATGAAAAAATAGACTTGAAAAAATTCTTCCCGGAGCTCAAATAATTTTCCCAAATCTAGAAGTTTGAAATTTTTTTCAAACTTAAGGAGGGTCAAACATTGAACAAAGCACTTGGTTTTTATGAAGTAAAGAGTTTAGTCGCTGCACTAGAAGCGGCAGATGCTATGGTAAAAGCGGCTAATGTGACGATTAAAGATTTTAACAAAGTAGGTTCAGGTATTGTTGCTGTTGTAGTAGAAGGTGATGTAGCCGCTGTAACTGCGGCGGTAGAAGCGGCAAAAACCTCAGCGACCAGTCTTGGCGAAATCATAGCTATCAATGTGATAGCAAGACCGGCAGATGGCATGGAAATGCTATTTGAGGACTAGGAGGCACTTATGGCGAATCAATTGACCAAACAAGTCATGGCGGCCATTGTGAGAAGATGTGAAGGCTACGAACCCCTTCCTGAAACTCAGGATTACTGCAGCTATGGGGACGTGAATGTTCGCAACTACAATGACAAAAGCTATAATAACTCAAAAGATGCTGGTATTACCCAACGAGAAGAAGCGCTTCTCAGCTCTGTGATTCACAGACAGTCAGAGACGACTGGGCAAAGTAGAGGCAACGTCGTGGCACAGAAAGCGCCTAACTTTTCAAAAACGGGTGTTGTGAGTTTAGATGCACTGCTCAGAGAACTTAAAAAATAATGATCCCGAAGGGGAGGTGGCAAGATGGCACAAGGCTATGCACTTGGTATGATTGAAGCCATAGGATTAACAGCGGCAGCGGCAGCACTGGATGCAGGACTCAAAGCGGCAGACGTGAAATGTGCTGGGGTTGAAAAAGTCATTGGGGTGGATAAAAACATCAGCGTAACAGTGAACTTTATTGGTGAAGTGGCAGCAGTACAAGCGGCTGTTGAATCTGGCGTTGAAGCGGCAAGTCGTATTGGTAGAGTGGCAGCACATCATGTACTACCAAGACCGCACGAAGAAATTGAATTGTTGTTGAATCAATTTTACAAACATAAATTATAAATTTAGGAGGTCTATGATATGAGTCAAGCATTAGGATTAGTCGAAACTAAAGGTTTAGTAGGGGCAATAGAAGCAGCAGATGCAATGGTTAAAGCGGCAAATGTTACCATCGTAGGATATGAAAAAATAGGTTTTGGTTTGGTAACGGTTATGGTCCGTGGCGATGTTGGGGCTGTTAAAGCGGCAACAGATGCAGGGGCAGAAGCAGCGGCAAGAGTTGGCGAGCTTCACTCTGTACACGTGATTCCAAGACCACATGCAGAAGTTGAGAGAGTGATCCTCGGCAACGTATAGACTTAAAGGAGGAGGGTCATGTCCAATCGAGAACAGATGAAACAAGCCCTCAAACAATTGGAATTTACAGTTTATGAGGGGCGAGAACATCAAAAATTTTCAGATGAACGTCCCAAAACACAGACTTATGTCGCCGTCGTTTTTTTTAGGCAGTAACGTGGCATTGGAAACCGCTTTGTCAGGACTTAAAGACTGGCAAACGGGTCAAATTCATATGACCTTTATTTTTTCAGCAGCGGCGATGCAAGTTCTTGAAGTGGGGCAATTGATTAAACGGTACAGACCAAATCAAGTGTTTGGAGCTACTCACAATGATATCTGTCCTTGTCTTGAAGGCACGGAGAGAGAAAAGTTGATTGAAGGAATGGATTTAGTCTATTTACCTAATTTGACACAAAACACGGCTGCAAAATTGGCAATGGGTATTCAAGATGATTTAATCAGCAACTTGTTATGGCGTGCACTGGCACAGGGTAAAAAAGTATTTGCCAATCCAACGGGTGTTTTACAACCATCAGGGCTAGAAAAGGCTATAGGAACGGCAAATAGCAAGGCTGACGCTATGATGCAAAAGACCATGAAACAGCACATCGATACGATTAAAAACTACGGAGTCTCTTTTGAAATGCCCGAACTTAAAAAGTTTGGTACTGAAAAGCAGGAGAAGCTTACACGGTTAAAAGACTGTGTGAACCTAAGCGACGATCTTGCTCAAAAGGTTATTACAGAGAGACACATTTTGAGTTTAACTGCGGGCAGTAAACTGGCCCTAAAAAAAGGCGTCAAAGTGACACCCCTTGCTAAAGAAGCTGCGAGGAAGCGCCAAATAGAGCTATTGCAAACGGAAGAGGGGAATAACCTATGAAGATAGGAATCGTCATTGGTACGGTTGTTGCAACGCGTAAAACGGAAAGCCTTGTGGGCTGCAAACTGCTTTTGACGCAGCCTGTGACCGTGGACAAAGAACCCGTGGGAGAACCGCTGATTGCTGTAGATACAGTGGGCGCAGGGGTTGGCGAATGGGTAATTTTAGCCACAGGCACAGCCTCAAGAAATGCGGTGGACCGAGCGAAGGCCGCCATTGATACAGCCATAGTCGGCATTATCGATCAGACGGATGTGGATATGGATGTTCTAAAAAAAGACAAAGGGAAGGTGAAGCCTAAATGATGGATCCAAAGTTGATCAAACAAGCCATAGAAAATAGACAGATGATCGACGTTCTCATGGGAGGTCCCGTTTACGCTGATGTCGTCCTAACAGGCGGACAAATCATCAATGTCATTACGAGAGAAATTTATACAGAAGATTTGGCAATCAAAGGCAAGCGTATTTTAAGCGTGTGTAACAGTGAAAAGATGATTGGCCCGAATACTCTGGTTATTGATGTGGCGGGTAAGTATTTATCTCCAGGCTTCATTGATTCTCACATGCACTTTGAAAGCTCTATGCTGACCATTACCGAATTTTCAAGACTGTCTATTCCATCAGGGACTACCACTCTAATTGCTGATCCTCATGAAATTGGCAATGCTTTAGGCGCGGTAGGCATGAAAGCTATGGCAGATGAAGCTTCAAAAGTACCAAATCATGTTCGGTTAGTAGTTCCAGCCCTTACACCAGATTGTCCAAAATTGGAAACCGCAGGCGTCGATGTCGATTCGAAGGACATGGCCGATTTGCTCAATTACCCCAATATCATTGGCATTGGTGAGCTACAAGGCTTTTCAAACGCCAAGCATGTCTATAACCACACGCCAGAAATCATTACAGACTTAGTTGCTTCTACAACTTATGCAAGAAGTCTTGGGAAAGTAGTAGATGGCAATGCCCCAGAGCTTTTCGGCAGTGAACTTGCAGCACATATCATTGCAACTGGAGGGACTTGTTCCTGTCATGAAACGACCACTAAGGCAGAGTGTCTTGAAAAACTTCGCCAAGGGGTGTACGTGTTCATGAGAGAAGGTTCTACTCAGAAAAATATGGCAGAGTGCGTCAGAGCCATTACTGAAGAAGGGGTGGACTCAAGGCGTGCGGTTCTAGCCACAGATGATATGGTGGCAGAAGATTTAGAAAAACTAGGTCACATGAACGAAATTGTCAGGCGTACCATCAAGCAGGGCATTGAACCTATTGAAGCTATTCAGTTTTGCACCATTAACCCAGCCACCTATTTCAAATTGGAAGATCGGGGTGCCCTTCTCCCAGGAAAGTTCGCAGATATTGCCATTATCAGCGATTTGGAAAATATGGTTGTGGATGCTGTTTTCTTGGAGGGTGAGTTGGTAGCGGCGGGTGGTAAACTTCTCATTGATTTGCCGAAATATACCTACCCAGATTGTGTGAAGAATTCTGTCAGACTCAAACCCGTTACGGCAAAAGATTTGATGATACCTGCAGAAGGCTCTCGAGCAACTGCACGGGTCATAGGACTCATTCCAGACCAGAATCTGTCAGAAGGTTTTGAGATTGAAGTGTCGGTTAAAAACGGTGTAGTCGGGGCTGACTTAAAACAAGACGTACTTCGATGATTTGTTTAGAACGCTATGGACGTAATGGGAACGTTGGAAAAGGCTTTGTTCAAGGATTTGGTCTTAAATCTGGCGCCATTGCTCAGTCCATTGCTCATGACACTCATAACCTGCTTGTTATTGGTACTAATTATGAAGATATGGCTAAGGCTGTGAATCACGTCATTCAAATGGGCGGCGGGATAGCTTTGGCAGATAAGGGAAATATTATAAATGAACTTCGACTTCCTGTAGGAGGTCTGATAACAGACGAGTTGACCGGAAGCCAAGTCTCCGTTAAAATAAGAGAATTGGAGGAAGATGCAAAGGTTAAATTGGGCTGTCAAGTTCATGCACCATTCATGCATTTATCGTTCTTAGCACTGTCTACCAGCCCGAAATGGAAGCTTACCGACAAGGGTATTGTAGACGTAGAACGTTTTGTTATCCTCTCAGCAGTGAAATAAAGCTTTTGTAGTCCTTTGCGCGAGGGAAGGCAAAAGCTTTATATAGACAGGTTAGACGAAGGACCATGTCAACAACAACTGCTTTGTCAATCAGGTAAAAAAGGAGGTTTAGGCAATTACCAGATAAAGACTACTATTAATTTGGGGGAGAAAAAATGACTGAAACAAACAATTTTTTAGAAAAGTTTTTCAAGCTGAAAGAACACGGCACTAATATTAGTACGGAAGTATTAGCAGGTTTTACTACTTTCATGACAATGGCTTACATATTAATTGTTAACCCGTTAACATTGTCGGCTGCAGGGATGGACTTTGGGGCTGTATTTACAGCAACCGTTATTGCTGCAGTATTTGCAACATTAATTATGGCCTTGTATGCTAACTTGCCTTTTGCTTTAGCACCGGGTATGGGATTAAATGCTTTCTTTGCTTACTCTGTCGTTATTACAATGGGATATTCTTGGCAATTGGCATTAACGGCTGTTTTCGTAGAAGGTTTGATCTTTATTGCGCTTACTTTCTTTGGTATTCGTGAAGCTATCGTTGACTGTATACCGCTAAATATTAAGAAAGCTATTTCAGTAGGTATCGGTTTGTTTATCGCATTTATTGGACTTTTCAATTCAGGTATTCTTGTAAAGGGTATTCCAGATACTGTTCCATTAGGTCTTGGGGATATTGTTCATACACCTACTGCTATTGTGGCCATTATAGGCATTGTTATTACGGGTATCCTTTTAGCTTTAGATGTTAAAGGTGCTATTTTCCTAGGCATTATTATTTCAACGATTATTTCTATGTTCTTTGGTGTAACAACATTCCCAGATAAGCTTGCTAGTATGCCAGCAGCTCCAAATTTCTGGGCATTTGAATTCGACAAAATATTGACCCCGCAGTTCTGGACAATTGTTGTCACATTCTTATTTGTAGACCTTTTTGATACAATTGGTACATTGGTAGGCGTTGCTACAAAAGCGGATATGCTTGATGAAAATGGCAAAGTACCTAATGTTAACAAGGCTCTTTTAGCAGATGCTCTTGGCACGACTTTCGGTGCTATGGTGGGTACATCTACAGTTACAACTTACGTTGAATCTGCAGCAGGTGTGGCTCAAGGGGGTAGAACAGGTTTAACTTCATTAGTTGTAGCGGGCCTATTCTTCATTGCACTCTTCTTCTCGCCGCTCTTCTTAATGATTCCTTCAGCAGCAACTGCCCCAGCCCTTGTTATTGTTGGTCTCTTCATGATGTCACCAATTCAAGAAATCGATTTACACGACTTTACAGAGGCAATTCCTTGCTTCTTGACAATCGTTATGATGCCATTAACTTATTCAATTGCAGAAGGTATCGTATTCGGTATCACTTCTTATGTATTGCTTAAATTATTGACAGGTCGCTATAAAGAAGTTCCAATATTTACTTACGTTGTTGGCGTTTTATTTGTTTTGAAAATCATATTTGGTTAAATAAACTTAGCCCCTGTCTGTTTACAGGTGGGGGCTTTTTTAGAACTTAAAATGCAAAACAATGCATTTAAACTAATAATTATGCATTACAAAATGGCTTTAATACAATGTTTTGTATTTTAATGATGATAAAAATATACATAACAGATAACTGTCGCGATTCATCTCGTCTTACATTTTAGGGGGGAAATCTCTATGCCAATTGAACAGGTGTTAAAGGTAAGTCAGATCAAAGAAATTCACAGAGTACTGAGTGAATCAGGCTCAAATGCCATGCTACTTGCAGGTGGTACCGATGTGTGCGTTAAACTCAGAGAAGGTCACGTTAAGGCTGGTATTCTAGTGGATATTTCAGATACAGCCGAACTAAAAGGGATTATTGAAAATGGAGAAGGTCTTACCATTGGAGCGGGTGTCACCTTTTCTGAAATCGTTGAAAGTGAGTTTGTACACAGTCATTATTTAGGTCTTTGGGATGCTTGTCATTCTGTAGGGGCACCACAAATCAGAAATAGAGGAACCCTTGGCGGTAATTTAGCAAATGGTTCTCCTGCTGCAGATGGGGCGCCACCTTTGTTGGCATTAGGGGCTAAAGTTAAGCTGTCTTCCACCCGTGGTGAACGCTGGGTAGATTTGACTGATTTTTATTTGGATAAGGGAAAGACGGTCTTAAAATCAGACGAACTTCTAGAGTGCATTCACATACCTTCATCAGTAGGACCTGTACATTCATCGGTTTAGAAAATTGGGTCTACGAAATGCCCTTGCTATTTCAAGGCTAAGCCTAGGCGTTTGGATGCAACTTGATGATCAAAATATCATCAGAGACATACGCATAGCCAGTGGGTCTTTAGGTTTATCCCCTATGCGAGAACATCTTATAGAGGCATTTTTAATAGGAAAGGCGCTAAATGAACAGACTATTAGCCTAGGAGAAGAAGCCTTTAGCAATATAGTTCAGGAGCGATTGTCAGGTAGAAGTACCTGTCCTTTTAAAAAGGAAGCTATAAAAGGTGTATTTAGAAACTATCATGACAGGAGGCCCAAATGAAGCTTAAAGTCAATGTCAATGGAATAGACTATGAAAGAGAAATAGCTGCAGATTTACGTCTGTTAGATTTTATTAGAGAAGAACTGGGTCTAAAAGGCACAAAAGAAGGCTGTGGAGAAGGTGAATGTGGGGGCGTGTACCATAATTATGGATGGGCGAGCTGTAGACTCCTGTTTGGTAATGGCGTTTCAATGTGAAGGGAAGACCATTACCACTATTGAAGGGGTTCAAAGAGAAGATGGACTTCATCCTGTTCAGCAAGCTTTTCTAGAGGTTGGGGCTGTTCAATGCGGCTATTGTATACCGGGAATGGTGTTGTCTGCTAAGGCTCTGCTTGATCAGAATACGTCCCCGAGTGAAGATGAAATCAAAGAGGCTATTTCTGGAAATTTGTGCAGATGTACAGGTTATGACAAAATGTTCAGTGCTGTAGAAATGGCTGCTAGAGCCATGCGATTAGAAGGAGAAGGATCTTCTCTAGATACAGGAAAAGAACCCGATCTCGAAGCATCAAATCTCAAAGAGAGAGGTGACGCAAAGTGAGTGATTTTAAGTCAGTTGGACATAGCATTAACCGAAAAGATGCAAGAGATAAACTCACAGGGAAAGCTAAATACCCTCAAGATATAGACATGGAAGGTATGGTCTATGGTCATACCCTGCGCTCGACCATACCCTGTGGCACTTTTGAAATGGACTTGTCAGAAGCAGAGGTCTCAGAGGGCGTTATAAAAATATTGACAGCAGAAGATGTGACGGGGCACAATCATCATGGCGTATTGTTTAAAGACCATGAGATATTTTGTAAAACGAAGGTGAGACGCATTGGCGACCCTATGGCAGTGGTGATTGCAGAAACTGAGGCAATGGCCATTAAAGCGGTTTCTAAAATTAAAGTGACTTACCAAGAACTCCCTGGGGTGTTCGATCCAGAAGAAGCCCTTAAAGAGGGAGCGCCTCAGGTTCATGATGAAGTTCCTAATTTGATTTACCATTATAAATGCAATCGTGGAGATGTGGAAAAAGCTTTTAAAGCATCTCATGTCGTGATAGAAAATATATACGAAACCCCTTTTGTAGACCATGTGTTTCTGCAATTGGAAAGTGGCGTGGCCTATGTGGATAAAAATGATCGAGTGGTTGTAAAAGCTTCTTCTCAGTATCCTCACTTTGACCGAATTGAAGTGGCGGAAGCCATTGGGTGTGACGAAGAGAAAGTCATTATTGACAATCCTGTAGTAGGAGGCGCTTTTGGCGGCAGAGAAGATTTGACTCTACAAGCCCATTTGGCTTTAGCGGCCATCAAAACAGGCAAGCCTGTAAAAATTTCTTATAGCCGTGAAGAGTCGTTCTATGCCCACTCAAAAAGACACCCTATTAGGATCTATGTTAAAACTGGGGCAGATGCTACAGGGAAGTTGACCGCTTGTGAAGCCAGACTTTATGGTGATACTGGGGCCTATGCCTCATGGGCTATAAATGTTATGAGAAAAGCGGGGGTTCATATGACAGGACCTTATGAAATTCCAAATGTGAAAATAGACAGCTATGCAGTCTATACCAACAACCCTTTTGCAGGGGCTATGAGAGGCTTTGGTGCGACTCAGGTTCCTGTTGCCCATGAACAGCAAATGGATGAGTTGGCAAATGCCCTAGGTATGAGTCCTTATGAAATTCGAATGAAGAATATTTTCAGACAAGGCTCTATGACTGCCAATGGACAGGTTCTAATATCCAATGTGCCTCTTGAAAGCTGTCTGAATGCCATTTGGGACGCCATGAGCGAGGAGGTTGCCAAAGATGATCAAAACAGGTAGAGGAATTGCCATCACATGGTATGGAACGGGTTATGGAAACGGTTTTCCAGATGTATCTATAGCCACAGTAGAACTCCTCGAAGAAGGAGACATTTGCCTGAGGGTAGGTGCTACAGAAGTGGGACAAGGCGCAAAAACTGTTATGCCTCAACTTTGTGCAGAAGCCCTTGGTATGACTTCGGACCATGTTTATATGCTGTGTGAGCATACGGATGATTTCAAAGATTCAGGAACTGCCGCTGCCAGCAGACAAACTTACAACACGGGCAACGCCGTAAAAAAAGCAGCAGAATCCTTTAAAAAGGCCTTGTTGGAAGAAGCTCGGATGATTCTAAAACTCAATTCAACAGTGGGACTTGAGGTTAAAGACCAAGTGGTTTACTTACCTATGCTCCCAAGCAAACATGTGAGTTTCAAAATGATTGCCCAACTGCTCCTTGAAAATAAGCGGATCTTATCCGTGACAGAAACGTTTACAGCTCAAACCGTAGGCATGGACCCAGAAACGGGAGAAGGGGCGCCATATTGGCCCTATACCTATAACGCCTATGGGGTAGAAGTAGATGTGGACACGGCAACGGGAAGAGTTCAGGTGACAAAAGCTTGGTGCGCCCAAGATGTAGGTCGTGCCATTAACCCTCAATTAGTAGAGGGGCAAATCGACGGCGGTTTTGTTATGGGCATGGGTTACGCATTATATGAAGATTTAGGCGTCAAAAATGGTAAAATACTAAATAATAAATTTGCTAAATATATTATTCCAACGGCCATGGACATTCCTACCATTCATAAATATTTGATTGAGGAGCCAGAAATGACTGCGCCTTATGGCGCTAAGGGCATTGGTGAACCCGTTATGACGCCAGTTGCGCCAGCTATTCTCAACGCCATAGCAGATGCTACAGGGGTAAGAATTCGAAGCTTGCCAGCAACGCCAGATGTGGTACTTAAAGCCCTTGGAGAAAGCAATATCCAAAATTAGGAGGTTTCTATGACGGGAATGGAAACAAAAGATCAGATAAAAAAGAGAATTGATGTGGCTGCAGGAAGAGTGGCGGCAGACTTGGTTCTTAAAAATGGACAAGTAATCAATGTGTTTACTGAAGAAATTTATACAGCCAACATTGCCATTGTAGATGGGGTCATCGCTGCTGTTTCAGAACTGGACTATGAAGGCGCCCTTGAAGTGGATTTAAATGGCGCTTTTGTATCCCCAGGTCTTATAGATGGTCACGTACATATTGAATCTTCCATGGTAACGCCAGCAGAATTTGCCAAGAGCATTTTGCCTAGAGGGACGACCAGTATTGTAGCTGATCCCCATGAAATTGCTAATGTATGTGGTATTGAAGGCATTGAATACATGCTTGAAGCCAGTGAAGGGGTACCACTCGATATTTTCGTCATGCTCCCATCTTGTGTACCCTCTACGGATTTCGAACACTCTGGGGCAATTTTAAAGGCGAAGGAACTCAGCCTTCTCATTGATGATCCTAGAGTTTTAGGTCTTGGCGAATTAATGGATTATCCAGCGGTTATTAACGCCCATAGCGACATTGTGGACAAGGTGAACATGGCCAAGGGCAAGTTGGTTGATGGACATGGTCCTGTCATCAGTGGAAAAGATTTGAATGCCTATGTCAGTGCAGGGGTTAGAACGGAACATGAATGTACCACGGCTGAGGAAATGTTGGAGCGATTGAGACTGGGCATGTATATTCAAATGAGGGAAGGATCAGCGGCGAGAAATTTACGATCACTTCTGCCTGTTGTCAGCAAAGAAAACATGAGAAGGGTCTTTTTCTGTACCGATGATAGACACCCAGGGGACATACTCACTGATGGTCACATTGATAATCATATTAGAATTGCTATAAAGTCAGGCTTACCCCCAATCATGGCCATTAAAATGGGGTCGCTCAATGCGGCAGAGGCCTACCATCTTTATAATAAAGGGGCAATCGCCCCAGGGTTTGCAGCGGATATTGCCATTTTGACAAATTTGGAAAAGTACACTGTAGATTCCGTTTATAAAGCTGGGAAATTGGTAGCTAAACAGGGAAAGGCCTTATTTGAACATGAAGTGCTGATGAAGCCAGAAGTGATTAATACCGTTCACTTCAAACCTGTAACAGAAGACGATTTTAAAATTCCGATGACATCAGATATTGCAAGGGTGATCCAGCTTAAGCCCCATTCACTGGTTACCAACGAAGCTATTCGTAAAGTCGATGTAGAAGAGGGCTATTATGCCTACAATGAAAAATTAGATTTATTAAAGTTGGCTGTTATTGAACGCCATCATGAAACGGGAAGCATTGGCCTTGGATTAGTGGAAGGTTTTGGTCTAAAAAATGGGGCGATTGCTTCAACGGTAGCCCATGACTCCCATAACCTAATCGTTATTGGCGATACAGATGCCCATTTGAAACTGGCAGCTGAAACCATACAAGAAATAGGCGGCGGTTTGGTGCTCGTCCATGACGGTAAAGTAGTTGGAACTTTGCCACTGCAAATTGGTGGCATCATGTCGGACCAAAGCTTAGAATTTGTTGACAAAGCCCTAAACAAGCTTTTGGAACAAGCTTACAACTGTGGTGTCAGCAAGGATTTTGATCCGTTTATGACCTTAGCTTTCTTGGCACTGCCTGTTATACCAGAACTAAAGCTGACAGATATGGGTCTCTTTGATGTGAATCGCTTTGAATTTGTTCCCCTTTGCGTGTAATAATAGGTTTGACCGATAATAAAAAACCTGAGTCTCTAAGGAGACTCGGGTTTTATTTAGTTAAGGTTTGTTAATTTGTCGACAAAATGTAAGACGTCACTATTCAAAAAAGTAAAAATAGGATAATATTGTTTAAGATATATAGGAAAGTGTGATGAGGCAATTATGAATTATATTTCGATAGAAGATTTTGATTTACAACATATTTTTGATTGCGGTCAAGCTTTCCGCTGGGAAAAGGTGGCCGACTACGACTATATAGGGGTTTCAAAGGATCAGGTCCTAAGAATAACTCAAGAGGGAACACGGATTGGCTTCAGTTGTGAGACTCAGTTATTTGATGAATTTTGGCATCCTTACTTTGATTTGAACACAAACTATGATCAGATTAAAAGAACCTTGCTTATAAAAGACCCTAGCCTTACAGATGCAATTGAGTTTGGCTCAGGGATACGTCTTTTAAATCAAGAGCCCTTTGAAATGCTCATTACTTTTATTTTATCAGCCAATAATCATATACCAAGGATTAGGTCTTTGGTTAAAAAACTTTGTGAAAATTATGGCAATTCGATAGAACATCCTTGGACAGACTTAATAGGACCTGTGTACTCCTTCCCAACGCCTCAGGCTTTGGCAGCCGGGAAAATAGAAGACTTCAGAGCTTTAGGTTTGGGTTACAGAGACCGTTATGTTCTTGAAAGCGCTTTGAAAGTTGCTGAGACACCAGATATTTTGGGTAGAATTCAAGAGATGTCCTATGGGGATGCAAAACAGGAACTTTTGACTTTCTCAGGGGTGGGGCCTAAGGTTGCAGATTGTATTTTGTTGTTTTCTTCAGGGAGACATCAAGCTTTTCCAATAGATACATGGATTAAGAAAACCCTTGAAAGAAGGTATGGGCTTCATCAGCTTAGCACCAAGGCTTTAGAAGCTTGGACAGACAGTGCTTTTGGTGAACTTAAGGGCTATGCCCAACAGTATATGTTCTTTTATGAAAGAGAAAAGCAAGTTTAAAAAAATGTATGGTTAAAAGGGAAGATTATCCCTTACGAAAATGATAATTAAAATTTGCCTTGGGTATAAGTGAAACAAGTCTATATCTTCAGAAAGGATTAATCCTATGGATGTGTTTATTGCCAGACAACCTATTTTTGACAGGCGGCAGAAGGTATATGCTTACGAACTGCTGTATCGCTCAGGAACTGAAAACAGCAGTTCCTTCAAGTCAGGCGATTCAGCAACCTCTAGCGTAATTATAACGTCCCTAACTATGGGGTCAGATACACTGACAGAGGGAAATCGAGCATTTATCAATTTTACTGAGACCTTAATCAAAGATGAGGTTCCAAAATTATTCTCTCCAGAATATTTGGTCGTAGAGCTACTGGAAAACATTGTTCCAGATGAGGCTTTAGTTCAGCGTATCAAGGAATTGAAGGCCCTTGGCTATATGATTGCCCTTGACGACTATATTGCTTCATACGAGTACGATGAATTAGTAGAACTTGCAGATATTATCAAAGTTGACTTTGTAGATACGACCCAAACGGAGCGTTGGCGTATGTCAGAGCGTTTTAGAGAAATGGATAAAAAGCTTTTGGCTGAGAAAGTTGAAACCATTGAAGAGTTTGATGAAGCCTTCCAATTGGGCTTCCATTATTTCCAAGGCTATTTCTTTGCAAAGCCTAGAATAATGAAGGGTAAAGAGGCAACCAGCCTCAACAGCAACTACCTTGAAATCATGCAGGAGTTAGATATGCCTGAACCAGGTTATGAAAAAATATCGGCGATTATGGAGAGAGATGTAGCTTTGACCTTTAAACTCCTCAAACTCATTAACTCGCCAGCCTTTTACACCAACAGTAAAATTGCCTCTGTAAAGCAGGCTTTAGTTCTTCTAGGGTTTAAAGAAATTAGAAAATGGATAATGGTCGTTATGCTTCGAGACCTTGGCAAGAATAAACCAGATGAAGTTTTAAAAACTTGCTTGATAAGAGCGAAAATGGCAGAACTCATAGCGAATATTTCTAAGGAAGGACGCCGTAAAAATGAAATGTTTATTATGGGCCTTTTCTCTATGATAGACACTTTAATGGATCAGGACCTCTATTCCATATTAGGCGGACTGCCTCTTGAAGATGATATCAAGGAAGCTATGATAGGCAAGGAGAATAAGCTTCATCATATGTTTATGGTCGTTCTTAATTATGAAAAAGGCAGTTGGGACGAGTTAGCCGCAGAAACGGAATCTCTGGGTATAAAATCTAAAGACATTCCAGAACTGTACTATCAGTCTCTTGGATGGGCGGAAAAAATATTCAACAGCAGCGAACCAGAAGTGGGTTCGAAGAAGTTATTAGGTTAATAAAAAACTTCATTTTAGAAGCTGAAACAGCAGACGATTAAGCCATGTCTGCTGTTTTTTTTGTGCCAATAGTAAAGTGTTTTTTTTCTTTCAAAAGTATTGCAATCTTTTCAAAACAGGTATATATTGAAATTAACATATGAATGATTGTTCATATGAACACATATTAAATCAAGGAGGTTCCTTATGGGCCAATCAGAATACAATTGTGACTGCAATGTGGTACACAATGCAGTCGTAGAAATCGTTAAGGGAAAAATGGCAGAGGAAGAAAAATTATATGATCTCGCTGATTTTTTTAAAGTATTGGGAGATTCTACGAGAATCAGAATCATTTGTGCTCTTTTCGAAGCTGAATTATGTGTCTGTGACATTGCCAATGTTCTCGGCATGACTCAATCATCCATTAGCCATCAGCTTAAAACCTTGAAACAGGCAAGGTTGGTTAAGAGCAGAAGAGACGGGAAAACCATGTTTTATTCCTTAGACGATGAGCACGTTCAAAAAATATTTGACCTAGGCATGATTCACTTGACACATGAATAGCCTAAGTGGACAGAAAAGGAGGGAGACTCTATGGAAAAGCAAAAAAAATATAAATATGAACTTTGTAATTTAAACTGCGCAGGTTGTGCAGGGAAAATAGAAAGCGATTTGATCTCTGCAGAGTTCATAGACTTGGCAGCTTTAAATTTTGCTTCAAAACAGTTGATTATTAGGCCGAAAACTGCCATGACGGAGGAAGATGTCAGGGTTAAAGTCGATCAAATTGTTAAGAAATATGAGAAAGATGTAGACGTACTGAGTCGCTCTGACGAAGAAAAAATGTCTGGAAAGTCTGGAAATGGTTCTTTGGCGCGTCGAAAAGAAATTTTGGAAAAAGCCCTGTTGGCATTGGGCTCGATTTTGTTTGGTATAGGCTTACTCTCTAGGTATCAACTGAATTTTGGGTTTTATATTGAAACGGGTTTCTTTATAGGGGCCTATCTGCTCATTGGTGCTGAAGTTTTAATCAGTGCTGTGAGAAATATACTAAGAGGTTCTTGGTTTGACGAACAATTCCTTATGACCATTGCTACCTTAAGTGCTTGGGGTATTGGAGAATATCCTGAGGCAGTAGCGGTTATGCTCTTTTATAAAGTAGGAGAGCTTTTTGAGGACTATGCCGTCAACAAGAGCCGGAAAACCATTGAAGGCTTAGTGGATATTAAAGAAAATACTACCCATTTGGTAGATGATTTTCATCAGATCAAAGACGTTCCTACGGATTTTGTAAAGGTAGGCAGCATGATTTTAGTTCGGCCTGGGGAAAGAATTCCGCTGGACGGCGTTATTGTAGAAGGTAATTCTATTTTGGATGTCAGCGCCTTGACGGGAGAGTCACTTCCCATAAAGGCTGGTGGAAATGATACCGTCTTTAGCGGCGCCATCAATCTGAACAGCGTCCTTAAAATCAGAACCACAGCAGACTTTGAAAACTCTATGGTCGGTAAAATTTTAGACTTAATAGAAAATGCAGGGGGCAGAAAAGCGGCAACGGAAAAATTTATTACCCGCTTTGCCAAATATTATACTCCTACGGTGGTCTTTACAGCATTGGCATTGGCTCTTATCCCACCTTTTTTTACAGGGCATAATTTTGGAGAGTGGATCTATAGAGCTTCCATTTTCCTTGTCGTCTCTTGTCCTTGTGCCCTTGTAATTTCAGTGCCGCTTGGGTATTTTGGTGGCATAGGAAAGGCTTCCAAATATGGGATATTGGTTAAAGGCGGTAATTATTTAGAGGCCCTTACCAAGGTAGACACGGTCTTGTTGGATAAAACAGGTACCATCACTCAAGGTAAATTCTCAGTCAGCAGCGTACAATTAGGGAAGGGCGCGACAGAAGCGGACTTGCTTCAAACGGTTCTCGATTTGGAACATTTATCGAACCATCCCATTGCTAAATCTATTGTGAAGTATGCAGAGGATAAAAACTATCGCCCTCAAAGGGTTTCTAATTACGAAGAAATTCCGGGAAAAGGGATTAAAGCCAATAGCGATGGGGCTTCTATTCTAGGGGGAAATGAAAAGATTCTAAGGGATTTAGGTATTGAAATTCCCGTTATAACCGACAGTGGCAGTGTGGTCTATGTGGTTAAAGACAATCAACTTCTTGGAACCCTTGTGGTCTCGGATATGATTAAGGCTACTTCTAAAGAAGCCATCCAAAAGTTGAAAGCCGCTGGTATTAAACAAGTGGTTATGCTGACGGGAGGACAAAGCATCTGTAGGAGAAGAGGTGGGGCGTCAGGTTGGGGTAGACAAAGTCTTTTCAGAACTTTTACCTCATGAGAAAGTGGCGAAAATTGAAGAAGCTAGAATTGCTTCTAAAGGCGTGGTCTTTATTGGAGACGGACTTAACGATGCACCGGCCCTAGCCCTTGCAGACGTAGGGGTTGCCATGGGAGGCATGGGTGCAGACCTTTCCATAGAGGCTGCCGACATTGTCATTATGAACGACGACTTAATGAAACTGGTCGAGGGCATTAAAATTGCCAAGGGAACTCAGCGTATTATTATGCAAAACATAGTCTTCGCCCTTGGTGTTAAAGCCTTAGTCCTTATTCTTGGGGCGGTGGGCATAGCGACCATGTGGGAAGCAGTCTTTGCAGATGTGGGCGTAGCCCTCATTGCAATCATGAATTCTATGCGAAATAATGGGTAATATAAAAAAATATAAACGGTGAAGAATTAAGCCATTGACATAGTTTTTAGCACTCTTTAACTAGGGAGTGCTAAAAACTATTGATTTTTGATAAGGTTTATACTATGATGATATTGTACCGTTCCAAAGTTGAACGTTAAGACTTCGTTTTCAAGTCGTTTCATAATAGGAAGCGACTTCTATACCATTAACAAAATTTGCAAGGAGGTTTCATTAATGAACATTAAACCACTAGGAGAAAGAGTTGTTATTAAGAAGGTTGAAGCTGAGGAAAAGACTAAAAGCGGCATTGTGCTTCCAGGTCAAGCTCAGGAAAAGCCACAGGTTAGCAGAAGTTCTGGCAGTTGGACCAGGCGGTTATGTAGACGGCAAAGAAGTAAAAATGGAAGTTAAAGTTGGGGACAGAGTTATTTTCCCTAAGTATTCAGGCACAGAAATCAAAATTGATGGAGAAGAGTTGACCATCATTGAGCAATCTAAATTATTGGCAATCATCGAATAAAAAGGGACTCTGGAACTAGCCCTAAAAGACATAACCTAATTACTTAGTATAGGAGGAACTTAACATGGCTAAAGAAATCATGTATGGAGAAGACGTCCGTAAAAAAGTTGGAAGCAGGCGTTAATAAATTAGCAGATACAGTAAAAGTGACCCTTGGACCAAAGGGTAGAAACGTTATTTTAGATAAGAAATTTGGTTCACCCCTCATTACGAATGATGGTGTGACCATTGCTAGAGAAGTAGAATTAGAAGACCCTTATGAAAATATGGGCGCTCAATTGGTAAAAGAAGTTGCTACGAAAACAAATGACGTAGCAGGGGACGGTACAACAACAGCCACACTTCTGGCTCAAGCGATTATCCGTGAAGGTGTTAAAAACGTTGCTGCAGGCGCAAACCCAATGATTCTTAAAGCGGGTATTGAAAAAGCAGTGGTAGTGGCAGTGGACAAGCTTCAAGCCATTTCTACAAATGTTGAAAGACATGAAGAAATTTCTAACGTAGCGTCTATTTCTGCGGCAGATAAAACAATCGGTACACTCATTGCAGATGCCATGGATAAAGTGGGCAAAGATGGGGTTATTACGGTTGAAGAGTCTAGAACCATGGGCACTCAACTTGAAGTTGTAGAAGGTATGCAGTTTGACCGTGGCTATATTTCCGCGTATATGGTGACAGACCCTGACAAAATGGAAGCTTCACTTGAAAATCCATACATCTTAATTACAGATAAAAAAGTAGCTAACATTCAAGAAATTTTGCCAGTCCTTGAACAAATCGTTCAACAAGGCAGAAAACTTTTGATTATTGCAGAAGATATTGAAGGGGAAGCTCTTACAACCTTGGTTCTCAACAAACTCAGAGGCACCTTCGAGTGTGTTGCCGTTAAAGCCCCAGGCTTTGGCGACAGAAGAAAAGCAATGCTTCAAGACTTGGCCATTGTTACAGGTGGTACAGTCATTTCAGAAGAGCTTGGTTTAGAACTTAAATCGGCTACAGTCGATATGTTAGGTCGTGCTAAGAGTGTTAAAATCACTAAAGACAACACGACTGTTATTGACGGCGAAGGTGATAGAAATGCTATTGCTGAGCGCGTTAGACAAATCAGATCACAAATTGAAGATACGACTTCTGAATTTGATAAAGAAAAACTTCAAGAGCGTTTGGCTAAATTGGCAGGCGGCGTTGCAGTAATCCAAGTGGGTGCAGCAACTGAAGTGGAAATGAAAGAAAAGAAACTTAGAATTGAAGATGCTCTCAATGCCACTAAAGCAGCTGTTGAAGAAGGTATTGTGCCAGGAGGCGGAACTGCCCTTATCTCTGCTATTCCAGAAGTTGAAAAGCTTCTTGAAACCCTTGAAGGGGACGAAAAAACAGGGGCTAAAATCATTATGAGAGCCCTTGAAGAGCCTGTAAGACAAATTGCTGCCAATGCGGGTCTTGAAGGTTCGGTAGTGGTAGAGAACATTAAACGTCTTGAAGAAGGTATGGGCTTTGATGCGCTTAACGAAACTTATGTGAATATGCTTGGGGCAGGTATTGTTGACCCAACAAAAGTAACCCGTTCAGCACTTCAAAATGCAGCTTCTATTTCAGCAATGTTCTTAACCACTGAAGCGGCTATTGTTGAACTTCCAAGCGAACACCCAGAAATGCCAATGGGTGGCATGCCGGGTATGATGTAGAGCAAGGAATTTGACAAACCCCATCATTCGTGATACTTTAAAGCTGAATTCAATACGAAAACGCTAGGGGAGCCTTTGGCTGAGAGTACTTGTGGTACGACCCTTTGAACCTGATCCAGTTAGAACTGGCGGAGGGAAGTGTAAACTCTTTTATAAAAAGACAAACCCTTTCCTTATACTTTAGGAAAGGGTTTCTTGCGTTCAACCATAGTTTTAAATTAAGGAGTGTTTAAAAATGAACAATCAAAGAACCCGTATGCTTGTAGAAGGCGGCATTATGATCGCCCTAGGCTATGTTCTTAGCAACATCAAAGTATTTGAAATGCCAAACGGCGGTTCTATTACAGCGGTGAGTATGCTACCCGCTATTATTTACGCCATTCGTTGGGGTGTAAAACCCGGTCTATTCGTAGCAGGGGTTTACGGTATACTTCAATTTATTCTAGGACCTAAATACTCAGGTCACATTGTCAGCATTCTCTGCGACTACGTCCTTGGGTTTGGGGTTTTAGGCTTCTCGGGAATTCTTGGAAAAGGATACGTAAAATCTCTCATTGCCAGTGTTTTAGCCATGCTTGCCCGCTTTGTTTTAGCGGTTATTTCAGGGATTGTGGTTTACCAAGTAGACTTTGTAGGTTCAGTCGTTTATAACGCCACTTACATGATTCCAGAAATTATTTTGACAGTAGCAGTCTTCACTTTGGTATTCAAACCCCTTCAAAAGTTTAATGCCAGCGTTGCTGCCAGATAGTGAGGTCAATTTATGAACCCTATTTGTCATCATATTTGTATTCAAACGAATGATTATGAGGCCAGCAAAGCCTTTTACATGAATATGCTAGGGTTTGAGTTAGAAAAGGAAAGTCCACAGTTTCACGGGCGGGACTACAACACGTGGCTCAAACTAGGGGCTTTTAGAATAGAACTGCAAACCCCAAAGGATAAAGGTCATTTTGCTCCTTACGATGATAAAGCCAACGGTATTATGCACTTTTGCCTTTTGGTAGACGCTGTGGAGACTGTGTATCAAGGTTTACTGGAAAAGGGCTTCAAAGCTTTCAAACTTAAAAATGGAAAAGCCCTCTATGAAGTGGAAGGTAGTCTCCTTTTGAAGCTCAATGCACCAGAGGGAACCATTGTAGAATTTAGAGAACAGGCGTCTTTATAAATAAAGAATAGGACTTCTTTTCTGTGGTATAAATCACAGAGAGGAAGTCCTTTTTTTATGTTTTGAAATCTGTACGTTATGCAAGTCGGTTTTATAAACTTTCATTTTTCATCAAAAAAATTAATAAAAATACAGAAACCTAGTTGACAGACAATTAACCCAGTTGTATTATTGTATACAATTATACATGAAAAGTGAGGTCGGTTGAAAATGGGTAAAAATCTAGCATACAAGTTAATTGAGTCCCACTTGGTTGGAAATGCTTTTGATGGCAAACAACCTGAATTTGGAGAAAATATGGCACTAAGGGTAGATCAGACCCTGACCCAAGACTCTACAGGGACTATGGTTTATTTGCAATTGGAAGCTATGAATGTTTCAAAAGTCCTGACAGAACTGTCTGTGGCTTACATTGACCATAATATGCTTCAATCGGGTTTTGAAAATGCAGACGACCATGCTTTTATTGCCTCGGTGGCTGAAAAGTATGGCATTGTGTATTCTAAACCTGGAAATGGCATTTGCCATCAACTCCATTTAGAAAACTTTGCAAAACCAGGGAAACTCTTGATTGGTTCGGACAGCCATACGCCAACTTGTGGTGGTATGGGAATGCTTGCTATTGGGGCAGGTGGCTTAGATGTAGCGATTGGCATGGCAAGAGGGGTTTATCACTTGGCTATGCCAAAGGTTATAGAAATTAAGTTGACAGGTGCCTTGAAACCGTGGGTGACGGCAAAGGATGTCATTTTAAAAGTACTTCAAATCCTTGGGGTTAGCGGCGGTGTCAATGCTATTTTGGAATATACAGGGGAAGGGGTTAAGAGCCTTTCTGTTCCTCAAAGAGCCACCATTACCAACATGGGTGCTGAACTAGGGGCAACCACTTCTGTTTTTCCAAGTGACATAAACACCTTAGACTTCTTAACCAGACAAGGGAGAGCTTCAGACTATACAGCATTAGAAGCAGACTCAGCGGCTACATATGATGCTACTCATACCATTGACCTTTCAGAACTTGAACCTATGGCGGCAAAACCCCACAGTCCAGACGCCATTGCTATGATTTCTCAATTGTCAGGCATTAAGGTAGATCAGGTAGCCATTGGAAGCTGTACAAATGCCTCCTACGCCGATTTAATGACGGTTGCCAAGATTCTTAAGGGCAAATCGGTACATCCTAATGTGAGCCTTGTCATTAGCCCAGGAAGCAGTGCTATTTTAAAAATGCTGGCAGAACACGGTGCCCTTTCAGACATGATTGGAGCAGGGGCAAGACTTTTAGAAGCTGGCTGTGGCCCTTGTATTGGCATGGGTCAGTCACCAAAGTCAGGGGCAGTTTCTCTTAGAACTTTCAATAGAAACTTCCAAGGGCGTTCAGGCACAAAAGATGCTCAAGTTTATTTAGTAAGTCCTGAAGTGGCGGCAGTTTCAGCCATTACTGGGGTTATTACAGACCCACGTACTTTTGGAGAATTGGAAGAAATTCCAGCACCAAATACTTATGCAAAATCTGAACACTATTGGGTCAAACCTTTAGTTTACAATACACCACAGTTAGACACCCCTATTCAAATGGGGCCTAATATTAAACCATTCCCAGTTGGGGAACCACTACCAAATGAATTGACCCTTCCTATTTCACTTAAGACAGGGGACAAAATCAGCACTGATGACATTATGCCTTCCCATGCAGGGTTGTTACCTTTCAGATCCAATGTGCCAAGACTTTCTCTGGACTGTTTTGCAACCGTTGACACCACCTTCCCTGCCAGAGCCACAGAGCTGGGCAGAAGCGTGATTGTTGGAGGTCATACTTATGGACAGGGTTCCAGCAGAGAGCATGCGGCCTTAGTACCACTTTATTTAGGGGTACGTGCAGTCATCGCTAAGAGCTTTGCCAGAATTCACCGCTCTAACTTGATTAATGCAGGCATATTGCCACTGACTTTTGCAGAGGAAACGGATTACGATCAGTTAAAAGAACTATCAACCCTTCGATTGGAAAATATTTATGAGGGTCTGGAGTCAGGACGGATCAATATGGAAGCCGAAGTGGGTACAAGCGGACATTTAAAACGTATCATTCCTTTGAAATTTGAAGGAACTGAAAGGGAAATTGAGATTCTAAAAGCAGGCGGGGGCGCTTAAATACGCAATGGTATAAAGTGCAGAGTTAAAAATCGGTAACTGCATTACCAGATGGCTTAGAATAGGCTTATCAATTGGGAGGGGATTATCATGTATCGCATTGGATTAATAGATGGAGACGGTATTGGAAAAGAAGTTAGTGAAGCAGCAGCAAAGGTTTTAGATGCCACTGGCGTTCCTATAGAGTGGGTTAGAGGCAGTGCTGGGGCGGCGGTTTTAGAAACAGAAGGGGAACTGATTCCCGAAAAGGTGATGGAGCTCATTCGCAGTTGTCAGGCGACCTTAAAAGGACCTATTACAACCCCTATTGGTAGTGGTTTCAAGAGCGTCAACGTCACGTTAAGACAGGCGTTTCATCTGTTTTCTAATATGCGACCGGTTCGTTCGTACCCTGGTCTCAGCCTTTATAAAGATATTGACCTGATTATTTTCAGAGAAAATACAGAAGACCTTTATGCGGGAAGAGAAGTGAAAATTTCTGACGATGAAGTTCACGGTATCAAAGTCATTACGCGAGGCGCTTGTACAGCCATTGCAAAAGAGGCCTTTGCCTACGCCAAAGCCAACGGCAAGAAAGAAAGTCAGCGCTGTTCACAAGGCCAATATTATGAAACAGGCCGACGGTCTGTTTTTAGAAGCGGTGAGAGCTGTTGCCAAAGATTATCCTGATATTATTTATAATGAAGTGATTGTAGACAATATGTGTATGCAATTGGTTATGAAACCTCAACAGTTCGACGTCATTGTCACCGAGAACTTGTATGGTGATATCCTCTCTGATCTTGCCGCTGGTTTGGTGGGCGGATTGGGTCTTGTACCTGGGGCAAACATTGGCACAGATGCTGCTATTTTTGAAGCGGTTCACGGCAGTGCCCCAGATATTGCGGGTAAAGGGGTTGCCAACCCCATTGCCATGATTTTAAGCGGTGCCATGCTCCTTGACTACATTGGAGAGCATAAGGCGGGAGAGACTATCAGAAAAGCGGTTGAAAGCTTGTTAAAGGATAGCATTGCCAATGAATTGACGCCAGATTTAGGTGGTACAGGCACGACCAACGGTATAACAGACGCCATTATAGGGAGGTTTTCTCTATGACCAACGAGTGGATTAACTTAATGGCAGCCATTGCAACAGAAAATAATAAAATCGACCAGTTGGAATACGACAAGAACCATGTCATGAGAGGGCTTAGAAACCCTAATGGGACAGGGGTGTTAGTAGGTCTGACAGACGTTGGCGCAGTAGATGGCTATGAAATCATAGATGGGGTAAAAGTCCCTATGCCGGGAAAGCTTTTTTACAGAGGCATTGACCTTGATGATTTGGTAGAAGGTTTTCAGGAAGAAAATAGAAGAGGCTTTGAAGAAACAGCCTACTTACTTCTTTTCGGCGAACTGCCTAATGAGGAATCGCTCAAGCATTTCAATGACTTGTTAGACAAATCACGTCCACTACCTCCAGATTTTACAGAAAATATGATATTGAAAAATCCGAGTAAAGACATTATGAACAAGCTCATGCGCAGTGTCCTGGTGCTTTATTCCTACGATGAAGACCCTGATAATATTGACGTGCCTAATTTAATCAGACAGAGTATCCGTCTCATTGCTCAGTTTCCAACCATTATTGCCTATGGCTATCAAGCAAAGGCCCACTATTTCAAGGGCGAAAGCTTGGTGATTCATCAACCTAAAAAGGGTATAGGTACAGCGGGCAATATTCTCAGATTGATTCGCTTGGACGGGAAGTATACCAAGACTGAAGTTTCGGTTTTAGATCTTTGTTTGGTAATACATGCAGATCATGGTGGTGGCAATAACTCTGCCTTTGCGACTCACGTAGTTTCCTCTAGCGGAACCGATACCTATTCGGCTATTACTACAGCGTTAGGATCTTTAAAGGGACCAAAGCATGGTGGCGCAAGTTATAAGGTCAAAGCCATGGTAGACGATATTTTAGAAAACTGTCCAAACTGGGCAGAAGAAGGCGCCTTAGAAAAGTATTTGAGAAAAATGATAAATAAAGAAGTCTTTGATAAATCTGGGCTTATTTATGGCATGGGACACGCCGTATATACCATTTCAGACCCTCGGGTTAAACTGCTGAAAAGCCAAGCGGTTAAATTAGCAGAAGAAAAAGAAGCTTTGGAACTGTATCATTTATATGAAGCGATTGAACAATTAGGCAGTAACATCCTCAACGAAAGAAGAGGCGAAATGGACAGAGTCTGTGCCAATGTAGACCTTTACTCAGGTTTTGTGTACAGCCTGCTGGATATTCCCGAAGAACTCTTTACCCCACTCTTTGCTGCGGCAAGGGTTAGCGGTTGGTGTGCCCATAGAATTGAACAGATTGTCAGCGACTCTAAAATCATGCGCCCAGCGTACTTGAGTGTTGGTGGGAATCAGCCTTATATAAAAATGGAAGATCGGTAAAAAGCAGTATTTTGTAATGAGAACAATCAATAACAACATTCAAAATGAAATAATTACAATTATATAATGACAACACGTTATTTTTGCGTTATAATAAGTCTAAAGATTGTTAAATTAAATGCAAATATAAATCATTTTAATGTTGAAGGAGAATCTTATTATGAAAGTAGCTGTCATTGGATGTACACATGCTGGAACTGCTGCAATTGTCAACACTCTTACCCTTCACCCAGAGGCACAAATTACCGTTTATGAAAGAAACGACAATATTTCTTTCTTGTCTTGCGGTATTGCTCTTTACGTCGGTGGTGTGGTAGAAGACCCTCAAGGTCTTTTCTATAGTTCGCCAGAAGCCCTTGCTGAAAAAGGGGTTGTCACAAAAATGCAGCACGACGTAGTAGATGTAGACTTAGAAGGTAAAAAAATCAAAGTTAAAAATCTTTTAAATGGTGAAATGCTTGAAGATACCTTTGATAAGTTGATTGTAACAACAGGCTCATGGCCAATTACACCGCCGATTGAAGGCATTCAGCTTGAAAATATCATGCTCTCTAAAAACTATAATCATGCCAATGATATTATTGAAAAGGCAAAGGATGCTAAAAATGTAATTGTAGTCGGGGCTGGTTATATCGGCGTAGAATTGGTTGAAGCTTTTGAAGAAAACGGTAAAAATGTAACGCTAATTGATTCCGTAGACCGTATTCTCAATAAATATTTAGATGAAGAATTTACTTCTGTCACACAGGCTTCCCTTGAAGCGCACGGTGTTAAAATGGCATTGGGTCAAACCGTTCAAAAGTTTGAAGGGGAAAATGGCAAAGTGAACCGCGTCATTACCAACAAAGGTAGTTATGAAGCCGATTTGGTTATTCTATGTATTGGCTTTAGACCAAGCACAGAACTTTTCAAAGGCAAATTAGACATGACGGCCAATGGGGCGATTGTAGTGGATGAATACATGCAAACCAGTGTTAAGGACGTATTTGCCGCTGGGGACTGTTGTTCGGTGAAGTACAATCCAACGGGTGAACAAGTCTATATTCCTTTAGCAACCAATGCTATTCGTATGGGCCTTTTGGTAGCGAAGAACTTGAAAGTACCGACTATGAAACACTTAGGGACACAAGCTACATCCGCTATTAAAATTTACGAAAACCACATTGCGGCAACAGGTATGACTGAAGAAGCGGTCAAATGTGCAGGGATTGAATACAATACAGTTTTGGTGAAAGACGCTTACAGACCAGAGTTTATGCCAACTTCTGAACAAGCACTTCTTAAAGTAGTTTACAGAAAATCGGATCGTGTGATTTTAGGGGCACAAATTCACTCCGTAGTGAACTTGGCTCAAATGATGAATACGATGTCGGTTGTTATTCAAAATAAAATGACCATAGACGAATTAGCCCTAGTGGACTTCTTCTTCTTGCCACACTATGACAAACCATGGAGTCTTTTAAACATTGCAGGGCTTCAAGCTTTGACACAAGCATAAAATTACCATTACGACTATTTATCATTCATATGACAAATTAGAAAAGAGGTTGAGTTTTAACCTCTTTTTTTATATGATGTTTTTCTGGTTTACACAAAGTTGCTTAAGACGGAGGTGCAAAATGGCTAAACAATTGGATGAGAAAGATCTTCAAGCCGAACAGGATAATTTAAACGGAACTTGCGACGCAGTAGAAAAGTCTTTGACGTACATTAAAGAACGTGTGGAGAAAATTGACGAGCAGGTTAAGGAACAGCAGAAGGCGGGAAGTAAGGCATTGTCCCAATTGATTGCCCTTAAAAAGGCCCTAACCCTCAGTGAAAACGAAGCGGCAAAGCATGAAAAAATCCTACAGGAAGCCTATTTTGGACGTTTCGACTTTCGTGCAGATGGAGATGAACAGGAAAAGGCTTATTACCTAGGCTATTTTGGCTTCAACGAGGCAGATGAGAAAGATTATCGAGTGCTCAGTTGGAAAGCACCACTCTCAGAGATTTTTTACAGAGACCGAAGCCGTATAGAAGATTTGGAAACCACCCATGAAGGAGACACTGTTAGCGGTGAAACTTTAGGTAAAAGACGGTATTTAGTGGACGGCAGAACCATGCTGGCCTGTGAAGATATCATCAGTGGGAAGGCTATTATTGACAGCATTGCGGCAGATGACCCTGAAGGAGAAAAGCCAGTAGATGTGGAAGATGCCATTTTGATGCAGATTTTAGCTTCTGATACAGAGGCGAAATTGAAAGACATTATTCGTTCCATTCAAGGAGAACAAGATAAAATCATAAGACTGCCACTGAATAGAACCATGGTGGTGCAAGGGGTTGCTGGTTCAGGAAAGAGCACGGTAGGACTTCATAGAATTGCCTTCCTTCTTTATAACTATAGAAAAGCTCTTTCGGAAGATGCGGTGCTGGTATTGGTGCCAAACCCTCAATTCGTAGATTACATACAAGATTTACTGCCAATGCTTGAAACAGAAACGGTTAAGCAAGAAACCTTTGAAAGTTTGATGAAAAAAATAATTAAGCACCGACAAGAGGTTGTTCATCTCAACGAAATGACGGAGTATCATAACCGTCAAGACTTGCTAGAAGCCTATGCTCAGAAGGGTTCTGATTCATTTATCAGTTTGATGGACGCCTATTTAGATTCTCTTTATAATTTAATCCTTAAGAAAATCGAACCCATTAAAATAGAAGTCGGCGGTTCGATTTTCCGAGTGAGAGCTGACGAACAGCGAAAATTGGTCAATAAAGAAATGCCCTTTAATAAAGTGGTTAAGCAGGTTCAAGACTATGTGACTTCGAAACTTAGGGTATTTCTCATGGAACAGATGGAAGGACCTCTTGAAAATTTGACCCTGAAAGAACAGGCAAGAATTGAGCAAGAGCTTAAGGAAACCGTCAATGAATACAATCAGAGATTTATGCCTCTAGACTTAATAAAAGTGTATAAACACTTTTGGAATACCAAGTCAGAAGTTGGGGAAAAGTTTGGTTTGACCGACTTTGAAACTTTAAAAAATATAACCTTGGAAATATTAGAACAAGGCAAGTTAGAAAGAAAAGATTTGGCGGCCTTGTTCCATCTCAAACTGGGTATAGAAGGTCGTGAGGGTATAAATCGATACAGGCACATCTTTGTAGATGAGGCCCAAGATTATAGCCCAGAGGAGTTCTGGGTCATTCGCAAGCTTTCTGAAAATCATTCCATGACTTTAATGGGAGATATTCATCAAGGAATTTATCGACATAGAGGGCTATCGAGTTGGGAAGAACTTACAGGTGGGGTCATAGCAGACCTTAAACCGGATCTCTACTATTTAAACGACAGCTATCGATCGACTTGGGAAATTGTAGAGTTTGCGAATCACTTGATTGCAGACGATCACCTGAAAGCTCGACCTGTCCATAGAAGGGGAGAGCCTGTTCTTGAACGAGATTGCCCTACAATCGGAGACATGGAGCAAGGGGTTGTAGATTTTATTGATGCCTGTTCAGAGCGAAAATTTAGAACTGTGGCGATTATTTGTCAGACCCGTGATGAGGTTCTTTCTCTGGGAAAAATGCTTAAAAAGCGAACGAATCCTTACCCAATTAGTGCCGTTACCACAGATGCAGATGCCTTTAAGGACGGGGTCAGTATTATTACAGTAGACAGAGCCAAGGGACTTGAATTTGACGCAGCCCTTGTTTATGACGGTTCAGAAACCAATTACCCTAAAGTGGATGCTATGGAAAAACGCAGGTTATATGTAGCGCTTACAAGGGCAAAACACTATTTGTGGGTGTTGTACCACCGGTAAAATTATTGCTTAGCCTTCTGAATTAGAGGTATAAAAATAGACAGCAAGGTCACTTGGCGAGGAGGTTTCTGACATGAAGAAGAGAATTTCTATAAAAACAGCACTCATGCTACCTTTCATGATTTTTATTTGTGTAGTAATGATATTGCTGGTCTCTGTTCTTCAAAGAGACTATAATTGGCTGGCAAAGGAACAAGGAACCAAAATGGCCAATGCCGTCAATGCCAGTACAGAACAAAAACTCAATGAACTTTTGCTGGATCCTGACCGTGTCAATCGAGTTTTTGCCAGTGAAATTGGAGAAATGGATTTAGGCAACCAAGAAGATTTGAGTCGCTTAGGAGGGGTAGCCCTTTCTTATATGAAATCCGTTCAAAAATTAACACCACAAATTAGTGTCATCAGCTATGGAGATGAAACTGGTAGATTTGTTGGGGTTAGAGCCAATGGACAAGACGATTTTTCTCTCATGCTGAAGGATCAAAGAACAGCGAATAGGTTAAATATTTATGAAAAGGAAAACATCCAGTCAAACATCGTAGGATCTTATGAAGGCTACGATGTTTTGTCGCGTCCATGGTATGCCCCAGTTAAGAAACAACCGAAGCCCCAGTGGTCGGCTATCTATGTGAATGCAGACGAAAAAATGGAAATCACCATCTCAAGTTTAGTCCCTGTATTTAATAAAGCAGGGTCATTGATAGGCGTTTCCGATATAGATGTAAAATTAAATGGGATTAATGCTTTTCTCAGGGAAGATAAAACCAAAGGTTCTGGTGTCATTTATATAGTGGATAAAGACTGGAACTTAATTGCTCAGTCTGGTCCAGAACCGGTAATGAATCTGATTAAGGACTCTAATGGCAATAACAGCGTGGAACTGATTAAGGCAGATGCCTTTAAATCGGAAATGATTAGGATCTCAGCCCTTCATTTGAAGGAGCATCTGGCAAAAGGTGATGAAGTCCAACAAGTCGATGGCGTATCGGATAGGTTGTTTGTTCAAATGACAGAGGCTTCAGCCTTAAAAGAGTTAGGTTGGAAGGTCATTACAGTCATACCTGAAAACGATTTGATGGGGGCGGTGAAAAACCATCAAAATATGTCCTTGATGGTCATTGTGCTGATGGCCTCTTTGTTAGGCTTTATTGGAACTTTGGTCGTATCCAAGGTAGTTCATCCAATTAAGCAAAGTGCAGAGGCGGCGGTCGCTTTATCTCACGGAGATTTCGACCACGAGATAGACCATTCTTTCTTGCCTATATCTGAGGTAGACGAGCTGATAGAAGCCTTCAAAGACATGTCTATGAGCTTGAAAGACTCTTTTGAAAAAATACAAATCAGCGAAGAAAAATACCGTACCCTTGTTGAAAATATAGACGATATCATTTACAGTGTTACCCCTGACTATAAATTTATTGCCATCAATCAGCGGTTTGAAAAAGAAATTGACCTAGATCGAAAAACTGTTATTGGCAAGGGTTTAGAAGTGGTGTTCACCAATCTCGATGAATTGAAATTCTGGAAAGATCAGACGGACCGTGTGGTTGAATTAAAAGAAAAGTACACTTTCCAATACGCTAAGATTATGAAAGATGGCAAACGACACGTTTATAATGTGAATTTAATACCGATGGTGAATATTTTAGGTGGTGTAGATATGATACTGGGCTCAAATTCAGATATTACTGAGTTGATTGAAGCCCAAGAAGAAATACAAGACCTTCACGAAATGGAAAAGGCGACTCTGGAAAAGATGGTAGATGCCCGTACAGAAGAACTTAGAATTGCCATGGATGAACTGATTGAAAAAGAAAAAATGGCTTCACTAGGTGGCTTGGTTTCTGGCATTGCCCATGAAATTAATACACCACTAGGGGTTTCCGTTTCGGCTGCTTCTTATTTACAAACCATAAAAGATCAGCTTCTGGCTCAAATGCAAAATGGGACCATGACCAAGAGTCAGCTTATTGAATTTCTCCATAATTTAGAAGAGACCTCGAATATTCTCAATACCAATCTTTACCGTGCGGCGGAATTGGTGAAGAGCTTTAAGGAAATTTCAGTCAATCAAATCACAGAAGACTTGAGCTATTTCAATTTTAAAGAGTATTTGGACATGATTCTTCTGAGTCTTAAACATGAGTATAAAAACAGTGGACATACCATTACCATCAACTGTGAAGAAACCTTAATTATAAAAAGCTATCCTGGCGTCTATGCCCAAATATTTACGAATTTACTCATGAATGCTCTGATTCACGGTTTAAAAGATGTTGAGAGAGGTCAAATTGTGATTGACATTCATAAAGAATCAGACTATTTGTCCGTTCAATTCTTCGACAGTGGGGTAGGCATTCCACCTGAAGCCCTTCCTAAAATTTTTGAACCATTCTACACCACAAACAGAAGTAAGGGCGGTAGTGGATTGGGGCTAAATGTGGTGTATAACTTAGTGACTGGAAAACTTAACGGCAAGATTAGTTGTAGCAGCAAACTTGGAGAAGGAACCCGATTTACAATTCGAGTCCCTTTGATTATGGAATAGGGAATAAAATTTTGAAAAAATGGGGGCATTATTATGAAGGACGAATGGAATGAATCAGATATGAGCTTCGATTTTCTTTTGGAAGATGAAGTTGAGCCTGAAAAAGAAAAAGCCTTTTACAAGGTACTCATTGCCGATGATGATGCAGAAATCCACAATGTGACAAAAATGATTCTCAAAAATTTTGAGTTTGAGGGAAAAGGGTTACTGCTTTTGGATGCCTATAGTGGCGCACAGACAAAGGAACTCTTGGCATTAAACCCTGATACAGCACTGGTTTTCTTAGATGTGGTCATGGAACACAACCATTCTGGCCTAGAAGTTGTTGAATATTTGAGAAAAGAATTAAAAAATGAAATGACAAGAGTGGTTCTCCGAACAGGTCAGCCAGGAGAAGCGCCAGAAGAAAGTGTTATTCGGGACTATGACATTAATGACTACAGAATTAAAACCGAGCTGACTGTCAGTCGTTTAAATACGACCATCTATTCAGCCCTGCGTAATTACAGAGATCTTATGAAAATAGAAAGAAATAGACGCGGTCTTGAAAGAATTATTGAGACCAGTGCCAATCTCTTTAGTCACAATCACTTAAATGAATTTTTAACCAGTATTTTGCAACAAATGAGTAGTTTTAAAATGGAAGAAGGGGATATGGTCTTTCTTCATGGCAATGAAAAATACGGTTCTGGCGTCATTACAATGGACCACGAGTCAGAAGAGCCTATTGTAGTCGCTGCAACGGGCAAATATGAAGGCTATATTGGTTCTTTTTTATCAGAAATTCCTGAATTGAAAGATCTGGCAGAGGAAATATCGCGCTCAGTCACATCAGAAAATCATGTGAGGGTCGTCAACTCAGGTTTTGTAATTCAAAGTAATGTCTATGATGGTCCAAACAACTACATTTATATTGAAGGAAAAAGAGAGCAATTCGACTTTGATTTAATTGAGGTGTTCTTGTCCAATTATTCCGTAGCGCTAGAAAATTACATTATCAGCAATATGATTACCAGTACCCAAAAGGAAATTATCATTACCTTAGGGGAAGTGGTGGAGCATCATTTTGATGACAACCCAGGCCATGTTCGCAGAATTTCTGAAATGATGTACCGCTTTTGCTTACTGAACAACTTCTCCTATTCGGAAAGCGAGTTGGTAAAAGTTGCCAGTACTATGCATGATGTTGGAAAAGTAGCCATCGCAGACTCGGTGCTGGAAAAGCGAGGACAGCTGACGACTGAGGAATTTAAACTGGTTCAGGAGCACTCTGAAATTGGTTATAAAATTTTGAGTAAGTCTGATTTAGAGATTATGCGGATTGCCGCTGAAATTGCACTGTATCATCATGAAAAATTTGATGGCAGTGGTTATCCAATGGGAGCTAAGGGCAGAGATATTCCAATTAGAGCACGTATGATGGCTGTAATAGACGTTTTCGATTCCCTAACACACACCCGAGCTTATAAAGAAGCTTCTACAAGAGAAGATGCTGTGGCCCATTTAATAGCTGAAAAGGACAAGCATTTTGATCCTAAAATGGTGGATTTGTTTATAGAAAATTTAGATAGCCTCTTGGAAGGGATGAATTAACATTATCTTTTACACTTTAGAGTTAAAACCACAATTTCAGGTGCGTTGAAAAATCTAGGGTATTTAAGGGGATTGCCGAGCCCTCTGCTGATCATGAGGAACTTTCCGTTTTTTTCATGAAGGCCCGAAGTCAGTTTAGGGAAAAAGCCTTGATCGGGCGCGATTAATCCTTGAGTAAAGGGTAGCCGAACTTGTCCACCGTGGGCATGACCAGAGAAGACTAGGTCAAAACCAGCCTCAACATATTGTTCTTGCCTCTCTGGTCTGTGACTGATGAGAATGTGGAAGCCTTCGGGCAAATCTTGTTCCATTTTTAAGAGCATATTCTTAAAGCCGCCCTTTTCATGAAAATACCAAGGGTCGTCTATGCCACTTAAGGACAGGTGCTCGCCGTTCTTTTCGATGTTAATGCTTTCGTTTTTTAAGTAGATGGCACCTGTTTCAGCCAATATAGCTGCAGCGTCCTTATGAATACTGGACCAATATTCGTGATTTCCCGTTGAAAAGTAAACAGGTTTCACTTTAGCCAACGCACTGAGGACGGTAAGGGAATTATCCCAACTGCCCGTGTACCGATCTACCGAGTCACCGCTGATAACAATTAAGTCGGGGTCTTCTGCCAAAATCTTCTCAATCAAATCTTGCTGATGGAGACCATAAGTCTCATTATGCAGGTCCGAAAGGTGAACAATTTTATAGTTATCAAAGGCCTCGGGAATTTTTTCACTAACAAGGTCGTGGTGATTCACTTCTAAGTGCTTACCTTTTATCATTCCAACACATCCTATTAAGGTTAAAAGAAAGACTATTATAATGAAGTTAATGGTCTTTGTCCTTTTTCTTTTTATCAATCTATTATTTTGAGCCATAAGTCCGTTGATTACCTCCAGCACAAATGTTACAATCATCTGTAAACAGTTTATCCTGTAAGGGCAATGAAAGCGTATCAAAAGCATGACAAATTAGGTCAACTGACAAAAAATCGAACATTAATTACGACTTTAGATAAAATTTTCGTAATAATGGGGGTATTTTAACTTCTGGTGTTGACAATGAACCTCAATAGTGATAATTTAATTAAAAATCAAATGAAAAGCGAATATTGGCACTCATATATATATGAAAATCTGGTTCATATGTCTCTACCGGGCGACCTTAATTGCCCTGCTATGAGTGAAATCACAGGACGTTCTGCCTGACAGGTGTAATAATGCCCATTGTCAGCTTTATCAAACCTGAATTTCACTATAGGGTATAGGAGATTCAGGTTTTTTTTGTATCTATTTTTCCATTTCGCCAACCCACCTCGCTTTTATAATCGAAAGGAGTATTATATGTCATCCAAAATTATTAAAGAAGGCTTAACCTATGACGACGTATTGTTAGTGCCTCAGAAGTCCGAAATTTTACCTAATGACGTAAAAACACATACAAAATTAACAAACAAAATTGAACTCAACATGCCGCTCATTAGCGCAGGGATGGACACGGTTACAGAAGCAAATTTGGCAATTGCCATTGCAAGAGAAGGTGGCATTGGTATCATTCATAAAAATATGACAATCGAACAACAGGCGCTAGAAGTTGATAAAGTTAAGCGTTCGGAACATGGTGTCATTGTAGATCCTTTCTATTTATCAGCACAGCATCAAGTCAGTGATGCCCTTGAACTTATGGAAAGATATAGAATCTCTGGTGTGCCGATTGTTGATGAACAGCACCTATTGGTTGGTATCATCACTAATCGGGACATTCGTTTTGAAGGTGACGGCGAAAAATACATTGGCGATGTCATGACAAAGGAAAACTTGGTAACAGCTCACGAAGGCATTTCTATGAAAGAAGCGGAAGCCATCCTTAGAAAATGGAAAATCGAAAAATTGCCATTGGTAGATGAGACTGGACATTTAAAAGGACTCATTACCATTAAAGATATTGAAAAAGCCGTTATTTACCCAAACAGAGCAAAAGACTATAGAGGCAGACTTCTTGTAGGTGCTGCAGTTGGCCTAAGTTCAGACTTAATGGAAAGAACAAAAGCATTGGTAGAAGCTGGTGTGGATGTCATTACATTAGATTCAGCTCACGGTCATAGTAAAAATGTACTTGAAGCAGTGACACAATTAAAAGTAGAGTTCCCAGATATCCAATTGATTGCTGGAAACGTAGCAACTGCTGAAGGCACGGTAGATTTAATTAAAGCGGGCGCAGATGCTGTAAAAGTTGGTATTGGACCAGGTTCAATCTGTACAACAAGAGTTGTGGCAGGTATTGGTGTTCCTCAACTGACAGCCGTTATTGATTGTGCCGAAGCAGCAAAACCATATAATATTCCAATCATCGCCGATGGTGGCGTTAAATTCTCAGGAGACATTGTTAAGGCCTTAGCAGCTGGGGCAAGCACCGTTATGTTAGGCTCACTTCTTGCAGGTACTGAAGAAAGTCCTGGAGAATTGGTTATTTATCAAGGTAGAAGCTTTAAAAGTTACAGAGGCATGGGTTCCATGTCTGCAATGAAAGCGGGCAGCAAGGACAGATACTTCCAAAACGATACAAAGAAATTCGTTCCAGAAGGCGTAGAAGGTCGTGTACCGTATATTGGCAAATTAAAAGACATTGTTTACCAATTGGTGGGCGGTCTTAAATCGGGTATGGGATACTGTGGCGCTGCTACCATTCTTGACCTTCAAGCAACGGGTCAATTTATGAAAATCACAAGTGCGGGATTAGTAGAATCTCACCCTCATGATATTCAAATCACTAAAGAATCACCTAACTATTCATCGATTAACCGTTAATCAGACAAGCAAAATAAGTTTGACGCTAACGGCTCTATGTTATAGCCTGTAGGTAGTACCTGACACATGGTAGTAAATTTCGCGGTGGAAAATCTTCCTCCCCAGTTTGATGACTGCCTCCCGAAATTTTACTGATAAATTATTTGGAGCGAATAGTCTTCCCAAATTATTCGGGCCCCTAGGGTCAAGGTACCAAAAGTACCCTCCATACTACAAGTCAAAGCGCCTACCGTCCTAAGTTCTTCGTCCCAACGGCCGCGCTTTGACTTGTTTTAACTATTGCATATCTTTTGTGAAGACACACAGATGAGACGCTTCATAAATGGTCCTATATAGCAACGTAACCCAATTATATTCGGAGGTAGCCGATGCAAATCGAAAACGAAAAAATCGTAATCATCGACTTTGGTGGACAGTATAATCAACTGATTGCAAGACGTGTGAGAGAAGCAAACGTTTACAGCGAAGTTGTTTCGTGGAGAACACCAATCGAGAAAATCAAAGAAAAAAATCCAAAGGGCATTATCTTTACTGGAGGCCCAAACTCAGTTTATGCTGACAATGCGCCAACCCTTGCAAAAGAAATTTTTGAGTTAGGCGTTCCAATCCTTGGTATTTGCTACGGCATGCAACTTATGAGCCATTTGCTCGGCGGCAGTGTTAAACGTGCGGACCAAAGAGAATACGGAAAAGTTATGATCAACATCGAAAAAGAAAACGCTCTTTTTGAAAAAGTAGAGTCGGGTTCTGTTTGTTGGATGAGCCACTTTGACTATGTAGACAAGGCGCCATCTGACTTTGAAATTATTGCAACTACAGATAACTGCCCCGTTGCGGCAATGCAAAATGTTGAGCGTGGGCTATATGCTATTCAATTCCACGGTGAAGTAGAACATACGCCATTTGGCAGACAGTTGATTTCCAACTTCCTATTCAATGTATGTAAATGCTCAGGTTCATGGAACATGGGCGACTTTGCAAAAGAGAAAATTGCTGAAATTGGCAGAATTGCTGGTACGGACAAGGTACTTTGCGGTCTTTCTGGTGGGGTAGATTCATCGGTTGCGGCACTTATGGTACACAAAGCGATTGGCAAGAATTTAACCTGTATTTTCGTTGACCACGGTCTTCTCAGAAAGAACGAAGGGGACGAAGTTGAAAAAGTATTTACAAATGACTTCGAAATGAACTTTATACGTGTTGACGCAAAAGAGCGTTTTATGAACAGATTGGCTGGGGTTTCTGACCCTGAGCGCAAACGTAAAATCATTGGTGAAGAGTTTATCCGCGTCTTTGAAGAAGAAGCGAACAAGCTTCAAGGTATTAAATGGTTGGTACAAGGCACGGTTTATCCAGATGTAATTGAATCAGGTACAGATACAGCAGACGTAATAAAGTCACATCACAATGTTGGTGGTCTTCCAGAAGATATGGACTTTAAACTTATTGAACCGCTTAGAGACTTGTTTAAAGACGAAGTCAGACGTGTAGGTCTTGAAATTGGCCTAGACGAAACTATCGTTTGGAGACAACCTTTCCCAGGTCCTGGTCTTGCAATCAGAATTCTCGGTGAAATTACAGAAGAGCATCTTAAAATCGTTAGAGAATCAGACGCCATTTTAAGAGATGAAATCAAAAAAGCCGGTCTTGAAAGAGAAGTTTGGCAGTATTTCACCGTCCTTCCTAACATCCGTAGCGTAGGGGTTATGGGCGACGAGCGTACTTACTGTCACACTGTAGGTATTCGTGCAGTTACGTCTATCGACGGCATGACTTCTGACTGGGCGAGAATCCCTTATGAGGTTTTGGATAAGATTAGTTCACGGATCGTTAACGAAGTGGATAACGTGAATCGGATTGTTTATGATATTACGAGCAAGCCGCCTTCAACGATTGAGTGGGAATAGGGAACTTGTTCCAAGGCAAACCACATTTCCCTCCAAAGGGCAAAATGAGTTTCCCTGAACCCCGAGAAAAATAAAAAAGAGATAAGACCTTGAGATAAGTTGTTACGACTTATTTTGGGGTCTTTTTTTGTTTTGCTTAGGGTATCAAAAGTTTGGTTTTACTGCGTTTCATGTACTTAATGACTTGCTAACTGCACAATAACTGCCAGTGCTTCGATGGGGCTATGCGGTGCGGCTGGGGGGAGCGCTGTGGTTAGGGAAAGTGATTTTGCCTTTTTTGAGAGAAAATAGGGAAATTATGATTGCCTCGAAACAGAACTTGTTTAAGGGCAAACCACATTTCCCCGCAAAGGGCAAAATGAGTGTCCCTTTCGACAAAGAAAAATAAAGAAGAGACAAGACCTTGAGATAAGTTTTTACGACTTATTTCGGGGTCTTTTTTTGTTTTCAGTTAAGATTTTTAAACCTTGATTCTACAGCTTTTGAGGTATTAACTGCTGATCTGGATGCACATGCTAACCACCTGATAGCGTCAGAAATTGTGTACGCTACCCGTTGTGCGTGTTATAAATAGACGGTGAATAAATTTAGAAAGAGTTGTTTTATTAACATTAGCAACAAATGCACTTATAGATTCAAAATGATGCAGCCCAGTCATTTGATCGGGCTGTATACGTAAAAAAGCGAGTGGCACAGGCCGCTCACTTTTGCTTATAATGTTCTCATTTTGTAAATAAAAGACTAGGAACAGTTGGTTTAAGAGTGTGGAGTTTTGAATGCATAATACTATGAATGCAAAGAGGTATACATTTATAGTGTTAAAGATGCTCAGTATAGACGCGAAGATTTATTTCATATACCATTTAAATCATCTTGAACGTATTGCGAGTTATCGCTATATGTACACCATATAAGTGTGTTAGAATAGATATGAAATAACAAGAAAATATTAGCTCTAATTAGCTCAGATAAGAAAAGGATATGGAGAGGTAGATATGGCGAATGAGAGAATAACGGAGAGTATTGTCAGAGACCACTTTAAAAATGATGCACTTTTTTCTTCAGTAAAATTTGAAGAGCAAAAGTCTAGTAACAAAAGAGTTATGGATTGTTTGGCACAGGCATCAAAACAATTAACAGGCAAAGCGGGAAGACCAGAGTTTATAATCACGTTTCCTTCGCAAAGTATGGAGTATTTAATTGTGGTAGAGTGCAAAGCAGATGTATCAAAACATGAAAGCATAAAGCGTGATGTTCCTAAAGACTATGCGGTGGATGGTGCTGTTCACTATTCGAGGTATTTATCAAAGGAATTTAATGTTATTTCTATTGCAGTAAGTGGTGACGAAAAAAGCAATATGCTTATCACTCAATTCATTCAACGAAAAAACTCTAGTGAGCTAGTAGAACTTCTTGATGGAAAATTATTGAGCATTTATGACTATGTGCACGCATTTGATAACGAGCAATTTGCTTATAATTTGAAAGATGTCAATATTATTGAAAAAGCAATTAAATTGAATGAGGATTTTCAAAATTGCTCAATATCAGAGGGTATGAGAAATACATTGGTTAGCGGAATTTTACTAGCATTGCAAGATGATGTGTTTTAAAGTGTCATATCCTATTTCTAAATCTACTGATGAAATAGCGAAGCACTTGCTTGTGGCAGTAAAAAAAGTATTAGAAGGTGCATTGGAAGATGCTGATGAAAAGACTAGAAGCAAAAAAATACAAGCTATGATGGGAGTATATACAGGAATTTACAATGAACCTTTGATAAAGGAACAAACAATCAAACAAAAGACAAAGAGCATACTATCCGTTGAATTTTTTAAGGAAATGATCAAATACTTAGAAACACAAGTATATCCATTATTGAGTTATGAAGAAAGTGGTTATGATATTTTAGGCAGATTTTACACAGAATTTATTCGATATGCGGCAAGCAAGCAAAAACAAGGTTTAGTACTTACCCCCTCTCACGTTACGGACTTGTTTTGCGATTTGGCTGATTTAAAAGTAAATGATATTGTATATGATTGCTGTTGCGGGACTGGTGGGTTTTTGATAGCTGCTATGAAAAGAATGTTGGTACTAGCAGGTAATGATACAAATTTAAAAGATAGCATTAGAAAAAAACAATTATTAGGTGTTGAATTAAGGCCAGAAATGTTTACTTT
>CAXXWB010000042.1:0-73907 GCA_963677505.2 uncultured Acidaminobacter sp.
CTGTATCGAGATTGTTGTTCAAGGGCAAATACAGCCACAGGACTGAATGCAATGAGGCTCCATTTTAGAGTTTTATGACCTTCAAACCATTTAATTGAAGGCAACATCAAGAACAGTAAACCCAAGGCGCCAAAGGCAACTAAGGTCTCGCCTCTCACTAAAGAAGGCATCTCTACCCAAAAACCCAAGGCAAAAATTGCTATGTAAAGCATGACTGTTGATTTTTTCATTGTCTCACCCCATGCTTTGAGTATATCATGCCCTAAATCACAAATGAAGCTTTTGAGCCTTTGGGATTTTAATAATTGTTAGCACTCCTTGATGTTGAGTGCTAAAAATCTATTGACTTTTTTTTCATAGAGTCGTAAGATAAATTTGAAAATCATAAAAAAAGCATTTTGAAAGGAGCAATACCTATGTCTCTAGAAAAAGGCAGTTTATCCATCCACAGTGAGAATATTTTTCCAATCATAAAAAAATGGCTCTATTCAGATCACGATATTTTTGTTCGTGAATTGATTTCAAACGCTTGCGATGCCATTACAAAAGTGAAACAACTCAGTTCTCTCGGGGAAGCAGATCTTGGCGACGACAAAAATTTCGCCGTTAAAGTCGTCTATGACCCAGAACAAAAGACCCTTACCTTCTCAGATAACGGGATTGGTATGACTGAAGAAGAAGTTAAAAAATATATCAATCAAATCGCCTTTTCTGGCGCAGAAGATTTTCTTGAAAAATATAAAGACAAAGCGGACCAAGACCAAATTATTGGCCACTTCGGTCTCGGCTTCTACTCCTCTTTCATGGTAGCTGACCATGTTAAAATTCATACAAAGTCCTACAAAACAGACGCCCCTTCCATCAGATGGGCATGTGACGGCGGTACAGAGTTTGAAATGAGCGAAGGCGATCGTGAAAACCGAGGAACAGACATCATTCTTTACTTTGGTGAAGACGGAAATCTTTTGAATCGGAACATGTTCTTAGAAGTACGATTGAAAAATACTGTTCATTTATGCCATACCCTATCTACTTTGAAACCATTAAACCGGTTTCAGAAGAAACGGCAGATGAGGTAAAAGAAACCAATATTGAAGATTTAAAAGCTGCAATGGATGAAATGGTTGACGGTGAAACGGCTGAAGGTCCTTTAGGTGCTGAAGAAAAAGAAATTCAAGAGCCACAACCCCTCAATGATGTTACGCCTCTTTATACCCTTCAACCAAGCAATTGCACTGACGAAGACTATAAAAAATTCTATCAAAAAACATTCATAGACTTCAGAGAGCCTTTATTCTGGATTCACCTCAATATGGACTATCCTTTCAACTTAAAAGGAATCCTCTACTTCCCTAAACTCAATACCGAATTTGACACATTGGAAGGCCGCATTAAACTTTACAATAACCAAGTATTTGTAGCGGACAACGTGAAAGAAGTTATCCCTGAATATTTATTGCTTCTCAAAGGGGTCATCGACTGTCCAGACCTGCCTCTCAATGTTTCAAGAAGCTTCCTTCAAAACGATGGCTTCGCTAAAAAAATCTCTGACTATATTTCTAAGAAAGTGGCAGACAAGCTTTCTGGCATGTTCAAAACCCAAAGAGAAACTTACGAAGGCTTCTGGGATGACCTTCACCCCTTCATTAAGTTTGGCGCTTTGAAAGATACTAAATTCAAAGAAAAAATGCTTGAAAACATTTTACTTAAGACTGTTAAAGGTGAGTATTTATCTGTCAGCGAATACAAAGAAAAGCACAAGGATATTATTGAAGATAAAGTTTATTACACCAACGACCGCGTTCAACAGGCACAATACATTCAAATGCTTGAAGGTCACAATGTCGACACCGTTATGTTAGACCATAGTATCGACAATCCTTTCATCAGCTTGATGGAAGCTGAAATGGAGAAAACTCAGTTTGTCCGCGTAGACGGCGACCTAACAGACCTTCTGAAAGAAACCAGCGAGGAAAGCGAAGAAGTCCTCAAAGCAGATGAAGAAAAAATCACCAACGCTTTTAGAAAAGCTCTCAACCAAGAGACTCTCAAAGTTAAGGTCGAAACCCTTAAAAACGATGACGTAGCGGGTATGATTATCTTAGACGAGAACAACCGCCGCATGCAGGAAATGATGAAAATGTACGGTATGGCGGGACTTGACCCTAATATGTTCCCATCTGAAGAAACATTGATTCTCAATAAAAAGCACCCCCTCATTCAATTTATTTTAAACAGCGATGACCACGATACAGAGCTACACAACATGGTAATGGCTCAAGTCTATGATTTAGCCGTCATGAGTCACAAAACCATGACACCTGAAGCTATGACTGCTTTTATTAAGCGTTCAAATGACTTAATGAAGCGTATGATTGCAAACTAGAAATTGCACTGAAATATATTCATTTTTAAAACCATTATAAAAGGGTCGGTCTCTCCATGATTTTTCAAATCATATTGAAACCGACCCTTTTTCAGTTGATCATTACTCATCTAAGTACTTTAAGTATTTTTTAACCCCTATCCAAACCAAACCTTTGCAACACTCATCCACACCTTTTACAGGTTCATGACTAAGGTACGTTTCAAAATTTTTCATATCATAAGCTTTTACAAGCCATTTCTCATATTTAGGCGCTGTTATGGCACGAACAGGACAACCGTATAGACAGCGAAGACACATTAAGCAGTTGTCTCCAAAAACAGGTCTTCCTTGGTCATCTCGTTTAATATTCCCTGTTGGACATGCCTTTATGCATCGGCCACACTGGGTACAAGAATCCGAGACGATAAAATGGCGACTGGCTTTTTTAACCCCTTTTCGCTCCATTGCTGAAATAGGGTTAATTATGATTTGGCTCACCCTGAAAGGACTTCTTCTTACCACGGCTTTTTTTAAATCGCTTAAAATATCCTTTATTTTCAGAGGCAAAATTTGCATGATTCTCGCCAATAAATCCGGGTTAGTTTCGAAGAGTACGTTACAAGGCATGACCAACATCCGCTCGTAGACCACGTTGTAAGATTTTTTCTCAAGAATACTTATCACTTGATTTCTGCAAGGTGTATTAGGCCACACTTCCCCGCCACCTGAAACCGACAAGACAACTACTTTCGTTTGTCCTCCCTCGGGAAGCTTATCCAACCACTGATGAACCACATCTGGCGCACCTGAGGCGTGAACGGCAAATAGGATAAACAAAAAATCTACTGGCGGCATTTCGTGGGGATCAACGCTGTCATAGCGCATTTCAATACTTTCTGTCTGGATACCGCTCTTTACCAAAGCATTAGCCAACCGACTGGCTACATATTTTGTGCTACCAGTGCCACTGAACCAAGCAATTCTTGTTTTCTGTCCTATGTTTAAAGGGCTATATACACGCTTCATACCATCACGCTCCTATACCTTCATTATAAGCCACTATTCTTCCGGAGTCAGTTGAATCATTTTTGAACTGCTACAACTTTTGCCGTCACCACAGCCAGAACAGCCTGCGCACTTGCCTGTGACCAATTCTTTTCGAATGGTTTTATAAAATACGGTTAAGCCAACGCCAAAAATAACCAGCGCCAATACTACGGTAATGAAATTACCCATACAAATCGCCTCCTAAGCGAAACCTAGCAATAAACCTAAACGGTAAACCATAAAAGCCACCAACCAAGCTGCTGCAAACTGATAAAACACAGAGAAGAAGGTCCATTTCCAAGAGTTTGTTTCTCTTTTGATGACACCAATAACACCAACACATGGCGTATATAAAAGTACAAACACCATAAAGGCATAGGCCGTTAATTGACTAAAGCTTTGATTCATCGTAACAGCGAGTTCACTTGCTGATGAAGCATCTGACATGCCATATACAATCATCATATTGGCAACTACAATTTCTTTGGCGACAATCCCTGTAATCAAGGAAAGTGCCGCTTGCCAGTTACCAAAGCCTAAAGGTTTGAAAATAGGTGCAATCCAACCCCCAAAAGCAGCGCCGTAACTTTCTGTAATTGGCACCATTCCTGTGTGATTAAAATTAAGCACCACCCACAGAATGATTGAAGCACCTAAAATAACTGTCCCAGCTTTTGTTAAATAGCCTTGAACACGTTCCCAAACATGAATCACTAAAGACTTCAAACTTGGCAGTCTATAAGGAGGGAACTCCATAATAAAGTGAGTTTCTTCTCCTTTGAAAAGCGTCCGCCTGAAAACGTAGGCAAAGAACAATGCTACAACAATTCCCAATAGGTACAGTGAAAATGTTACCAGTGTTTCGTTCCCTGGGAAAAACACACCTGAGAAGAGAACATAAACCGGGAATCTCGCACCACAACTCATAAAGGGATTTACTAATATAGTAATTAATCGATCATTTTCATTTTCAACACTTCTGGTACTCATAATAGCAGGTACGTTGCAGCCAAACCCTAAAATCATCGGGATAAAGCTTTTACCATTAAGACCTGCTTTACTCATCCAAAAATCCATCAAATAAGCCACTCTCGCCATATAGCCACTGTCTTCTAAAAGTGAAATCATGATAAAGAGAATGGCAATATTCGGCACAAAGGTCAATATACCTCCCACGCCGCCTACAATGCCGTCTACTATCAAAGACTGCATCCAAGAGGCAACGCCAAGGCTAGTTAATGAACTGGATAAGAACGGGCTTAAACTCCCTGAGAAGAATACATCAATCATGTCGGCAAAAATACCACCAAGGTCAAAGGTCAAATAAAACATGATGAACATAATGAGACCAAACAGAGGTAGTCCCACCAGTTTGTTCAGCAGCAATCGATCTAAAGACGCCATCAAGTGGTCTTTCTTTATTTGAGATAGATCAACTGCGGCGTTGACAATTTCAGCTATTTTTTTATACCGTTCGTCGGAAAGAATCATTTCACCCTCATCTGGTGATAAATGGATGTCAATTCCGGATAGGGTTGCAATTTCTTCATCTTTTTCAAAGACTTTCAGCGCAACCCATCGCTTATCTGCACCAATCGGTTTCTGTTCTAAGGCAACTGTGCTTTTCACAAAAGCTTCAACAGCTTCGTTGTATTCAAATTGCTTACATTGATATTCAGTTTCATGATGATGAACATCTAAAATATCTCTTAACAATTCATCAATGCCTTTTTTCTTCAAAGCTGAAATTGGAACCACTGGAATACCTAATCTTTTAGACAAGTCCTCAGTATCAATTTGAATATTCTTCTTTTCAGCTTCATCCATCATATTCAGGGCTAGTACAACAGGTTTGCCCGTTTCAATCAGTTGTAGGGTCAAATATAAATTTCGCTCTAGATAAGAGCTGTCTACAATATTTAAGATGAGGCCTGCCTCATCTTCTAATAAGTAATTTCTTGAAATTTTTTCTTCCAGAGTATATGGGGATAAACTGTAGATACCGGGCAAGTCCACTATTTCAATGAGATGTTTATCGATCGTCACTTGACCGACCTTTTTCTCAACCGTTACACCTGCCCAGTTTCCAACATAATGGTTATTCCCAGTCAAATGATTGAATAAAGTGGTTTTACCACAATTAGGATTGCCAACAAGGGCCACTTTTAACTGATTCATTGAGAAGTCCTCTCCTTAGGCTGCTGATACTTGAATGTTAGATACGATACCTTTTCCAAGAGCCACTCGGGTGCCTCTGACTTCTACCACCAAAGGACCTAAAAAAGACTTGGAAACCACATTCAATCGAACACCAGGGGTCAAACCCATATCCTGAAGCTTTCTTCGTAGTCTTGTATCAAATTGGATGCTTTCTATGATCACATTCTGTCCTGTCTGGATCGATGATAATGGCATATTCATATCCTCCGATTATTAATGCTTGCAATATTATGAGATTATCACAATTTGTTGATATCGATTATCATTTACAAGTTCATTGTATCGCAAATGATAGTCGATGTCAATTACATTAATAACTTTTTAACAATTGATATGATTCCATTTTAACAACAATTATAATTTTTCTCTAACATCTGCAATTGCAACAACTGCAGATGAAAAAGCCCATTGAATATTATAGCCACCTGTATCCCCATCAACGTCTATCACTTCACCAGCAAAATAGAGACCCTCACATATTTTTGAAGCCATATTTTTTGCTTTTATTTCACTTAAATCCACGCCGCCTGCCGTTGCCATGCCAATTTCTCTTCCGCCAACTTGCTGAATAGGCACTTCAAATTGCGTTAAGGAAATAACAATTTTTTGACGCAGTTTTTTATCCATTTCAGCAAAAGTCAATTGCTCATCAATACCTAAGAGTAAGGCCAATTGATCTGCCATGGACTTGCTGTGACAAATTTGTCGTAAATAGAATCTTAGACTATTTTTACCTTTTTTTTGTGAAAGCATGACCAATTCCGCTTCTAAATCTTGTCTTGTCAAAGATGTGAAATTTATTCTCAAAATATCGCCTGCCATAAAATCTCTACTGTTGTTCAATATAACTGGCCCACTGAGTCCTTTATGGGTAAACAACAAATCCCCTTTATAGTTCTTTAATAACTTTCCTTTCCTTAAAAGCCCTAGTTCAGCACCTGTAATGGAAGCCCCTGACAAGTTTTTCAAAGCCTCTACACTATGATAGATAGGTGCTAGTGAAGCTCTTGGAGGAATAATTTCATGCCCTAATTCTTTTGCAAATTTGTAACCATCTCCATCAGATCCTGTCACTGCATAAGTAAAACCACCTGTTGCTATAAGCAGATTTGGGACTTTATATACATTTTTGTCTGTCTTTACAATAAAAGCGTCTTGATAAGTGATGGATTGTACCGTCTCTTTGAAATGAAAAGTAACGCCTTTATTTAAGGCTTCGTTCATTAAAACTTCAACGACATCTCCCGCCATCAAACTTTTTGGAAAAACTTTCCCATTCTCCATGACAATGCTATCCACGCCCCGACTTTTAAACCATTCTCTTGTCATTTGAGGTGACCACTTCGCCAAAGCATGTTTTACAAAATTCTTATGATTTCCAAAATGCTCTACCATTTCTCCAACCGATTCATCATGGGTAAAATTACATTGTCCTTTTCCAGAAATTAAAACTTTCTTTCCGGAATTTCCGTTTTTTTCAATTACCAAAGTTGTAATATTTTCAGAAGATGCAGCAGCCATAAGGCCTGCAGCACCGCACCCAATAATAAGCAATTTGAACGTCTCTATCATTTTTATCTCCTTATTTTTTTTCTAAATATATTAATATTTCATTACAAAATTACCGATAATTTATTATGAACCGTCGTTGGGGTTACCATCTGTAATGTGCCCTTAATAATTTGTCTCAGGGGTATTGTGACCCTTACTAATGTTTCTAAGGGCATCGTGTCCTTGGACAAACCATTGGCTCCCATACTGGAGCTTGTTAAATCACACGGAGGTGTTGTTATGAAAATTGCTAATAGCGCTGTAGCCATGGAGGGTCACAGTCGCAGTGTTTCCGAAGAAACAACTAGCACCAATATGCGCATGTGGGACAACCGCAGAAGTGGTAATGCAAACAGTTCTAATCCAAATTCAGATCAACTTTCTTTATCTCCAGAAGGCTTATCTATGGCATCATTAAATGCCCAAGCTTCTGAAATGGCCCAAGCTCAGACCATTACATCTTCTTACAAGTGGTTCACACCCCTTGAGGAGTCCCAGCAATCTGACTTAGGAAGCTTATTCTCAGATAAGGACCGAAATCAACTGTCACTATTGGAAAAAATGATTGAAGCCCTTACAGGTAAAAGATTTAAATTCAATCACCTGCTTATGAAGAAACCTTACCACGGTTCTACCAGCGGGCCTACTTTCAAAACAGACACTCAACCTGTGAATCTGCCAGGCAACTCAGCCAATTTTGCATTTAACGCCGTCCAGCCTTTAGGCTGGGGCATACAATATCATTCTGAAACCACTCACGCCCTAAAACAAACTGTAGATTTTAAATCGACAGGTAGTATTCAAACAGAAGATGGACGTTCTATAGATTTTGAACTGAATTACCATTTTAGTCAAGAGGTGTACAGTCAATCTGTTGTTGATTTCAAGGCAGGCGACGCTTTAATTGATCCACTGGTTATTCGCCTTGACAATGGACCTATGAAATACTCAAAGGATACCATTCGCTTTGATTTAGATGTCGATGGCATCAAAGACGAATTCAGAGTGCCTATTGATAACGCAGGTATGCTTTTCTTAGACAAAAACGGAAACCACAAAGTTGATGATGGCAGCGAGTTATTCGGACCTCAAACTGATGATGGTTTTGGAGAGCTAGCCGCTTTAGACTCAGACAAAAATGGCTGGATAGATGAAAGTGACGATGCCTTTAAAGATTTGCGCATTTGGATTCGTTCAGGTGATGGCTCAGATCGTTACCTAGGTTTAATAGAAGCAGGTGTTGGTGCATTATTTGTGGGCGGTGCTCAAACAAAAGCTGATTTATTCAACAATTCCGTTGAGCAAGTGGGCCAAATGAAAGCCACTGGATTCTATTTAAAAGAAAATGGTCAAACGGGTTTGATGCACGAATTAGATTTTAAACTTTAGAGAAACCCGTCTAGGAAATATAATATTAGTTTTTTAAATTTATACCATTAGAGGGTCAAGGAAACCAAAATTTCCTTGACCCTCTTTACGCATTTTCCTTATTCAGCTTGATCCTTACCTATTTGACTTTTAATTGTTCAAAATCTCGAAGAATCTTCTGAATGACTTTCTCAATTTGAGTTTGATTATAAGGCTTCATGATATACTCATTGGCACCTAATTCTAAACCCTCAAAAATATGTCTTCGACTTTCTTCATCGCCAACTAAAACGACCTTAGCTTCGTCATAAGATTCCTTTATGCGTTTCATTGTAGTTATACCATCCATCATCGGCAAGTTTAAAGCGAGGAATATGAGGTCAGGTTTAAAAATTCTGTACTCATTGAAGGCATGTATGCCGTTACTAGACTCTGAAACCACGTCTATAGCATTATGTTCTAAAATTTTTCTTAGCTGTTTTCGGTCAATCAATACTTCATCTGCAACGATTACTTGAATCATGAGATTGTCTCCTCTAACGGAAATGCAATTGTAAATTTGCAGTAATTCTGATAGCTAGATTCTACAGCAATACTGCCCCCAATTGCCTCAATGGACTTTTTAACCTTCCAAAGGCCATCCCCAATGCCATAAAATTCATTATCAATCTCTTTGTAATAAATTCCTTTTTCAAATATAAAAGGCAAGATTTCTAAATCTGAAGCATTGACAATTTCCTTAAAACTCAACAAATTCAGTCTATACAAACTATCCTTCAGCGTGTTGATATTAATACCTGCACCATCGTCTTTGATTTCTATATAGACCTTTTCTAAATCCTTGTAAATCTGAATATCAATATGACCTGTTAAAGGTTTATTCGCCTTTGCTCGTTCGTCATAATACTCAATGTGATGAACGATGATAGAATCTAAAATTCTTGAAAGCGCCGTACTCAACATAGTGATTTTTTCAAGAGGCATTAATACTTCTGGTCCTTCAATCTTAATTGGTTCAATGGTCTTACCATATAATTCGGCAAGAACACTGCTATAGCGCTTTAAGATTTCTATACGATGGCGCAAATCCTGCTGTTCATGTAATTGGGCTCGGATACCTTCATAGTCAAAGTTGATATCTTCTCGTAAGTATTCTAGAATAAAGTTTCTGTCCTCTTCATCAAATTGATTCATCTGACTGTCTTTTATCAATCTAATCAAGGAGTTTTTGTCAGGCATGGACCCTTCGTTACTATCTTGTTCCAATTTTTTAATAAATTTTCGATATTGATTGTATGTTTTTTCAAATCCCAAAACTTTATACCATACCGCATAGCGTTCTAGAGTACTTAATATGTCCAATAAAGGTTCATCGTCCTCTTTTTCGGCGACAAAGTAGCTCTCAAGTTCTTTCTCAATAAACATAGTTACATTGAGGGTCAGATATTGAATTTCTTCCTTATATTTGCTGTAATTCTTAAGGAGCATCGCTTCATTTTCAGATTTTTCAACTTTTTGCTGCATTGTCACTAATTTATTAATGTCTTTGATAAGCACAACAAAATTCTGAAGTCCTTTATCCTCATCAACTATTAAAGTTGTGGTCAACGCATACCATCGTCCATGTTTAAAAGTCTTTTTGGGTAATAAGGACAAATAGGTCTCAATACGTTCATGTGACTCCATTTTAGTAACTACTCTCATGATATCAGTAAATAAATGACCTTCTTCTGTTCCCTCTCCTAAAAAATACTGCAAAAAAGGTTTTTCCTCATACTTTTCGCCAAATTGATTTTTCGCCTTAGAACCATATGTCTCTACAATATTTAAGTTCAAATCCAAAATCGCCATCGCACCGTCTAATGCATCGGCTACTTTTTCCATTGCATTTAACCTTAAATTCTTTTGATGAATGATTTTTTCATAGTTCGATTGTTTATCAGTGAGATTCCTAATATATGAAGATTCCAAGGTTTTAATTTCAACAGATAGACGATCGTGTTCAACTAAATAATTTTCCAATTGATCTACTGCCGAAGCATATACCTTGGCTACATTGTAACTCGCATAAGCCATAAAAATTAGTGCACTTACGGTAAAATAGTTATGAACCTGATAGAAACCCTTTACATACAGACTGTCTAGTATAAAAATAAGAGACATAAGTACGCCACTAATGACTTCCACTTGAAAGAGTCGGATTCTCAGTTTGTACGATTGATATAAATAAATACCCAATTGTATAAAGACAAATATGAAATACAACGCAATGAGCGGCACTAGTCTCATATAAATGGTACTATTTGTAATCAATACAACCAAACCAAAAACCATGGCTACATAGTAACTCAGCTTAATTGTGAAAGGTCTAATGACATCTTTTCGAACTTCGTTAGAAAATAAAACAAAACATGGCATTAATAAATAGTAAGACCAATAATTTAGCTTGGAGAAAATTTCATTTGGCAAATTTGGAATAAGATAGAGCATATAATGATCTCCTGAGTGCATAAGCCTGAACAGCATCAGTATCGACAGGAATACAAAATATAAAGAGAGCTTTTCTGTCTTTTTCCTTCTGTTATGCCGCATAAAGAAAGCAAAGTTAAAAATACTCAACACAAGCATTGCGCCAACAATAAACGCATCGATAATCAAATTCCTTAGAACCCTCAACTGAATTTGTTCTGATAGTCCTATCATGATTTTGCCGTAGGCACTGCCTGAATAGTCTTTTTGAGAATAATGTATAATCAATTCAACTTCTTCAGTTTTAGGTGTGAATGTTGTCAAATAATTATTATTCCAATATTTAAGCCATTTCTTCGTTTCATTGATGTTGTCGCTGTTAGATAAGGCTTCTCCATCTGCAAAAATAGCTATATCCATATAATAGAAAGTACTTCTAATAGAAAGTTTCTTTCCAATTTGATCAGTTGGCACTTTAATGATTGTCCTTAAGGTTCCATAATCTTTCCCATTTTTATTTGTAGAATTCTTATTTTTGATAAAATACTGAGGAAAATTTACCAACTGATGATCGCCTAAATTTTGAGCTCTTAAAAAATCCTCATGAAAAATCAACCGCTTAGGATAAAGTTCCCAATAGCCGTCGAGGATATATATTCCCTTGTCTTGAAAATTCCACTTTCTTAAATCAATTACACTGCCTGATCTAAGAGTGCTGTTTCCCTCAGCAAAGGCTGGTAATAAAGTACAACAAAAAATAATAAAAATCCATAGGATAAGGCTTTTCGTTTTTTGTCTCGTCTTAATCATAGCCCCTCCAATGATTAAAGTGACTTCAGTCCTGATTCATAAGAAAACCTTACCAATTTTTGAAGGGTTACAGGTTTTTCAATTACCCCGTCAGCTCCAATATCTAGTAAATGTTTTTTCTCCGCTTCATCTACCGAACTGATGACACATATTTTCGACGTCAGTTTAGACTTCTTAATCCAGTGTATCACGTCTTCTCCACTACACTTAGGCATATTAACATCTAAAGTGACCAAATCTGGATTTTTTTCCATAACCATTTCAAGGCCTTTGATACCATCTTCAGCCTCTCCAATAACCTCTATATCTAATTGGCTTAGAATATGCATGATCATGCGTCTGATGACTTTTGAATCTTCGACTACTACTGCATTCATGCCAACCCCCCCATTCTTTTTTACTATATTTAACTATAACAGTATTCTTATTATTTGCCTATCCGAATCCCTTTAAATATATGCTATAATTTTATAGCAAACCTTATCAAAAAGATTATGGAGGTACGATACCATGGAACTCAATCACTTTATTAAAAGCATGCAATTAGACGAACAGAAACGGATTCTCGTCTCAGTTCATGAATTTTTAGAGAGCTACTTAAGTACTCCCGAGAATAAGAAAATGATTAAAGATGGTCTTATTCAAATGCTTGGAGAAGACTTCAAACAACTTGAGATTGGTAAAAACGTATGCCGTGTAACAGTTTCCGAAGGTCGAGAAGAAGAACTTCTTAAAAAACTAGAAACCGATATAAAGGCCGCTATGGAAATGGCCATGTCATTTATGGCTGACAATCCTCAAGAGACCCTTAAAAACTAATAAAGAGTAGCTGCTTCCTATATTTAATCATTAAGGAATCAGCTACTCTTTTTACATTAATTTTATACCCTAATAAGAACTAATCAAAACCTTTATTGAATGGTTTTAATAAGTGGGGCAACTCTTTTATAGAGGGCAACTGCGAATACTGTTACCACAGCGCCTTTTATGATATTAAACGGTACAATGGCATAGAGGATTAAACTACTCATATCCGTTACACTTGAGTTCACTTTGTTTGCCATGCCAATAATGGCTTCCATCGGCATAAAGTTTTGGTAGAAAGGCAATAATATAAAGTAATTGGCTAAACCACCAACAACGCCCATGAGAAGAATTCCAGCGAGGAGTCCTACTGCAAGGGATTTAATGTCTTTTTTCTTAGCATAAACTATACTAGAAGGTAAGATAAGGGCAATACCCACTAAGAAGTTTGCAAGTTCACCTACGCCTCCAGTGGAGGTTCTAAGCAGGTGAAGCATATTCTTGAGAAGTTCTACTAGAATACCTGCTACAGGTCCCAATGCAAGGCCTGTTATAAGTGCTGGCAAATCACTTAAATCGATCTTTAAAAACTCTGGAAAAATTGGTAACGGCAACTCTAAAAACATAATGATGAATGAGATGACGGCCATGAGGGTAATTGTTAACAATTGTTTTAACTTGAATCCTTTTAACATAATTGAGTCCTCCTATGACTTCTATTCTCAAACTTCGGGGCTTATGGCATTGAATCCGCTTCGCTAAATTCTGCCTACTTCGTAGTTTTAAGCAATCAAAAAACCCTGGACGCATAGAGCTCCAGGGTATAGTGACACAAAAACAACATCTTCTTTCATCCAGACTTTACTGTCGGCTCAGGAATTGGACCTGATCAGCCTTTCGGCTCGCGGGCTATACCGCCGGTAGGGAATTTCACCCTGCCCTGAAGATTGACTTATTAAATTCAAGTTCATCGTAACACAGATAAAAAAAATATGCAATGACCTCTTAATACTTTTCGCCTTTAAGTATGCGGATCAAACGATCTTGCTTATTAATTAAGTATTTGAACAATGGAACACCAATGACTGTTACAACTACAAACTCACCAAAGAATACAAAACCAATTGCAGGTATAAGACCAATCCCCGTTGGAACAAAACCAAGCTTGTACAGCATCGTACCAATAATCACACCATTGACCAAAGAGGGCCATAAGGATGCAATCCAAATTTGTTTTGTCTTACTGATTAAATACACGCTGATAAATGTGGCTAAAGTACCAAAAATCATATCCAGCATGCCCATTTGAGATGCATAATTGGCAATTACAGTCCCTAGGGTAAGCCCTGCTATATAAATAGGATTTATAAATGCCAAAAGTGTCATCACTTCCGAAAGTCTAAATTGAATCAAGCCATAGCTGATTGGTGCAAGGGCAATGGTTAAAACCGCATAAAGAGCAGCAACAATAGCCGTACGCACAATAAAATCAATCTTCTTTTTTGAATCCATCTCTCCACCTCTTAACTTAAATACTTGTTATTTTAGAAACAAGTATCATTTCTATCTACTTTTTTGTTTGAAACAGCAAAAAAGAGGTTATCACATAACATATAGACTGTCAAACAAGTCAGATAAGGAGTGTATCATATGTCTAATATTAATTTTCATACTCAATTCAATCCCAATAAAGAAAAAACCATTGCGGAAATTGCCGAAAAAATCGGTATTAAAATCAAACTCCCTTGTGGGGGAAAAGGTAAATGCGGTAAATGCTTAATTCAAGTTACCAATGGAGAAATTAGCCCACCTACGAAGGAAGAAATTAAGTTAATAAAAGCTTCCGACCTAGAATCTGGTATGCGCTTAGCTTGCTGCGCTATTCCAAAAGGCGATCTAAGCCTTAACTTAGAAGGAAAAGAAAAAAAATGAATATTATAAACTTTAGCAAATAAGTAAAGATCGTCCAAAACGTTCTTCAAATTCTTTTGCAAATTCTTGAGACAATATTTTTTCAAGTTCCATATCTTCGTCAGAAATTAAATGAATTTTAACGGTGGATGCCTTTGCATCCACTTTTAATTTTTTGACCACTTGAGACTCACTTCTATCGAGCTTTTCCGCCATTCTCAGGAAAAACGACAGCTTCTTGAGCTCTTCAAGTCTTATTTTATCCACTACCATTTTATAAATTTCCATATCTTCTTTAAACTTGGCCTCACGATGCATTGCCACTAAAAACGCCGCTTGTATGGTCTCCTCATTATCTATGCCATACACCCTTGAGTTTATGGTCAAATAAAACCCGTGGCGATGATGATTATAATACTCAATATGCATGCCAATATCATGGAGCATAGCCGCAACATAAAGGATTTTGCGGTCGTTTTCTGTAAAATCATGATATTTTTTTAAACCGTCAAAAAGCTCTAAACTGAGTTTGGCAACATGCTGACTGTGATTATTGTAAATATGGTAGCGTTTCATTACGTTGACAATACTGTGGTTTAGAACATTATCCATTACAAGGGGAATCCCTTGATGTTTAAAATACATTTCATAAAAAAGACCATCTCTAAGACCATTACCACTGACAATAAACTGATCTGAATCAATATATTCCATGAGTACTCTAAGGGGCAATACCCCTGGTCCCAATATGTCTGCCCGTTCTTTAGATGCACCAGGAATTTCTCCAACGTCTGCAGTTCCAGTATCTATTAGTTTTTTAATAATCTGGAAGGTGTCTTTTTTAGACATTTTATAGTTGTGAAGACTGATTGCAGGATATTTTTTCTTTTGCTTATGGATCTTGCCAATGGTACGAACCACGCCCCCCATACCTACTACAGGGTAACCTTTAGCCCCTTTGAGCCATGAGAGCTTTTTAATATATTCTTGTATATGTTTCTCCATTCTCTCAAAACCTTCACCTCGGTCACCATTCATAAAAACTTCTGTTAAAATAACAGATCCGAAGGGCAACGAGACCGACTCCGTAATTCTTCGATTCTCAATTAAAGCAATCTCCGTACTACCGCCGCCTATATCGATCATCACATAATTTTCTAAGTCTATGGAATTGACAACGCCTAAATAGTCATAGAAAGCTTCTTCCTGACCTGTTATAATTTTAAACTCCACTCCCGTTTCAGATTCAACCCTATCCAAAAAATCTATGCCATTATTTGCCATACGAACAGCTGCAGTTGCAACGGCATTAATATTTTTAACGTTATAAGCATTGAGGAGTTTTCTAAAGAGACGTATGGCGTGAATGGTTCTATTCATAGGCTCAGATTTAAGCATTTTATCGCATTGTAAGTTTTCAGAGAGTCTGACCATGACCTTTGCCTGATCCAATAAATTGTAACCGCCGTTATCAAAGACCTCCACAATATTAAGTCTCACTGAGTTAGAGCCTAAGTCGATGACACCATACCTTTCCATACTTATGTCCCCTTCCTGTTGCCGATTTCTATTGATTTATCAATCATTAAATAAACTCTTCTTTTGATTTTCTAGCTGAGCTCTAAAATTTACTTTTGCCATTTCTGTTAATTGCATTTGGGCATTCACAGGGTTAGCTTCATCTTTCTTGAAGATATAGCTACCGTCAGGTTGCATCCATCTCGCCTTTACGTTGTCCTTTAAATAAAGCTTCAATATATCTATCAACCTGCGCTTAATGCCAACATTTGTGACAGGAATGAGTAACTCAATACGCCTATCTAAGTTACGCTCCATTAAATCAGCACTGGTAATATACACTTCGCTATCCCCAGCATTTTCGAAAAAGCAGATTCGGCTGTGCTCCAAATAAGTCCCCACAATGCTCATAACTTCAATATTTTCACTAAGATCATCTATTCCAGGTATGAGACAACATATACCTCTAATAATTAAATTAACTTCGACCCCTGCCTGGGAGGCTTCATAGAGTTTCTGAACGATTTCAGGATCCACTAGTGAATTCATTTTTATAATCATTCTCGCCTTTTTGCCTTCATAGGCACATCGAATTTCCCTATCCATTAAATCCATAAGCTTTCTTCGAAGGTCAAAGGGTGCAACTGTTAATTTATACATGTCTAAAGGATCAGAATAGCCTGATAGGGTGTTGAAAAACTCTGTGGTATCCTCTGCAAGCTCCTGGTCACAGGTAAAAATGCCGATGTCTGTGTAAAATTTAGCTGTTACATCATTATAATTACCTGTGCTGAAATGGACATATCGCTTTATTTTACCTGCTTCTCTGCGAACAACCATACATACTTTCGCATGGGTCTTCAAGCCTTCAAAACCATAAATAATGTGACACCCCGATTGTTCAAGGCGCTTTGCCCAAGTTATATTGTTTTCTTCATCGAATCTTGCCCGAATTTCTACGAGGGCCGTCACTTGCTTACCCATTTCTGCTGCTTCGCCTAAAGCTCTTAAAATTGGAGAGTCTCCACTAACCCGATAGAGAGTCTGCTTAATGGCTAAAACATCAGGGTCATGAGCGGCTTGACGAATAAAGTCTATGACGGGGTCAAAAGACTCAAATGGCATGTGCAACATTAAATCCCGCTCATGAATGGCTTGAAAAAGATTTTCTTTTCCATAGAAATCAAAAGAAGGGTATTTGGTCTGCTTTTTTTGAAGAAGATGGTCGTACTTACTCTGCTCACAAAGCCAATTGGCAAAGGTCAAGTCAATGGGTCCATTGATGACATAGACATCCGTAGACTTAATATTTAAGGCGTCTTTAAGAACGCCGAGCATTTTGGCATCTATGGTTCTAGAGACTTCTAATCTGACGACAGAGCCCCATCTTCTTTGACGCAGGGACTTTTCAATAACCAAAAGTAAATCCTCTGCATCATCATCTGAAACAGAAAGATCTGCATTTCTAGTAATTCTATAAACATGAGAAGACAGAACGCGCTTGCCATAAAATAGTTTGTGTAAATTCTTTTGTATAAGCTCCTCTAAAAAAATGAACAGACCCGTACCCTTTCTCCTCGTTTTGATTTTAACCAATCTAGGGAGCTTTTGAGGTACTTGAACCGTTGCAAAGAAAGTTTCGTCTGGCTTGCTAGGCTCTTCAACAAAGGTGGCTATATTCAGGCTTCGATTAGAAATCAAGGGAAATGGTCTGCTAAAGTCCACCGCCATTGGCGTCAATACAGGATAGACTATTTCGTCAAAATACCGCTCTGCCTCGCCATGCTCCTCATCTGTAAGTTCCTCATATTGGGTTAATATAATATCACGGGCTTCAAGCTCTGGCATTAACTCATCTCTAAAATGTTTATATTGAAGTTCTACCAACTCATGACTTTTTTTGCTAATCAGTTTGAGCTGTCTTTGAGGTGTTAATCCTGAAGCATCTTCATCTACAAAACCGAGGGCGACTTGATCTTTAATGGCCGCAACCCTTACCATATTGAATTCATCTAAATTTGAGCTGAAGATACTGCTGTATCTAAAGCGCTCCAAAATAGGAAGGTCGCGGTCCATGGCCTCCTGAAGTACACGAAAATTAAATTCAAGCCAACTCATTTCTCTATTGACGTAATTCCGTTCTGACAAATATGGCACGTCTATTTCCCTCCATGACCTTCCAAAGGAACAATGCAGATGAATTTAAGCGGTACATTTCCAGTATTTCTAAATTGATGAAGCTCGTTTGACGGTACAAAGGCATATGAACCGGCTTTAATTGAATTTTCCTCACCCTTTAAAAACAAATGACCCTCACCCTCAATAATATAATTAATATGCGGCCAAGGATGTGCGTGTCTTGGGGTATAGCCGCCTGCTTCAATTTCAAAAACTCTCATAACATGGTCTTCCCAGCCTTCTTCAGGTGATACCAACACTTTCATTACAGCACCCTTTACCTCAGGATTGCTCATAGCCGTTCCTAATAATTGATCAATATGTCCTAATGCCATTTGGTTTTCCTCCTATAGTTACAATTCTATTTTTTTATGAGTTCTGTTGCTTCAATGGATTGATTCTAACACACTTTATCCGTCTATTTCCATAGTATACCCACCACATTCCTTTCTACTTATGAAATTTGAAAGAAATGATTTTTTTATTTCGATAGCCTAAGTAATTGCCTTACTAATAATTTTAATGTTATACTATTTTTATAGTTTTAATTATTCAGTTGGAGGTCTTAATGGATACTGTACAGAGTCGTCAAACTATACTATCTGAAAGTCTTTGGAAGGCAGTTATTACACTGGGTTTGCCAGTTATGGCGACCAATTTTATTCAGACCATCTACAATTTGGTAGATACTTTTTTCATCGGCAAACTTGGAACCAGCCAAGTGGCCAGCGTCCAATTGTCTTGGCCTGTTAATTATGTACTCCTTTCTCTTGGTGCAGGCCTATCTATAGCCACAACTTCTATGATTGCCCAATATACTGGTGCAGGTCATCATGAAAAAGCAAAAAAAGCGGCTGCTCAAATTTTAGTCGTTAATCTATTTTTATCCATTGCCGTTGCCGCAGTTACCATACCATTTTTAAGACAAATTGTGTCTATGCTTGGGGTCAGCGGTGAGCTTTCTGAACACACCTATAATTATTTGCTGGTCAACTTAATTGGATTGCCAACTGTATTTCTTATGTTTGCTTACAACGGCATAAAGAATGGTAGTGGCGATACGGTAAGCCCTATGCTTCTCAATACCGCTGGCGTATTTTTAACCATTATTTTAGATCCTATTTTTATATTTAAATTAGATATGGGCGTTGCTGGAGGGGCTTGGGCTATGGTAGCTTCAAGAGGTATCTTCTCCACCTATGCTATCATCAAAATGTTTATTAAACCCTCTCAACTTCAGCTTTCATTGTCTGATTTAAAGCCCGACATTCCATTTATAAAAGACGTCTTCAAAATTGCTATTCCGTCTTCTATAGGACAATCCATGGAGGCCTTTGGGTTTTTAGTCATGAATCTCTTCATCGTGGATTTAGGTGAAGCTACCCTTACCGCCTTTTCTATTGGCAATCGGGTCAACGGTTTGGTATTAATGCCTGCAATGGGCATTGGGGCTGCTTTAGCTACCATTGTAGGTCAAAACTTAGGGGCCAATCAGCTGTCGCGGGCTAAAGAAGCGGTAAAAATCAGCTCCATTCTTTCAACCATCATTCTCATATTGGGCGGCATCCCCATGATTATATGGGCAACACCCATTATAAGTGCTTTCACAAAAGATCCTAATGTCATCAGTCAAGGTGCCTACTACTTGATTTTGATTACAATTTCCATACCTTTGATGGGTTTCTTTAATGTCTTTGTTGGTACCTTTCAGGGTGCTGGTCATACTACAATGGTCATGTTCATGCAAATGGGCAGGCTTTGGGGACTAAGAATTCCACTCATCATTATTTTGATGAAAATAATGCCAGGGAATCCATCATCTATCTGGTACAGCATGATTCTAAGCAACTTCATAACTTGTATTATTGGTTACTTATTGTACAAATCAAAAAAATGGGAAAAAAGGCTTGTCTAATTATTCAGAATATGATACTGTTTTAAATGTATTATAGGTATTTATTGTAAAACTACCCAAGAGACTAGTTCTCAGCTTTTGAAAGGAGCGATTTATTATGAAAACATTATTATTGGTAGGTGCAAACAACTAATTTCATTTTCCCTTTCGAAGCAACTAAAATAAACGGTTTATACAAACACGCTTTATTTATGAGGCGTGTTTTTTTTCGCCCAAAATCAAGTTGCTTCCATACCTTTGGAGGTCATCGATTTGACAAATTTAGAAAACATGAATCCACTTAATAGCTACGGCTTTAACCAAGAACACTTAGCGCACATGACACAGTTAGATAAAGCCTCTCAGCTTCGTCCCGCCCGTGTCCTTTCACGAAACAGAAACATCTATCACTTAATTACCGAAAAAGGTCCTGTAACGGGAACCCTCAGCGGTAAATATCAGTACGAAAATGAACTCTCTTTCTACCCCGTTGTAGGCGACTGGGTTCTAGTAGAAATAAAAGAGCAACTTGCTGTTATTCAAGGATTGTTCCCCAGAAAAGGAAAGTTTTCTAGAAAAGAAGCAGGACAAATAACCAACGAGCAAGTACTGGCAGCCAATGTAGACTTAATTTTTATCGTTACAGGTTTGGATTCTAATTTCAATCTTTCCAGAATTCAAAGATACAGAACTGTAGCTCTAGAGGGGGGTGCTCAACCTGTTTTAATCCTCAACAAAGCCGATTTGTGCGACGATTTAGAAGAAAAGCTTGAAGCGGTTAGAAGTATTGCCCCCGAAGACCCCATTCACGGTGTAAGCACTTGGACTGGAGAAGGTTTGGAAGCCTTAAAAGACTATTTAACAGAGGGGAAAACAGTGGCATTTTTCGGCTCCTCAGGTGTCGGTAAGTCCAGTTTAACCAATGCCCTACTTCAAGAGTCTGTTATGGCGACCAGTTCTGTAAGCGCCTCACACGGTAAAGGCAGACATACGACCACAACAGCGGAACTCATTTTACTGCCTTCTGGCGGTTGTCTCATCGACACACCCGGCATACGAGAAATTCAAATTTGGTGTCATGAAGACGCAGTTGATACTGGCTTCGAAGATATTGCCACTCTAGCTGCCTCATGTCAATTTGATAATTGTAAGCATCAGTCAGAACCTGGTTGCGCGGTAAAAATAGCTTTAAAGATTGGCACCCTGTCTGAACGCCACTACACCAATTATCAAAACCTGAAGCGAGAGGCCATCTTTATTGAAGCCAAGCAGCGTCAAAAAGATAGGTTAAGCAGTAGACCTGAAAAGAAAAAGAAACCTCGTCAGAAAAATTACGCTGCTGATTTGGATTTATAACTGCTATAGGCGATCTTAATATTTAAAAATCTAAGATGCTAAAAAAGGTTGTCCTTATTAAGTTTGAGCTTAATAAGAGACAACCTTTTTATATCATTTCTACAATACTTTTGATAAGAACAGCTTGGTTCGTTCTTCCTCAGGTGCATCAAACAAGAGTTCTGGCGCTCGATCTTCCACAATTCTGCCTTCATCCATAAAGATAACTCGGTCCGCCACTTCTTTTGCAAAACCCATTTCATGGGTGACAATAATCATGTCCATGCCTTCAAAGGCAAGGGTTTTCATTAAATCCAAAACCTCTTTTACCATTTCTGGATCTAAAGCTGATGTGGGTTCGTCAAAGAGCATCCACTCAGGTTCCATCGCTAAGGCTCGAGCAATGGCTATACGTTGCTTTTGTCCACCTGAAAGCTGATTTGGATATACATTGGCTTTATCAGAAAGGCCTACTTTTTCAAGCAATTTTAGGGCTCTTTCTTTGACCACTGTCGGGTTCTCTTTTTTTACTAAAATCGGCGCTAAGGTCAAGTTCTCTAAAACAGATTTGTGAGGAAATAAATTAAAGGATTGAAAAACAAAACCCATTTTCTGTCTTGTATGGTCTAAAGATTTTTCAGTTTTTCCTAAGGTTTCACCTTCTACTGTAATTTCGCCGTTGGTGGGCTTTTCAAGTCCATTAAGACATCTAAGCAGAGTGCTTTTTCCAGAACCACTAGGGCCAATAATAACAGTGACTTGCCCCTTTACAAAATTAATGTTCAAGTCCTTCAGGACTTCTAATTTTCCAAAATGTTTATCTAAATGTTTAACATCAATCACTGACTTTCAATCTCCCTTCTAGTTGCTGTAATACCTTTGAAAGGCTGTAAGTTAATACGAAGTAAATGGCACCTACCACAATAAGTGGCTCAAACGGTTTAAAGGTAATGCCCCTGACCGTATCTGCGTTGTACATTAAGTCGTGTACACCAATGACCGAAACAATGGCCGATTCTTTAATAAGCACAACAAATTCATTGCCCAGTGCTGGTAGTATGTTCTTAAATGCTTGAGGCATCACAACACTATGCATAGTTTGATGAGCGGACATACCTAAGCTTCTTGCAGCTTCCCATTGACCTTTGTCCACTGCTTCAATCCCAGCTCTTATAATTTCAGAAATGTAAGCTGCACTATTGAGCGACATGGCCAAAACAGCTGCTACCATCATCGGAATATTTTGAATGCCATAATATACAATGTAGAGTTGCAAAATAAGAGGTGTTCCTCTGACAACTGCCACATAGGCATCTCCAATTTTACCAAGAGCCTTTATCCGATTGCGTCTTAACAGGGTTAAAGCTATCCCTAAAACGAGACCGAAGAATACTGAAACCAAGGATAATCCAATGGTATACATTGTCCCGTTAATAAAATATTGTCCATAAGTTTTCAAAAATTCAAAATTCATCTTCTGTCCTTAAGCAAACCCATTCAAACCTTGTGATTTGAGTGTTTGCACCTTTCTTATCATTTTACTTGATTTATTATACAAACAATTGCATAATTAGTCAACCTTCAAATGACAACTCTTTTCTCTTTTTGATGACATCTACTCCGTATTGGGTATAAATAGAAGAGGAACAATGGGAGGTGAGCTCATGAAAATTGATATTTTAAATGAAATCATCGAGTTAAAAGCCCGACAAAAGCAGTTGGAAGAAGAACTCAACCAATTGAAAGGCAAACTGAGAGAAGAAGAACATCTTTTCGTTAGAATGCACCAAGAAGAACTGTCAAGGCAGATAGCAGAAAGCTGGAATCCTGAGCATGAAGGCCCTATTGTGAGAGAAGAAGAAGAGGTTCGACTTCATGAACGAGAGAAGATTTATAACTAAATATCCCGTGTGTCGTTGAAGAACGTGGTACAATAGTAAGGTACTTAATATGTAGCTATAAGGAGAACTACCCATGCTCAATTTGAAAAATACTGAAAAGAAAAACAAAAACTTTATGTACCAAAACCTTCAACGTAGCAAATGCTTTAACACTAATTTTTCCAATTCGAATTTTGACTGCGCCTGCTTCAGAGGAGCACATATGAAAGCTTGTTCCTTTGACAACTGTACTTTCAACCGCGCAGAATTTATAGGCAGTAATTTGAAAGAAAGTCGATTTAGAGGGGCTCACTTTGAAAATGCGGTCTTTGAAGGTTCTAAAATAGAAGACGTTGATTTTAAAGGGGCTACATTTAAAAACACTTACTTTGTTGGAACCCCTGTAACTCAAGCACTTAATTTAGATATAAATAGCCCTGAAATCCGTATATTCGATGAAATGCCTGTCCTTGAACTTAGCCCTACCCTTCAAATTGCCATCGAAAAACTCATGGTCAATAAATTTGTAAAGGCCTCTCGAGTATTAGATACCAAGGATAAGAAAATGAATACCATCAGCGTGATGATCCTCTTGGAACAATTTGGTGAAGAGCAGCTTATTGAGCGCATGGAACTTTTAGAGGCGCAAATTGACAGAGATTTTTATACACTCAGTTATTTGATTAAGATGATGGAGAAGTAATCAAATAACTCTTCTACTAAAGAAGCTCGGCGAGATTATTGCCGAGCTTTTTTATGCTCATATAATGATTTTCAGCTCAAATATGGATCAGTTTCTTATTAATTCTTTATAAAACTTCAACCTAGAAGTTTGTTAATACTTTACTTCAATTAATTACTATGATACCTTATAAATGTAAAAAAATTAATTAATTTACATTTATAAAATTAAAATGATTGCCTAGGAGGCAAGGCGTTTGTAATTAAACTATCCATAGGATTAATAAACTTATAAACGGAGATCAATTCATGAATAACTCAAATCACAAGAAAATTATATCATTGGTATTAGCATCGTCATTATTAACTTCAGCAGGGTCAACAAGCTTTGCTGCTAGTAGTCAACTTTTTGGAAATTCAAGGAATTCTAACCATGGAACAAACAATACTACTAATTTATCCGATAAAATAGTTATTGATAGAATAACGCCATATGTTCGTATAGATAAAAACACAAAACTTTATAAGCTTTCAAATAATGCGTACAAGATACTCAGTTCTTCGGATATTAAATTTGCTCAAAAATCAATTTCCGAAACAAATAAAATTATTGCAACTGTATTAGTAGATCAGAGCGTTCAGTCTGTAATTACAAAAAATAATACATTGAGCGTTACTCCGAAAAATAGCTCAACAACCCGAGGCGATGTTTCTTTAAAGTCGATAAATTTACAAAAACTTGGGATTTTGAGCTATTCTGGTGGGGCCGGACTAACTTCACTTCTTGTAAAAGCAGGGGTAAGTGGTGGTCTTGCAGGCGTTATTGGAGCTGCGGCCGGCATCTATGCAGTATTTGTTTATGAGAGCATACTAGCTAATGATATAGGACAAGGGACATATGTAGATATCTCCTACGGATCGACAACTGGGCCTATGTTTTATCAACACCCTAACATTTACTCGGTTAGATAAATGAATACTAATCCATTTTTGTCAAATAAAAAAAACATTGCAAATATAATTACATTATTATTAATAGCTGTATCTATAGGCATTGGATTCTATTTAGATTCTGCCAAACCTCCAAAAGAAACCGTGATGATTATTGCATTAACATCCAACTTAGTACTTCTATCAACCCTTTATATAGGTCATATAAAAAATATAAGACCTTCTACTTTTTCAGGATTGTTTGTATGGATTACGCTAAATGTTATTTTTATCAGAGAGATTTTTCTAAAATAGACAGAGCTTTTTCTCCTATATTTTTGATGGGAGGAAAAGCTCTTTATTTTGTAGTACACTAAATTTTGATTAAAATTGTACCCACCCCGAGTATAAAGGCCTTAAATATTCCCACTCATAGTCCGTTCTAACCTTTCCACAATTCGAGAACACTTGAACCTCTCCTCCTCCCACTCAGTATGATCTCCCATTCGCTCTAAGAGTTTCCGACACTCTTCTAAATAGCTCCTTTCAGCCAGTGGCATCAACTTAGGGTAATTTTGTTTCAAAAAAGCCAACAAATCCTCATTGACCTTAAAAAGGCTAAAATTATCTTTGCAAAGTGTGCGCCGCATAACGCTGTCCTCTCGAATATAGTAACGGTACAAAGGCGCATCTAAATAGACAATTGACTTGGCTTGGTGAAAAATCTTATAAGTTGTTCCCTTATCCTCATAGAGAATACCCTCTGGATAGCGAATTTGGTCAAAGAGTTGGCTTTTATACACCTTGTTGCAAGGTGAGTACCGCATTTTATCTGGCTCAAAGGTCATAGAAATCCCTTCTTCTGATGTATAAACATTCACTTTCGACAAATCTTTTTTTATGTGAATTTTCAAACTCTCACGGTCTTCTATTTTTACGAAGCCACAAGAGGCTACATCGGCATCATAGGTATCTAGAAGCTTAATTAAAACCTCATAAAAATCAGGTTCAATCCAGTCGTCTCCATCTAAGAACCCTATATACACACCTTTGGCAGCGTCTAGTCCTCTATTTCTAGCAGCGGCCGTGCCCCTGTTCTCAGTGTGTATTAGTCGAATTCGGTTATCCTTTTCTAAATAAGATTGGCAAATCTCCCAAGATTCGTCCGTCCCTCCATCCACAACTAAAATCAGCTCAAAATCTTCATAAGTCTGAGCTAAGATTGCCTCTATGCTATCCCCTATATAGGGCGCCATGTTATATACGGTAATGATGACTGACAGCTTTGCCATGGTCTTATTCCTCTCTGTTTATTTTATTTCAATGCGATTTTCACTTGCCTTACAGGAAATACATTTACTACCGAATCTAAAATTGGGTAAAATAAAGATATCCTTGGAGGTGCTATTTTATGAGCCGCATTTTACATATTTTATCTCAGTTGCCTTCTAAAACTGGAAGTGGTATTTTTCTAGACAATATGCTGGAACAAGGTCACTTGGCTAATCATGAACAAGGTTTAGTCCTTGGACTACCACAGTCTTTTTCTTATGAGCTTCCAGAATATATTACATGCTTTTCACCTGTATATTTTGAAACAGAATCCCTCCCCTTTAAGATACCCGGTATGAGCGATGTCATGCCTTATGACAGTACAAAATTTTCTGAATTGAGCGTTGAAAACTGGACCGCTTATACTGAAGCCTTTGAAAAAGCTATTACCTATGCCATTGAACAGTTTAAGCCAGATGTAATTTTAAGCAATCACTTATGGGTGGCTACTGCAGTGGCTGTTAAGATTGCTCATAGTCAAGGTCATTATAGACCAAAGGTCTACAGCGTGACTCATGGCACAGATTTGCGTCAAATGATACTGGCCCCTTATTTAAAAGGCTTTATTATTGAAAATTGTCTTCACCTAGATGGTATTTTCTGTCTTCACGCAGGGCAATTCTCCCTGATTCAAAACCTATATACCCTTCCAGCTAAAAGGCTTAGCTTAATTGGTAATGGCTATAATGCCCATGTTTTTCATCGATATAAAAGAGAGCTTAAAGAGACACTTCACATCATTTATGCAGGGAAATTGTCCTTTTCAAAAGGGGTTTTAGAGCTTATTGACGCTGTTAACGCCCTAAACGAAAAACTGACTTTAAGACAGTCGCCAACGGTAACTGTCCCTTCTCCCTCGCAAGTTCTTCTTCATATTGCTGGAAAAGGCAGTGGCGCTGAAGGCGGAGCTATTCTCCACGCAGTCGCCAATTCTCCTTACACAGACTGTCTAGGCTTTCTGAAGCAACAGGCTTTAGCGGAAGTTTTTTATGCCTCTGACCTCTTTGTCCTTCCCTCTTATTACGAAGGCCTTCCTTTAGTTGTTTTAGAAGCCCTTGCCACAGGCCTACCTATTGTAGTCACAGACCTACCAGGCTTAAAAAGCTGGCTGGACGGGCCCATCAATGAATCAGGCTATATGACATACGTCCCTCTTCCTGAACTTGAAGGCATAGACCAATGTAAAAAAGCAGCCAGAGAATCTTTTATTAAAGACCTCACAGCTGCTTTGGAATCCAGTATTGAAAAAATTATAACGCAATCCTATACTGCAGATTTCCCATATGCATCTATTGAAGAGCAAGCTTGGGAAAATGTGTTTAAATTGATTGCATTCGAAATGGGCTTGTAGGCATTTTCAAAATGAGAAAGAGCTACAGGGTCCTGTTCATCAAAAGCCACATAACCTTTAGGCGTAGAAATCATTGGAGTGGTTTGCCCCTTTTTAACCGCTTCAATAAAGTCTTGAGTGTCTCTGATGGTACCTTGGAACTTTGTTGCATAGTGCCCTACCTTCTCTAATATGTGGGCATCGCTGGCTCCAAAAACAGGTAGTCCTAAAGATTTCGCCAATCGATATGCCGTCATATTATGATGGTGTGGCGTGCTACCGTTGAACGCTTCAACACCTGACAGCCCCTTAGTGCCTCTAATATGATTACCCATGCCTCTGTTGTTTTCCCTAAAAGGATGAGCGCTCATGGATACGCCACCTACTTTATTAACCATCTCAATCAACTCCTGGGCATGAAGCTTTTCTTTTGGCAATTGATCCAAACCAAAAACCGTTATATCTCCTTCATGGGTTAATATTTCTGCCCCAACTATAATCAGAAATTGAGTTTCTTTTCCATAGTCATATGCCCGTGTTCTTAAACCATTACTCTCATGGTCTGTAATACAAATGCCACTAAGTCCAATTTCTTTCGCCCGAGTCACAATCATTTCAAGGGATAGAAAGCTATCATCCGAAAAGGTGCGTTCATGCATATGGGTATCTATAATCATCCAATTACCTCTTTACACTATTCTTCACATGTTTCTGAACTGTCTTTAACTCTGTTGCCAAGATGATTATATAACGAAGGGACTGCAAAAAGGATTGAGTAATTCTATTGATTTTCGAAAACTATAGAATTTTTTTATATGTTTAGCACCTAATTATTATATTCTTAATACATATTTATTTGTATTATTAGAAATATATGACATACTATTAATAGAATGTTTTTTATATACCTAAGGAGGTTCAAATGCATATTACACAATTTGCCCACATGAATGGGACCCCTATAAATTTCAAGCCTGGTGACCCAATTATTGGCAACTGCGCTCATCTTGAACAAGTGTTATACCTAGTGGTTGCTTCGGGTAGTTTGGAAGGACAGTTCCAACAGATGTTGGTGAAAAACGCCTCAGGACAGATGGAACCTTTGTCAGCAGAAATTCAAATGGCCGATACAGGCAATATTGAGATGGTATTTCCTAGCAATAAGGAAACTCAAATATTTCAAAGGGGCAGTCTAATTGAAGTTAGACCTGGATGCGCCTATGCACTCAAAGCCCAATCAGAAGGCCTTCTTATTGAATATGTTCTACCTATTAGTTTTTCTTCTCCTCTATTGGGTCAGCATATTGGCTTAATGGCTGATGAACCCTTCAAAGATCTAGTGACTTTTGAACTGCTAAAACCTTCAATACCTACGTCTTCTGCGACTACATCGCCAACGTCTGTGACTTCTTCAAGTTCAGTGACTTCTCCAAGTCCAGTGGCTTCTCCATGTTCTATGCCCTCTTCTGAACCATTGACACAAAGATACTTTTATAAAGAAGAAGGTGCAGGTGTACTAAAAATTTCTCTATACGCCTTTGGTTTGCTGATTTGTTTTTCCATGCTCCTTAGTTCTAGTAACCCACTATTTTTTATTCTGTTTTTATGTCTCACACTCTTCGGTGGCTATTGGACGACCTTGGAATGTCTACAACTTTATCGAAAGGCCTTTACACTAGGCATTGAAAAAGATGGTATTATTATTAATAATGTCATTTACAGCGGTCTTTTTATTCGATGGGATGAAATCGATCGCTTTCAAATGAGCGCTTTAAGTCATGGTAGATATAATATAGAAGGCGAACTGGTCATTGAGGTTATTCCTAAAATTCCAATTAATTTTATCAAATGGCTCAATCCTCTTTCTCGAGAATGGTTTAAATTTATTTCTAGAAATGGATCTGACGTCCTTCAACCAACCATTGTCATTAAGCAATCTGGCGTGACCATTGATCTAAACCAATTGCTACCACAATTAATAGCTGAGAAATGGGCTTTCGACAATACAGAAAAAGCACCTCAAGTGAATTCCTAAAGGAATTCCTTGAAGTGCTTTTTTTATTAACCTAAATCACCTAACGCATATTGAAGCATGGTTACCGTGGTAATACCTGCTGTTTCTGTTCGTAATATACGAGGACCAAGTGTAATCGGCACTGCGCCTAATGCCACAAGTTTCTCAATTTCTACCTCGTCTATACCGCCTTCGGGTCCAACAAGAATGGCTATCTTCTTAGCCGAACCTTGTTTTTCCTCTAACAATCCTTTCAGACCTGCGCTCTTTTCCATTTCATAAGGCACCAAGAACAAATCATAGTCCTTTATCAGATTTTCCAACGCTTTAAACTTAATACAGCCGCCTATATGGGCTTGTACAAGGCGTTTGCTTTGCTTCGCCGCTTCATCTGCAATTTTTTGCCAACGTTCTGTCTTCTTTATATTGTCCTTTTCGTCGGCAATTTTGGCAACGCTTCGGGCCATTTGGACGGGAACTACGGCGTTAATGCCCAATTCTACATTTTTCTGAACAATCCATTCCATTTTATCTGCTTTTGGAAGTCCTTGATACAGGTGAATTTCAATAGGTGATTCCCTCAGTCTGTCACTGGTTTCTTCTATAATAAAATAAACAGCCTGATCTTCTATGCGCTCAATTTGGCAAATTAACTCTTTTTCATGATCGACGCATAACTCCACTTTCTCACCGACAGTTGCCCGAAGAACCCGAATAAGGTGTTTAATATCAAGTTCATCGGTTAAAACAGCCTGCTTTTCAGAAATACAGTTTTCTTTTTTAATAAAAAATCTATGCATTTTACTTCCTCAATTCTTGCCGACTATTTAAGCTTAGAAACAATTGCTGCCCACTCACCTTTTTCAACCACTTCAACAATTTCCAAGTTGTTCGCTTCCAAAGCCGCTAAAACCTGTTCCAATTTGATGTTAATAATACCGGAAGCAATAAATACAGACTCTGGGTGTAAGAATTGGTGAATGGTTTCCGATAAGAGACAAATAATATCGGCAATAATATTCGCCACGACAATATCTGCTTTTCCATCTACAACATCCATTAAAATTGCCATGAATAACTTCCACCTGAGACTCTACATGATTAAGAATAACATTTTCTTTAGATGTCTCAATTGCTGCTAAGTCTAAATCAACTGCAACGACTTCTTTGGCGCCTAGTTTTGCCGCTGCAATGGCCAAAAATGCCACTGCCACAACCAATATCAAATACCGTTGTATCGGGCTTAACACGCTTATCTAGCTGTTCAATACACATGCTAGTAGTTTCGTGGGTCCCTGAACCAAAAGCCCCACCTGGGTCAATCTCAATGATCAGATCAGCAGGTTCGGGCTCATAAGCTTCCCAACTCGGTTTAATGACAATGCGTTCACCTATTTTGGTAGGTTTATAGTATTTTTTCCATTCATTTGCCCAATCCGATTCGAAAATCTCACTGGTTTCAATAGTGCCTGGCGCGTAGTCAAGCCCAAAGCTGTCTAGCTGTTCAATTCTTTCTTTAAGTGTGGCAATGAGGGCTTCCATGCCTGTGTCTTCTATATAAGTTTTAATGAGAGCCCCTTCGTATTCAAAGACCATCTCAGACTTGTCAAAATAATCCCAGTCCCCTTCGTATCCCTCTCCAAAAATTGGGTCATTTGGGTCTTCTACTGCTACCCCTTCACAGCCTAATTCGATTAATATATTTGAAATTGCTTCAGTCCGCTTCTGATGTGGTTTTTATCTTTAATTCAAACCATGGCATTTGCTTTGTACCTCCTTATTTTTAATCAAGCCTCATTATATCAGAAAAATGACCATCGATAAAGATAATGGTCATTTCTAGTCTTTGCTATATACCCCTAAATCCACCGCCAAAAATACCAGCTGTTTTCCTCAATAAATTTTAAGAAAGCATTGGCAAAAGTCTCAATAGTCATTTCTTCAGGGGACGGAAAACGGCTCCGTTGATTTCAATATCAAAACGGCCTTCCTCATTATTTATTACTTCAGCTTGTAGTATTTCCAATATGTAGGCCTTCGCCTTCTCATATTTTTCCAATCGTTTCAGGTCTGACTCGTCCGTTCGACTGAGTCGGCTCATATCCATATTGTCCGATAGATCAATTAGCTTGACCCGTCGCGCTATTGGGGTTTCTCGCAACCCGTTCAATATAGCCTTCATAGTCTTCTCCATCTAGTTTGGTAATATCTTCAATGGCCTTTAATATGGGTTCTGAAAAACCATCCCTTCTCAAATCTTCAAGGGTGATTTCTGTGTCCTCGACGACGTCATGAAGTATAGCACAAATTTTAGTTTCTAAAGTCTTTTTGTTCTAACATGACCCGCATAGGATGTAAAATATAGGGTTCTCCCCCTCGATCTGTCTGTCCCATATGGGCGTTCACGGCTATTTGAATTGCTCTTTCTAGCATGGATGCCTCCTTTGACTTCTTTATCTCAATTTATTATCTCTATGTGAATCTTAGCTGTAATGGCCTTGTTTTTTTGACAAAGTTTCTCAAATGGCGATAAAACATGTTCGGGGTCACAAAAAATTCAAGTCCATAAAGATACCCTTCATCGATTTCATCTACCCAGCGAATTCTGCTCAAAATGACGTAGGCAATATCTTCTAAGTAAAGGGTGTAGTGAAGAATTTTCTCAGGCTCAACATAATCCTTTGACTTCACTAAAACGCCGCCAACTGAAAGATTCACCATATCAAACGAAACCGGTTCCTCAAAAGGTCGATCTTCACCTTTATGATCTACATAGGTTCGACAACAAATGGACATGCTCATGGGAATACGTTCATGGATACGCTGATTTTTCATGACTAACTCCTTTCACCCAAAACAAAAGACATTCATTTCAATAATTGTTAATAATATATCCAACAATTTAAGTTTATACCATAAAGTGATATTTATCTATAAGGATATTCGTTATAATAGTAGATAGTACTATATCAATACAACTTTGGAGGATATAAAGATGAATCAAAATGCATATACTGAACAAGAATGGCATTTAAAACAAGGAGCAGACCTTTTCGACGAGGCTTGGGAACTACTCAATGAGGAAAAGCCTTCTTACGAATCAATTTTTCTCATGATTCACGCTGCTCACGCTTCAAGATACCACTTGACAAAAGCAGGCACGATTCAAGATGTTGCCCATGCCGAATGGTTGGTATCTAGAGTTTACGCCTCACCTCGGTATGGGGGATCAAGCCCTCCTTCACGGACAATACAGCTTAGACCTTTGCCAAGACAACAACATAAAAGGTCTCCATTTTGCTAATGCCTGCGAAGCTATTACAAGAGCTGCGCTTCTTTTAGAAGATGAAGACCTTTTTGAAGGTTACTACCGAATGTCATCCGATGCAGGTAAAGCCATTGAAAAATCCTAAAGAGATGAGTCATTTCCTAGATGAGTTGAAAAGACTCAAAAAGGCTTAATCATTTGTAGGAAACCAATGTTTTGTATTATTTGCAATACCGACTAAAATCAACATCACTGGCACTTCTACTAATACACCTACAATGGTAGCAAGTGCCACTGGTGATGTGGCGCCAAACAGAGCAATGGCAACAGCAACTGCCAGTTCAAAAAAATTGGATGCGCCAATCATACCCGCAGGCGCCGCAATATTGTGTGGTAGTTTCAATGCGCTTGCCGCACCATAGGCAATAAAGAATATTAAAAAAGTCTGTATGATAAGCGGCACTAGCTATCAAGAAAATATGCAGTGGATTTTCAATGATTACATCTCCTTGGAAGGAAAATATCAACACTAAGGTCAATAGTAAGCCTGTAATGGTCACTCCGTTGAATTTTTTAATGAAGACATCATTAAAGTAAGTCTCACCTTTTCTGGCTATCACTCTATACGTGTTAACACACCTGCTACCAGCGGAATTACTACAAAGAGTACCACTGAGAGAATTAAGGTATTCCAAGGTACTGAAACACCGCTTACCCCTAATAGAAAAGCGACTATTGGCGTAAATGCCACCAATATAATCAAGTCATTTGTGGCTACTTGTACGACTGTATAGGCTGGATTTCCTTTGGTTAAGTGACTCCATACAAATACCATAGCTGTACATGGCGCTGCGCCTAACAAAACAGCTCCGGCTAAATAGTCTTTTGCCAATTCTGCCGGAATAAGAGATTTGAATACCCCATAGAAAAAGAAGACTGCAATGCCGTACATAGTGAAAGGTTTAATCAACCAATTAGTTACCCACGTTACATATAGTCCTTTTGGGTTCTTTCCAACATTTTTAACGCTATTAAAGTCAACCTTCATCATCATGGGGTAAATCATGATCCAAATGAGTATGGCAATCGGAATGGATACATTGGCGTATTCAAATTGTCCTAAGAAATCTGGGACCCTTGGTAAATATCTTCCGACTACAATACCAACAATCATACATAGAATTACCCATAAGGTTAAATATTTTTCGAAGAAACTGATTCCCTCCAGCTTTTTATGCATCTCTCTTTACCTCCTCTTCTATTTGAGCAATTAATTTTTTTACTTTTTCTTCAATTGAATTCCTTGTTATGCGATAGCCTTCTATCGGCCCACCTGAAGGATCTTCTAGGCCCCAATCTTCCATATGGCTATGAGGCACAAAAAGGACAAACAACATTGCAACCCATGGTTATTAAGTAGTCTACTTCTGCTGGAATATCAGATAACAATTTAGGATGATATTCGCTCATATCCACGCCAATCTCCTCCATAACTACTACCGCCAACGGTTTTACTTCAGGGTAGCTTTCAGTTCCCGCAGAATAGGCCCTCTATGACATGATCACCTAATTTTTTTGCTAGACCTTCTGCCATTTGACTTCTACAAGAGTTGTGTACACAGACAAAAGCTACAACCTTCTTTTCTATCCGATTATTCATTTTCAACGTCTCCCTCTATTAACCTTGCAACACGTCCTTTGTCTTCCGTTATATCCTTACAACTCAATTGACAATCTAAGTAATTCTCAAACCGTCTCAAATCCTTACAAAATACTGATTCAACAGCCCCAATTGGTTTTCAAATACCCTAAGAGACCAGGGTTCTGTTTAAAGTAGCTTTCGTTAAGTCGATAATGAGCCCATAAGCCAGATTTAATCATGACGATGACACCTGAAATCTTGAGTTTGTTCAAATGTCGGGATACGTTGGATTGGGTCATGTCCAGTAGGACTTCTAGCTCACAGACGCAAAGTTCTTGACGGTAAAGCAAGTGTAAAATTCTCAGACGGTTTTCGTCTGATAGAGCTTTAAAAAATTTCTAGCATGCATTACACCTCTATCTTTCTAGCATGGGTAAAACTACCCACCAAATTATAAAAACATAATTTTACATTACTATATTCAATTATACTCATATAGTTTGTTTCTGTCACCCATTTTTTTGACGTCTATCCCCGTGAAAACCGCTTCACTAGAAATCATAAAAAAGGGCCATCTAACTTCGAAATATTATCCGAATGTTAGACAGCCCTCTGCTCTGATTCATTTACGTGCTTTGTTTCAATTGTATATGCTTTTTAACTTTATATACTTTATATCAATTAGAATATAGCTTGAATAACCAACATCACCGCGGCAAAGGCACCAATAATCCCCATGAGCGGCATGATGAATTTAAGCCATTTGTCATAGGTAACATCAACCATTGCAAGGGTCGCAAGAATTAGCCCTGTTGGTGTGATAAAAGCCATCAAACCTTGTCCGTAGATGTAAGCACTGACAATAACGTCTCTTGGCAACCCTACAGTATCTGCTAGTGGCGCCATAATTGGCATCGATAATACTGCCAGACCCGATGAAGAAGGAATGAAGAAACCAAGAACACTGAATACCAACATCATGACAACTGAGAAGACCCCACCGTTCATTCCTTGGACTGCGCCTGAAGCATAGTAAAGGATTGTGTCTGAAATAAGACCCGCATCCATGATACCATTAACCGCACGCGCAACACCGATGATAAGTGCTACACCGATTAAGTCCCCTGCCCCTGCAACAAATTTGTCTACAAACTCTTTTTCAGAAAGGCCTGAGAGGAAACCAATCAAGATTGAAGCGCCTAAGAACAAGGCAGTCATTTCCTCGAACCACCAACCTAGTTTTGAAACACCAATAACCATCCAAATAAAAGTACCGAAGAAAATCACCAACATCGTAACTCTTCTCCAGTTGAAAGTAGGTGCATTGGCTGGGTCGTAATGCTTTAAGAAACGCTCTTCAATTTCATGCTTTTGATCTGCAATAATTGATAATTCAGGATTTTTCTTAACCTTTTGCGCATATTTAGTAATGTAAATCAATGTAATAATCATTGCTAACACGAGCCCTACCATACGAATGGTCAAGCCTTCTGTAAAGGTAATACCAGCTGAATTGGATGCGATAACCGTAGCAAATGGATTTACCGTAGAGAACATTGTCCCTATAGATGAACCCATGTAAATAGCCGCAATACAGACTATCGCATCATAACCTGTGGCTAAGAATATAGGAATCAAAATCGGATAAAGCGCAATCGTTTCTTCTGCCATACCAAAAGTGGTTCCGCCTAATGCGATTAATGAGGGAAACGAAAATAATCAAAATAAATTCTTTGCCTTTTGTCGCTCTTGAAAGCGCTGGCAATACCTGCATCAAAAAGCACCTGTGTGATTAATTACCCCAATTAATCCCCCAAGAATAAAGACAAAATGTTATAATATCAATAGTGTCGTAAACCCCTGCAATTGGAGATTTTAGAACCTCTACAAAACCTTGAGGGTTTCTCTCCACTTGTTGGTAAGTCCCTGGAATTGCAACTGGCTTGTAAACACTGCCGTCTTCAAATTTAGCAACGTCTATTTTAACTTGAAGCTGGTCTAGCGTTGCCTGAGTGCCAGGCATGACGGTTTCGGCACCATCTGAACTGACGATTGTAAAGGTGCTGTCATCCCCGTTATATGACAACTTCGAATAAGCACCTGCAGGAACAAAGTATGTCAGCAAGGCTTGCAAATATTAAAACAATGAATAATACCGAGAATGCAGATGGAAAACTGATTTTTTTCTTTTTACTCATTTTGTACCTCCCCCTAATATCTCTCAAATGCCAAAACAATGCTATGAATCAGATTATGCACTCACTGAGTATATCTGTAATAACATAACATTTTCAATGCTTTGAAGACTATTAGTCTATAGTTACATCTTAAAATTCAGTAATACTTTTCGAGAAATTAATTTATTGTCACTAGTTTGTTAAAAATTTATTAACATAATTAAATTTTATTAATCGGAGGTGCAAAGTGGCTATATTCATCAATTTATTTATTACATTATTTTTATTGGTTCTGTCTATCTTAAATGGTGTATTTGTAGGTTTTTCCCTTACTATTTAGCACCCTATTTTTCTTCTTTATCGCAAAGAGAAAAGGAGCTACCTTCCAGGTTCTTAAATACTCAATAAAAAAAGGGAGTCAAAAAGCCCTCTTACTCCTTCGTATATTTGTATTGATTGGTATTATAACTGGTATTTGGAGAGCCTCAGGGACAGTGCCTAGCATTGTCTATTACGGAATTGAATACATGCAACCTCAGTGGTTCATTCTCTATGCCCTTCCTCATGACATCTTTGGTTTCTCTTCTACTTGGTACATCCTTCGGAACTGTTTGGTACCGTTGGCGTTGCTATAATTTTAATAGCTCGCAGTGGTCATGTAGATTTAAACTTGACTGCTGGTGCCATTATGGCAGGAGCCTACTTTGGCGACCGTTGTTCCCCCATGTCTTCCAGTGCCAATTTAGTGGCCAACCTTACGGATACGAATTTATATGACAATATAAAGAGGATGTTTAGAACAGGAGCTCTTCCTCTTTTTTTATCTGTTATTGGATATGGTGTTTTGTCCCAATTTGCGCCATTGAGTCAAAGCTCTCAAGACATGAATCAGCAGATTCCACAAACTTTTAGTACCCATTGGATTTCATTAATTCCCGCTCTGCTCATTCTTATTTTTGCCGCATTTAAACTAGATGTTAAGCTTTCTATGTTAATCAGCATTATCAGTGCCGCTGTCATCGCCTTTTTCCCTTCAAGGCTATTCAATCCTAGAAATTATCAAATTCTCCCTGGTGGGCTTTAGCCTTCCCTCCGGAAATCCTTTAGGTTCTATTATGATGGGTGGTGGCATCTGGTCCATGTGGAAAGCCATTTTTATTGTCTTTGTTTCCAGTATTCTTGCTAATCTTTTTGAAAATACAGGCTTACTTCACACCCTTGACACTACCTTGGCCAAGGCTAAGGGTCACTTCCAGCTTTATACTCAAATGCTTGTGGTTGGAACACTTTCCTGCGCCATCGGTTGTAATCAAGCCATCGCCGTCTTTCTATCAGAGCAGTTAATGCGAACACCTTATGAAAAAAACAAAATTTCAAAGTCAGATCTCGCCATCGATATTGAAAATACAGGGATCGTCATAGCTGCTCTCATACCGTGGAATATTGCTGCTTTTGTTCCCACCGCTACACTTGGAGTTAGCGCTACGGCTTATATTCCCTATGCTTTTTATCTCTATTTAATCCCTTTGATTCAGTGGTTTATTATTTACAGAAAAAAAGATGCTGTTATGTAAAGCGTCTTATAAAAGAAACCTCTAGAACAGTTCAGCTTGAACTCTCCTAGAGGTTTTTATTTATGGTCTCATTTTAAGATGGTTTAACTTTAATTAAAAACATCTTTTATTTTATTGAAAATACTCTTGCCTTCTACATCTTCACCCATACTTTTTGCAAAGGCTTTTAATGCTTCTTTTTGTTTGTCATTGAGCTTTGAAGGAATAATCACGTTCACGCGAACATATTGATCGCCTTTGCCGTACCCATTTAAATGCTGAATGCCCTTGCCTTTAAGTCTGAATGTTTTACCACTTGGTGTTCCCTCAGGAATTTTATATGAAACTTTACCATCGAGGGTAGGGACAGTCACTTCGTCGCCTAGAACTGCTTGGCCATAGCTGATATCAATATCGCAGAAGACATCATTGCCATCTCTCTTGAAAATGTCGTGAGAAAGCACTTTGATCACTACACCAACGTCGCCTCTAGGACCACCTTTTGAGCCTAAATCCCCTTCTGCTCTAAGGGTTAACTGGTTACCAGTCGACACGCCACCAGGAATTTTAACTTCCATTTTGCGTTTCTTCTTGATTCTACCTTTACCTTTACAAGTGTTACAAGGCTTTTCAATTTTCTTGCCAGTACCACCACAGGCATCACATGCACGAACGCTGACCGACTCCCCAAAGAGGGTTCTTTGAGCAAATCTGACTTCACCTGTACCGTTACATTTTGTACAAGTATGAACGGGCGAATCTTTCTCAGCACCGCTTCCGTCACAGGTTGGGCATTCTTCTGTTCTGTAATATTCAATTTCCTTAGTAGCACCAAATGCTGCTTCTTCAAAAGTCATGGTAATATCAACTCTAATATCCCCGCCTTTTTGAGGACCATTTCTTCTTGCAGAAGAAGACCTGAACCCGCCGCCAAACATTTCGCTAATGATGTCTTCAAAACCACCAAACCCGCCTTCAAAGCCACCACTATAACCGCCGCCATTTTGATTGACCCCTGCATGACCGAATTGATCATAAAGACCGCGTTTTTCTGAATCACTGAGGACTTCGTAAGCTTCGTTAATCTCTTTAAAGCTTGCTTCCGCTTCAGGATTGTCTGGGTTCTTATCGGGATGGTACTTCATGGCAAGTTTGCGATATACCCGTTTTAACTCCTCATCGCTGGCACCTTTGCCTACGCCAAGTACCTCATAATAATCTCTTTTATCCAAAAGCCTTACCGCCTTTCCTACGTTAAAGTCATTTTTCTAAGTTGACTGTTTTATTCTTACACCAAATGATGAAATGTAATCACAAGACGCCTATAAAATTATAGGCGTCTTGTGCGCATTAGTCAACTGTTGTTAGGCGTACGCCAATGTGTAAAATTAATCAACCACTTCGTAGTCAGCATCTGCAACATTGTCGTCTTGCGGTGCGCCACCGTCTGCTGGGCCTTGTGCATTTGCTTTTGCATAGATTTTTTGAGCAATTGGATTGAATGCATTTGTTAAATCTTCTACAGCTTTTTTGATAGCTTCAGCATCTTCAGTTTCAAGGGCTTTCTTAGCTGCTTCGATTTTTTCTTCTACTTCTACTTTTTCTTGTGGTGTTGCATCTGCTTCATTTTCTTTAAGTGATTTTTCTACTTCGTAGATCATTGAATCCGCTTGATTTCTAGCTTCAATCAAATCTCTTTGTTTCTTATCTGATTCAGCAAACTCTTCTGCTTCTTTAACTTTATTTTGAATTTCATCTTCTGTTAAATGTGTCGATGAAGTAATAGTAATATGTTGAACTTTACCAGTTCCCATATCTTTGGCACTTACATTAACTATACCGTTGGCATCAATGTCGAATGTTACTTCAACTTGTGGCACGCCTCTTCTTGCAGGCGGAATACCATCTAATTGGAATCTGCCAAGAGTTGTATTATCCTTTGCCATTGGTCTTTCACCTTGAAGAACGTGGACATCTACTGCTGTTTGATTATCTGCAGCGGTTGAGAAGATTTGGCTCTTCTTAGTAGGAATTGTTGTATTTCTTTCAATCAATTTCGTAAATACATTACCAAGAGTTTCAATACCAAGTGAAAGTGGTGTAACATCTAAAAGAAGAACGTCATGTACTTCCCCTGATAATACGCCGCCTTGTACCGCTGCGCCAAGGGCAACACATTCATCTGGGTTAACACCTTTGTGAGGCTCTTTGTTTGTAAGTTTCTTAACCGCTGCTTGAACTGCAGGCGTTCTTGTTGAACCACCTACTAAGATGACTTGGTCAAGTTCATTTGCAGTAAGACCTGCGTCGCTCATAGCTTTTTTAACCGGTTCAACTGTCGCTTCAACTAATTTTTCAGTCAATTGGTCAAATTTAGCTCTTGTAAGGTCTACATTCATATGAAGAGGGCCGTCTGCTGACATTGAGATAAATGGTAGGTTGATGTTAGATGTTTGTGTTGTAGAAAGTTCTTTTTTCGCTTTTTCAGCTGCTTCTTTAAGTCTTTGAAGAGCCATTTTATCTTTTTTAAGGTCAACACCATTTTCTTTTTTGAATGTTTCAGCCAAATAATCCATAACCAAGTTATCAAAATCATCACCGCCAAGGTGATTGTTCCCGTTTGTTGCAAGTACTTCGAAAACGCCATCTCCAATTTCAAGAATCGATACGTCGAAAGTACCGCCACCAAGGTCAAATACCATTATTTTTTGTTGTTTGTCTGTTTTGTCTAAGCCATAAGAAAGTGAAGCCGCTGTTGGCTCATTAATAATTCTCTTAACTTCAAGGCCAGCAATTCTACCAGCATCTTTAGTCGCTTGTCTTTGAGCATCTGTAAAGTATGCAGGAACCGTAATAACGGCTTCAGTAACTGTTTCGCCAAGGAAAGCTTCAGCATCTGCTTTTAATTTTTGAAGAATCATTGCAGAAATTTCTTGTGGCGGATATTTTTTGCCATCAATTTCAACATTATAATCTCTGCCCATTTCTCTTTTAATAGAGCTGATAGTTCTTTCTGGGTTAGTGATTGCTTGTCTTTTTGCAGTTTCACCCACAAGTCTTTCACCTGTTTTTGTGAATGCCACGATAGATGGCGTGGTTCTATTTCCTTCTACGTTAGGGATAACGATTGGTTCGCCCCCTTCAAGAACTGCTACGCATGAATTTGTTGTACCAAGGTCAATACCGATGATTTTAGCCATTTTATATTCCTCCTATTTGATATGTTTTCTAATGGTTTACTATTTATGATTTTTGTTATGAGACTTCTTCTTTGGGTTTGCTTTCACAGATGATTTCTGCTTAGTTTGAAACTTTGACCATAGCTGGTCGGATGACTCTTTCATGGAGCGTGTAGCCTTTTTGAAAGACTTCGAGGACCGTATTGCCCCGAGCGCCCTCCCGATCTTCTGTCATGACCGCATGATGATGTTCTGGGTTAAACTCAAATCCCTCTGCTTCAATTTCTTTAACGCCGTAACGCTCCAGAATATCGTCAAAGTTCTTTTTAATCATTTCTATACCACTAACAACCCCTGCAATTTCTTCATTATCTCTGTCAATGGCACTGATAGCTCTTTCAAAATTGTCATTTACGCCAATCAAGTCCTTCATAATTTTCTCATTGGCATATTTGATTAAATCTTGTTTTTCCTTTTCAACTCTTTGCGGTAATTTTGATATTCTGCTACCGTTCTGAGAAGAGCTTCATTTTTCTGATTTAATGCTTCCTTTAAACTTTCAACATTCTCTTGAATGTTTTCGATTTTTCCTTCATCTGCCTTTGTAGCTTCAGCCGTTTCTACAGCTTCTACATTCTTGGTCAGATGTATTTTCCTCACTGGCAACTTCATTATTGTCGCCCTGAAGATTTTCATATTTTTTATTATCTTCCACTTTATACACCATCCTATTTCATATTTACAAATTTATGCCTGAAAACATTTCCGATAAAGTTTCTCGAATGTAATCTGTCACAGAAATAACTTTCCCATAGCCCATTCGGGTTGGTCCTAAAACTGCTACTCTGCCAGCTACTTTTCCATTAACTTTGTAACCTGTGGATATAGCACTGCAATCCGTTAGGTCCTCAACGCCAATTTCTTTTCCGATCTTAACTGAAATGCCCTCCTGGTCTAAATTGCCCACAATGGCCTTGATGATTTCCTGATTGGCTAAAAGGCCCATCATACGTTTCACCTTCGCCGGATCGGCAAATTCTGGGGTGTCCATAATATGGTTCACACCTTCGACGACGTGTTCCAAATCATCAAACTCTCTAAAGACATCTTTGATGATTGGCACCAAATATTCAACAACACTTTTAAATTCAGGATGGTCTATGGTCAATCTGCTAACGGATCTTAAATTGATATCCTCAATACTCTGGTTGCAGAATCGATCTGTCAGAATCAAAGAAATATTATCAAGTATAGACTGATCTACATCAATAAAATTAATAGGAACTGATTTAAACGCTCCCGAATCACTTACTAAAATAAGCAACACCTTTGCTCCTGCCAATTTGACCAATCTAAAATTAGATAACCTACTTTTCTTAAATTGAGGCAAAGTTATGATTACCGTCATTCCCGTTAGTTCCGACAGCAAAGTCGCCGCTTGGCGAACCACATCTTCTACTTCAATCAGATTGTTGAGCAGAAGTCCTTTTACCAAATCATATTGTTCCTTCTGAGCGTGATCATTTCCGATAAGAGCGTCTACGTACAGCCGGTAACCCAAATCCGAAGGAATACGTCCTGCAGAGGTATGGGGTTGGGTTAAATAGCCCAACTCTTCGAGATCCGCCATTTCATTTCTGATGGTGGCAGAGCTTATCCCCACAGGGTACTTTTTTGCAATGGTTCTCGACCCTACAGGTTGAGCTGTATCAATGAAGTCATCAATTATTATTTTAAGGATTGTCAGCTTGCGATCATTCATGTTCATAGCTTCCACCTCTTTGTTAGCACTCTGTTTTGTTGAGTGCTAATATCTACTTTTTTAGTATAGACCCTAGCTTTTATCTTGTCAATACATTTAAAAAGCAGAATTCATTAAAAAAAACATTCAAAAGTATTAAGAAAGACTTTTGTCTAAAAGTTCAAAACATTCTATAATAATGCCATTTGAAATATCCATGCCATATGAAGTAAGCCAAAAATGATCTCGATCCTGCTTTAAATGTCCACTGGCTTCATATTTTTTAATAACACCTTCAAACACATAACGAGGATTCTTACCAAATAAAGCCTGATAAGGTTCTATACCTATGCCTTCAGCCATCCTAAGCCCCAACATGACATATTCTTTTTCTTGCTCTCTTAAAGGAAGTTCTTCTTCAAAGAGAATTGGACGTTTTCCCTCATCCAAAGTCTTTTCATAAGCTTCAAGTGTCTGCTCATTTTCAAAGCGAACGCCGCTATAATAACCATGAGCACCCACACCTAATGCCAAATATTCTTTGCACCGCCAGTAATTTAGGTTATGAAGGCAGTATTTTTGATCTTTTGCAAAATTAGAAATTTCATAAAGTTTGTAGCCACGGTTGTCGAGAATTTCTAATGCTTCATGGTAAAGCAAGCGTTCCTGCTCACCACTGAGAACCTGAGCTTCACCGTTATCAACTTTCTTTGCCAAAGGTGTATTCTCTTCTAATATAAGCCCATAGTTAGAAATATGTTCAGGTTCTAGGGCTAAAACCTTCTCCAGAGAGGTCTTATAGCTCTCTCTGGTTTGTCCAGGAAGCCCAATCATCAAGTCAACATTGATATTATTATACCCAACATTTCTGAGTAACCTGTATGCATTCAAAAAAGTTTGCCAATCATGTATTCTGCTGATGGCAAAAAGCTCGTCGTCATTGGCAGTCTGAAGCCCTATACTGACTCTATTAGCCCCAATGTGCTTAAAAGCTTTGGCTTTTTCTAAACTCACAGACTCAGGGTTGGCTTCAAAGCTAAATTCTTTCAACGCTGTCGTATCAAAGTAACGTTCTAATAAGTCACCAATCTCTAATATATGTTGAGGTTCAAGAACAGTCGGTGTACCCCCACCAATAAAAATCGTTTCTAACTGAACTTTCCCATAAGACTCATAATACAGAGCCGCTTCTTTTTTTAGTGCTGACACATATCGATCCAAATCTTTGGGACTAAATGGTCCTGAGTTAAAATCACAATAACTGCACTTTCTTTTACAAAATGGAATATGTATGTACAATCCAACACCCATATTAAAACCTCCTAAATGGTCTATATATTAAGAAAGAAGAGCTGTCAATCCAGCTCTTCTAATGATGTGTTTTTTAATTTTTAGTATCGTCAAACTTAAGGACTTCGAGAAACGCTTGTTGTGGCACTTCAACAGAACCCAATTGACGCATTTTCTTTTTACCCTCTTTTTGCTTTTCAAGCAACTTTTTCTTTCTAGAAATATCGCCACCGTAACATTTTGCGAGTACGTCTTTTCTAAGAGCAGAAATATTTTCTCTAGCGATGACATTGCTGCCAATTGAGGCTTGAATTGGAATCGCAAATTGGTGCTTTGGAATAACCTCTTTTAATTTTTCACAGATAGTACGTCCTCTTGCTACCACTTTAGATGAGTGAACAATCATAGAGAAAGCATCAATCATATCCTTATTTAAAAGAATATCCATTTTTACCAAATCAGACTCTCTGTATTCCTTAAATTCGTAGTCCAGTGAGCCGTAGCCTCTCGTTTTTGATTTAAGGGCATCGAAGAAATCATAAATAACTTCATTAAGAGGCAATTCATATCTGAGTTTGACCCGTCTCTCATCCAAATAGTCCATAGAGATCATGGTACCCCGTCTGTTCTGACAAAGTTCCATGATATTGCCCACATACTCATTTGGTGTGAAGATATTAGCATTTACAATAGGTTCTTCCATCAAAGCAATGCTGGCCTTTTCAGGCATATTGGTTGGATTTTGAACCAAAAGTACTTCTCCGTCGGTTTTAGTGATTCTATAAATAACACTAGGTGATGTAGAAATCAAGTCTAAATCAAATTCTCTTTCCATTCTTTGCTGAATGATTTCCAAATGAAGTAGTCCTAAGAAACCACATCTGAAACCAAAACCTAAGGCTACCGATGTTTCTGGTTCGTAGGTTAAAGCGGCGTCATTTAATTGAAGCTTTTCTAAAGCGTCACGAATGATTTCGTAGCTTTCCCCTTCTGCAGGGTAGATTCCGCAGTAAACCATAGGTTGTGCTTTTTTATACCCTGGCATCGCTTGCGCTGTAGGATTAGCTGCAAAAGTTATTGTATCACCGACATGGCAGTCTTTAACATTTTTAATACTTGCCGTAATATAACCAACATCGCCGCATTTAAGCTCAGGCACTGGCGTTGGACCTGGTGCAAATATGCCAACTTCAGCTACTTCAAATACTTTGTTGGTCATCATCATAAGGACTTTATCGCCTTTTTTAACTTTACCTTCTTTAACACGCACATAGGCAACTGCGCCTTTGTAAGAGTCATAATAAGAGTCAAAGATCAAAGCTTTAAGTGATGCATCCTCATCACCCTCGGGAGGTGGAATACGTTTAACAACGGCTTCTAAAACATCTTCAATGTTTAAGCCTTCTTTAGCAGAAACCATTGGTGCATCTTCCGCTATAATACCAATAACTTCTTCAATTTCTTGCTTAATTTCTTCCGGTCTGGCCGATGGCAAGTCAATTTTATTGAGGACTGGTACAATTTCCAAACCTTGTTCGTCTGCAAGATGGACATTGGCAAGGGTTTGAGCTTCAACGCCTTGAGTCGCATCTACAACCAGTACTGCCCCTTCACAAGCGGCGAGGGAACGGGAAACCTCATAGGTAAAATCCACATGTCCTGGTGTATCGATTAAATTCAAATGATAAATTTCACCATCTTTGGCTTGGTAAACCAGTCTTGTGGTTTGAAGTTTAATGGTGATGCCACGTTCTCTTTCAAGTTCCATGGTGTCTAGAATTTGGTCTTTCATTTCTCGTTGAGTTAAAAGACCTGTTTTTTCGATCAGACGATCTGCTAACGTAGACTTACCATGATCTATATGAGCAATGATGCTGAAGTTTCTTATTTTTTCTTGACGGGTTTTCGACATCAGTAATACCTCCTAAACTGAGTTAGTCCGGTAAATTATATCATATTCCGCACCTCTCTCACAACAACTTGTTGTGGATTACATCTTTTTATTGATTTTATATCCAATGCGTGTTAAAATATCTCTGTTAATCAATTGTATTGGAGGTGAAATGAATGGCAAATATCAAATCTGCAAAAAAGAGAATCAGTGTTATCAAAAAGAAAACTGCTATCAATAAATCTAGAAAATCAGCTCTTAAAACTGCTGAAAAAAGATTTAATGAAGCTTTAGAAGCTAACAACATCGAAGCTGCTAAAGAAAAGCTTTGTTACACTGAGAAAAAACTCATGCAAGCAGGCGCTAAAGGTACTATTCACAAAAAAGCCGCTTCTAGAAAAGTTTCTAGACTCGCAAAAAGATTACACGCAAGCACGGCTGAGTAATTTTCTTAAAAACCGTCACAGTTCCCCGGAAAATTGTTCACCGTTCATATAGAATATATGAACACTGCTAATTTTTATATTTGAGCTCGAGTATAAAAATAGAGCCCATCCTCACGGATGGGCTTTTTTGTTGTCTCATTTGATATTCTATTCTTCCACCACAACTTTCCCACGTTGGGCACTTAAGGCTACACCTATAAAAGATAATCCTGCTGCAGTGAGCATAACGGCTTTAAATCCTTTTAAAAATACATCTGGTTCTAAACTCTGAAGAGATACCGCGCCTATACCTTGCCTCGTAGCAATTCCAAAAAGAAGTACAGCCAAGGTTGTTCCAGTCACCATTCCAAAGTTTCTAAAGAAGGCATTAATGCTTCCTGCAATCCCAGCCATAATTCTAGGTACAGCTCCCATAATACTGCTGGTATTTGGGGATTGGAACATAGCACTGCCTATTCCCAACATAATAATGATGGAGCCTAGAAACCAAACTGTCTGATGTCCCTTTGAAAACGCCAATAATCCAAGCGCTATTCCGTTAAGCATTAGCCCACCCATTGTTAATGGCTTGTAAGAAATTTGGTCAGAAAGTCTTCCGAAAAAAGGTGCCAAAACTGCCATAGCCAATGGATACAAGGACATAATCATTCCTGCCTTTAACACATCATAGCCTTGTACCCCTTGAAGATAGAATGGCATAAGGAGCATATAAGCAAACAAAGATAAAAAAGTTATATATGCCGCTAAAACACCTGAAGAAAACTCCCAAATTTTAAACATATTCAAATTTAGCATTGGATTTTCATAATTTTTCTCGCGTTTGAGAAAGGCAATACATAAAAAAATAGATATCCCTAACATAACCCACATGAGAAACATTGAAACCAGACCATCTTGATAGCCTAAAAGCGCCATAAAGAGGAGCAAAATCATAACGGCAAATAAACCGCTACCTAAATAATCAAAGGCTTTTTCAGATTTCTCTTTTATAACAGTCACCCGTTGATTTTCATTCCCACTTTCACCTACATAAGCGCTTTGATTCTCAAAACTATCTGGCAATATCTTAAATGCCATAATAATACCAATAATGCCAATAGGCAAATTGATACTGAAAATAGATTGCCATCCCCAAAAGTGAACCAATAAACCACCCACGCTTGGACCTGTCAAACTCCCCATTGCCACCACCGTCGAAATAACACCTAAAGCTTTGCCACGTTCCGTTACGGGAAAAATCAGTGTCACAATGCCTTGAACCAAAGCCATGGTTATGGAAGCTCCTAAAGCTTGTATCAGTCGTCCGCCAACTAACATTGGCAAGTTCACCGAGAGGGCGCAAATCAACGAGCCTATTGTAAAGACCGTAAATCCGCCTATGAACAGTTTCTTCCGACTGTATACATCAGACAACTTACCCCAAAATAGGAGAAAAGCTGAGATCGTCATTAAATAACTAGAAACTACCCATTGAATTGAATTAAGGTCCACATGAAGTTCTTTTGCCATAACTGGTAAGGAAATATTTACAATACTGCTGTCTATGGTGGCCATAAAGGTTGACAACGCCACTGTTAAAAGCACCCAGTACTTCTTCTCTAGCTTCATATCGCCTCCACTAAAGGAGGAATTCAAGCAGTTGTGACATTACCTTATCAATTGGCTCTCTAAAACAGAAAGTCGCCGATACATCTGCTTGGGTAGGGGTTTGATTCATAATAACCAAGGTGTGACCTCTAAAATACTTAATAAAACTCGCCGCAGGATAAACACTAAGAGAAGTTCCACCAATGATTAGAACCTCTGCAGTAGATAACGTCTCTATGGCACCTTCAACAACTGATTCGTCCAACATTTCCTCGTAGAGGGTCACTTCTGGCTTCAAAATGCCCCCGCACATACATTTTGGAACCCCTTCTTGCCCAAGAACCTCAACACCATACCCTCTTCCACATTTAAGACAGGTATAAAAATTCATATTCCCATGAAGCTCTAGAACCTTCTTACTACCTGCCATTTGATGAAGACCATCAATATTTTGCGTAATGATGCTATGAATCTTTCCCATAGATTCAAGGGTTGCAAGAACCTCATGACACTTGTTGGGCTTTGCTTCAGGGTAATACATGTGGGTTTTTAAAAAACGATAAAAACGAGGTGTATCTTCAAAGAAAAAACTTCTACTGAGAATAATCTCTGGGCTCATGCCCTCAAATTCTGTTTGGTACAAGCCACTGTTAGAGCGAAAGTCAGGAATTCCACTGGCTGTAGAAGTTCCAGCACCGCCAAAGAAAACTGTTTTATTGCTACTTTTTATGGCATTCGCCAATTGTTCTAAAGCTGCTTCCATTTACAAGCCCCCTTGGGTTTTGTTCATGAATAACTGAACCAGCGCTATTCTCTCTGCTTCAGTCGTTGATTGAAGTTCCTTTGGAGGGTTCCACAGATTATCGTATCTGAAAAGAACAACTCCTTTATACTTGGCGAGAGTTCTCGATTGCTTAACCATATTGGCTAAAATTTTGGAGTCCGTGAGCCATTCATCTTTGCCCGTTCCTGCATACTTGTCATTGACTCCAAGCTTATAAGGGGCAAGACCAATATACACATCTACTTTGGCATTCTTAGTTAGAGTATTCCATTCACCTAGCACTTTCTCAAAAGGTGCTTTGCTGTTTTTAAATCCAAAATAAATTTGAGGACAAATATAGTCCACATACCCCTTATTTTTTACCCATTTTTCAACATCAGCATATTGACTGTCATAATTATTTTTAATGAGACCCTGAGGACTAATGCCGAACCGAACTGACTTTTTCCCCGACTTGCATACTGTGTAAACCTCTTTGACCATTAAATTGATTTGATCTCGTCTAAAATCAGCAAGAGACATTTTACCCCCTGCTTTTAAATAAGCATCATATTCTGGTTTGTCAAAAGAAGCGGCCGTTGTTGGGTAAAAGTAATCGTCAAAGTGAATCCCATCTAAAGCGTAATTTTTCACTAGTTCTTTAACACCACTGACTACAAGTTTTCTAACATCTGCGTCACTAGGGTTATAAAAAATCCCCCCTGATGTTTGAACGACTCGATTACTGCCGTCTTTTAGCCAAGCATTCATAAGATTTTTTTCCGATATTGGAGCCTTAATACTATTGATTCGTACGCGGTAAGGATTGACCCATGCTTCAATTTTTAGTTTGTTTTTCTTTGCTTCTTCAATCATGACGGTAAGAGGGTCAAAAGGCAACTCAACGCCTTCTGTACCCGTAACAAGATAAGAAGTCGGGTAAACAGAAGACTTATATACCGCATCCCCAAATGGTCTGACTTGAACAAAAATGGTATTCATTTGATCTTTAGAAAGACTCTGACAAACTTTAGAAAATGCGTTTCTGAATTCATCCTTTGATTTGCCTTTAAGTAAGGCGTCCATTTCATAGTAAGAAAGCCATACACCTCGAACTTCATTTTGGGCCGTATAAATTTTATTGCTAGCTGTTGTACTTTTCGTATCCGCACTAAATCCTTGACTTAATGGGATAAGAACCCCTGTAGCCAAAACCAAGGTAAGAATCGCAGTCATAGTTTTTTTTGATTTTAGGCAAAATTGTAATTTTTTATTCATTTCATTTACACTCCTATTGGTTGATTTCGGTTGAATAACCCCTTATGATGGAACTAACGATAAATTTGAAAACACTAGGAGGTTCTTATGTCCCTTTATCAAGCGCCTGATTTAGCCTGTTGGCAGGGCAGAATAGACAGTACCACACTTTTCGATGCTTTTCGCTGGCATCAGTGGGTCAAACCCCTCAATTTAGAAGAAACTGACCCATTGCCGCCATCGGCTGTTAAAGTTGCTTTTTTAGGTTTCTGCTGTGACGAAGGTATTCGCCTTAATCGTGGCAGAAGTGGCGCTTCAGATGGTCCAGACAGTATTAGAAAGGCACTTTGTAACTTGCCTTGTGACTTTACAAAGGAATTCTTGATCTATGATGCAGGCAATATTCTTTGTGATGAAGTTCCGTTGAGCGAGAGTCAAGAAGCCCTTGCATCAGCTGTCGCTCAATTGAAAGCCTTAGGCTGTTTCCCGATTGTTCTAGGCGGAGGCCATGAACTGGCTTATGGCACTTGGAGCGGACTGAATCGTCATTTAGTGACAAACAAGACTTTGACGTCTATGAAAATTGTCAATTTCGACGCTCATTTTGATTTAAGACCTTATACCTCAGATGCGGACCACATTGCCTCAGGTCCTAGCTCAGGAACCATGTTCCGTCAAATTGCAGACGATTGTAAAAACGCAGGACAAAACTTTAATTACCTCTGTCTTGGCATTCAAAAAAGGGGCAATACCATTGATTTATTTAAGACAGCTAACAATCTTAACACCGACTATTGGCTGGCTGTAGATATGGTCAACGAACCACTAGGTTTGTTAGCAGAAAGGCTAGATGAAAAAATACAAAATGATAATCACCTTTATGTCACTCTCTGTACAGATGTCATTGCCTCTTCTTTTGCTCCAGGTGTCAGCGCACCGCAACCTTTGGGTCTTCACCCAGAAATGGTCACTCAATTAATCAAACAACTGATCCGAAGCGGTAAAGCAGAAGGTTTTGATATTGCTGAAGTTTCTCCACGCTTTGATCATGACAATGTAACAGCAAGCCTTGCCTCTACCGTGATTTTTGCAGTAGTCAATGCACTGGCAGAGGTCAAAGGCGTTGCCGTAACAATCTAAGTGGTCATTTGACCACTTTTTTTTCGCTCTATTAGACAGGCTTCCTTAATAATTGAGTAGCCTACTGACTTCAAAAGGCTAACTTATGGAAGCGGAATTGTCACCAAGTCAGAGAAATCAAAGCCTTTCGCGTCAATAACCACTTTTTCGATTACCACATCTTCTTCAGGTTTGTCTAAACCATCAGTTGCAACAGCTGCAATTTGGTTTACAACCTCCATTCCAGAAATAACTTTCCCAAAAGCTGCATATTCTCCATCTAAGTAATCTGCATCCCCTTGTACAATAAAGAATTGAGATCCTGCCGTATCCTTATCTTCAGATCTCGCCATAGAAATTACACCAGGAACGTGTTTAATTGGATTATCTACCCCATTGGATTTGAACTCGCCTTTAATACTATAACCAGGTCCGCCAGTTCCATTGCCATCTGGGTCTCCCCCTTGAATCATAAATCCTGAGATGACTCTGTGGAAAGTTAACCCGTCATAGAAACCATCATTTGCAAGGGCCAAGAAATTTTTAACCGTATTTGGTGCTGCAGATGGGTCAAGTTCAAGAACAATATCGCCAAAACCTTTAACCGTCATAGTAACTGTTGGCAAATTCCCTTTAGCCACTGCAGCTGATGCTTCTTCTGTTTTGACAGTTTTCTGACAACCTGCTAAAAACACCATCGTTAACATGAGACCTACTAATAAATACTTTTTCATAACAAGCTCCATTCTGTTTTTATTTTGCAATCTGCTGATTGCTATGATTTTTTTCTTACAACAACATGAATTGCTTTCCCATGACCTTTAAGCGCTTTCATTTGAAAAGCACCAAGAGCATCTTCAATTTGAGTGCTCTCTAAAAAGAAACCGTCGCCAACGTAGAGAAAGTGTCTTTGCACTTTGTCTTTTTGTTCCAGTTGGACCTGAACGGTACCTTCTGTACAATAAATAAAGTGAATAAATTCCTCTTGATAGTTTAGGTCCACCCAATTTTCAAGGTCTAAGTTGTGGGTTTCAATTTTAGACGCATAACCCTCACTGACCATGACATTAAAATCTCTTACTTTCCCTTCTGAAACGGTATGCTGTCCACCACCAAAGCAATGGCTTACATAAGGTTGTAAGTAAATCCATTCGCCCTCGTCGTGTTTAAGACGCATTTCACCTTCCAAAATCATTAAGTATCTTTCTATGCCAGGCAGTGGCGTAAAAGTCGAAGTTTCTACTTCTACTGTTGCTGTACTGATTCTGCAATCAAAATTCCGCTTCCCATATTCAGCTGTTTCAGGATAAATAAAAATCTCTGTGGTCTTGCCACCGCTCCAGAGACTGGTCTTTTGAACATTGCTACGAATAATATTAGATTCGATAGACATACGACACCCCCTTCACTTTAATTATCCACGCATAAAAAAAAGCTGTCAACTTGAATTGACAGCTCGTATTAATAATTTAATCTATTTTTTCTTTTTCATGAAGAGGTAGACCGGTAAACCAATTAGAGTAATGGCAATACCAAACAATGCATTTTTAGTATCCGTCATCATAGTGCTTATAATAATGTAGATACCACCTGCAATCCCTAAAAGAGGAATAAACGGATAAAGAGGCACTTTATAAGTACTCGTCAAATGTTTGAATTTCGTTCTTAAAATGAAAATGCCTGCCACTGTCATTACAAAGAAAATCCATACGACGAAGACGGCTAAATTTGTTAAAGTTTCAAAAGAGCCACTTAGTACATAAAGACTTGCTAAAACACCCACTAATAAGAACGATCCTACTGGTGTTTGCTCTTTTTCAGTGACTTTCCCGAGTTGTTTAGAGAACGGTAGTAAACCATCTTGTGCCATAGCGAAAGGAATTCTTACACCTGTCATCAAGTAACCGTTTAATGCGCCGAAAATTGAAATCATAATACCAGCAGCAATTAAACTTGCACCACCGTTGCCGAAAAGAATTACTGCCGCATCGGAAGCCGCTTTTTTAGATGCAATTACTTGCTCTACAGGCATGATGTTAACAATAGCAATGTTGATTAAAAGATACACGAGAATAGTTGAACCAAGACCGAAGATAATCGCCTTTGGCAAATCTTTGCTAGGATTCTTGAGTTCGCCAGACATATTACCGACACCAACCCAACCATCGTATGCCCAAAGGGTTCCTAACATTGCAGCACCAAAACCTGCAGCACCTGTAGCTTTACCAGCACCACCAATCATAGCAGGTATTGCGCCAGCTTTTCCCATCACTAACCCACAACCAATGATTACAATGATTGGAATCAATTTAGCAATTGTAGAGAACAGTTGTACTTTGGAACCCAATTTTGTTGAAATGATATTCAATGTAATAATAAAGAAAATCATGAAAATTGCTAATATCTTTTGTGTTGTTGCTGACATTGGAATAAAGAATGTTGCTTGTGTTACAAAGACAATTGACAATGCCGCTGTTACGCCTGGCACATATATCAAAGCTTGTACCCAACCAAATAGAAATGCCCACATGTCGCCATAAAGCTCTTTAAGATAGGCAAAAACACCACCTGTTTTTGGTATTGCTACAGCAATTTCAGTTACCGTAAGTGCTGATGCCATTGTGATGACACCACCAACGAGCCACGCCGCTACCCCTAAAAGTGGCGTACCTGCATTTGCAAATACTGAAGAAGCTTTAAAGAAAATCCCCGAACCAATAACGACGCCCACAACAATCGTAATGGCTTCTGTTAAGCCGATTTGCTTTTTCAATTCACCCTTTTCTTGATTTGCAATGACTTTTTTGTTTTTCACTGATTGTTCCATTTCGTCATCCTACCCCCATATAAAATAATTCCATTTGTGTTTATTTATAAATGAACACTTTATCTATTTTACGGACTAGCGTGACTTGTGTCAATATTCTTTTTTATAAATATCATGTTTTTCATATATTATTTTTACATATATAAAAATCTCTATAATTTGAATTTTATGTTCTGATTATTCAAAATTGTCTAACAGGCTTTAAATTCATTGGTAAGCCTTTAAAACTAAATAATAACTTTCCTTTATTTTGCATTTTACAATGAAATCATTTTTACTATAGAAATAATGCATATAAAAACCCTTGTATTGATGAATTTTATAATCCACCTTATACAAGGGCTTCACTACATGAAAACAGTCTTCAATTAGATCAAATATCGTGGGATTGTCGTTGAGAAATAATCAACTCATAATGGGGTTCATAGCGCTTTGTATCGTCAAACCACTGATCACCAGTATACAAAAAACCACATTTTTCAAGGACTCTCTTAGACCTATTATTTTCAGGTGCCACTGAGGCAATTAGTTTAGAGACACAATGTTGATTTTTTATATCATTAATATAACGGATAACCCCCTGACAGGCCTCTGTGGCATAACCATTTCCCCACTGATTGAGCTTAAAATGATATACCAGTTCATAAACGCCTACTGCTTCTGAGGAGTTAAATCCACAAACACCTATCATTTCATCTGTTTCCTTGATTATAACCGCATAGGCAGAAATACCTGCGATTGCCTCAACCGTTTCATAATACTGAATACTTCTGGTCAATCGGTGGGTTCCAGAAAGAGCACCTCCACAATACTGCATAACTTCCCTATCTCCCCAGATGTCCTGTAAATCTTTAAGATCTACCGCTTCCATAGCTCTGAGATACAATCTCTTAGTTTCTATTAAAACGCTCTCAGACTTACTATAAATACTCATCGAAAACGCTTCCTTCCGTTGGTTATTAGCCTTATCTTATGACAACAACAAGAAATAGGCTCTTATTAGAGATATATCCCCTAAAAGTACTGATTTATTCAATAATTACTAGATTTTAATAACAATACACTTCTGTGCACTGATCATTTTTAAATTTTAACCAAGGCGTAATACAAAAAAGCACCCTTTGCCATACTGCTCTACAAAAGGTGCCCTAAGTTTAAGTCTGTTGATATTCCTAATTATTCTTCCCAGTTATGGTAAATTTGTTGCACGTCGTCGTTGTCTTCAAACATATCAACGAGCTTTTGCATATTTTTTAAATCTTCTGGGTCTGTGAGTTTAGACATGGTTTGCGGCAAGTATCTGAGTTCGGCCATTGAGAATTCATAGTTTTGTGCAGCGATTGCATCTCGAACTGTTCCAAAATCTTCCGTGGTCGTGTAAATCTCGAAATGTGTTTCTTCAGCAGAAATGTCTTCCGCTCCAGCTTCAAGGGCCATCATCATCATTTCGTCGTCGTCCATGCCTTCTTTGCGGTCGATGATCAAAACGCCTTTTCTATCGAACATGAAGCTTACGCAACCGTTTGTGCCGAGGTTCCCTTTGCCTTTCGAGAAGTAGCTTCTCACGTCAGCAGAGGTTCTGTTGGTGTTGTCGGTTAAACATTCGACCAATACAGCTACACCGCCTGGACCATAGCCTTCGTAAGTAAGCTCCGTATAAACTGCACCATCGGTTTCCCCTGCACCCTTTTTAATAGCTCTTTCAATATTATCATTTGGCATATTTGCCGCTTTTGCTTTTTCAACAGCTGCTTTTAGAGATGCATTGTATTCAATGTCTCCGCCGCCTTCTCTGGCAGCAACCATAATCATACGGCCAATCTTAGTAAATTCTTTTGCCTTTTTGCCGTCTTTTTTGCCCTTTTTATCAATAATTGTTCCTATTCTTCCCATGAGTAACACTCCTTCTATTCATTTAACCTTCTCATTCTATCACAGGCTAAATTGTCTTGTCTACAAGTCTCTCACTTAAAAAACAGGAGGCGCTGGTGGCATAATCCGTTTGTGAGCCGAACGACTGTTAAGTCTTTCAATAATAATTCTATCCTCATCAGGAATTTCTTTTCCTTCAATATAATCATCAATCATATTGTAAGTTGTTCCCATTTCAGATTCATCGGTTTGACCATCCCATAACCCTGCAGATGGTGCTCTGTCTAAAACGCTTTGAGGAACCCCTAATACTCTGCCCCATTCATAAACGTCTCTCTTTGTAAGATTGGCAAGAGGTAAAAGATCCACTCCGCCATCACCGTATTTTGTGAAATAACCTGTAAGAATTTCCGCCGCATTGTCTGTGCCTGAAACCAAGTAATTCAAATTGTTAGCAATTCCATAAAGCGTAGACATCCGCAGTCTCGCTCTAAGATTAGCATCTGTCAGTCGATGGTTTTCTGTTTCAAAGTCAGCCATTCCCTCAGTGATTTTTCCTAAAAGTAATTGATGTGTCTCTGTTAAATCCAAGGCGATATACTTAAGATTTGCAGCTTCTGCAGAAAGTTTCCCATCTACCGAATCCTTTTCACTGCTCTTACATGGCAATATAACCCCTAAAGAATTCTCAGGAAAAGCTCGTTTAATTAAATGAGCAACTACCGAGGAGTCAATGCCTCCCGACAAGCCCACTAAAATACCTTTTGTTCCAGAATTCTTAACGATTTCCCTCAACCATTCAACGGTGAGTTGAATCTTTTCTTCAGTCGTTCTCATCTCTTCTCTCCTCAATGACTTCTTTTATTTAACAACTTTGGTGTCTAACTCAACCAAAACACAGTGATAACATACAACTTGAATATTTAATGCCTCTGTGAACTCAATTAATTCTTGGTCAAAAGTTCCCGGTTGAAACCAGATTTTATTAATCCCCATTGCCGCAGCTTCTTCTATATAAGGTTTAGCCTTATCCGGAGGTATAACCATATTAATGCAATCTGGTCTTTTGGGTAGGCTTTTTAAATCTGGATAGCAAACTTCTCCCGTTAATTGCCGTATATAAAGGATTAACCCCATAGACCTCATAGCCTCTGTCATTTAACCTTTTCCAAATTCTATAACCAAATTTATTTCGGTTTGTGTCGCACCGACAACAGCCCACACAGGGAGATCAAGCATTTCGTTAACTAACGCTTCCATCCATTGGTTCCTCCTTTATGATTCAACAGCTTCTTTGTCTAGTATTTTTCCATCATTAATTGACAAGTAGGCCTCTCCTAAGTCGTCTATTAGAATCTGACCGTTACACAAATCGGTCAACTTACTTACAAGAGTCTCCCTCTGTTCAGGTAAGGCATATAAACTTATATGAACATCCTCTAAAAACTCAGTTTCTTCAATAATGAACTCAGAAACACCTAGCAAATAGTTCTGAACCTTGCCGTGAAGATGGTAACTAACATGTACTTTTAAAAAGGTATATAAGACTTTCTCAACTAAAAGTGCTGCTTCTACCCCTAACTTTGCCGTATGGGTATAAGCCCTCACCAACCCGCCAGTACCCAATTTTACACCGCCAAAATAACGGGTAACTACAACGACTAGATCAGTAATCCCTTCATTTTTCAACATAGATAAAATAGGTACACCAGCAGTCCCAGAAGGTTCGCCATCATCAGAATACCGCTGAACGCCATAAGTTTCTCCCAACACATAAACAGGTACATTATGAGCGGCATCCCAGTGCTTTTTCTTTATTTTTCGATAAAGGCTGTGGCCTCAGCTTCAGTTTGAATCGGTTGGCAGTAGGCAATAAATCTTGATTTTTCAATAACTTGTTCAGCCTCACCTAGTTGAAAAACTGTTTTAAAGTTTCCCAAGTGCCCACCTCCTAATCTACGACAAAACTTTTATATCTGCCTAAATCTATTGGATCAATTTCAACTTCAATTAGAGTGCCATCCGCAAGATACTCTGTACTTAAAACGTTGTGTTTATCACAAAGATAAGAATACACCTGACCTTCGCTGAATGGCAAGAGCATTTTAACTTTCACAATATCAGAGAAAATAACACTTCTGATTCGCTCAATTAATACATCCATTTGGCATCCAGTTCTAGCAGAAATTTTAAGCGTACTTGGTCCTTCTAGTATTTTCTCAGGTTCTTCAATAAATCAATCTTATTGTACAAATACAAGGTTTCTTTATCTTTAACCCCTAATTCTTTCAATACTTGGTCTGTAATATATTTTTGATTTCCTACATTGCTATTGGTAACATCTAGCACATGTAACAGTAAGTCTGCCTCGGTTACCTCTTCAAGGGTGGCTTTAAAAGCTTCCACCAAAGCATGAGGGAGCTTAGATACAAACCCTACTGTATCTACAAGGACAAATGCTCTGTTATCAGGCAATTCAATTCTTCTGCTAAAGGTGTCTAAGGTCGCAAATAGCATGTCCTTCTCAAAACTTTTTTATCAGGTTCATCAGGCTTTGTCAAATCAAGGAGCTTATTCATTACGGAAGATTTACCAGCATTTGTATATCCCACAAGAGCTACTACAGGAATTTCGTTTTTTGACGTTGTGAACGTTGGACTTCACGTATACTTTTTTCCTCATCCAATTGTCTTCCAATTTCAGTAATGCGATCATTGATACGTCTTTTGTCCAACTCAAGTTTCTGTTCTCCAGGTCCTCTAGTTCCTACACCTGCACCTGTTTTAGACATAGCGCCACCTAGACCAGTCAGCCTGGAACGTCTGTACTTAAGCTGAGCCATTTCTACTTGAAGTTTGCTCACTCTGTTAACAGCTCGCTTGGCAAAAATATCTAAAATCAGCGTGGTTCTATCAATGACTTTCATGCCAATGGCATTTTCTAAATTTCTGATTTGGGAACCAGACAACTCGTCATTAAAAACAATCAAGTTGGCATCATTAGCTTCTGCTACAAGTTTGACTTCCTCTACCTTGCCAGAGCCAATATAAAAGGCCGCATCTACAGTTTTCTTATTTTGAATAGTGACGCCTACAACTTCAACTTCTGCCGCGTCGCTCAGTTCTTTCAACTCAGCCATAGAATATTCTATATCAATTCCTTGAGAATCATCATTGAACCCAACCAATACTGCTCGCTCTTCAATGTGGGTAATCACTTCATTTTTATCATTTACTATCATATTCATTTCTCCTTTCAATGCTCTTACTATTATATTACAAAATGATGATAACCACAGTAATTAATTAACTTTGATTTTTCTGTATGATATAATAGCTTGTAATCGTTAGGAGGATGTTTATGGATAATCAGCGCAATAACCCCAATAAACAGACAAAGGTCCTCTACGTCAAATGACCCCGACCCATCGAAAAGATCGGCTAGTAGAAGTCCTCAATCTGATTCACTGAGGGCTTCTTCACGTCAGGGCGATCGTCCAACCACAAGTGGAAATGCCCAAGGGGCAAATACTGCCAGAAAACGCTCATTTGGAGATAGGGTCGCCATCGATCCGAGAGAAAATCCATCAAATGGCTCCAGCAGTAACACTCAACGTGAACGACGAAGCATCAACTCGGACCTTTATCAACCAGGAGAAATTCCTGAATTTGTACCTGTTGGACCAAGAAAGCCCCTTAATCCTATCCAACAGCAATCAATTGATACACGAGGCGCTCAAAGAGCGTCACAACGTCGCCCAGAATCTAGCAATAACAGCACTGGCTCAGAACAGCGTGCACATCGATCTGTTCAACCATCAGCTGACAATCACACCGATGGAGGTCGACCGTTGAAAAATGGATCCGGCGGTGGCGGAAAGCCCCCAAGAAAACCTAAGAAAAAATCTAAGACATGGGTTAATGTCCTAAAATGGATCGCAATTATTATGATTTCTGTTGGTCTTGTCGGCGGTGTAACTGGGTTTATCTATGTACAGACCATCGTTGCTCAAGTCCCGCCTATAGACCCTTCTAAAATAACAGATGGCTTAGGTGAAAACTCCATTATTGTAGATGCCAACGGGAAAGTATTAGAGACACTTCAAAATGATGGCGTTCGTAAAATCATTAAATACTCGGACATGAGTCCTAACTTAATTAATGCATTTGTTGCCGTTGAAGATAAAACCTTCTGGGAACATAACGGCTTTAATGTAGTCCGACTTGTAGGTTCCGTTTGGCAAGGTTTCTCAAAAGGAGACAAAATCAAAGGTACCTCCACAATTACTCAGCAATTGGCACGTAATATATACTTGACGGAGATTAAATCCGTCCGAAGTATTGAGCGTAAAATTAAAGAAGCTTATTATGCCATTCAGATTGAGAAACATTTGCAGAAAGAGCAAATTATCGAAGCTTATCTGAATACCATCTATTTAGGTGCAGGTGCCAATGGCGTTGAAGCCGCCGCACAAGCTTACTTCAGTAAAGAAGCAAAGGATTTGGACTTAGTAGAATCGGCAATGATTGCAGGAATTCCTGCCAGCCCATTAAACTATTCTCCAATGCGCACCAAAGAAAAAGTAGATGTAACACCAGATGATATAATTATTGATGATTCTGATGATCTCTACACAATTGTCTATAATACAGGTTGCGAGAAGCGTTACGCAATCTCAATTCGATTGATGTATGACAATGGCAAAATTACCAAAGAAGAATATGAGACCGCTAAAAAGGCTGATCTTGTAGCAAAACTTAAACCAAGCAAACCTGCAACCAGCGATATTTCATCTTACTTTGCTGACATGGTAAAAAATGACGTTGCCGATGCACTCATGGAAAAATACGATTACACAAAAAGTGAAGCCATCGCCTTCCTTTATAATCAAGGTTTGACCATTCACTCCACGGTTGATTATAAAATGCAAAAAGCACTAGAGGCAGCTTACGAAGACAACAGCAAGAGCATGCCAAAAATCACAGTTACTTTTGATGGCAACGGAAATGTCATCAATAAGGACGGCGCTATTTTACTCTATAAATATGAAAATCTTGTAAACAGCGACCGAGAATTTGTAATTCCTTCTTCAGATTTTAAACAGGACGCCTCAGGTAATTTAGTCCTTTTAAAAGGAAAACGCTTAAACTTCTATCCAAAATATCAAGACAACAAGATGGTCAATATTCAGTTGGTTGTCAAGTCGGTTTATAAAGGTTCAGAGTTAAAAGCAAAAGGGATAAGTGCTTCAGGTAAGAAGAATGTAAGCAACTTCAATACCTATATAGGTAAGGATATTCTGGTTCCTTCTGAATTTAAGAGCTTTGACGAAAATAAAAACTTAGTCATCAGCAAAGCCTTCTTAGACAAGAATCCAAACTTCTTCAGCACAAGTTCAAAAGGTTCACTACTTGTTCAAAAAGAAAATTATGTCATTGCTGAAAAAGGTATCGTTCAACCACAGTCTGCCACTGTAATTATCGACTACCATACAGGGGCTCTTAAAGCTATTGTAGGTGGTAGAAACGTAGGCGGACAAAAAATTTACAACCGTGCCATTAACCCAAGACAGCCAGGTTCTTCCATTAAGCCTTTAGCTGTTTATCTACCAGCTATTGACACAAAAACCTTTACAGCTGGGTCAGTTATAGATGACTGTCCTACTTTCTTAGGTCCAAATAATTCACGTTGGCCTATGAACTGGTACGAAGGCACCACAAGATATTGGGGACTACAAACCCTTAGAGAAAGTATGATGTGGTCTATTAACGTCAACGCAGTAAAAATCGCAAAAGCAGTTGGTATAGACACTTCTATAAAATACCTAAAAAAATTAGGCATCACTTCTATTGTTGAAGAAGGTCCTAGTGACGATAACAATCTGTCTGCAATGGCCCTTGGTGGTATGACTAAAGGTATTTCGCCTGTTGAAATGGCAGGTGCTTACGGTTCCATTGCCAATAATGGTGAAAGGGTTCAAACGATTACTTTTACTACAGTTGTAGATCGAAACGGTCAGGTCATATTGGAAAATATACCCGAAAAGACACTTGTCGCTTCTCCAGAAGGTGCTTATATCACATTGGATATGATGCGTTCTACTGTCACAAGTGGTTTAGCACAAACTGCGGCCATTTATTCAGGCAACAAAACCATTCCAATCGCTGGTAAAACAGGTACGACTTCTAATCAAATGGATGCTTGGTTTGTTGGTGTTTCTCCTTACTACAGCGCCTCTGTGTGGTTTGGAAACGACTTAAATATCCCACTGGATCAAGGTTCTAAAGTCAGTGCCCGCTTCTGGCAAATCGTGATGAAAAAAATGCACGAGGGTCTACCCGCAAAAGATTTCATTAAACCTGGGAACATTAAAACGGTCACTATAGATACTAAGTCAGGCTTACTGCCTTCTTCCTTATCTAAATCAGACCCTCGAGGTACTGTTAGAAATGAACTGTTCATCCCTGGTACTGAACCTACCGCAGTAGATGATGTTCACGTAAGCGTCAAGGTTTGTAAGGACAGCAATAAACTGCCTGGACCAAATTGTCCTGATTCTTCAATTGTTACGAGAGTATTTGTTAAGCGTAGAGTCCCAGTGGTCAATCCCGATGGTATTGCTATCCGAGACTGGGCATATGAGGTCCCTACAGCTACTTGTGACATCCACTCTACACCACTGAAAACAACCTACAAGGATCAATTTGTAGTCGCAAACTCAGATGGCACCTATAAGGTTGTAGCGAGTTTCAATATCAATTTATTAGACGGTACAATTATATCTCTTCCAGTAGGTACGATTGTTCAAGCGGATAAGAGTTTTGCTCTTCCTGATGGCACTGTGATTATGCCTTATGACATCAACAGTTATCCTGATTTAGAAAAGCTTAAAGGAACAGCTGTTAAGGAAGTCCCTAAAACAACACCATCGACTGATCCTTCTACTAGTGCAGATACGCTCATAGATGAAGCCGATAGCAGTATTGGAAACTGATTAAATTGTTTTAATTCGCCCAAACACTATATGATTTTTGAACAAAATGTTTATTTCACTACCAGAACCAATCAACAGAACAGATCAATTATTTTGGTCTGTTCTGTTATTTTTTTGAATTTTAGGGTATCAACGAACTATTGACTGGGAAAGGAGGGAAAATAATTGGATGCCGTTTTTCAAAGTAAAAAAGAAGTGACTATACGTTCTGACCAGAGTCATCCTAATATTCATAATTCCGTTGATTTGACCCAAAGCATTGCCTTATTAGATGCCGTTATAGAAGCTACTGCAGACGCCATTATTGTTTATTCATTAGACAAATACATCATCAAAATTAATCACCGCTATTGTGAAATGCTTGGCATAGATAAATATGATGCTTACCTTCATACCTTCGATCAACATTTAGATATTTTTAGAAAACACTGCCTAAATGCCCCTGCATTCTTTGTAAGGTTTAACAAATACCTTAACCACCCAAAAGCTGACAAAAATTTCATTCTTAAATTTACAAACAACCGCTATTATACTTTAACCAATTCACCCTATACCATTAATGGGCAACTTCTTGGGAGAGTTTTAGCCTTTCGCGATATCACACTAGAAAAGAGAAACGAACTTAACTTGATTGAACGTGAAGCATTATATAGAGACTTATCCATTAAAGATAATCTCACAGGTATTTATAACCGAAGGAAGATTCTCTTAGAATTGAAGAATTGTTTTGCTGAACCTAAACTCAAAAAGAAACCCGCTAGTTTAATCATGTTTGACTTAAATGATTTCAAAACCATTAACGATACGTATGGTCATGGCATGGGCGATTTTGTGTTACAAAGGATTACAGAATCCATTTCAGCCTGCCTGAGAAAAAAAGACATTTTCGGCAGATGGGGTGGTGATGAGTTTATTATATTGTTACCTGATTGTGACAGAGAAAAGGCTGAAAAAACCACTCATAAAATTGAATCACGTCTGATTCACTTGGGCCTCCCCGTCAAAACCCCTATAACTTGCGCCTTTGGCATTTCTACCACTGAAGACGAGTCTTGCCCTGAAGCCTTAATCCACAGAGCTGATATGGCTATGTATCATGTAAAAAGCAATAAAACTACCTCTCGCTGTGTTAATCCTCGTGAGAAAACGACTAATTTTCCTTCAAAAAATCGAGTAGGGGGAAAATGATTATTTCATTTTCCGACCTCTCACACCACCGTACGTACCGTTCGGTATACGGCGGTTCAATCGCATAAGTGCTTTAAGCGTAGTTGCTCGTACTGGGCTGGAAAGTCATAATAGCCAGCCTGTACGAGCTTTTCATTTGTGATGGACCGCGAAAGTACTGCACTTCCAGCTATTCGCCAGTATCCTAGTCGGGTATTGCCCCATTGATACGCCTGCCATTCTGATATTCCAAGTTTCTTAAGATTCATCACCCTCGTTTTGGGTTTCTTCCATTGTTTCCAGATATACATGCGGAATCTTCTGCGCAACCACTCATTCCATGACATGATTGTCCGTTTGATGTCAGCTACGTGATAGTAACCAAGCCATCCTCGGATGAAACTCTTTACTTTCTCAAATACCACTCGCACATTCTTTCCCTGATTACGGCGTGTCAGTTCTTTCAGCTTCCTTTTCGCTTTTACCAAAGATTCACGGTGAGCTCTGATAAAGATGCCCTTTCCATTCTTCCCAAGACAAAAACCAAGGAATTTAAAATGTTTTATTGCTAAAACGCTGACATTTTTGCTCTTTTGGACATTCATTTTCAGTTTCAGTTTACCCTCAAGATACTTACGACAGGTTTCCAGAAGGCGGTTTGCCGCTCGCTTGCTTTTCGCAAGTACCACAATGTCATCTGCATAGCGAATTACCTTCACATCTCTGGATGCCATCTCCTGATCAAATTCATTCAAATATATGTTCGCCAGTAAAGGTGATAGAGGCCCGCCTTGTGGTGAGCCTTCTTCGGTTTTGCTGATGATTCCATTTTTCATGACGCCACTTTTCAAGTATTTCTTGATGAGTTCCGTCACACGTTTATCTTGGATATGTTTGCGTAGAAGATTCAGGAGCAGTTCGTGATTCAAGGTGTCGAAGTACTTCGATAGGTCTATTTCCACCGCGTGGACATATCCCTGTTCTGCATACGCCTTCACTTTCTGAATCGCCTGCTGTGCGCTTCTTTTCGGGCGGTAGCCATAGCTCCCTTCCGAAAAGAGTGGTTCAAAGATTGGTTGAAGCTTCTGGGAGATAGCTTGTTGAATGATACGGTCGATGACCGTTGGAATACCAAGCTTTCGTACACCACCATCTGCTTTTGGAATTTCCTTTCGCCTAACTGGGCTTGGCTTGTATCTGCCTTCCCGAATACTTTGTAGGAGTTCCTCACGATTTGCCTTTATCCAAGGAAGCGCCTCCTCAACGGTTATGCCATCGATTCCCGGCGCTCCATGGTTACGCTTGACTTGTCTATAAGCCTTGTTCAGGTTTTCTCTGTCCAGTATGCTTTCCAGCAAGTCGTTTGCACCGCCTCTTTCTTTACCTTCCCGAGAGTTGGTGCTCAGCACTCCTACATACTCTTTGCGTTCCACGCCATCCCTTTGCAGGCAGTCCTTTCGGTATTCTGCTTTCAACACACCAACCTCCTTCTAGTTCTTAATCGAGACTTACGATTGTTCAGTCCTTCCCGAAAAAAACTCGGTACTATGACCTCGGCTGACTTCTCACAGCAAGCTTTACTCCGTATTTCAGACTGTCTTACTTCACGTCTGTGAGACCTCCCCAGGTAAGAACGCACTCTTTCGCTCCATCTATCTGCCACATTTACAATAATTAGTTTCGAGTAGTTATTGGACTTTGACTTGAATTGCAGCCTTATCCCTAATTATTGCCTGATGTGATTTCTGTTCGTCAGACCAGAGCTTTGCCGCCGGCTTCCTTCAGATTCCACCTCGCGGTGGACACCCTTGCCTTAAGCTATACACTTCCCACTACTAGGGCGTGTTCGGGACTTTCACCCGTTAGAGTGCGCCCATGCTGGGCGCACAATAAGAAAGGACGCTGAGTTATAAATATCTCAGCATCCTTTTATTTTTTTGTTCTAAATCTTCTAGTCTCGTACCAAGTTAAAGACTTCCATGCCTTCAATCGCTCTTTGAATCAAAGCCTCTTCTTCAAGCAAAGCCTCAAAGGCAATAATATCTTTTACTTTTGGTCTAGTAATCACCTTTTTAGGTAAGAATACTGTACAACAGTCTTCGAAAGGCAAAATAGAAGTTTCAAAAGTATCAATCTTCTTTGCAATCGTTACAATATCATTTTTGTCAAAAGCAATTAGAGGTCTGAAAACAGGCATGTTCACCTTTGAATTGGTCACCGTTAGCCCCTCAATGGTCTGACTGGCAACCTGAGCAATATTCTCCCCAGTAATAAGTGCCTGACAGCCATCGCTCACTGCAATACGCTCCGCAATAGCCATCATGAAACGTCTTGAAAGAATGGTCATATGTTCTTCAGGACATTTCGCACCAATTTCCTTTTGAATTTCTAGCAAGTTGACACTATAAATTTTCATTTTACCCACATATCGGCACAAAATTCTACCAAGGTCTAACACTTTTTCTTTAGCACGATCACTTGTAAACGGATAAGAATGGAAATGAACTGCACACAACTCCACGCCTCTCTTTGCCATCATCCATCCTGCAACTGGGCTGTCTATTCCACCAGAAAGAAGTAGCGCAGCCTTGCCAGATGTGCCGTAAGGCATGCCGCCGTAACAAGGAATCTCACGACAGTATATATAGGTTCTCTCCCTTACTTCAACATTTACTCTAAACTCAGGGTTGTGAACATCTACAGACACTTCTTCAAGTGAAGTATTAATAAATCCACCAACGTGCTTTGAAATCTCAGGAGATGTGAATGGGAAGCGTTTATCACTTCTTCTAGCTTCAACCTTAAAAGTGACCTGACCCGTTTCTTCAATCAATTTCTTTGTTTCTTCAAGTGCAGCTTCTTTAATAATATTTAAGTCGTTTTCAACTGCCAATCCTGGGCAAATTGAGACTAACCCAAAGACCTTTCGGACACGTTCAATAATTTCATCTTCCAAGTGTTGATCATAGGCAATATACATACGGCCATGCTCTTTAGTAACCTGATAGCCTTTTAAACCTCTTAAAGATGCCTTAATATTATCGATTAGGCGATTTTCAAAATGATGTCTGTTTAATCCCTTTAGAGCGATCTCTCCATATTTTAACAGTATAATTCCATTCATGTTTATTTCCCCTTAATAATTTCACGAAGTGATTGGTATTGTTGAACAACCTGTACAATGGCGTATTCGATTTCTTCGTCCGTTGTCTCTACCGAAAGACTAAATCGCACAGCCCCTTCTTTTAAAGATGTTGATTTATGCATTGCCTCAAGAACATGAGAGTACTTTTTCACCTTAGAATTACAAGCTGATCCAATAGAAACGTAAACGCCATTCGTCTCTAATGCATGGAGCAAAACCTCACCTCGTACATCAGGAAAACTCATATGAAGTATGTGAGGTGCTGTATCTGAGTCTCTAGGGGTATTCACCACCGCCTCAGAAACTGAAGCCAGAATCCCATCTCTAAGTCTATCTCTTCTAATTGTCATATTTATAATTTTAGCATCGAAGTCTTCAAAAATTAATGCTGTCGCCTTTTCTAAACCGATAATTCCATAAGTATTCTCCGTACCAGGACGAATATCCAATTGTTGTCCACCGCCATAAATCAAAGGTTTTAGCTGTACACCCTTTTTAATATAAAGAAAACCAATACCCTTTGGACCGTGAATTTTATGACCGCTACCACTAAGTAAATCAATGCCTAGCTTTTTCGCGTCCACACGGAGTTTTCCAAAAGCCTGAACGGCATCTACATGGAGAAGAGGCGGATTTTTCAACTTCTTAAGAGCCTTAGCAAGTGCTTCAACAGGCTGTATTATACCCGTCTCATTATTGACATACATAAGGCTTACCAAGGCCGTTTGCTCCGTTATAGCGTCTAAAACCTGCTCTACCGAAATGGCACCAAAATCATCTACTGGCAGATAAACCACTTCGTAACCTTCATTTTCCAAACATTTAAAAGCTTCCAACACCGACTTATGTTCAGTTTTTGAGGTAATAATTTGCTTCTTTCTTTTTGAAAGCCAGCGTCCTGCTCCCAAAATTGCCAAATTATTCGACTCAGTTCCTCCAGATGTGAAAATCACTTCACCCTCAGGATTTCCCAAATTTTTCAAGATGACTTTCTTGCAGGCTTTAATTTCTTGCTCTGCCACCACACCCATTTTATGAAGGGAAGATGGATTTCCATATCTATGTCGCATTGAGTCTGACATAATCTCAATGACTTCTTCAAATGGTTTAGTTGTTGCACTGTTATCTAAATATGCAATCAATTGTAACACCTCTCTTTTGTCCTAGACTATTTTACATGAACGCCCCATTTATGTAAAGCAAACTGCCAAATACACGTTCACTATTAAGGTAAGTTCATAACCAAAATTCTAAATAATATTGTATAATAATGTTAGATTAATTCATAACGTGCATGAGGAGGATTTAAGTGAAAAAGGTAGCTGTTATTTTTACAGGTGGTACCATCTCAATGAAAGTCGATAAACGTCTTGCTGCGGCAATACCAGCAATGTCCAGTCAAGAAATCATGTCTATGGTCACTAATATTGACAAAATTGCCGACATAGAAATCATTACATTTGGCGCATATCCTGGTCCCCAAATGACGCCAGATCTCATCATGAAATTGGCATCCGATGTTAAAGCGCTTCTAGCTAGACCTGATATTGATGGTGTCGTCATTACCCACGGAACTGACAGCCTTGAAGAAACGGCCTATTATCTTGACCTAAACATAAATTCTAATAAACCAATCGTTATGGTTGCCGCCATGAGAAATGGTTCAGAGTTAGGTTACGATGGTCCAAGCAATTTATCTGCTGCCATTTGTACAGCCGTTTCAGAACAATCTATAGGCAAAGGCGTCTTAATCGTTCTAAACAATGAAGTTAACTCTGCTCAAGAAGTCACCAAAACACACACCCTCAGCTTAGATACATTTAAGTCTATGGAATTTGGACCACTAGGCGTTGTCGATAATGATGAAGTCATTTTCTATAGAGATATTCTTAGACACCCTCATATCTTAACCGATACCTGTGAAAAGAACGTACATTTGTTAAAAGCTGTTGTTGGTATGGACTCTTCACTGATCGACTATCTGATAGACGTTAAAAAGGCTAGAGGCATCGTTATAGAAGCTATGGGCAGAGGCAATTTGCCACCAGACACAATCCCAGGCATTAAGCGTGCGCTCGAGATTGGTGCAGAAATCGTCATTGTTTCTCGTTGTCCTAAGGGCCGTGTTTTAGACAGTTACGGCTATGAAGGTGGCGGGAAAATGCTCCGAGACCTTGGTTGCATCTTTGGTGGCAACTTAAATGGTCAAAAAGCACGGATTAAACTCATGCTGGCCCTGGCTTCTACAACAGATCACCAAGTCATTAAAACCATATTTGAAAAAGATAATTACGCCCTTTCGTAATTTGCAGCGTAAAAAATATCTTTTAGAACATATAAAAACCAGAATCTCTCATACAATATGAACTGATTCTGGTTTTTTACATAGTTGTTTAAGAATTTTTACAATGCTTCTTTAACTTTATTTCTAGTCCTAATTACTTCAATAATTTCAATAGTATAATTTGTAGACAAATCTAAGTATCGATCTTCTCTTACCTTCACTAAAGGTCTGGTCAAATTAGATTTGTTCAGCAAAATTACCTCACCAATTTCGCCAGTGTTTAGCTTAACAATATTGCCCACATAAAAGTCAGCTATGTTTTTAACCAATACATTGACAATTTTAGGATCAAGCTTGCCAAAGCTTTCATCTTTTAATATTTCAATAGCTTTATATGGAGACACTTTTGCGCTGTATACCCTATCAGATAAAATAGCATCGAACATATCAGCAACAGCTAAAATTCGGGCACTAAGAGGAATTTCAGCCCCTCTTGACCCATTAGGATACCCCGACCCATCTAATCTCTCATGATGATAATGGACGCCCTCTTTAGCTTTAAAAGACAATTGCTCCATATCCTTGATCAATTGATAAGAATGATCGGCATGGGTTTTCATAATTTCATATTCATCAATGGTTAATTTGTCAGGTTTGTTAAGAATATTTCCAGGAACATTGCATTTACCTATATCATGTAGAAAACCTGCAATACCTATATCAATAACATCATTTTTTGAGAACCTTAACCATTTTGCAATCCTCATTGAAATAATAGCAACATTAATAGCATGTCGATAAATATATAAATCTTCTACTTCAACGCTGTGAATCTTTCCTAGGACATCGTTGGAATCAACATATTGAATAAGTAAGCCAATCATTATACCTTTGTAGTCTACGTTGTCAATTCTTGTTCCAATCCTAGAACTCATATAGATCTTTTTAAATTCTGCCAAAGCTACCATGTAAAAATCTCTCTTTTCACGATGGTTTCTTTCCATTTCATGATCTTCTATATAGATAAAATCAATATCCATTCTTTTCAAGCTTTCAATATGCCCATTGTTGAGCAAAGTTCCTTTAGCAAGAAAAGTGATTCCTATGTCACTGACAACATCTAATGCTAATTCCATCCCCAATTCCAACGCATTCACTGAAATGTTCTTCATTTTGATATTCCCCCACCCAGCTTTTGATTAAATCGCTAAACTTGTTTTTTCACCTAAAAAAATAAAGTATAATGAAAGTGTTCTGAAAGCTTATAGGTTAACGCTTTCCCGCTTAACTGCTTATTATATACATACTTAATCTATTAACACGCCAATTCATTTTTGTACTTTATCAGGAGGAACAAATGATAATTTTTCACAAATATATCATATTAACAACAGAAGAACATATGAGACTAGAAAAACTTGGTTCTTTACAAGAATTATTATTTTTTGATATTGAAACCACAGGATTCAATAGGGTTTACGATTACGTTATTTCAATTACATTCATGTATTTTGAATATGAACAATGGTGTATAAAGCAGTTATTTGCAGAATCAAAAAACGACGAAGAATCCTTGCTCAGGGACGCAAAAAGTCTTTTTGATATTAAAAACATTCACATTACCTATAATGGAAACACTTTTGACATTCCGTTTTTGAACATTAAGTATAGTTATTATAACATTTCTGCCTCACTTAATAAATCAAAATCTTATGACTTATATCGCATTGCAAAAAAAGCTTTAGTCTTAGAAAGCTATAAACTTAAATTTATTGAGAGTCACTTAGGTATAGATCGTCTCGACCAAATCAGCGGACTTGAATGCATTGAGCATTATAAAAACTACTTGGCTACAAAAGATAATCAATTTGCAAATCTTATTTTAGAGCACAACTTTGAAGATGTACTTAACCTAATATCATTAACTAGAATAATTGATTATCTTTCACCTGAAATGTTTGCTTCTTTTCGCATTCAATACTTCCAATATAAAAAAGACTTATTCTATTTTAACAGCTTTGACCTTAAAGCTGACTATTTAGAAATAAGCCTATGGAAACCTAGCTTTGATTCCCACTTTGAGCAAACTCAATTACCGAGCAAAGTCAGTCTCTATTATGACAATGGTACACAGTTAATCGAGGACTCTAAAAACAATTTATTGATTAAATTGCCAGTTTATCTTAAATACATCAATGAAGATAGTCTTCTATTCCTTGATTATGAGTCATTTGCCAACATTAGCTTCCTCGATACTACTACATCAACCCATCAGTTCATCCTCAAATACAATCAGTTTTATATCTATGAAAATATTAACAAAATCCTCATTGACCTAATGGAAGGAATCTTACAATAGGTGATCTCCACTATCTATACGCATAAAAAACTCTTCTAATTGCTTAGAAGAGTTTCTCATTTTTTTGGTGCCCAGAGGCGGAATCGAACCGTCGACACAGGGATTTTCAGTCCCTTGCTCTACCGACTGAGCTATCTGGGCATTAAATTATTAAATGGTCGGGGCGGCAGGATTTGAACCCGCGGCCCTCTGGTCCCCAAACCAGATGCGCTACCAAGCTGCGCTACACCCCGATTTAATTGGCAGGGGAGATAGGACTCGAACCTACGGCACGCGGTTTTGGAGACCGCTGCTCTACCAACTGAGCTACACCCCTAAATAAAAAAATGGCGGAGAAGGAGGGATTTGAACCCTCGCGCCAGTTACCCAACCTACTCCCTTAGCAGGGGAGCCTCTTCGGCCACTTGAGTACTTCTCCATATAATTGGCGGAGGGGGTGGGATTCGAACCCACGTGGCTTTGACACCTAACGGTTTTCAAGACCGCCCCGTTATGACCGCTTCGGTACCCCTCCAAAATTGGTGATCCATCCGCGACTCGAACGCGGGACACCCTGATTAAAAGTCAGATGCTCTACCGACTGAGCTAATGGATCATGATTTATTCAGTTTAAATGGCTGGGGATGCAGGACTCGAACCTGCGAATGACGGAGTCAAAGTCCGTTGCCTTACCGACTTGGCGAATCCCCAAAGTTTAAATTAAGTGGTGGATGGGGAAGGATTCGAACCTTCGAAGGCGGAGCCGACGGATTTACAGTCCGTTCCCTTTGGCCACTCGGGAACCCATCCACGATATTTATTTAAACTTCTTAGTTGATTGACTTTGAAGCTTTTGACGAAATGGAGCCGGTGATGGGACTCGAACCCGCGACCTACTGATTACAAGTCAGTTGCTCTACCAATTGAGCTACACCGGCATTCATTTATTATTCTCATCATCCGAGAATTTATTGGCGACCTGGAAGGGACTCGAACCCTCGACCTCTAGCGTGACAGGCTAGCGTTCTAACCAACTGAACTACCAGGCCAATAAAAATGGTGGGAACAATAGGGATCGAACCTATGACATCCTGCTTGTAAGGCAGATGCTCTCCCAGCTGAGCTATGCTCCCGCATATAAAAATATTGGTAGCGGCGGGCGGATTCGAACCACCGACCTTTCGGGTATGAACCGAACGCTCTAGCCAACTAAGCTACGCCGCCATAAAATTGGTTGCGGAGACAGGATTTGAACCTGTGACCTTCGGGTTATGAGCCCGACGAGCTTCCATCTGCTCCACTCCGCGATGTATTACTTTTAGTCCGTCAACTTTTTTCTTACCTAAGTTAACTTGGTGCCGAAGACCGGAATCGAACCGGTACGAGGGGTAAGCCTCGCAGGATTTTAAGTCCTGTGCGTCTGCCAGTTCCGCCACTTCGGCTCAAAACTAAAACTTATTGGCTCCAAGGGAGGGGCTCGAACCCTCAGCCTACCGGTTAACAGCCGGTTGCTCCGCCATTGAGCTACCTTGGAATGTTGCTCCAAAGCATTGGAGCAATGTGATTTCTCACGTTTTGTGTGATTTTCTCACAACCGGCGATGACCTACTCTCCCAGAGGGCTGCCCCTCAAGTACCATCAGCGCTGGAAAGCTTAACTTCTGTGTTCGGGATGGGAACAGGTGTAGCCTTTCCGCCATTATCACCAGATTATGTGTCAACTTTACT
>CAXXWB010000043.1:0-7814 GCA_963677505.2 uncultured Acidaminobacter sp.
TTCTTTAGCTTCAATATTCGCCAGCAAGCTGATTTGTGAAATACCTTCATACCATTTAGCAATGTAACCCATTTCATTCATAGTGATTCTCAATTATCTCACTCCTTTCGCAAATTGTTTCTAATCTATAGTTATCCTGTATTGAAAAGTACAATCATTTAATATAAAGTAAAACATTTAGTAGACACTTTAAAAATGGGGTATATTAATTATCATCAATAAAGGAGGGCGTACTATGTGGCTCATAAATCAATTGCGAACAAAATGCCGTTCAAATCTGCTCCTCATTCTAATGCTCATTTTATTGATTTTCATTTTAGGTGTCGTGTTCTCCACCGAACTCAAAGTATTGAAAAGTCCCAACTCTATAGAGGCTTCAGTTTCAGCCACCCTTCTAACCACTGGAGATTACTCTACTTTTCAGGCTTCGCCTACCCAATTAAACCAGTTAATTTATGACCCTAATTTCTTCAAGAATGATATTGACCTGTACCGATATACTACAGATGGATTACCGCCTTCAGGCACCGTTGCAGTCAAACTCACTTGGCCCGATGACTACAGCAATAAAGAAGTTCTCTGTCTTGAAGGGGTTCGCGCTTCAAATTTCACCATTTTTAATAAAGATGGCAGTCTCCTCTATCAATACCACGTTGCACCTTTAACAAAATTTTATACCAGTTCCCTGAGTGAACTTTATATAGAACCCACGGATTCAGAAGTCTATATGCTTTTGGCTTATGAAAAAGGGGTTACTTCTTTAGGCTTTATACAACACCCAAAACTTTTTAAAGATGGCTATTCCCTTATGGACTTAAGCCTCAAATATCAAAATCGAAATGCAATCGCCCTCTCTTTGCTTATATTAGCCACTATGTTATTAATTGTGAGCATATTTCTTCCCAATGCAGCATCTAAAAAAATTATTAATGCTGTGGCGTTCTTTCTGATTTGTTTCAACATTTGGATTCTAACCGATCTGGCCAGAGACAATTTCTTGATTCAGAGGACCGCTCCCTTTATTCCCCCAGCTCTCCTGTTGGTGGTTTTCTCCCTGTCCAAAAACTTTATGGTACCAACCTTTGTCTATATGAATGGCTTTCTTTTGGAAAAACCGCAGACTAAAAAAATCAATCATTGGCTTCTCCGCTTAACACTGGTGACTGCAGTTTCAGAAACTGTGCCTGAATTCATTCGCCTTTTTTATTGGAATGATTTTTTGCTAACCTTTAAAATGTATACATTCACCGTAGTGGACTTGCTAATCTCACTAGGCAGTCTTAGTCTTTTCATTCTTTCTCTCTATGACGCCTACAAAGGGAGTCGCCGTTCTATCGTCTTATGTGTGGGGCTTTCAATTTGCCTCTCTACTTTCATTATTAGTCAAACGACAGGCCTATTGATATCTCACTGGGGAATCATTTTTCTATTGACCTCAATCGTCTTTATTATGACAGATAAATTCAACGATACGCAGCGGGAAAACGCAGTCTACACAAGGGCTATTCTGAGAAAGAATCACGAAACTGAGCGCCTTAATCAAGAACTGGATCACACACAAACAGAGTTAATGCTCCGAATGGGTTCCTTAGTGGATTTAAGATGTCACGAGACTAGCGTCCACGTTCACCGTGTTTCAGAATACGTTCGATTGATTGGAAAAAAAATTGGCCTGCCTGATAGAGATGTAGAGCGAATTGCCAAAGCTTCCACACTCCACGACATTGGAAAAGTCGGCACCCCTGATGCTATTCTCAATTCTGCCGCCAAGCTATCAGCAGAAGAATTTGATGTAATGAAGCGCCACGCAACCATGGGCTTTGAAATTCTCAACGGTTCTTTCATCGAAATGTTGGATATTGCCGCCATTATTGCACAGACACACCATGAAAAGTACAACGGGTTAGGCTATCCTGAAGGTCTTTCTGGCGACGAGATTCCCCTTGAGGGCAGAATAGTCGCTGCTGCCGACGTGCTTGACGCCCTTTTATCCACTCGCGTTTATAAGGAACCTTGGAGTTTAGAACAGGCTATCACTTATTTTGAAGCAGAAAAAGGCAAACATTTTGACCCTAAAATTGCTCAAGTGGTTATTGACTCTCAAAGGGATATTCAAAATATTATTAACAATCTGCCTTATCAAGAAACTGTATTTCCCTCAAGTGATAAGACATCTTCCATCAACTTCAGGCTAAAATAAAAGCCAACTAAGAAAGATCTCTGCTTGATACAGAGCCTTTCTTAATCGGCTTTTTCTATTTAAAGACTATTCAAAGTACTATTCAAAGACAGAGTCTAAAACATGTACTTCCTCTTCGTCACATACACCTTGATCCAATTTTAATAACTTGGCAACGTATTCTTTTGTACTGGCTTGAACAGCCAATGTAATAATAATCGTCATAAAGGTTACAGAAGACATCACCTGAGCATTTGGCACCTTCATGGTCACGAGCATGCCTACTAATGCTGCAGGAATAACCCCTGTTTCTCTAACCCACATTAAGTAGACCATTTCTTGCCATGACCATTTTGCACGGCGGTCCATTATAACCGAAACAAACACAGAAATAGGTCTGGCTATAAAAATTAAAGAAAGAACCGTTAGTAAAGCACCTAGCCAATACTGTGCTAAAATTGCAAAATTAATATGAACCCCGAGTAAAATGAAAATCATCATTCTAATAATTGAAATCAGAGCGTCTTTAAAATGCAAATGTGTTTCGAAAGGTTCCGATTTTACCTTAAATCCAAATTGAACCTTGTTCCCTGCAATAATACCCAGAACAAATACTGCCATAAAACCACTGAAATCAAAATGCACTGCAATTTCATATGCTCCGATAACGGCTGCTACTGCCATTTCCGTTGGAAAATCTGATAATACACCATGTCTCTTATCAGAAATCAGTATTAGAGTAAGGACCGCAATTCCCGCGCCTACTGCAATACCGCCAAGTGAAGTTTTGAGCAGTTCGCCCATGCTAGCACCAAAAGAAAAAGTGCCACCTGCCACAACGCCTAATACTGCAAAGGTAATAATCGCACCACAAGCATCATTAAAAGCAGATTCGGCAATAATGGTTTGCTTAAGTTTGGGACTGATGCTCATTTTTTTGAAAAGAGGCACCAATACAGATGGGTCAGTAGATGCTATGACTGTTCCCAGTAAAAATGCATATAAAGGATCTAAATGTAAAAAGAAATGGGCAAACACCCCTGTAATTATTGCAGATACTAAAACGCCTACAGTAGCTAAAGATACGACAGAAAATTTTATTTTGTTCAGAACTTTGAGCTGAATTTCTCGTCCGCCATCAAAAAGAATATAGGCGGCGCCAAATGTTAAAATCACGTTGTTGACGACTGCATTGTCATAGGTAATAATGTTAAAAACACTGGGGCCTAAGACTGCACCTGAAATAATGAACAAAACTACGTCGGGTAATTTTATAAAGCTTGCCAGTTTAGATGATAGTGCCCCTGCGAAAATAATAATGGCAACCAGGGTCAATAAATTGCCGGTAGTGAGAACTGCTTTGGTTGATTCCATGATAATCTCCTAATTTTCTTCTATTATTAATATAAAAATGCCATTAACAACAATAACACAAAAATTAGGTTCATTTATAATAAATAAATAATTAACAACGTTAAATTTATGTAATGTATATACAATCGTACATTTTAGTTCAAATCTCTTTTGTTCATACGTTTAACAGCCATGAAAAGCATAGCCCCCATATAAAGCAAAACATAAAGAAGCATTACATTGCTAGGCTCTGTACTGGAGCTTCCCATACCACTGCCACCCATCCCGAGCATAGACGTAAAACCACCTAAGTCTGCAAAAATGGTGCTAATCATCTTCTTGTATATCACCTCAAAGGGTGAAATCAAGCTGACCAATATGCCATAAGTGGTTAAATCTGGAGCGCTTGTCAATGAGCCAATTTGCTCCATAACACCGCCAATAATGCCCAGCATATAGAGAGAGATAACGAATATGCCGTTATTAACGGTTTTGAAGACTGTACTTCCAAAGACAGCCAATGCGGCTATACATAAAGGTTGTAAAGCAAACAATAAAAATCCTTTTATCATGGCAACGGTGCCAAAAACTTGGAAAAAGTTTTGTCGACCTATAATGGCAAAAATATTGAGCATGATAAATAAAATCAGTGCATAGATCACAATCATCAGCGCGACACCTATAAACTTTCCTAGCACATAATCCCGTCTCGGTATAGGTTTTGTCAGCAGTGTCAATACGGTACCGTCTTCCACTTCACTAGAAATAATACCCACAGACAGCATCACCGTTAAAAACGCCAATAACATACTGGACAGATAAAAGCCCAATATAGAAATTAAAGCAGAGACATTTACCAAAGCACTGATGAGGGAGGTTTCTTGTACAATATCTCTAGGCTGTAAATACAGAACAAAACCTAAAATAGCCCAGTAGATGATGGTCAAAATACCCACTACATGGACAATTCGCTTTCGATAGACTTCTTTAAAAGTTGACATGGCAATGGCCCACATATTATTGCTCCCCTCTCTCTATGAGTTGAATAAATAAATCTTCTAATTTATTGCTTTGAGGCTTTAAGCTGTAGAGTTTTGCCCCGCTGTTAACGATTTTACCTGCAATGAGAGGGGTATCTGATACCTCATGAAGCTTAAGGCGAATGGTCTTTCCGTCGTAAATCATTTCAGAATCATAGCTTTTTAACTCTTCTAAAAGGTTGTAGCCAATTTCGTCCGCTTCAATTTCCAAACTATTTTGACCTCTGAGCATCTCAGTCATTAACCCTTGTTTCACAATATGACCGTGGCTGATAATCGCCAACCCATCGCAGACCTGTTCCACTTCTCCAAGAAGATGGCTGTTGAGGAACACGGTTTTATTCATTTGCTTTAAGGTGAGAATCATATCCCTGACCTCTTTACGCCCAATGGGATCTAGGGCAGAGGTTGGCTCATCTAAAAATATCAGCTCTGGGTCGCAGAGCAGAGCACTTGCCATTCCAATACGCTGTTGCATCCCCTTGCTGTAAGTGCCTATTTTATAGTTCTCGGACCCTTTCATATTGACCATTTCGAGTACCTCTTCAATTTTGGAAGGTATTTTAGAGGACTCCAATTTATACAGTTGAGAGTGAAATTTTAGAAGGTCCCTGCCCGTCATCCACTCCTGATACTTAAAAAGTTCAGGCAAATAGCCCATTCGTTTTTTAGCTTCTAAATCGCCTAGGGGACGCCCTAAAATTTCAGCACTGCCACTGGTTGGAAACAAAAGGCCTACCAATGTTTTGATGAAAGTACTCTTTCCCGCGCCATTCGGTCCTAGAAAACCATAGACTTCCCCTTTATGCACTTTAATTTGAATATTTATGCACCCCTTGCCGTTTTCATAACGCTTGGTCAGTTCATGTGTTTCTATGACGCATTCTCTCACAAGAAATTCTCCTTTCAAAGGCAGCGCCTCTTTTGGCGCTGCCTGCTTGTTCATCTAATGATCACCTTTGTAACCGTGTAATTTCCATTTTTGTTCTACTTCTATTTCCCTGAAAGCAAGGCCTCAGCCTCAGATTGATCCAAGTCTCCAGAAATAACGTAGAGGACTCCATTTTCCAGCCATGTTACATAACCATACTTGTAAGTTTCATTTTTAGAAAAACTTCCAAAAACTTTTTTCCCGTTCATTTCAAAGGTTTTTACTTCACCGTTTACATTAGGAATGTATAAAGTTTCACCCATATCTGTCATGTTTTTCAGTTGATTTTGAATATCTCTTGGCAGTATGCCTAAACTTGCAATACAAGAAACCAGTTCGTTTACATCTGTCCCTGCTGGCGCAACCACTTGGGGCATTTTAGTCATGCTGTAGTTCAAATATTTATTGTTGGCGCTGTCCTCATAGGAAGCACTCACGCTTGGCGCTATATTGACAGTAAACGTTTTACCATCTAAAGAAGCATCAAAGAGTTTCTCTGCGCCTAAGGTTTTCATCAATTCATTTACAGATTCAATTTTTAATGTAAAGTCTATGCTCTGCTCCGTTGACCCTGATATATTGCTCAATTGATATCGACCATCTAATCCAGTTAGCGGTGCGATGCCAAAGCCCATTTCGGCTTCTGCGGCCTCTAGACTTGTAAAATTTTTCGGTGTCCCACCTTCTTGGTTAATTTGGGCGAGGTTTTCTATATTAACTTTCCCCTTTTTTTCAGAGAGGGCTTTTTCTAATTCTTGCAAGGATGCTAAAGAAATATCCACGGTTTTTATTTGATCGGCTCTAAAGATAGAAACCACGTCACTGACAGATGCTCTTACAGGTTCAATACTCATACCGGTGACAATAAGACCTACGACTGCTGCACTGGCTAAGTATTTTTGATATTTTTTCATTTTATTTTTCACTCCTTTATTAGGTTTCAACATTTGCTTTTTAACGCTTTGATTTCTATAAGTATCCAATTGGATTGGCATTGCCTCACTGAATCTCTCTTCTACTTGAAGCATCTCTTTCTCTTGGTCTATTGCTGCGCCATAATCTGAAAAGACATCACAGCAGAATAAGTTGTCTGCTAATAGGGTCTCGTACTGAGCTTGGCACCCACTACACTGGGAAAGATGGCCTTCAATCCTTTGACGTGTAGGCTCGTCTGTCTCATGGTCTATAAACATTTGTATGAGATTTTCACCTAAACAATTCATATGGCTCCCCCCTGTTCTATACGTTTTTCATAATCTTTTTTAAATTTTGCCTGTGCTCTGCTGATGATTACGCCGATGGCATTGATTTCAACCTCTAAACAGGTGGCAATTTCTGCATATTTGTAACCTGAATGCTTCATGAGCAAACACGTTCGATCCCTTGTAGATAAAGTTCCCAATGAGGCATGAACCGTTTTTATCTTTTCATTTTCTATAACCATTGCTTCAGGCGTCCCTTCAACTTCCCACTTAGATTCAAAGTGTGTCTGTTCTTTTTGTCGATGAATCTGGTCGTCACGCATATGGTTATATGCCGTGCGAGCAGCCACCGTATAGAGCCACGCCAGTACATTTTCATGCTCGGGTGGGTTTGTGTACAGTTTCACAAAGACTTCCTGTGCCAATTCTTCAGCGATGTGCACATCACCAGTCAGGTAGGCGATTCTTCTAGCGATTTGCTTGTAATATTGTTGATAAAGTTGATCTATTTCCAGCATGTCGCCACCCGCCACCTTTCTTCTGCGTTTTTACTGATTTGGAATTCCAATAGTTATTACACTTGTCAGTGGCATTTTATAACACAAATCTTAAATAAAAATTTTATGGCAAAGAAGATTTCTCTCTTACAAATAAAAAAAGCCGAGGGTTGGTTTCCTCGGCTCTTCTTATTCCAGCGTTTTGGCGCTGTTTATAATGTCTGTTAAGCTGTTTTTAATGTCTGTTAAAAAGAAACTTATAGTCTTCTATTATACCTTCCCGACATGAATTCAGGCCGATCTAAAATTTGTCTGAGTTCATCCATAAGGAGCTTCTGGTCTTCAGGCAAATTGCCTGCCAGTGCCAAGTAATTAGAAGCGTGATTGCTTCTAAACATACAGTTTTGAAGGTTTAAATCTTCAAGGAGCCAATAGGTTTCCTGTACGGCCTCTATTGGACTAAGAAGTTTAAACCGATTGTCTCGCACCCAATCGTTAATAGGCGTCTCTTCATCTAAGAGTAAGGTTAAAAGTCCTAAATAGTCAGGTGACATTTCATTGAGAACCTTAGCCGTTTCCCTAGCGTGTTCCTCGGAACGCTCTTGGCCACCA
>CAXXWB010000044.1:0-66360 GCA_963677505.2 uncultured Acidaminobacter sp.
GGGCTAGGTATTATGTGTCAAAAAGATGAACCGATTCATATGCGTCGCTATTTGATTATCACTACGATTATTATTATTGGTTCTAAAATTGGTTACTATTATCTATAGAGAATTGAAAACATTCCCTCAGATTGAATTCCTGGATTCATTCGCAGTTACAATGTTATAACTCACAAGAACTGGCTCTTCGAGCCAGTTCTTAACGTTTGTAGAATAAGAAATGACCTGTGAAAAATCAACTTTGATTTTCACAGGTCATTTCTTATTTAGAGGCTATTTTGCAACAGCCTTTTTTTATTATATAAGCTCGTCAACATATTGCCCTTTATCAAAATTTAAAAGGGTTTTTCCTCGATCTGCCTCTTTCTTAATTGCTTTCAGAATTCTTGTCTTCTTTCTCTTTATCGCTTGTTTTATCTTTTCCGTCAACTTCATTTGCATTTTCTAATTGATTGCTTGCATCTGCAATTTTTTCCCCTAAATCTTCATAGAGGCCTTCTAAATTCTCACTAGTCTTTACAAGCAGTTCTTCTTTTTTCGTTGTATCCAGTCCTCTATTCTTATCTAGTTCAATTTCAATCTTTAGAACGCCAGCAGTACCTTCTAAATTTGTTTTTACCGATGTTGAACAGTATTGACTTGTTTCATGGTTGTGCCTGCGTTTGATAATACCTTTCATGGTCGCAGCACCCATAATATTTGCAGAATTTTGCCCTGCTTTACCATCCGTATTATCTTTAGAAGAGCCTTCAACATTTTTTTTGTCCTTGATTTTGAGACTCAGCAGCTGCTGCCTCTCTCTTTTCTTTTTGAATTTCGATTTTCCGCTGGGCCATTTGTGTATTCAAAGTTTGAATTTCCTGTTGATACTCTTTGCGCTTACTTATTTTTTCTTCGGCAGTCATTTTGTCGTCTTTGGCAAGGCTTTGCAACTCCCTTTTGTACAGAGTTTAATTGATTTTGAATGTTCTTCAACTGGCTGTCTTGATTCTGCTTACTTACACTTTGTAGTGAATTACCTGCAGAACTTGTTCCTGTACTGTCTTGAATTTTCATGATCAACACTCCTTATGTCATTATTTTGCAGAATGTAGACTGTGCACACAAACCATGTGCCTCTATTTCTTTTCTTCTACAAAATACATTTTTACATTGCCAATACCTTTCGCATGCAAGTAACCCCGTTCTGTCGTGACAAATTTATCTTTTACCAATTGGTATACATCCTCTGAAATATTGATTTTCATAGCCTCAGAGTTGCTCTCCATACGAGAGGTGGTATTAACGGTATCTCCAAATATATCATATATAAATTTGCTCGTTCCTACAACTCCCCCGACCACATCACCAATGTGCATGCCTACGCGAACTTCCCATTTTACTTTGGCGTCACAGTTTCTGGAGTGAACATATTCTATGATTCTAAGGGCTGCTTCCACTGCCTTTTCAGAATGATTTTCTACAGGAATATGCATACCCCATACCGCAAGGTAGGCATCTCCAATGGTTTTGATCCGCTCGCCATAAGTAGCGTCAACGATACAGTCAAAAGCCGTAAAGAGACTTGTAAGTTCCTGTATCAGTTCAGCTGGCTGAATTTGAGAAGATTTATCTGTAAAGCCGATTAATATCCGAGAAAAATACCATGACGTTTCTGTAGAGTTGAGGTGTTGTACTGCCACTGGCTTTTAGCTCATCTACTATCTTATCTGGCAAAATATTTTTGAGAAGCATATCACTTTTTTTGTCGTTCCCGTTCAATGATTCGATTGGCTTCAGTCAATTGACGATTTTGATCTTGTATCTGCTCAAATGAATCTTTCAATTGGCGGGTCATTTCATTGAAGGCTTCAGAAAAGTCCCCTATAAAGTCCACCTTATGGTTGAAATCTCCTCTAGCAATCTGTTGGGTTTTCCATGTTAAATGTTTTAAATTGGCTTGCATACTTTTAAAAGATTGCAAGATTTCCAGATGTCCCTTAGGCGCTTCATACTCCAACTCACCTCTGGGAAATGGCGTACATGAATTTTGTAAATTCATTGAACTCCTCTACAAACCGATTGTAAAAACCCACCATTTGATATAGTTCATCTTCTGGATAATTTTCTGGCAATTCTAATGGCACAGCGTTTTTTCCCATTTAGAATATTATATAAGGACTCAGTTAATTTATCGATTTGCTCTGTTCTGACCTCAATGTTCATTTTAACCTCACGTCGAATCTGCACACCCCGATCCCCTGAACACCAACAGTCCACTTCTCTCACGCTATATTCATTGCCCGTAAAAGATTTAAATAGACCCGAAACAAAACCTTCATCATAGACGCAAATCTGCTCATCACAGACAGAAAGACCTGAGCAGTCTAAATCCTCTGCCACGGTCAAAGTATACTGTTGATTTTCAAGGTCAGCCTTTTCTACTCTTAAAATACCAATGCCCATTTCCTTAAGAGTCTCTTGAAGTTGCACTACAAAGTCGTTCACATCTTTTGAACTTTTAATGACATTTTTATAAAGTTCTTCTCCCGCTTTCTGACCAGCACTAAAAAAAACCTTGTCGGTGGCTGCTACCCCAAAAGATTGAATTAGAGTATCTCTTAAGGGTAAACTGCATGAGTCTGTAAACGTCCACGTTCATTGAATTACCTAAGTTTGGGCGACCTTCTTTTAAATCGCCTAACATGCTCCAGTCAAATAGGGATTCTTTTCGCTCTTCTTTGAACATAAAAAGCACCTCCGATAAAGGTAATTTTACCCACTCAAATGCCTCTTAATCAGGGGTGCCTTTTATAAACCAATACTCTATATATTCACCTGATAACACTTCACTGTTTCCAAGTCCCTGATAAGCTCTAGCTCAATATGTTCCCTATCTTGACAATGGTTAAAATAGACCTCGATTTGACTTTCACCACACATGTCTTCTATGCTCATTTCCTTAAAATCTACGATGCGGTTTCAGTCCTTCTAACCACAAGTCCACACAATCAAAAATGTTGTTGATGATGTCTCGGTCTACATATTTCTGATATTGATATAGTTTTAAATATAAAATGCTTAAGCTTGCATAAAGCTTTTTAATTTCCATCGGATTGCCTCCTTATTTCCACAAAATAATCTGCCTCGGGCACCTTGCTCCTCGGCAAACCATTAGCTTCGCTACTGGCGCCAACAAAAAAGAGACCAGCAAACTGCTGATCTCCTAGAGCACTACAAATAAACCCTTCCAGATTGTTCTGTCAACCAAAATCAATCCTTAAAAGTAATTCGATGATTCTCATCATCTTTAGCACACCTCCTCATCCTCGTGAGTTCAAACAGTATTTTCCTACAGGCAGGTCTCCTGACTTGCGCCTCATTGCACCCTTCTCCTTCCCAGCAATATTGCCAGTGGTTATTGAAAAGTACTCTTCGCTTACAGTGGCGGGACCGTACTGGATTTGAACCAGTTTCCCTATTAATCAATGTCTCCATTGAACCTTGTAGATTCTATTCAATTAAGTCGTACCGTAACGTTACCGAATACAGAGTACAACCCCTATAAACATAATTCAATTTTACAAATTAGTCAAGAATGGGCATCACTTTAAAAGGATCAAAATAGGGTCTCCTACCGCTATTTTACCGCCAACCACTACTCTTGTAAAAAGTATTTCTTGTGCCACACCGACTTGAGTCACCACATGCATGGTGTTTCCTATTTTTAAGACAGATCCCAATTCTAATTCATCAAGGGCAATTCCCTCGGTGGTAATATTTTCTCCTAAATCGCCGACACAAAGTTCTTTTCCACTGTGAGCTTTTAACTTCTCTATACTTTCTATGGCAAGAAAGCTCACTTGTCTATGCTCGCCGCCAACATGAATATCGCCTTCAAATCCATGACCCTCTATACAGTCAACCACCTTTATAGGTGTTTTCCCAATACCTTTTTCACCCCCGATATTGAGAGATTTTTATAAATGCCCATGGAACCACCTCCTATCGTCAATCGCAGTGGTGTTCATCTGGTCCTTTGCCCATAATATCTTTCATTCTGTTCATTGCCTCACAAGACAAAAAAACAATTTCAGACCTGCTGCCGTGGGCATTTTCGCCGACTAAGATAATACCGTTGTCCGTTTCCTTATATTCTAGAGGAAGTTCTCTTCTATAAACTTGGCCTGTAATCTTATCAATAACTTCGATCATGACAGAATCGGCAATAATCAGCTCTGGCAAATTGTCATTCAAATTTGTAATTGAAATCATCTTTCTTCCCCCTTTACTTTTTCTTATCTTGTCCCAAAACAATTCGGGGGCTCATACCACATTTTGGACAGACCCTTCCCTCTCTTGAATCTTCACATACAATACAGTACTCAGTAAAACACCTCACGCACTTGTAAATCACATTATTAGGGACTTCCTTTTTACAGTTTGGGCAAATTGCATTAGAAGATTCCATCGTTTATAGCCTCCCTATTCTCATATGGTCTGTTTTACTATCGGCAGATTAATGCCTGACACTTTAAATCCATTTGGACTTGGTAAAATAATGTTCATACAACCATAGTCCTGACCTATTTTTAGCAAATTAGAAAGGGGCATGCCCAGTAACTCACAAAGAATCACACGGTTTACGCCTGCATGTCCTACTATCACAATACTTTTATATGGCAAACTACAAAGAGAATTAAATGCTAACATAACCCTCTCGCGAACTTCTAAAAAGCTTTCCCCTTCAGGTGGCTTAAAAGATTCAATTTCTCGCCCCCTTCTTTCAAATTCTAAAGGATAGGACTCGGCAATCTCCTTAAAAGAACGGCTTTCCCACTTGCCTAAGTCAATTTCTCTTAAGGCTCTATCATGGTTTACGGTGAGACCATGTCTGTAGGCAATGGCTTCTGCTGTGTCTGCTCCACGTTTCAAATTACTGCTGAAAACAGCATTTATAGTTTTACATTGAAGCATTCGCCCTAATTGTCTGGCTTGAGTCATGCCTAAATCGCTTAGGGGCAAGTCCGTTTGGCCTAAAAATAGTTTTTCAGATGAACTTCGCTCAGGCTGGCAATGTCTTAATAGATAGATTATTTTCTGCTTCATCTCTAATCTCCAATTCTACTCATCCGTTTAACAGTCCTCTTGTTGGGCGCTGGGCAGAACTCTGGGAAAGCCTGTCTTATTGATAAATCTATAACCAAACTGTCCTTGGGACACCGCTTCGTAGATAACCAATACTTTATTGATTTCGTTTTAAAACAAGCGCTTCTAAAACAAGCTCTTTATTCGGTAAATCTCCCCAAAAGTAAGCTTCAATCTCTAAATAATCCTTTTCCTCACCCTGCTGGAAGATGACTTGAAAATCCGCTAAGTTTTCCAATGGAATGAGTACGTCATCTAAATCTCCACGGGTTAAAACTACCGCCGTTTTTAAGTATCAGCCTGCCATTAATTCTAGTTTCAATAGGTCCTAGTCGCTTCAACTTTGAACCACAAGGACAAGGACACGCCATCATTTTAGATAAATCACCGGTCTTGTAGCGAATGAGGGGCATACCCTCCCTCTTTAAAGTGGTCAGTACGACCTCTCCTTCAACCCCATCTGGCAACACCTCTCCTGTTAGAGGGTCAACAATTTCAGTGAAGAAGTCAGATTCATAAAGGTGATAACCTTCATGCGCCGTACATTCCATTCCCAGGCCGAAACCTGCTTCTGTCATGCCATAGTACTTATAGACTTCACAGTTCCATATTTTCTTTAAAAGGTCTGTGCCGCATTTGGCACTTCTATCCGTACTTAGTAAAACCTTTTTGACAGAGGTAATATTTTGATTGGTGTAGAGTCCATACTTAGCTAAAGCGAATATTTGTGCGGGGAATACCTACAATCACTTGTGGCTGGTTTTTAACTATAAGGTCAAGGGTTCCCGATAAACTTTGAACAACACCGTGGGCAATGGGTATAGCCTCTAATTGTCCAATAGCGGTATAAAGATGTTTGCCAATACTCCCAGGTCTCTGATCTGGCAGAAGAATCAGTACTTTTTCACCTGGGTTGGTAAAGGTGCTCATACCAATTCTAAAATATTCTACTGTGTGTCTTACATCTGCCTCCGTCGCATAAATACGTTTTGGTTTTCCTGTTGTCCCTGAAGTTTCGAGAGTCGTCACCCGCTCAATACGACTTTGAGAGGTACAAAGAAATTCCAGTCCACTATTTCTAATGTCCTCTTGGGTGACAAAAGGTAAGGTTTCCCATTGACTCAGATTCCAATTTTGGTACTTTTTATATAAACGAACTTTTTGAGGCCCCTCTATTAACGACTTCTTTTCTGGATTTTTCCTGATATTCAAAGATCTTTTCAGCCCCAAAATTGTCTTTTGAAAGACCCATTCTCTCCATAACCCATGAATCTAGTTTTTTTACTGAGCAAGGTATCACCCCTTATCTGTAAATACTTACACCCTTTGTAGAGGTTAAATTATAAGCACAGAAGGGAATCAATTTACCTTCTCTGCTGACCACGTGAATATGACAGTATTTCAAACGATCAATGTCTAAATTCCATGCGTCTTGAAAAGCCATGCCTGAAACCGCTAGGGTATGCTTTGCCTTTTCTAAAAACTGGTCCAAGCTAGAAGTATCAATTCCAATAGTTTGAGGGCTTGCCAGAACAAAAATATTGTCTTCAACGGGCTTTGGCGCTACCCACTGCCTTGCAACAAACTCCCTTGCTTTTACTGCTTCTCCCTTTTCACTACAGCAACTGAACTGGGTTTTCCCAAATTCAGACTTACTTATAAAATGGCCCTCCTCATCTCGGTGAAACTTACTGTTAAAGGAACAATAAGGATGTTCACTCGAGGGGGGTACAAAGGCTTTTACGGGCATTTGTCCCTCTGTTTGCTTTTCTATTTCTCTAATGACCTGTGGAAGGGTCATTCTCTTTTGAAGAACACCTTCTGGGTATCTGCCAAAGTAGCTGATGGGCTGAAAATGAACACCTCTTACCCAAGGCATATAGTCCCCAGCAAATTTAATAATTTCTCCAATTTCATCGTCATTGACCCCAGGTACAAGGGTAGGCACTAATACCACACCAATACCGCTTTTCTTGCAATTTTCAATGGCTTGAATTTTCTCCGTCCGTAATTTTTTGCCTCTTATTTTCTCATGGGTCGTTTCTCTCAAACCATCAAATTGAAGAAATGCACAGTCTAAACCTGCTTCTGCCAGAGTCTTAGCGTAAGAAGGGTTTTCAGCTAATTTTAAGCCATTGGTATTGATTTGGATAAATTCAAACCCCATTGCCTTTCCCAGTCGAATAATCTCGGGTAGGTCCTCTCTTAAGGTGGGCTCTCCCCCTGACAATTGAATATTGTAAGGCCCCCCCTTAGCTATGAGCATTTCATACCAACCTTTTATTACGGCTAAGCTTGGATCCGTTGTTGTCACATCTCCCGCGCTAGCAAAGCACACTGGGCACTTTAAATTACACCTTTGGGTGATTTCAAGTAACACGCAACAAGTCTGCTGTTTATGACCTGAGCAAATCCCACAGTTATGAGGGCAGTCCTCTTCAGGATCTTTAACCCCTAAATTGGACTCAACTTTTGACGAGAGAGATGACCATTTTTCTAAACTGGGTTCGCCTTCCCATATTAAGGTTTCAAAATAGCCATGAACGTCACAGGTTTTTACTAAATAGGCCTCTCCATCTCTTATTTGAATTTCAGCGTCAATGGTCTTTAAACACTCTGGACAAACGCTTTTGGTTTGAGCGTAATTTCCATTTTCCATACGTATTTCCTCCCACTACACAATAGAGCTGTTGAAGAGACTATATATATTAGAAATGCCTAATGCTTTCTCAATGATTTCTTTAATCGTTTTTGCCGTATCATAGCGCTCTTTAATAGCATTTTGGATATTTATCTTATCTTTGTTCTTTTCAATGGCGATTGAAAACCTTTCATCCAGAGCGATTAGTTCGGTTTCTTTAACCATTTTATCTGCTAAAAATAAAATTTCTTTCTCACTAAGGGACATTTCAAGAGGTTCAAAATGCAAGTTCATATGAGATGCTATACAAACTGACAATTCTGGAAAACCTTCTTTAGCAATGAGTTCGGCCCCTACATTGGCGTGTTTCGGTTTTCCTTTTCCAATGTCATGGAGCAATGCTGCCGTACTGAGTTTTTCTGTGCAAATGCTGTACTTACCCGTTTTATTTAGCAAGAGTCCTATCTTGAAAGCCACTTGCGCCACTTTTTCACCATGACGTCTTATATTCTCGGAAGTATTAAAAAGACTGAATAACTGAGTACACTCCTCGGGGTTTGGAAAATCTCTTTGGTTGGCATATTGAATCATTCTTCTGTAGTCGGGCTGGGTGTCCATATCCATTAAAATACCTTGATCAGGACAGATGATCTCCAACCAATTATCTTTATATTGTTCTAAAATTTCCCGAAGGTTTCCCGTGTCTTTAGCGTTAGAAATCTCATTGAAATAAATTTTAGGAATCAATGGCGGGTGTCCCTTATGACCTAAGAAGACAGGAAATATAATTTTATTAGGGTGAAGTCGATGTGCTTCAATCATATGTTCTATAGTTTGAGACCTTATCATGGGCATATCTGCGGGTAATAAGAAAAATCCCTCCACATCCTCTTTAAAAGTACTGACACCTGTCTGTATGGATGAAAACATGCCTCTTTCAGGGTCAGTATTTTTTATGATCATCACATCGTTATCTCTCAGTTTTTTCAAGAGTTTTTCTGAATGAAAACCAACGACTACTCTAATACTATTTACATTTGCTTTTCTGAACAAATCCATATCCCATTCAATGACCGTTTTTTTTTCAATGTTCAAAAGGGGTTTTAATGCTCTCATTCTGGAAGACTTCCCTCCTGCCAGAATAAGGGCTGCTAGTTTATGCCTTTCCATTGTTACCCGCCCTCACTTTTATCAGTTCTGCCACCACACTGATGGCAATTTCTTCTGGAGTTTCTGCCAGAATATCTAAGCCAATGGGACAATGAACATTTTCAAAATCCGATAGCTGATAATTTTCATTTTCAACTAAGTTCGTATAGATAAGGTCTCTTTTATGTTTGCTGCCAATCATGCCAATGTAAGCCGCTGAAGTTTTCATAATTTGGCTTAATATGGTCTTGTCGTGAAGGTGACCTCGAGTCATAATGGCTATATAACTACCTTTATCAATTGGAAGATGAGGAAGTTGATCTTCCAAAGAAGGTACTACCACTATTTTTGAATTTGGAAAGCGGTCTAAATTGGCAAATTCTGATCTATCATCTATGACAATTGTGCTAAACCCCACGCTTTCAGCGATAGGTGCCACTTTTTGAGCCACATGACCAGCGCCAAAGATGTATAATTCACAACGTCCAGATACTTTTTCTATAAATACCCTAGACCCTAAAGCCTTTTTAAAATAATCAGATAGATGAGGCAACTCTAAGCTCATATTTAAGAAATGAGACTCATCCAGCTGAAGATTTCCAATCATTTGACCCTCTGCTTCAAGAAGACACTGCTTTGAATGACCATCTTCTTCTATTCTTGTCAAAAGCCATCCACTCGTTCTTTTCTCTTCAAGTTCAATGAGTCTCTCCACAAGAGTTGCATTAATGGGCTCTTCTGGGTCAATATAAACAAGGAGTATCTCCCCACGACCACCACAAATCATTTCCATTTCAGCAGCGTCCTTACCTGTTAAATTAAAACTCAGTACCTTTGAGGTCTTCGTATCAAATAAATCCTTTGCTTCTCCTATGGTTTCTGCTTCCAATCTGCCACCGCCAATGGTGCCCACAATGGACAAATCTTTGCAGATAATCATCCTCGCCCCTGCCGCTCTTGGAGCTGAACCTGTTTTTTCCACAATGCTTGCCGATACAAAGGGTTGTTTGCTTTTAATTAGAATTTCCATTTGTTTCCATATTTTTTTCATCTTTAACCCTCCTCTCTGCCTGATAAACTGTGCCCATGTTCTTCAAGAATGGTCTCAACTTTTTCATAGACCAACTGAATCAGATCAGGGCATCTTTCCATTTTATTGAGAGGATTTTCCTCTAAAATTTGTACGCAGTCTACGCCACCGTATTTTGAGCCAACCTCGTCTTCAAACCACTCTACCAGTTGACCAATCATGCGGTTTCCAAATAGAACTTCATTTTCTTCCAAAATGCCTCTGCCTACATACATGGATAGGAGGCAAAGGCCCCCAGTGAAGGCGCCACAATTCTTTCCAGAATAGCCACCGCCGCCGCAAAGGCCTCCCATAGCACGAATTAAATCTGGATTTTTCTTTACCTTGAGCTTCCAAACCCATCATGAGCAATATTTGACTGCAACAGAACCCTTGTTGTGAAAGTTCAAAAATCCGTAATCGATTATCCTCCATTTTTAATCCTCCTATGGTTATTTAAAATTTATTTTTTTTCGGCGACCATCAGAAAATAACCCGGTCTCGTTTTTCCGATGACTTCCAGAATAAGATCTTTCTCTTGGCAACTATTGACCCCTGCGCCTAGGAGCAAGTCCAGACTGCAACTGCCCATTAGCATTTCTCCGATATAGCTTCTCCAAAGTTGACTTTTATCTTGCCACGTTTTTATTTCAAAGCCATAGGCCAATAACAGGTCACACATTTTATTTTCGGTTTCAGCGCCAATCAAACACCCTGAGTCAAGGCCATTTTTTTGCCATAATTCTCCCGCATCGTTTCTCAAGTAAATATCTGTCATGCCTAACTTACCCCCAGGGCGAAGAACACGCTTAATTTCTTCTATGGTTTTCACCTTGTTTCCCATGGTTGAAAAACTACATTCCATGATTACCGCATCAAAACTTTCATCGGAGTATGGTAGCGCATCTCCACTGCCCACTTGAATAGGCAAATCAGACCGTACCGTTTTCCCCGTCTGAATTAACACATCTGAGCAGTCCTATACCATAAGATCGAAGTCCAAATTCTTCTCTTAGCAAGTTCACCGTAACCCCTGTACCACAGCCGATATCCAAAATTCTTGAAGTTCCCAAAAGTTCTAAGGCTTCAATCAATGCTCTTGTCAGGTTAAGCCCCACCTGGGCGTATTATTTTATCCTCGTTGACGAAAAAGGCACCCTGCTCATAAATATTCTTTTCATCTAACATAGGTCTTCACCTAATCCTATTTGTCTTCCAAAGTTTTTTCCACTTGGTCCATTTTCCCTGTGGCCAATTCTTCTGGAATATAAACCATGCCACATTTTTCGCATCGATTCAGTTCTACCGGAAATGTACTTCCTAGGTAAGACAAGGTCACCTTCCCAGGCTTCATTTTTATATTACACAGGGAACAAATCATGGTTTTACAACTGCTCCCATCATAGGTATACATAAGGTGCCCTCCTAAGATTCTATTTCTAAGCGATGACTATAAACATTTAAAATGTCATAACCTTCAAAAATAATATTAAACTCTACCCAATAGGTCACTGCTGCTGGCTTAAAATAGGTTAAATAAATCCCTGTTTCAGGGTTCAACATTTTTTGTCCTGTAAGATCCATGTTTTCCATTACCGCTTCAACATCTTCCACTAAAATATTTCTTTTTTCCATAACTTTTGTCACATCTTGACTAAAACGTAAATTCATAGATTTTTCTTCTTTCTCAATTTTAAGTGACCACAACTTCTCTAAAAGACTTCTTTTTAGCCTTGCTCGATTCTCATGCCTAGTGGAAAAGTCTGGGCTCGTTGTGTTCCCATAGGTTCCATCGCCTTCTCCAAAGATTAAATCTAAAAGATGGTAGGTGCCCTTGCCTTGACCTGCAAAGTTGTCTCTACACATGGCGCAATAAACCAAATAGTCTGCCTGACTTTCCCCAACACGTTTTGAAATAACCTTTTCTGCCATTTCTTTATCGGCAAACATCATTAGCCCCCCATACCCACAGCAAGTGGTCTTGTCTTTATTGAGAGGTAATTCCTCAACGTGACAGCCTAATTTATGGAGTAAACTTCTGACACTTTCATGAAGTTCCTTGTGGTATCTTGTACTGCAACTGTCATGAACTGCCAGTATCTTTTCAACTTTTGCCACGTCTCCACTGAGCAGATCATTTGACCGATCCAAAAGGGTGTAGAGCATCTCAGTTTCCATTTCTGGTAATTCTTCTTTAAAGATACTATAACAACTCGGGCATGCCAGTATCAGTTTAGGCTTATTATGCTGCTCCCAAGTGGCTTTAATTTTCCTTTAGTCCCTCTTCAAACAAAGCTCTTCTGCCTGACCATAAAGCTGGCGCACCGCAACAATCCAACATTAAACCCACGCCGCCTTCTAAATGATCGCACAGCCACTTGTAACTTTTTTCAATATGCTCTGGCTTTGAACCTGCCAACTGACAACCTGGGAAAAATAAATACTGCATGTCCTCATGCCCTGGTTGAGGCTTACACATGGCAAATTTTTCACCCTTGCTAAAGGCCATATCTCTTAGGGCAAAATCATGGGCTGAAGGAGGCATTTTCCCTGTTGTCACCATAAGATTTCTCGCTTCTTGAACAACTTCTCCCATGTCTGCACCATTGGGACAAATGTGAGCACACAGGCCACATTCACTACAGGTATTTATCATTTTATTGGTATAGTGAATCCCCATGACGATGGAAAGATTGTTATATATTTCTCTAAAATAGCGTTTGGGATACCCTTTGTAATGGGCCATAAATACGCAGGATTTTACACATTCCAAGCATTCGCAGAGCATACAACGCTCTGCTTCTTTGAGTGCCTCTTCTCTCGTGTAGCCCGTCAAACCCTTTTCAGGAAATACAGGTGCTAAAGTGACTTCCCCTTCAATATTGGTATAAAGTCTGGTTTCCATGCTAGCTTCATTGACGCGGTCTGCACTTAAGGATACCTTTTGTAACAATCGGTTCAATAGAGTTCGCCGCAATTTTACCATCGGAAACAGACCTAATCGGACTGTAAGGTTCTGACCCTCTGCGTATACCGCCGCCTGCAAATACACCTTCAGCGGTGGTCTCTAAGGTTCATTGGATCGAGTACTATCTCACTTTCCTCTGGTATCAAAAGGCCTTCAGTACAGCTTTCTAACTGACCTTGAGGAACATCTAAATAGATGGCATTAAAACTGATTTTTCACTTCGTTCCACGGCGTAGCTTCATTTTTACCAATCCCATGACTCAGCTTAATCTCTATGTTCAAGCCTTTGAAAAAGCCCAGTTCTAATTCTAAAATTTCTTTTGGAAGGGTTTCTTCACTAAGTCCATTAAGCTTCCCCCCAAGGCTTGAGCTCTTTTCAAAAATAGAAACCTCATAACCTTTTAACTTGAGTGTTTTGGCAAGGGTCAATCCACTGAGTCCAGCACCAATAACAGCGACTTTCTGTTTTTTAGAGGGGGGTATCAGTACCTTCCCTTGACTTTTTCGCCCTTCTCTTACAATATGCTTTTCTAATTCTCTAATAAGAACGGGAGCATCTAACTGATTTCTTAAGCATTTGCTCTGGCAAGGCTCTTCGCAAACGTAGCTAATAATACTGGGAAAAGGCACTGACCTGCTGTATAGTTTGTATGCACCTGCATAATCATTTTTCTTAAGAGCAGTGATCATTCCTCGCACATCTACATGAACTGGGCACTCTGCCGTACATTTAGGCGGATTCTCCTGTGTACATAAGTTTTCTCGTTGTCTCAATAGATTCTGGTCCATAGCAAACCTACTTTCAGTTATCATTTAGAGTCGTCACGTTCAAGACAATTAATTTGGTTTAAGTGATTGAGTATATACATATAATAGTCTGCCTTCTTTTGGATGCCAAAGATCAAGGTCTCTAAGTTCTTATTTTCACTGGCAGATTTGTCTGCTACATTTCTCAGATTGACGGTTAACTTTACAATGTTCTCCGTATTTTCATCTTGAGAGGTTTTAACAACCCCTAAATGGTCGTGAACGATATTTTCCGCCTTTACAATGTTTTCTAAAAATTCCTGTGACCCTGAAATCATTTCAGTGGTCTCTGACACCACTCTTTTCCCTTGATCAGACTTGTCATTGAGGTTTTTCATGACTGCTGTCATACGGTTAAGGGATTCCATAATGTCCGTGGCACTATTTTGCGTATCTTGAGACAGTTTCTTAATTTCGTTTGCGACTACTGCAAAGCCTTTCCCGCTTCTCCCACTCTTGCCGCTTCAATGGTTGCGTTTAGAGAGAGCATATTGGTTTGACTGGCGATATTGGTTATGATTGTTGCCAAACTGCCAATGCTTTGATACTGATTTTGAAGCTCATCGAAGAGGCGGAAAAAATCTTCAAAGACCGCTGAGACCTCATCCATGTGCCTGGTCAATTCTGCCATGCCCTCTGAAGCCTTATCTACTTCAGTTTTAGAGGCTTTCAAGTCGACAAAAACTTCTTCTACGGCATTGACGGTTTCTGTATTGTTACGTGCTAGGTGCCCCAAATGCTCTTCTACTTGATGAATTTGGTCAGTGGTATACTCTGTCATGCTGAGAATATTGCTAAGACCAAATGTCATTTTCCCTTCTTCAAGGAGTAAAGCGTCTACTTCTTTTTTGACCTGCTGATTCAGCTCAAAGATGTGAGGTGTATAGGCAAATACTTCTTTTTTTAATAGTTTATCTTCTCTAACTATTTTTTCTTCCAAAGGAAGAGGACTCTTCTGCTCATTTGATTTAAACCATCTCACCATATCGCCACCCCTATTCAACAACCAGCATGACCATGGTCTGGTTCAAATGCTGCCTATAGTACTGTTCGCCATAACTGATAAAGCCTGTGGTATTTTTACTGAACTTAAGGACTTGACGGTCTATATCTCCCCATAACTTGTCCTCTTGGAACTTTAGGCTTCGTAAAATACAGTTAATGGCTAATACAAAGCTAGGATTTGCTGGCAGTGTTTTTAACGTTCTGCTTAATATTTCCGCAGGATCTCCAGGATGGAGAATTTCTACAAAGGTATTGGGCATAACTTGGCAATAAAAGGTAATGGATTTGTCTGGATTAATTTTCATCGGAGAAGCAATGTATATTTCCGTGTCATATAATTTGCCAAGAGGATGATTGATAAATAAGGTGGACAGCTGACTTTCAGAAACGCCTAATACTCTGGCATACTCTTGACTGGCAGGTTTATTGTTAAAGGATTTTACCGTTCTGTTAATAGGATCTGCCTCGGTTACCAGCATTCGTTTTCCAGTTGGCAAAAATATATTTTCCTTTACCAAGTGGGTTTTGCTTTTCATATTGAAAAAGATGGCCACATTAGGGATTTTTTCAGTTCCTAAATAAATTTCAGTCTGTTGAAACTTTAAGTTATCCCCTGCACTGCCACCTATAATTTTAAAGTTATTTGCTGCAAAATAGAAAGTGGTAATAATACTTTCCTCTATTTGAGAAAGGCCATCGCAAAGGAGAAGTGCAAAGGCATTTGGATTGTCTTTAACTTTTGAATAAGCTGTTTTCAAAGATTCTAAACTTTTGATAGGTGGTGAATCAATAACTACAACTTCTGCTAAATCAAGGTCATAACTAAACCCTGTAATGGTGCCGTTACAGTATCCTGTTGAAGTATATTCGCCTGCTGTTGAACATGAGACCGTAGCAATACTGGAAAACTTAGCAATTTCAATAACATTCTCAGTACTTGAAAAGACAATATGTCCCTGCTTGCTATTTACTTCTGCATATTTTTGATAATCTGCAATACTTGAAAACTGAAACGACTTCATAAGCACCCTCCGTGGACGATTTTTATAATAAACATCCCTTTAATCTGTTGGTGTAAATTTTAATTTTGCCTATAAGATAATTCCGAGACGACCGCTTAAAATAGCGACCGCCCCGGACATCTTGTTATTACTGTATTTCACCTGTAGCGTCTTATGCTTTTGAGTCTAAGCCTGCTTTTACTTTTTCTGGCAATGCTGGTACTGAGTAAATTCTTACACCACAAGCATTGTAGATTGCGTTAAGAATAGCAGGATGTGGTGCTGTGAGTGGACCTTCTCCTACGCCTGACGCACCGTAAGGACCATTTGGTCTAGGTGTGACATTGTAGATGATTTCCATATCATCTGGCACATCGTAAATGTATGGAAGACCACAATTTACCAGACTGGTATGCTTTTTCAGATCCTCAAAGTCTTCTGTTAAAGCAAGTCCGATACCCTGTGCAAGACCCCCATATATTTGACCGTCACAGGTTGCTTTATTAGTGATGGTGCCTATGTCTGCAATGGTTGTAAACTTAACGACTTTCACTTTGCCCGTCTCAAGTTCTACTTCAATTTCAGGCATAAACAATTCATACATATAAGCTGAGAATGGATCTCCTTTGCCTGTTTCTGGGTCACAATCGGTACACATGGAAGCTGCCCATTTGCCGTTGTATCTTAATGGCATATTTTCAGCAACCATTTCGTCGTAAGTTCTGTACTCACCATTTTCAATAGTTCCAGATTTTCTCATGGCGTTGAGCAACATTTCGGATGCCACTTTTATGGCGTTGCCCGTTACCACGTTTTGTCTGCTACCGCCTGAAGGACCACTGCATGGTGTAAAAGCAGTATCATTCATGATGAGCTTAATATCTTCTGGTCTGAACCCTGCATGTCTAAGGGTCTCATGGGCATGAGTAAGGGTCCCTAAGTCAGCGCCTTGACCATGGTCTTGCCATGAAGAACCAACCGTTACACCTGCTGGTGTCAATTCAACCCAAGCTTCAGAGCTGTCTGGACCATCTAAGCCACAACCATAAATACCGAGAGACAAGCCGACCCCTCTCTTCTTGCCAGAAACATTGTACTCAGCACATCTTGCTTTGGCTTCTTGCCACATTGGACGCAAGGTGTTGATCATTTCTTCTAAGCAGAATACTTCTGGAATTTGTTGTGTCGGTGTGGTTGAACCTGGTCTGTAGATGTTTTTAAATCTCAATTCTAATGGGTCCATGCCTAATTTTTCTGCCAATTCATCCATGGCAATTTCTGATGCAAGGAAGGCCTGTGGCGAACCATAAGCTCTAAAAGCAGAACCCCATGCATGGTTTGTACAAACGGTACGACCTTTACCTCTAATATTTGGAATGTCATAACCAGCCCCAGTAAATTGTGCTTGTCTTAAGGTGAGCAAGTCTCCAAATTCAGAGTATGGACCGTGGTCAATGGTCCAGTCTGTTTCCATCGCTAAGAGTTTCCCATCTTTGTCAGCTGCTAGTTTACAAGTGACAAATCCAGGCGAACGCTTACCTGTATAAGTAATATTTTGGAACATATTAAAGTTAAGAGAAACTGGTTTTCCAGTTGCCATACAAGCCACACCTAAAAGGGCTTCGTTTGTAGGACTGAATTTATAACCAAATGTTGCACCTGTTGGGTTAGCCACAATTCTGAGCTTCTCTGGTTCAACACCAAGGCCTGCACAAATCATAGCGTGGTGTAAATGAAGGGCAATAGATTTTGAGTGAATGGTCAAACGACCTTCTTCGTCAAAGTAGGCACAACCACAGTCTGGCTCTAACGGTAAGTGCGGTTGACGACTACAATAGGTACTTACATCTACGGTTGCAGCTGCGCCATCGAAGTAAGATTTTGTTTCTTCACCTTTCACAATACCCTGTTCAAAGTAAACATTTGGTGTACCTGGGTGAATTTCTAGCGCATCATCTGCCATTGCAGCAGGGGCACTCATATAAGAAGGTAGCACTTCAAAATCAACTTTGACTGCTTTTGCAGCGGCTTGGGCGTGTTCTTCTGTGTCCGCGCAAACAATGGCAATGGCATCTCCAAATTGGAATACTTTTTCATCACAAAGGATTGGTCTGTCCCATCCATCCCCTTTGTTGGTTGGGAAGGTGATTAAGCCCGTAATTCTATTTTTACCTTTAACATCTTTATGAGTAATGACTTTGTATACACCTGTCATTTGCTCTGCTTCGGCAGTATCAATCCCTAAAATGTTAGCATGAGAGACATCAGCTTGTACCAAAGCCATTCTAAGGGTTCCCGGAGGCATTTGAAGGGCCACATCTGCACCAAAGTCCCAAGTTCCTGTGACTTTGCTAACGGCTGATGGTCTATGATAGGTTGTTCCATAAATTTTATTGCCTGTCGGGTTAAAGAGAAGGTCTTCTTTTCTCATTTCTCCTCTAAGGACTTTAGCCGCTGCCATTACTGCATCTACTAAAGGTTTATAACCTGTACAACGGCAAGCATTTCTGTGTTTTTGGAACCAGTCTCTAATTTCATCGCGAGTTGGGTCATTGTTTTCTTCCAACAATACTTTAGCTGAAAGAATAAAGCCTGGACTACAGAATCCGCACTGAGCACAGCCATAAGCCATCCAAAGCCACTTGAAGAGGGTGAAGATTGTCAGGGGTACCGATACCTTCGATGGTGGTAATTTTAGCATCGTCCCTGAGACTCTCTTCATTTTTACAATACAAGAACGTACGACTTTACCATCCATGATGATGGAGCAAGTGCCACATTGACCTTGATTACAGCCAACTTTACAGCCTGTCAACAACAATTGTTCGCGAAGGACAGATGCCAGTGTTGCATTGGGGTCTACAATCATTGTTCTTGGCAATCCGTTTACAATTAGTACTTTTTTCTCCATACTATCTCTCCTTTTTTAATTATATTGAATAGCAACTCAGTCTTTGCTTTCCTCCCCTCGGAAGACTTTTGCTATTAAAAGCTAAAATCCTTTTTCCAAATGAACAACTTGGATAGTTACAAACTTCACAACCGCCACACAGACCACCATGAGCCAGCTTGACGATGTCCTTGCTTGGTAATTGTCTCCCCCTGCCAATAATCTAGGAAAGACCAAGTCAAATATGGTGGTTCTGTGGTACAATCACACATCCGGGAAGTCCCATAACAGGTATGCCGTTAATGTCCGCTAACATAAACATAGCTCCCGGAAGTACAGGCGCTCCATAGGTAATGAGTCTTCCACCAGCGGCTTTAATCCCTGAAGGCGTTACATCATCAGGATCTACAGACATCCCACCTGTAGAGACAATCATCTCTGCCCCTTCAGCAATGAGCTCCTGAATGGCACTTGCAATCCTTTCAATATCGTCTGGCACCAAAATCTGTCTTAAGACTTCGCTGCCTCTATCTTCAATTTTTTGTCTAACCACTGGTCCAAACTTATCTTCAATTCTGCCTTTATAAACTTCATTGCCAGTGGTGACAATGCCAATTTTCTTCTTTTCTAGGGGCAGGACTTCTACAATTGGGAAGTAGTGCTTCGCCCTAGTCTCTAACAATTTCAGCTTTTTCATTGGATATAACCAAGGGCACTACTCTACAACCTGCCAATGTTTTTGACTTTTGAAACCGTTTGATTGGAGTGTAAGGTCGCCACAACAATTTCATCTATACTGTTAATTGCAATAAGTCCCTCTACATTAATTTTTAATAAGCCATTGAACGCTGCCTTTAACTCTACCTTTCCCTCAGAAGGTTCTGTTAAACTAATACCTTTGCCACATATAGCATTGGCAATTCTGATAGCCGCCTCGTCCTTCATGACAATTATTTTCATTAACTTCCCAAATGTACAAATGCTCTTTCCCAATGTTCAGTAACTTGGGGATATCCTCTTCTCTCACCACATGACCCTTTTTAAAGGCTCTGCCTTTTCTCTCGCCAGGAATAATTTCTGTAATATCATGACATAGGACCATGCCTATTGCATCTTGAACTTCCACTAATTTCATTTTGTCCCCCTCTTTGGAAAACTATTTTTAAATCCCGTGCTTATACCTTATTTATAAGCAAGAGTGATGCCAATAATAAAAAATTGCCAAATTAATTATCAGACTTTTTCGAAAAACATTGAAATCTTTGATATTTAATGGCTCGCAAGATTTATCGGTAACTTACCAATTTTATAAATACCCTTTTTTTATATAAAACTTGTCAGCAACACATTATCCAATAAAAAAAAGAGAGTGTTACCCTATTGAGAACAGGTAACACTCTTTACACACTAAGTTAACACTTTATATACGACTACTAAAATATTTCATACTGCTTCATCTTGTTGTAAATGGTTTTTCCTTGAAAAGCCCATCTTCAAAGCAACTTTGCTCACATTCCCCGAATAAAGGTCTAAAAAGTCCAACAATTGAGCCTTTTCTATTTCGTGTACCTTTTTTTGATTTTTCTTGCCGACAATCCTGTAAATTTTCCTTTCTCGACACGGTGTTGTCAATCTGAGCACCCGTGCTTTTTTGAATGCTCAAAGGTAAATGCTGGAGAGAAATAACCCCATGCTCCGCTAAATTAACTGCCCGTTCCACAACATTTTGAAGTTCTCTCACATTTCCAGGCCAATTGTATGATTTTAGACACTGGTAGACTTCACTCTCTACAGCATATTGTCGTTCTCTATCACTGCAAAGTTTACTTAAAAAATGTTGGAACAAAAGAGGAATGTCCTCCACGCGGCCTTCGAAGAGGAGGAATCATAAAGGTCATTACGTTGAGCCTGTAAAACAAGTCTCTTCTAAAGGTCCCCTTTTCCACTTCTTCTACCAGATTTTTATTTGTAGCACAAATAAGGCGCACATTGACAGGTATCATTTTATCGCCGCCAATTCTCATCATTTGCTTTTCCTGAATCACTCTCAATAAGACTGTTTGATGCTCTAAAGGCATGTCTCCAATTTCATCTAGGAACAAGGTCCCACCAGAGGCCAATTCAAATTTTCCAAGTCGACCGCCTTTTTTGGCTCCTGTAAAAGCCCCTTCTTCATAACCGAAGAGTTCGCTCCCAATAAGCTCTCTTGGAATGGCCCCGCAATTAAGTGGGATAAAAGGCGCAGCACTTTGGTTGCTTTTATTGTGAATGGCTTGGGCAAAAATTTCTTTCCCAGTGCCACTTTCCCCTGTTAGAAGCACATTAGAGTTGTTGATGGCACTCAAGTTTGCTAACCTTATGACTTCTCTGAGTTCAGGACTGTTTCCAATAATATCTCTAAATTGTAAAGATGCCGTATAGCCACCAATACGGTTAACTAATTTTTGTACCTGTTTTATAGGCTTTAATGTAATAAAGCTACCTGCATACTGATCGTGGGCATCGTAATAGGGTTCAGAAGAAGCCAAGCACTCTGTTTGTCCACCTAAGGTCTCAATGATACATTCCACATATGAACATGGTTTGTCATAGCAGAAGCGTCTGTTTCCCATTTGGGTTCTAGAGTGAATAAAATCATTGAAGTACAAATTTTTATTTTCTAATTTATCTATCGCCAATAACTTTTCTGCCGCAGGATTCATTTCTGAAATCAAGCCATCGGTACCTACAATTAACACGCCATCAGAAACCATATTAAAGAAATTGACCATTTTTTTATTGGCTACTGCTAAAAGGTGATTCTTGTTTTGTATGCGAATCTGAGCATTAATCGCCTCCGCCGCTGCAACCACCATTCCGAGGGTGTGTACGTGGGACGCATGAGAGGGACCCGAAATATCGATAATGCCAATGATTTTTCCATCAATATCAAAAATAGGTGCTGCAGAGCAGGTTAAACAATGATGCTTTTTACAATAATGCTGAGCTCCAGAAACCTGAATCGCTTGTTTTAAAACAACTGCAGTGCCAATGGCATTGGTGCCTGCCACACTTTCCTGCCAGCTTGCGCCGAGAAAGAAATTTTCGGTCAAAGGGTTCTTCCAAACGTCATCATCTGCAAACATTTCTAAAATATAGCCATCTTCATTGGCTAAAACCACAACGAAGCTCGTTCCTTTAACGAATTTATATAAATTCGTCATAAACGGATGGGCTACTTCAATCAATTTCGCTTTACTAGACAGAGATGCTTGGAAGGCTTCACTTTCTAAAGATTTATGTCTACAATCATTTAAAGGACTCAATCCTGAAGCCTTGCACCGCTCCCAAGATTCAATAATGGTTTCAGGTACTTGATGAAGGAAGCGCTCTTCTCCATTTACAAATTGTTCCCAATCCTTTTCTGCCTCATCATCGATGGCATTGCAGTTATACATGAAAACACCCCACTTATCCTTTGCACAATATCTTCTATCAATGGCTTATGATCAAAGACAAAAACTGTGAAATTGATGTTACCTTTTTACCTTATAGTAACATCAATTTCACAGTTAGGTAATATTTTTCGTATTAAATCATTCTATAAGATTATACAACAATTCCTCACACGCCTTAACGATACTAGGGTCAAACTGAGTCCCCCGCATTTTCTCTAAGTTCCTCTACAACCTTTTCTTTTGTCCACACTTCCCTGTAAGGTTTAAAAGAAGTCATGACTTCATAGGCTTCCGCTATGGCGATAATTCGTGAGATTAAGGGGATTTCAGCGCCTTTAAGACCGCTAGGATAACCTAATCCATCCCACCTTTCGTGATGAGACAGGGCATATTCGGCAATGGATGCAAACCCATCCACTGACTTAAGAATATGATAGCTGTTCTTAGGGTGCTTTTTAATCTCTTCAAATTCTGTCTCCGATAAAGGCTCCGCCTTGTTGAGAATAGCGTTGTCTATGGAAATTTTACCGATGTCGTGCATAATACCAACCAAGGCAATTTGTTGAATATGTTCATAGTCTAAGCCCAGAATCTCACCCATTCTTTGACCAATATAACTGACACGCTTAGAATGAATTCTTTCGACCTCGCTTTTTTCTGTAATGGTTTTAAGAATCGCTTGGAGAGTCCTGCTTCTCATACTTTGACTCTCAGTTAATTTTTTAAGATACATTTCCTCCTCTGCTCTAGCAAAAACATCTGTGCATAATTGATTTTCTTCAGTCTTGGTATCCCATCCTATCGAAACTGAGATCACTATTTCTGAATGATTTTCTTCCTCAAATGCTTTGTAAATCCGTTCTATAATTTTTTGAGCTTCTCGATAAGTCGTTCTAGGTAGGAGGATAACAAATTCATCGCCCCCTATTCTGGCAACGATATCGTCTGATCGACATTCTTCTTTTAGCACATGAGATACCTCTTTTAACAAGTTATCACCAGCCATATGACCAAAGGCGTCATTGGTGAGTTTTAATCCATTTACATCTACCATAGCAATAGTAAATGGCAAGTTTCTAGGCGTATCCAATCGCCTCAGTTCTTCTTCGAAAAATCTTCGATTATAAAGACCTGTCAACTGGTCATGGTAACTTAAGAATAGAATTTCCTCTTGTTTTTCTTTCTTATCCGTATAATCTCTAAATACAATAACAGCGCCAAGAACATGTCCTTTTTCATCCTTTATAGGAGATGCACTGTCTTCAATAGGATAAATTTCGCCGCTTGCGCTTATGAGCATAAGGTCTTTATCCATTTCCACCGATGCTTCACTTTCAATAATCTTTGAAATAGGATTTTCAACTTTTTCATGAGTAAAAGCGTCTATCATTCGAAAAACTTCATCAAAGGGTTTACCCTTTGCCTCATTTATTTTCCAACCCGTCAACCCCTCTGCAACGGCGTTCATAATTTCAATGTTGCCATCTGTATCCGTGGATATGACCCCATCCCCTAGAGAATGTAATGTGGTTTGGAACAGAGCCTTTTCTTTCTTCAGAGCGATCTCCATCTCTTTTTGTTCTGAAACATCTGAGAAAACTGTCACAAATTGACCATGTAAAGGCGAGTAGACACTGATTGAAAAGTGCTTGCCAACAACTTTAGAATAGCTGATAAAAGTTGTTGGAATACCTGTTAACGCAACCTTCCCATATTTTTCTACCCATAATTTTTCAGACCCAGGCAATACTTCATTAACCGTTCTATTTTTTATATCTGTCAGCTTTAAGCCCGTTATATTTTCAAAAGCACCGTTGACATCTAAAAATCTATAATCTACAGGTTTGCCCATCTCATCACATATAATCTCATGTAGACCAACGCCCTCCTGCATGTTGTCAAATAAACGTTTTAACTTTTCATTTGCTTCCGCAATTTTTCTTTTGCTTCTGTTGTCAAAAATAAATAGCATTAATAACCCAAATATAATCAGCGCCAACAGCGCCAGAATAATCATTTGACTTTTCTTAGCCTCTTTTTCAGCCAAAACTTTTGGCGTAATATCATGAATAATTGAAAATAATACAGATTTCTCATTCTCTATCGTAATCGGGTATGAATATACTTCTACATCTTTGATATCACCGTTTTTTAGCTTATGTTTAAAGATAAAATAATTTCTTTTTTCCTTTGAAGCTAAGTCCATTTCTGTTTTAATGTCTTCAGGAGAAAGGATATTGATTTGGTCAATATTCATTGACTTGAGTTCCTCTAATGAATAGCCATAAAAACTTTCAGCAGCCTGGTTTGTATCTAAAATAGTACCCGTATCAGAGTCAATTAGCATCATAATTGAGCCGTGATTTTGAAAGAGGTCGTCCACTTCATAGTGTATACTATTGCCATAAGTAAAGCTTCCCATTGAAAGACCTATGATAAGGGTTAAGCTAAAAATCAGTTTTTTCAATGCATTCACCTCATTCCCAAGGACAATTTACAAAAACTACATTCTTTTTATACCCCTTAATAGATTATCTATAGCAGGTGAATTCCTCGACATTCTTTCGGCATTTACTTTAGTCGCAAAAGAAAGTGTGAGCATTCATAGAATACTCACACTTTCACATTTGACCTATAACCTAAAATTTACGCCACATTGGATACTGGGGTAAATTCAAGCGCCACCTTCTCCCCAAACTTGATAATATTCTGCATCTCCATGAATCTCAGTTTGTTTTTGCGTTGTATAATCATAATATATGACTTTGCTAAATCCAGAAAAAACAATGCCCCCTTCGTTGGTAAATACACCATTAGGATAGACTTTAAGAAGCTCTTTTTTCGACTTATTAGAGACGTTTAGGGTTTCAACCCACATGTAATTGTCAAAGTCATATTTTGAGACTTCAGGTTTCAAAGGATTTATCTGCAATATATAAAAGTAATCTTTATCAGAAGCAATTAACCTGTACTCATAACCATTTAATGCACTTCTTGAATTTATAAGTATCTGCTTATTGTTCACAAGATCCATCTTGTATAAATTGTAAGTATTCCCTTTTTTGTTTTTATTTGTTACAGCACTTAGATAATATAGATTATCTTTAATAACGATGGTATTGTCTTTATCAAAATAGAAATTTTTCGGGAACTTCGTTATCTTTTTTGTATTTAAGTTCAGCGCTATCAATGGGTCCAATTCTCCAACTAAATTTTTAATAATGAGGTATGAACCTAGCTGTCTTACTTCATATCTCCAATTTTTTGCTGAGGCCGAGTATGTGATCCAATTAATAATACGCCCCGTTTTTTACATCTAATTTCTTCACCGTTGTTTTTTGTTTTATCCACGAAAATGAAATAAATATTGTTGTTATCATAATAGTAGGTATTATCTGTCATTATGCCTACTTTGTGCGTATCGATTGTCTCAACTTTTAAAGTGTCTAGGTTAACAGATTTTAAATACACTTCCACAACTTGATCATTATTTTTCGTTATCGTAAATTTTTTTCAACTCAAAATATAACTTGCGACTAGAAGAATCAATATGAACAACATTTACGTAGTACAAAGTGGCACTATTATCCCTTGGTGCTTGATAAATAATTTTTTGCCCCCCTTGATCGTCCAGATACTCAATAGAACTTTTGGTTAAAAAATAGAGGCCATCCTTTACATCAATAAAGCTTTTGATATAAGCATCCACTTTAGAAGTGATTTGCTTTCTATATGAAAAATCTTTACTCACCATAAATAATGAGTCATTTTTTATATATTTTAGAAAGTCACTTATTTTTGCCGTGCTTTTTTTCGCTAAAGCTTCACTTTTTAGGAATTGATAATTATCCGTTCCATTATTTAGTTTAGTAAGTTGTCCTGTGGCGACTGAATAAATTCCGCCTTTTTTGCCGATTTCCATAACTGGCAGAACTATCATAATACATCCAAGTAATTATATTATTATCGCCATGTGTACTAAAAGAATAGTTCTCACCGATGCTATTTTTCTGCAAACACAGTCCCTTGCTTGTCTAATACCGTTAATTCTCCATTGGCATAGTTCAAAAAATAGTCTTTGGTCATCAATAGAACACTATTGGATGCCTCTAGGCGATATATAGATTCCTCTGATTTTGTGTTTGGATCAAAACTTATAATTTGCCCCCCATACATATTATTCCCATTGTCCGGGTACCACACGATAGATTTGTCCATTTGAAATAAAATCATTAGTTGTATACTGTTCACTAATCGTTTTCCTTAGCTGCTTTAGTCAAATCATCCTTTGAAACTCTAGTCAAAGCATCATCATCTAAACAGTAGAAATAATTGTCTAATATGCCAATGCTTTTAACATAATGATCAAAGACCATTTTCTTGTCCTACTTCTAGTATTTAACAGCACAAATTTATTCAGGTCACCCACTTGAACTTGGTAAAAAATAAAATTGTCACTAAGTACGCTGACTTCAACCACATTTGAAATTGATTTTTCGACTTTTTGAGTTTTCTTGGAATAGATTTCAAGTGTTCGCTGATCTGATTTTACTAGGCTTAAATATAAGTTTATCTGAATCTCCACCCCATAGATCAACACGGGTATTGAAGGTTGTCAAATTTTTTTGACCCAAGCCTGCAAGATTTCTTTTCACTAATACATTCCCTTTTTTTTCCCTCCACGGTGTAAAGTCCATCTTTATCGACAAAATACTGAGATACGCCATATAAAATTTGGCAACCGTTACTCCCATCTGAGTCATATCGAACAATATAACTTTGCCTGCCATCTGATTCTAGCGAATATAAAAAGCCTTCATTCGATTCATTGATACTAGATAGGTTTTTTATCAACATTTGTTGCATGAGAATGTAAGCGAAGTAGCAAATATCAATAAAACGAATACCACCCAAAACCGTCCATTAAAAAGTCTCATAAAGCCTCCCTAAAAACTTATTTTTCTTAATACATTATACCTCAACCCATAGATCCGCAAAACATTAAATGACCTATCACTTTATTTCTTTTCAAGGAAAATGTATAATTTTACGTGGACTAAGAAAGACGTCATTTTTATAAGGACAAAAACTTGAAGAGGATTCATTATGATTGCATCATTTTTCACCAAGCACCATTGGCAATTTATTAAACTTTTTCTCATGATCATTGTCTTTGTTTGCTCGTATATTTTTATAGCAAATAATGCTTATATGTATCATCAACCTATAGCGAAAATAACAAAAACAACTGATTTTAATTCTAATGATGAGGTTGTAAAAAATTTAAAATACGATGCCTATTACCACCAAGTCATTGAAGCAACCCTCCTTAATACGGAGCGAAAAGGCCAAAATTTGAAGCTTGAAAGTGAATATACACTTTCAAAAGCTTACAATGACTACTATAAAGTCGGCGGACTATATATTTTTAAGACCTACAGGCACTGACCTTTCAGACAACACCTTCGTTATAACAGGCTTGAAAAAGAGACCTGCACATTCTTTCGATTTTTATAATTTTTGCCTTTGCAGCCGTCTTTATTGGTGGTAGAAAAGGTCTTCGCTCACTGGGGCAGTGTCCCTTGTGAATGTGCTCATTTTTATTTGGGCTTCTCTATTTTTATATGAACAACTATAATCTTCAACTGATTACAATTTCAGCGGCACTTCTGTTTATTGTCCACCTCAATGGCTTTTGTTACAGGCTTTAATAAGAAAACCCTAGCCGCCAGTATTGGTACGGGCCCTTGGGACCGCTTCTGCAGTATTGATTGCCTATATTGTATTTTCTCTCATTCACTACAAAGGTGTCCATTTTGAAGAAATGGAATTTATGCTAACCTCCCCAATGGATGTCTTCTATTTAGAGCTTGTTATAGGTACCTTAGGCGGGATTATGGACATTGCCGTTTCTATGGCTTCTTCTATTGATGAACTGGTTGGCAATTCTCCCAATATTACAAGGAAACAGTTGATCCATTCAGGCATGATGATTGGCAATGATACTATGGGCACTATGACGAACACCCTTATTTTTGCTTATTTAAGCGGCAGTATACCGCTGCTGCTTCTATTAGTGAAAAACAATATTCACATCGGTTTTGTCCTAAATGTTAATATTTCTTTGGAGATCCTTCGAGCTTTAGTTTCCAGTATAGGCATTGTTATCAGTATCCCAATAACCTTAGCCATTTCGATTCTGCCTTTTATATAAGAGAGAGGAGGCTGAAAAATTAATGAACCAAGCCATATTTTCACTTACTTTTATTTTATTTATTCTGATGGTCAGCATCGGCGGCAAAAGAGGGCTAAATGCTTTTCTATCCTTGTTCTATAACGTTACCGTATTTATCATATTAATCATCATGATTGCACTGGGATTTGACCCGATTATATGCACCGTTATAGGCAGTCTCCTAATCAGTTCAATTTTACTTTTCAATACCAATGGCTATAACAAACAAGACTATCGTCCTCATGTATTTCTGTCTTTCTAGCCATTTTGCTAACTCTTGCAATTGCCTATCCGTTGGGGTCAACTGCAAATATACAAGGCTTTAGTAGTGAACAGCTTGAACACTTATCTATTGCAACACCTCTTATCAACATAGACTTCAGCAAGCTGATTTTGTGTGAAATATTATTTGGATTATTAGGCGCTATTATTGATGTTTCAATATCAATTTCCTCAGCTATGAATGAATTGTATGTGAACCATGAGCAAATTAAACAAAAGCAACTTTTTACTTCTGGCATGAGGATTGGAACCGATATTCTCGGCACCATGACACATACCTTGCTGTTTGCTTATATTGGTGGCTTTTTCACTTTACTGATTTGGTTTGAAGTACTAAAATATCCTTTCTCTGTTATCATTAACTCTAAAATATTTGCAGCGGAAGTCTTCCAAATCATCTGCGGTGGTCTGGGGTATTATTTTAGTCATACCAATAACCGCGTATTTAATGACTTTTATATTAACAAAAGAAAAGAAAACCCTCTGTTTAGCTCACAGAGGGTTTCTTTTCTTAACAGATGACTGTTAAGATTTTATTTATTGTTGACATATGTTCAAAACGTTTTATAATAAAAAACTACCCAGTATTGAACATATGTTCAAAATATAAATTTAAGGAGAATCCTTATGGCAAGACCGCGAAAATGCAGACGTGTATGCCGCGTCCCTGAAAAAACACTTTATGGCCCCCTCGAAACTTCTATCGAAAAAAACAATATTATTTTAGTCACGGTTGAAGAGTATGAAGTCGTTCGTCTAATAGATTTGGTAGGATTGACTCAAGAAGAGTGTGCCACCCGCATGGATGTTGCACGAACAAGTATTCAGCGACTCTATATCGATGCCCGTAGAAAAATGGCCGAGTCCTTTATCAATGGGAAATTTCTTAAAATTGAAGGTGGTAATTATACTGTGTGTACAGGAGAAAATATTAATTGTTGTGGCAATAAATGTGTAAAGCGTTGCCTTTAGCGATGCAAATTATTTTAAAACAAAAATAATAATAGGAGATTATTCATGAAAACTCTATTTTTCTTACCCTCAAAAAACTTAGTTTGGACCATACCCTTTATACTCCTTTTGGGATTTTTAACGGGTTTAAATTTTAATACCACATTTTTAAAAGGCTATATTCTATTTTTCACTTTTCTAATGATTTACCCTACAATGATTGGCTTTAAAATAAAGGAAGCCGTTGACCTTTCTCATATGAAAGTCGTCATTGGAGCATCCCTTTTAAACTTTTTGATAATTCCAGCCATCGCCTTTGTCTTTGGAAAATTATTTTTAGCAGACAGCCCTGAACTCTTTGCCGGCATCATAATGATCTCCTTATTTCCAACCAGTGGCATGACCATTTCATGGACCATGCTGAGCAAAGGCAATGTTCCAGCTGCTATTAAAGTCACAGCAATCAGTTTACTCCTCGGCTCTTTCTTAGCGCCAATTTATTTATACTTTACCGTTGGTACTATGGTAGATGTGAATATTCTTCAGACATTTATCACCATTGCACAGATTGTTATATTACCTATGATTTTAGGGAATATTACTTACAAACTTATTCTGAAAAAATTTACCCCTGAGCAATTCAACAAAAAAATAAAGCCCATTCTTCCGCCAATGAGCGTATGGGCAATGTTGTTCATTATTTTTACCAGTATCAGCATGAAAGCAAAAACAATTGCCAATCAACCTGATTTATTGGTTAATTCAGTGCTTCTTCTCATCCTGTTCTATCTAGTGAACTTCACCATTAGTACCCTTGCCGTTCAACAATTCTTTAATAAATCAGATGGTTATGCTCTCGTCTATGGAACGGTTATGAGAAATCTATCTATTGCGCTAGGGCTTGCTATAGCTTCTTTTGGCCCAGATACTGCCTTAATTATAACCCTTGCCTTTATACTACAAGTTCAAGGCGCCGCGTGGTATGGCAAGCTCTCTGCCAAATACAAATGGCTAGAACCTAAAAAATCTAAATTAGAAGCAGTAGAAGATTATTAGAAATACTAAAACTCTTTCGGCAACTCAATTTTAAACACTACACCGTTGCCAAGCGTGCTCTTACAGTATATATGGCCTTTAAGTAACTGATTGATTATATTAAATATTATGTGCATGCCAAGACCAATATTCCCACTGCTGCGCTTTGTTGTGAAAAAAGGTTCATATATTTTGGTCAAATTTTCTTCGGTGATACCATTTCCGTCATCCCTATAGAAGATTATAATCTTATCAGGATGATCCTCTACATCAATTATAATATGACCGCCATCTCTATCAAGAAAACCGTGATGTATGGAGTTCATAATCAATATCGTAAACATTTGGAAATAGGATCTCGGGTAGCTATGGATTACCAGCTCAACTGGGCAGTTGTTTGTAATCTCAATATTCTTGTTTTTATATTCATGTTTAAGGCTGTTAATGACTACAGATATACTCTCAAAGAGGTTAAAAATTGTTCTGATCTCCACACTCTGGTTGACAGCAACCTGCTTGAAACTGCTAACCAAATCAGCCGCCCGAGTAATATTATGCCCAATCAATTGGAGTGCCTCTGTATTGTTCTCAATATAGGTTGCTAGCGCTTTTTTCGACATCTTGTCTTCTGAAAATTTTGTTGAAATATCTTGATTGAGTTTTTCCATATAGGACGTTACTGACACACAGATGCCAAGAGGCGTGTTTATTTCATGGGCAACACCTGCCACAAGATTTCCCAAAGAGATGGCTTTTTCAGATTCTATTAAATAACGGTATTGAGATTCAAGTTCAGAATCCTTTTCTCTTATATGCCTTTCGAGTATCTCATTTTCATTTCTAAAAGCCTCTATTATCGTTTGGAAGGAATGGGACATCTTACCCATTTCATCTTTTCTATTGATGTACTTCTCAGGAATATTCTTTGAAAAATCACCATTTGCAATATTTTTAGCAAAATCCACGAGAATCTTATACGGCCTGATAGATTTGGTCACGACAAAGTTGATAATCACTATTGCAAACAGAACGGTAAAAATGAAAATTCCGATCATTAGAAATAGGATATCTTTAATCTCCTTCTCCATATCACTTTTGCTAATCAGAGAAACAACTCTCCAGTCGCTGTTTCCAACGGGATAAGAAAACATAAGATAATTAGCGCCGTTGTAATTTACAGAAAGCAGCTTCTCAGTCCCATCAAAAATTTCGCCACTATAGCCGTTAAGGGGGTCAGACTCGTTTTGAATCACGTCTGTCATGATCTTGCTCGCATCCTCATTGTAGATGTACTTTCCATCTCCCGAAATCAGGAAGTTAATATCACTATTGCCTATCTTATGAGCCTTAAATATCTCTGGTATCTTGTCAAGAACGATTTCGGCACCTGTAAAGCCATAAATGTCACCCTTTTCCCTAAGTGCTTTAACTGCGCATATAACTATTTTCCCAGTTCCCCATTCAATATAGGGTGGCGTGAATCCCACGTCTTCAGAAGAAATAGCGATAGGATACCACGGACGTTTTCTAACGTCATAACTGTCATCGGGAATAATCCCAAAATTGTCATAATAGAAGTTAGCTTTCTCGTTTCCAACCCACGACGTGAACAGATACGGATCACTAGACTTTATTTCGATGAGCGTTTGCTTCACTGAATCTATATATAGGTTTTCCGACAGGGTCTTCTTGTTGTCGGCAGTCAGAAGAAACTTTTTTATCTCGCTGTGATTGCCTATCTGATCGGTAATGATGGCGGCATTTTCAAATATATTGCTGACTTCATCCGCAATCAATCTTGCTCTTAGCTCTGTATTTTCTAAGGTGTGCTTCTTTAATTCCTCATTTGCAAACTCATAGAAATAAGATGCCAAAGCCGTAAAAATCAATATAAGTACAAGGGATATTATAAATGATATTTTATGTGCAAGACTTTGCTTGAATTTCTCCATCATAGGACCGTCACCTCTTTTGAGGTGTTTATACCCAACATTTCAATATTTACATAAATTTTATCACCTCAGCAATCAATTCCTTTTCGCGAAAGAACACCTTGTTCAAAATAATGTTTGACTTCTTTCATTTCGGTCACTAAATCTGCGTAGTTCATAATTTCCAAAGGCGCATAACGTCCGGTTAAAACCACTTCAACATGCTTTCCTCTATTTTTAAGCACTTCAAGTAAGTCGGAGGTTGTAAATAGATCATAATATAAAGCAATGAAGACTTCATCTAAAATAACCATCTCATAGTAATCACCCTTTAAAATTTCAGCGCATTTTCCAAGTGCCTCTTGAGCAGATTTTTGATCCGATAAAGTAGGCTCTTTTTCAATAAAGCACCCTCTACCCAACTGCTCGATTTTAATTTGGGGCAAATAGGTACTGATACCTGTTTCACTGTATGCCATATCCTTAATAAACTGGCCTATATATACCTTCTTATCCGCGCAAGCGGCTCTTACTGCCAAACCAAATGCTGCTGTCGTCTTTCCTTTCCCATTACCCGTGTAAACATGAACATATCCTTTACTCATTCTTATACGCTCCAAGTTTATTTTTTAGTTTTCCATAGTAATCAAATACTTCTACGCTGACGCCGTCTGTAGGTATTATAGCCTTTGTAGTAAACGAACTCTACAGATTCTGAGGCATTTAATTGACCAATAACTTCTTCAGGCTTGCTACAATTTCTTGATTTTAGAAAATCCAATATTTCAAATTGATTCATAGGATGCCTTTGAATAATACTTAAAAGCGCCTCAAAATCATCTTTGACTTCACTGTGAAAACCAGTAGAAATTAATCTTTCAATTGAAATTCCCCCTAAAAAGGCAACCGCTTTTTCTATTGCCTCGTCATCCGTCTGAAAAACGCCTTCTTCGGCGGGTGGGCGAATCGGTGAATTTATATATAATTTTGTATACTTTATTTTCTGCAAAATTTCTAAAAATCGCTCCAAGGATTCTTGGTCGTCGTTCATGCCTTTAATTAACATGATTTCTAACCACAACTCCCCTTTGAATGTCTTTGAAAATTCTATTAATCCTTCTAAGACGCTGTTATAACGAATAGACTTATGGGGTCTGTTAATACTTTTAAACTGATTTTCATTGATTGCATCTAATGAAGGCAGTACAATATCCGCTCTTCTTAATTCATCCCGGACTTCCTCGTTCGCCATTAAAGCACCATTTGTAATAACTGCAATAGGTTTTTCGGTTATTTTTTTTATAGCCTCTATCAGCGCCCCCAACCCTAAATACAAGGTTGGCTCCCCTTCTCCAACAATGGTAATTACATCAAAATCAGGATTTTTCTCTAGAACTAATCTGATTTCAGACATAATTTCTTCCACAGGATAAAAACATTTTCTTGCCACCGTCATTATCGAGGTTCTGCCCAACTGACAATAAACACAAGAATAATTACAGGTTTTATTGGGAATAGGGCTTACCCCCAATGATAAACCTAACCGCCTTGAAGGAACGGGACCATATACACGTTTCATTAAATTGCCACCTCCAATCATTCTTGTCTGTTTATCTCTTAAAAAAATAGAGAGCTCTGCCTATTTATAAAATAAACAAAACTCTCTATAAGTTATTTTTTTATTGACCACACTCATCACTGTGTTGATGGTCATGGCAAACAGAACCCGTTGATTTAAGAATACCACTTAAATACATTTCAACAGCATTCTGAGCTTCACCCATTGCGCCTACAATGACTTCAATACCTTTTTCGTTAAAGATGTCTACAGCACCGCCACCCATGCCGCCAGAAATAACCACATTGACGCCAAGATCATTTAAGAAGTTTGGTAAAAAGCCTGGTTTGTGGCCAGGGTTTGGAACGGCTTCTGAAGAAACCACCTTTCCATTTTCTGTATTGAAAATATTAAAATGTTCGCAATGTCCAAAGTGGCCTGTTACCATACCTTTATCACTTGCTACTGCTATTTTCATATTAAACCTCCCAAGTCGTATTCAATTCATTGATTTTCAACAATTCTGTTTTTAAACGTTCGTTATAAGTTTCTAACCCTGTTATTTTAGCTGCTGATTCAGTTAGCGGAACTACATCTTCTCTTGTAATTTCTGTTAAGTTAAACTTTCTATTAAGAGCCATCAATTGACGAAGACCCGTAGAAATACGTTCAATATAAGAGTAAAGTCCTATGGCTCCAGAGGACATGTCTTTCACATCATCGCCATAATCCACTTTCAGCATTTTATAGTCTTCAAAGATGGTTTCTATTGTGCTTCCAAAACCCTCAAACTCTTTCGGAATATTTCCCGATGCAATCTGCTCACCAATTTGTTTGCCCGTCATAGCGGCTGCCATAGCAGCCCTTCCAAGACCCACCAGTTTGATATGCGGTGCGCCCAGTGCCAATGCCTTGAAAACTTGATCTTCCATAGCAATACCGCCTGTAATCGCCACGGGTGGCACGTCGTAACCATTCGCCTTCAAATGATCTAAAATTTCATAGACCATGGCTTCTAATTGAATGGTTGGAATTCCCCATTCGTTCATCATCTTGACCGGACTGTTACCTGTCCCGCCGCCAGCGCCATCAAAAGTCACTAAATCTACCCCTGCTAGGGATGCAATTTTTAATATATGGATTAAATCCTTTCCATCGTAAGGCCCTGTTTTAAAGCAGACTCTTTTGGCACCTAATTTTTTGAGTTCACTGACCCGTTTAATTAAATAGGCTTCATCCCACATAGGCAGTTTCCCAATTTTTTCAAAAGTTTGTCCCATGAGATTTTTATAGCGTTCAGCCACCACAGGGTCTGTTGGGTCAGGGTAAATCAAATAACCCATTTCTTTTAATTTGATTGCTTCATCAATAGACTTGACTCTACCTAAGCCCTGAATGCCTTTTGCGGCCTGTCCAAACTTAAGCTCTACAGATGTGACACCTAGTTTTTCTATCGCATATTCTAAAACACCCAGATATTCGTCGTCTGTATTTGCCTGAACCATAATGTCTCCGTAGCCAAGATCATAAGTCTTAAATGCCCTTACCATTTCTCCTAAAAGAGGAGCGTTGGCTACTTTTCCATTTTTAAGCACTAAGTTCTTATCTTTCGCTACAACGTCTTCACCAATCACTGCAACTACCCCTGCCAAAGCGGCACCTGAAAAATAATCTTTCCAATTTAATTTTGCCATTGCTGGTAAAATAATTGGTGCTTTTAACTTTACAGCGTTCTCTTTACCGAAATACCAACCGATATCTGCAAAGGGGTAAGCCGCTACGTAGGCATTGGCTTCACAACCTTGTGCCCCAAAGACTCTCCCATTGATACTTAAATGTGAGTAGTCCACAGGATATTGCTTTTCCGATCCAAATTGATTTTGATCTGTGGCATAGGGATAAATGGCTTCTGATCCTCTAACGGCAGACAGTCCAATTTCACAAGGACCTAAGCAATTGGCAGTGCAAACGGAGCACATGCCTGAAAATACGGACAAATTATTGGGTGTTCTCATTCGAGTATTGCTTATAGTACTTCCTAGGGGCGCACTGTAAGTCATCATCTCACCTCATCCTTATTTTTGTTCTAGAATTTCTGCGACGGTATCTAACCATTCGCCTTTGAACATTTCAATAGTCCCTTGGTCACAAAGGGTTGCCAATCCTGGACTCATTGGCAATTTTGCCAAAATTTCAATGCCGTGTTCCTTTGCAATTTTTTCAATATGGGCGTCGCCAAATAACTTATGCTCTTCTTTGCACGACGGACAAATATAGGAAGACATGTTTTCTACAATTCCATAAATTGGAATGTTCATTTTTTGAGCCATTTTCACCGCTTTAGAAACAATCATCGATACCAATTCTTGAGGAGATGTGACAATGATAATGCCATCTACCTTTAATGATTGGAATACCGTAAGAGGGACATCTCCTGTACCTGGAGGCATGTCTACAAACATATAATCTACATTTTCCCAAACCACATCCGTCCAGAACTGTTTCACTGTAGCGGCAATAATAGGGCCTCTCCAAATAACTGGGTCTGTTTCATTTTCAAGAAGGAGGTTAATAGACATAATGTCTATGCCTGTCTTACTTTTAAGGGGATAGTATCCAAACTCCGTACCGATAGCTTTTCCTTTGATACCAAATGATTTGGGAATAGAGGGCCCCGTAATGTCGGCATCTAAAACGGCTGTTTGATGACCTCTTCTTTGCATGGTAACCGCCATCAAAGACGTCACCATGGATTTACCAACGCCACCTTTGCCGCTGACAACGCCAATTACTTTTTTTATGTTGCTTAGCTCATGTGGATTTTCAGTAAAATCAGTCTGTGATTCTTTTCTCTCGCCACAATCCGTGCTACAGCTGCTGCAATTGTTTGTACATGTCTCACTCATCGTTTTTTCTCCTCGCCTTTTCTATATATTTAATGTTTGACCTGTGGAAAGGTAATGCATTTGCTCACCCATAATACTTTCTAAAATTTCAAAAGCTTTTACCCCTGTACAGTGACAAGTATAATACTGAGCCCCTGTTTGAAGTAAAATTTCACCAAGTTGTTGGATTCTCTCCGTTGTTTCACAGTGACTTTCTTCTCTACTGTGGAGATGAAAACCGCCAATGACCACATCTGGCATTTTACCAATATATTCAGCTGCACGTTTGACAATATTGACAATACCTCTATGGGCACAGCCTGCTATTAGCACGGTCTTTCCATTTTCCTCAATGATTAAGTTTTGCTCATGTAAAAAATCATCTTGTCTATAGGTGCCCTCACCTGCATCGCTAAGCATGGCTTGATTGCCCTTAGGCACCAATTCAGTCCCCTCAACATCTGAGAACAAAAGAATTTCTTCGTCGATTTTAAGCATTTTTCCAATAGAATACACTTGATTATTTTCTGCTAAATGATTATCTACCCCGACGTTTACAATCCCTTCCTCTGCACGCTTCGAATAATGTTTTTCAAAAGCGTTCTGATTCACACAAATTTTAGCCTTTTTGTTTAATTTCAAAAAAGCCTCAAGGCCACCACTATGATCATAATGTCCATGAGATAGAATACCTAAGTCAATTTGAGCCAAATCAACATTCATTTTACTAGCATTTTTTATAAACAGAGAGCTTGCGCCAAAATCAAACAGCAGATTGTGCTTTTCGGTTTTAATATAAAGACTCAGACCATGCTCAGCTTTATAGTCATCAGAAATCGTGGTGTTCTCTATCAGAGCTTTTATGTCCATCGTCAGGCTCCTATCTTATAGGAAATAAATGATTTGGTTTATTCGTTTGGTTAAATACTTCCATGGTTTTTTCAAAAACATCTCTAACGGCATTTCCCGAATCGCATTCCAGTTCAACAATGCTCAAACCATTATTGATTGCCATCACTGCAGCATTGTCAAAAGGTATTTTCCCAACAAACGGGATCTCTTTTAATGTGCAATATGCCATAATTTGATCGGTTAATTCAAGGTTGGTATCAAACTTGTTAATGCACACCGCTATTTTCGCTTGGAATTTTTTAGCAGTTTCAACAATGCGCTCCATGTCACTGATACCCGATATTGAAGGTTCAGCAACTATTAAAACCATATCTACACCACTAATTGAAGCAATGACTGGACAACCAATACCAGGAGAACCGTCAATGATGGCAAATTGGTCCACTGCTACGCTGTCTTTTAAGTTCTTTTTAACGTCTGTAACCAACATACCAGAAGTGCCTCTACCCATTTTTAGCTGGGCTGTGGAAAAGACTGCTTCGCCTTTATAGAGCATTAAATCCCCTGCTTTTGATGGCTTTAATACAATTGCCTCTGATGGACATATTTTTTCACAAACGCCACAACCCTCACAGCTAAAGGGATCCACATGATACTTTTTGTCAAAAGAGATGGCTTCAAAACGACAATTGTTCAAACAAATCCCACACTGGGTACATTTCTCTGAATCAATTTCTGCGACTGCCATACCAAAATAATCTTTGTGAATCATTTCCACGGTTGGCTTCATTAACAAATGTAAATTGGGTGCGTCTACATCACAATCTGCAAAGGCTTTTGCACTGGACAAATGAATCAGCGCCGTGGCAACAGTTGTTTTTCCCGTACCGCCTTTACCGCTAAGGATGAGTAACTGTTTCATAGAAATACCTCCGCATTGCCTTTTTCATCAATTTATCAAAAATCTCATGATATTCTTGACTTTCCCTTGCAACAATTAGGCCATTTGAGTTCATAGTGCCCAATTCTTTATTAAATGGAATTTTGCCTAATACGCAAATATTTTTTTCATCGCAGTATTGTTCAGCAGGATTGTCGCCTTCGAGACACTTATTTAAAACGACACCAAAGGGTTTGTTAAAAAGTTTAACTAGGTCATAGACCATATTTAGGTTATGTACACCAAATAATGTAGGCTCTGCCACCAAAATACAATAATCTGCATCTTTAATGCTTTCCATGACAATGCACGCACTTCCAGGAGGACAATCTATAACCGTTAAAGCTTCATCTGCCTGAGCATATTCTAGCAACCCTTTAATAATGGGAACACCTGTGGCCTCACCTGTATTTAAAATACCCGTTACCACTTTTACATCTTCTGATTTTCCAATTTCTATCTGTCCAATCAGCTTGTCTTGCTCAGTGATTGCACCTTCTGGACAAAACTGTGCACAACCACCACAGGAATGGCAGATCTCATCAAAAACTTTTACTTTATTTCCAATATACGCCAATGCGTTGAATTTACAAAAGTCTACACAAATTCTGCAACCATTACATTTTTCAAAATCAACCAGTGGGGTTTTTACTGCAACCCGCTGACGTTCAACCCCTTCTGGTTTAAAAAATAAATGACCATTAGGCTCTTCTACATCACAATCGATGTAAACTGAATTTTTAATCACTGCAGCTAAATTGACGGATACAAGGGTTTTTCCTGTGCCGCCCTTTCCGCTGAGTACCGCAATTTTCATTTATTTTCCTCCGTGATTGTGTAACCCTGCATGAATTTCAGTTAATGGTGCCAATTTACCAGCCTCAAAAGCATTAATCATTTCTTGAACTTCTGTTGAAGTGGTTTTATATAATTGAATATTGGCAGCGCTAAAAACTTCCGCAGCATTTTGGCCACATCTTGGTGTTAAAAGCGCTTCAACTTTTTGGTCTACAATAACTTGAGCTGCTTTAATACCAGCTCCGCCTTGACTAGAAGCAGCTGCGCTGTTATCTACAAATGAATAAGATTTCGTATCTGTATCATAAATTAAGAAATAAGGTGTTCTCCCAAAAGAAATACAGATCGTTGTTTCTATCGTTTGTTCATCTACTGGCATTGCAATTTTCATAATCATTCTCCTCTATATATGTTTTTTTATTTGCTTGAGAGGTACGTTTGCTTTCATAATAATTTTCAATAGCTTTTCTGAGAGCACTCACGCCTAAATTAGAACAATGAAGCTTTTCTTCTGGAAGCCCTTCTAAAGCGATTACAATATCTTCTTCCGTAATTTTTAAGGCTTCTTCAATGGATTTTCCTTTAGCAAGAATAGAGGTTACACTAGAAGTTGCAATAGAAGCAACACAACCAAATACCATATAACTCACTTCCACTAAAATATCATTTTCGACTTTAATATAAACGGTGAGTACATCGCCACAAGCAGCATCTCCCACTTCTCCAACACCATCGGCATCAGGAATGCTGTATACATTTTTAGGACTTACAAAATGTTTAATAACTTGATCTGAAAAAATAGCTATTCCTCCCCATCTTCATTTTGTGAAGCTACTTGTGGGCACCTATGTCTTTGGCACAACCCACACCCGTATACAGGTTCAATTTCTTCACAGAGCTTATAGTCGCCGCCTTCAATTTTTAAAACCTTGCCGTTGACCAGTGCATCTGCAATCTTCTTTTTCGCATCGTTATATATTCTTTGTATCGTCGAGCGTGCTACATTCATTCTGTCGGCACAGGCTTCTTGATTCATACCTTCTAAATCAATCAGTCGGATCGTTTCATATTCCTCAACGGTCATTAAAACATACTCACGTGCTAGGACATTTTGAGTCAAGGGCCCGAACAAACTACTTTCAGGCAAGAAACATACTTTCCTCCATTTTTTCGGTCTTGACATTCTTTCACCTCACTTTATTATGGGTATATACCCTTTTATAATTTTCATTGTACTCTTTTATGGGTATATGTCAATAACCTTTTTTCCCATAAATACTTACTTAATCATAATAAATATTTATCAGCTCATTGGCATAGAAAAAGCACTTAGCTTATTCTGCCAAGTGCTTTTTGTAGGTATTTATTTATAATAAAAAATCTAATTTATATCAAATGATTAACTCAATTAATAAGGGTAAATAAAATCTTCAATTGGTTTTTCAGTCGCTTCCACGCTGGTTACCTTAATAATTGGCATTGATTCTCCATTGAAATCAGAAAGTTCAACGGTACCCCGTACCCTTACCCAAGAACCCACCTCTAACTGATCTGTATCTTTATATTGACATAAAAGGCCAATTGATACCGTATCTGCAGCACAACAGGTCATTAAGTTTCTTGAAGGTACAAATTCATCTTTTCCAAACTGACTTTCATCTTTAAATACTGCCCCAATAACCTCTATCGGCAGGCCAACATATTTGCTTGGATTTGCATATATTTCGTTCATATCCGAGTAGAAATGTTCTTCGTCCATGACGATGACACCTTCTTTTAATTCTATGCTAGTATCCTCAGCCTCTTCAGTATCATCCAATTCGTTCACACCCGTATTTTGACTTACATCAGTACTTTGGGTTGCAGTGTTAGACGGATCTGCACTCCCTACGACTATTGAACTATTGCTTGTATTAATGGCTCTAGGTTGGAAGGCAAAAGCCATTATGAGCGGAATAATATAAAACAAATATACTCTATAATTTGACTTAGCCAAGTGATCTTTTGGTTTTTTATTTCTAATATGCTCAAGTATATATAACCCTGCTATGACCCACATAACCACTGATGAGAAAATCAAATAGGGGTCAATCCGAGGATGTACATATTGCCTGACCTTTCCAGTGACAAGGGCATAGGCATAAAATGCTGAAAATCCTATAAAAATAAATGCCTTAATGATTCCATTTATATCATTTTTCCTTTTCATCTCTCTCTACCTCGCTACATCAACAGATGAGTTAAAATACTGAGCAACACAAAATTGACTGCGATGATAACCAGCGTTAATCTCATCACAAAACCCTTCTTGAAGTTTCCCAGCAACATCAGCAAATTTTTAATGTCCATCATAGGGCCGAATACTAAAAAGCCCATAATAGACCCTGTTGAAAAATTGCCGACAAAGCTTCTGGCAATAAAGGCATCTGAAGTAGAACATGCAGAGAACAAAAATGCAGCCATCATCATAGCCATGAGAGAAAGTGATGGATGACTTCCCATAGCCTCCAGTATATTTTTAGGCATCCAAGTTTGAATGACACCGGTTATAAAAGCGCCTATAACAAGGTACTTTCCAACACCAAAGAATTCATCTCCGGCGTGTAGCAACATGGTTTTAATTCTAATCAATATATGGATTGAATTCTTTTCATGAACATGTTCATGAGGCATATGATGGTGCCCACATGAGCAAAGTACGTTAAAAGGGGATTCATCTTTTAACATAGACAACTTATTCCCACTCAGGGTGAGTACTAATCCAACAGACACAGAAATAATCAATCCAAACAAAACCCTATAGAGTACAATTTCTGGTTGTCCAGGAAAAGCATAAAAAGTTGAAATCAATACAATCGGATTGATAATCGGTGCAAAGAGCATGAAGGTAATGGCGATTGGTACTGAGACCCCTTTTTTAACCAGTCGGGTCATCAGTGGGACAATGGCACATTCACAGACAGGAAAAAACAAGCCTGCAATAAGGGCCGTTAGAAAACCAAGACCATTTTTGGTGGGAAAGATTTTGACAATCCATTCATCAGGTATGAAAACGTGCATGGCCGATGAAACCAGTACGCCGATGAGCATAAAGGGAAAAGCCTGCAATAAAATACTCGTAAATATGGTGTTGAACACTTCCAATTGCTCGATTGTGATTAGCGAAAAATCCATTTTGTTTTTCTATCCTCTCATTTTATATAAACTGCTATTTATTTTAATACACATCAAAGTGAAAAAATACCCTGATACTGATATCATTACAATAGCTGCACCCGATGGGATATCGTAAGTATAAGAAAGCCAAAGACCCAAAATACAGAAGATATAGCCAATACCTACTGCCGATAGGATTCTGGACTTTAACCCTTTCGTCAGCAATCCTCCTATAGCTGTTGGTGCGGTAAACAGCGCTAGAATCAAAACAATTCCAACCACGCGTATTAAAACGACTACAGACATTGCAATCATTATAAAAAGTACATACTCCATTAATTTGGTATTGATGCCCATAATATGTGCAAATTCATCATCAAATAAATAAGACTTCCAATATTCAAAAAATGAAATAATAACGACTAGCACTGCCAACGTTAAAATCAACATCAGTTTTAAGTCCGTTTGGGTCACTGTGAGGATGCTCCCAAACAAGTATGAGGATAAGTCCGGTGGATACCCTGGCATCAACGCTATAAAGAAAATCCCTAACGCCATGCCTAATGACCAAAATAATCCTATGACAACATCGGTTTCTGTACCTCCTTTTCTTTTTAGAAATCCAATCCCCAGTGCGGCGCAAATCGAAAATATAAATGCACCAATAATAGGTTCGAATCCCAAAAGATAACCCATTCCCACGCCACCATAGGCTGTATGAGCAATCCCGCCACTCATCATTACCAATTTTTTTTCAACAATAATAACACCAATAATACCACATACAATACTCGCCAAGAAACTGGCGAGGACTGCATTTTGAAGAAATTGATATTCCATAAATGAATGCCACATCTTATTTTTCCCCCGTATGTGATTTTAAAACCCGGTGGGGTACGCCATGAGCTATGAGTTCTATAGGACATCCATAGAGACTATTCACAATATTTTCATTAATTTCTGCATCGCCGTGATAGACCAAACTCTCATTGATACAAGCCAATGATTTGACATAAGTCGATACCGCTAAAAGATCATGCGTGACTAAAACAATGGTTATTTTCTTATTTAACTCATAGAGCAGATTAAAAATATTGTCCCGCGAATGAGCATCGACACTGGCAGTTGGCTCATCTAAAATTAACAATTCTGGCTCTATGGCAAGTGCTCTGCCAATTAGCATCTTCTGAAATTCTCCACCTGAAAGTTCTGAAATCATCCGATTTTTCAATTTTAAAATACCCACTTGTTCCAATATAAGATCTACTTTTTCAATATCAACAGTACGATACTTCTGAAACATGCTCAGTTTTGATTTTAAACGACCTGTTAAAAGTGCTTCGTACACAGTAATCGGAAATTTTTTATCTAGATTCGTTACCTGCGGTACATAGCCAATGAGACGTCCAACCTCTCCTGGAGATTTTCCGAAAATTTCAATAGTACCTGAGGTTGGCTGAACTAGACCCAATATAGACTTTACTAAAGTTGTTTTCCCACCTCCGTTGGGGCCAATAACCCCGATATAATCTCCAGCACCCACAGAAAGTGAGACATTGTTTAACGCCAATGTCTCATCATAATACACGGATAGGTCTTCAATACAGATAACTTTTCTACCTTCACCACTTGCTTCAGTAGATTGACACATAATATTAGTTCACCTCGGTTATTAATTTCACCATTTTCATAAGATTTTCAATATAGTCACCTGACAAGGGTTCAAGCAAAACAGTCTTTCCGCCAATTTCTTGGGCAAATGAATCTGCTTGCTTGCTTGAAATCTCCGCCTGATAAAAAAGGGCTTTTATATTTTCTTTCTTAGCAAAATCAATTATTTCTTCCAATTGATTTGCAGTTGCCTCCTTTCCATTTTTTTCAAGGCTGTACATTGTGAGACCATAGTCATTTGCAATATAGCCTAAAGACGGATGGAATACTATAAATTTTTTAGTGCTAGCTGCATCTACAGCAATCTTTAAATTTTGGTCTAATGTATCTAATTGCTCTAAGTATTTTTTTCCGTTTTCAGTGAACTGTTCCTTATGATCAGGGTCAATTTTACCCATTTCTTCTGCGATCACATTAATCATAACTTTAACTCTTTTAGGTGACAGCCATATGTGAGGATCTCTCTCCCCTGGTGCGATTTCCAATTCTGGATATACTTCTGCTACCACCTCATTTAATTTAACAATTTTTAACTGATCCAGATCTGATGCTAGCGGCAATATATTCGCCTCTTCCGTTGGAACACCTATTGCAAAATAAGCTATTGCCTCATTGAATTCAGTCATTTCTTTAGGGGTTGGCTCATAATTTTCAGGACTGTTTCCCGGCGGAATTAATACAACTACATTCACCAAATCTCCGCAAACTGCTTCAACAAAAGTCTTTTCAGGAACAATTGAAACAGCCACCGTTGGTTTATCAACCTCACTTTTTTTATTAACGTCTTCCTTTTTATTGGCACAGCCTGCCAGTAAAGTCAAACTACCTATTACAGCTAAGGTAATTCCCATTTTAATTCCCTTTTTCAGATTCATTAAAAACATCTCCTTCTCAAAACCTCACATTAGATGCAAACGCATATCATTTGCATCTAATTTTACCAGTCTATCGCCTATTGTCAATGGACTTTCTGAGATATGTTCTTCGTTATTTATTTGTCTATGATTGACAGACCTTTTATTTCTAGTGTAGGATATCAATTGTCGCATACCCCCTCCGGTAGGGGGTTAAGAAAGGAGATTATTAATGAAAACACAAAACAAAATTTTGTATTCCCGACTTGGTTTTTAAAAGCCTTGGGAAATGGAGGATTAGCCGTATCATTTTTTATGTACTTAATGTTTATGATTGATCACAAAGGACCTATGCCGGTTTTTGCAGACGTTTATCGTGAAATTTCACAAGGCGGTATCACTGCTATTCTTGTAATAATAGACATGGCTATCATCTTATTCTTTGCATTAAGATACTTTTTACAACTCTATATTCAGATTAAAAACTTCACCGCATTTAAAAAAACAGAAGGTTATGAGGCACTACTTGGAACAAATTTAGAACTTGGATTAATGACAATACCATTGACCTTGGCCATGGGAGTTAATATTTCATTAATCCTCGGAGCTGTCTTTGTTCCTAATCTATGGCATTATGTTGAATACCTTTTCCCTCTCGCAATTATAGGCTTCCTTACCACTGGGATATATGGTTTAAAACTATTCTTAAATTATTTTAAAGACACGGTTTCTAAAGGGAATTTTGACTTTGTCATCAATAATCATTTAGGTCAAATGATTGCGCCATTTACTTTTATCATGGTCTCTGTTGGCCTTGCTGCTCCTGCTGCCATGAGTAAGATTCTGCTAACCAATATGATTGGCTTAATTGGATCCATTTTCTTCTTGGTTTTAACCCTAATATTGCTGAGCATTAAGCTTTTTCTCGGTTTTAAATCTATTTTTGAATATGGCATAGAATTAACAAATCTTCCTACCTTATGGATTATGATTCCCATAATGACACTTATGGGCATTACTTTCGTCAGATTGACCTCATCCGTATCCCATCATTTGCTCCATACAAATCCTAGCCCTATATTATTAATGATCGTATTAACGTTTATCGTTGCCATACAAGGGGTTTTTGCTCTTCTTGGTTATGCCTTACTTAAGGACCACGGCTATTTCAATCGCTATGTAAACGGAAGCCATTTTGATGTGGGCAGTTACTCCTTAATTTGTCCTGGCGTCGCTACAAATGTTATTGGTATGTTTTTTATTCACTATGCTTTCGTAAAAACGGAATTGGTCTTACAAAATTCAATTTACTACTATATGATGCTCCTTCCCATTGTATGGATACAAATAAAAACCATAACGACCCTATTTAAACTTGATAAAAAAGGGGCTGTTGCAAAATAGTCCCCCAAAATAAGAAATGACCTGTAGCAAATCAACTTTGATTTGTTACAGGTCATTTATCGTTGGTTTCATTGGCAGTCAGAAGAGCAATGACCTCCATACTTTGAATCCCTTTTTAGAGCAGATGATGCCCTCATATGGTTATCTATAATCTTTAAACCAACTCGTCTGCCATTTCCTTAAGTTGCTTTGAAAGAATGCTGAGTTGTTCGCTATCTTGGGCAATCATGCTGGATTCCACTTCTTGCTCATGACTGATCGCTGCCATGGATTGAACACCCTCTATTAGACGGTTTATATCTGAACGGAGCGCATTAAGGGTCTCTAGAATTTCCACAGAAGAATCTTTACTGTTGATGGCAAGCTTTCGAATTTCTTCAGCAACTACCGCAAACCCCCTGCCTGCATCCCCTGCCCGTGCCGCTTCAATTGAAGCGTTCAGTCCTAATAAATTAGAAGTTTCCGATATGGATTTAATATAGCCCATAATGTCATCCATTTTTTTGATTTCATCCGCAACACTATCAATACTTATATTCATTTCCTTTGAGCGATTAGACAGTAGTTCTGAGTCATTGGCCAAATTGCCTGATGAGGATTCCATTTTTTCCGCAAGGGTCAATAAAGTATTTGCCATATCCAATACTTCTGTTTCTCTTTCTAGGGATACGGCTACTGATATGGCTCCAATTATTTGTCGTGAGTTCTCCCCAAAGATTGGCACTGAATGGGTAATGACAGGAAATCCATAAAGTTCTTTGGGGATCCTTGCAACGACACTGCTGCCCGTTGTAATACATTTATGAATGCCCCCATTCTCTCGAATCGGGTCATGGATATTCAAATTCATTTTAAAGCTGTCCGCTTGTATCATCACCAAATGCTTTTCTCTGTCTGTAATAGTAACAGCTACATCTGCAGGATAGAGCTGAGGTATAACGGTTGCCATGTGACTATAACTATCTAAAATTTGATCATTTGTCAATTGCATATTGGTCCCCCCTAAACTATTCTTACATGATTATACCATTCATTTATGCCCTAAAAAATAGCTCTTAACCATAAGGGAAGATGATAATAACTATTACCTATATTTAGTTAATGAGTAGCAAACCCAAAAGTCTCTAAAATCTCCTGTTCATTGAAAAGCTTGGTCACTGCCTCTTCATAATCCCTCAATTTCTCTGCTTTTTTAATTTTCTTAGCATATTTTTCTGGGTTAGAAAAGGCTTTAATCATATAATGCCAAAGCTCTTTCATTTTAAACAGTACATTGCGCTCACCGAAAAGAATACTTTGGTATTCTTGATAAATTTCGTCGTGGAAGGCTCTCAGTTGAGCTTTATCCATTTTTGAGGGAGCTTTGCCTATTTCGCACTCTGATTGAATCCGTTCCACCAGTCCTGGATTGGTCAGTAGCCCTCTCCCCATCATCATAGCATCCACTTCTGGAAAGGCTTCTGTGAAAGCGATGTAGTCACTTAATGTAAAAATATCCCCATTGTAACAGACAGGGCTTTTACTGCTTTCAAGTCCCGCTTTAAAGACTTCAAGTCGTGGTTTATTCTTATACATATCTTTCTGAACTCTTGGGTGAATAATCAACTCTTTCAAGGGATATTGATTAAAAATTGCCATCAGCTCAAAAAACTCTTCGGGGTCTTCTATGCCCAGTCTGGTCTTCACCGAAATTTCGGTAACTGCATGGGAATAAATTTCTTCCAATAGAACATTCAATTCTTCCTTATAGGCCAGAAGTCCAGCGCCTCTTCGCTTTGTCACTACCGTTCCCGAAGGACAGCCTAAGTTAAGGTTGATTTCTTCATAACCAAAGTCCTTAATTTTATTTGCCGTGTTGATAAAATCCCTGCTGTTATTGGTCAAAATTTGTGGGATAAGACTAATATCTTTATTGTTCTCTGGCAATATATCGTTTCTTTCCTTGCTCTTTAGGGTGTTGGTTTGGTCGGCAACAATGAATGGTGAAAAATATTTATCCATGCCACTTCCAAAATGAGTATGATGGGCATTTCTATAAATATAACCTGTAATTCCCTCTAAGGGGGCATAATAAAACTTCATAGTCGTAGCTCCTTTTAGATTCTTTAATCTGTACTATTATAGCAGAAAAGCCATGGGACAACACCTGTGGCTTTTTTTATATTTATATACATTCATTCCCCATAAATGTTTACTTATTTTTAACCTGATTCTTCCTTAGAATTCACAATGCCTCTGTAGAATCATACATGAAAGCGCGCTTTTAAATACTAATAGCGATAAAGACTCAGGAGGCATTTAACATGAGTGAATTTATTTTAAAATTTAAAGATCAGAAATTACCCTTTACCCGTTTACTTCCCCATCTTCAAAGAGCAAAGCTCCCTCAGAGCCTTTCTATTAAGCTGATGATGGGCTTTATGTCCATGTCCTTCCTTTCATTTCTGGTAGGCATGGTTGGCCTTATGGGCATACAAAATTTAAGCGGTCAGATAGATGAGGTAGCGCTCCAAAGGCTACCCAGTGTCGCCTCTCTCCTCACCTTGGCTGAATCTCAAACCACTATTTCTTCCTCAGTCAATTCCATTACCCTCCAGCATCTTCCCAACAGCGTTAAAGAGAACTACTACACAGAAATTGAAGACTCTTTTCAGAGAACAGACAAGGCTTGGAAAAATTATGGAAATCTTTCTCACACCCCTGAAGAATCCCTCCTCCTTAAAAAATTGGATCCTGAATGGGTCTATTGGTCAGAAACTGTACCCGTTTTTCTTGAACTGTCAAAGGTCTACGACGCTAGTCCAACTGACAGCAATTGGATGGCTCTAAAAAATCACGTCAAGACAAAAATGAACTCACCCTATGAAAAATCTCACGCTCTTATTGGTGAACTGGCAGATCTCAATATTCAAGGTGCCACGCTCAGTCAAATCAATTCAGCTAAAGCCACGAAATTATCAACGGTCATTACCCTTACTACTATTTTTCTGGCATTTTTCTCCGCCATATTCCTCGGTTTGCTAATTACAAGAAGTATTGCAAAACCTGTAAAATCTCTGGAAATTGAGCTTAACGCCCTTTCTAACAGCGGTGGAAACTTGGCTCACCCTGTGGCGATTGAAACCCATGACGAAATTGGAAAAATGGCAAAAGCGGTCAACGGTTTCCTCTTCAATATTAAAACCTTACTGATGGCCGTTATTCATGAAACCACCAATATGCGAACCGAAGCCGATACCTCCACTCAAGAAATCATTAGCATGACTTATCAAGTGGATGAAATTTCAGCGACTACCCAACAATTGGCTGCTGGTATTCAACAAAATGCAGCGGCAACCACTTCCGTAAAGGACAGACTCATGGAAATCGAACAGTCGGTAGATGTTCTAAAAAACCATGCAACCGCTGGGTCAAGAGTCTCTACAGAAATAAAAAATAAAGCTGCTGTGGTGAGCCTTCAAGCAGAAGATGCCAAGCAATCAGCCTCCGCTCTCTACCATGTGACCAAAACAGAGGTTCAGTCGGCCATAACGGGTGCTAAACGGGTTTCAGAAATTGAAGTCCTCGCTGAAGCTATTATGGACATTGCTTCAAAAACCAATCTGTTGGCCATTAATGCCGCCATTGAAGCGGCCCAAGCGGGAGAAGCAGGCAGAGGGTTTTCTGTTGTCGCTTCTGAAATTCGCCTGCTGGCTGATCAGTCCAAACAAATGGTTGTCAGTATTCGAAAAGAACTTAGCGCTATAAAATTTGCCGTTAATCATCTGACACAATCCACAGGAAACATGCTTCACTTCTTTGACAATCAGGTGATGAACGACTATGAAGTTCTTCTTCAAACAGGTAACAGTTACGCTTCAGACGCCACCTACTATGAGAACATGTCTCTTTCCATGGCTGAAACGGCTAACAGCTTGTACGAGTCCATTAATCAAGCAGTGGTCAGCGTTACGGAAATTGCTGAGATCACTTATGAATCCAGTCTGTCCACCACTTCTATTGCAGAGCGCATTTATGACACCTCTGAGTCTTCAAAGGCAATCAGAGCGCGGGCAGAGTCTATCCTATACCATGTGGGTCAGGTTGAATCACGCCTGAGTCACTTCATACTAGAATAATGTTAAGGAAAGCAGGCAATTATATGGAAATTTGCAACATCGTCAAATCGGTCATTGAAGCGCAAGATATTCGCACCCTTTATCAGCCCATTGTACTTTTATCTAGTGGAGAAGTCCTTGGCTATGAAGCTTTAAGCCGTGGTCCAAAAGACACCCCCTTAGAATCGCCAGACCTTCTTCTAAACCTTGCCAGTCAATGTGAAATGACTTGGGAAATGGAATTTCTCATGCGGAAATTGGCCATTGAACGGGCTAGGGATCTTGGTGAGCATCAGTATCTTTTTATCAACGTAGACCCTCATGTGATTCACGATGAAAATTTTCAAAAAGGGATGACTAAAGAATTTCTCTCTCAATACGGCATTGCTCAAAAAAATGTGGTGATGGAAATTACGGAACGCTCTGCCATTACTGACTATGAGGGCTTTAATAAAACTCTGCAAAACTATGTGGACCAAGATTTTAAAATCGCAATAGACGATGTAGGCGAGGGTTATTCTGGCATTAATCGCATCATTGAGACAAGGCCTCATTTTCTTAAATTGGATATGAATATTATTCGAAAATTGGAGGCAGATACCTTTAAACAGGCCATTGTGAAAAGCTTCGTCCAACTGGCAGAACTGACCCACATTACCCTTATTGCAGAAGGCATTGAAACAAAAGAAGAACTTAGGACTCTGATTCACCTAGGTGTCAGCGCTGGACAAGGTTTTTATTTGCAACGCCCTGCTGAAAAAATGACATCATTGCCCATCCCACTGACTTCAGAAATTTTAGAGTTCAACGCCTTTTATAAGCGCCCTTAGGTTTGCCTTTACGCCCATCATTTGTTATCATATTGCCTATATAAGCATTTAAAATGCTCAGGAAGGTGAGGCGTTACAGATGGATCATCCAGAACAAAAACATGAGAGACGCATAAGGTATAAGGGCACACACCCTAAATCTTTTAAGGAAAAATATAAGGAACATCAACCCGAAAAATATGGCGATGCCGTTGAAAAAGCTATTCAAAGGGGAAGTACTCCAGCGGGTATGCATATTTCTATAGCGGTTAAGGAAATATTAGAAATCTTGCAAATTAAACCAGGTCAAAAAGGCTTTGATGCCACTTTAGGTTACGGAGGTCATACCTTAGAAATGCTAAAGTGTTTGGACCATCAAGGCCATATTTATGCAACCGATGAAGACCCTATTGAGTCGGTCCGCACAAAAGAACGGTTAGCAGCTCTTGGCTACGGACCTGAAATTTTGACTATTAAAAATATGAACTTTTCAGAAATTGATAAAATTGTTGAAACTTCAGGTCTCTTTGATTTTATCTTGGCAGATTTAGGGGTTTCTTCTATGCAAATTGACAATCCTGAAAGAGGTTTTTCATACAAAAGAGAGGGTCCTCTCGACCTTCGGCTAAACCCAGAAAAGGGGATTTCAGCTGCAGAGCGCTTAAAAACTATTTCTCAAGAGGAATTAGAGGGTATGTTAATTGAAAACTCCGACGAGCCTCACGCACAAGCTATTTCAACGGCCGTTGTTGCCCATATAGAAAAAGGGAATCCACTCACAAATACCTCTCACCTAAGAGATATTATTAAGGACACCCTGAAAAATGTTCCCGCTAAAGAACGAGATAATGAAATTAAGAAAACCTGTCAACGATGTTTCCAAGCCCTTCGAATTGATGTCAATCAAGAATTTGAAGTCCTCTATGACTTTTTGGAGAAATTGCCTAACGTCCTTGCCCCAGGTGGCAAAGTGGTAATCATGTCCTTTCATTCGGGCGAAGATCGACTGGTTAAAAAGTCTTTTCAATACTACTTCCGCGAAGGTGCATATAGCGAAGTGGCTCCTGGTCCCGTTCGACCATCGGCAGAAGAATGTGCCATTAACAGTCGTGCCCGTTCCACTAAACTGCGCTGGGCGATTAAGGCCTAATCTGTTGGTTCAATAATAAACACTTATTTGGATTGATTAAGCGATATATTTATCCTCATACATTTTTAAATCTGCTCTATGCATAAGTTCTCTGTAATCTTTGTCTATAGTGTAATCTACAATAGCACTGCCTACCGATACACCTACAGTGTAGGGTAGGCTTTCGCTTTCTTGCTCCAGCAATTTCTTTAAAAGTTTTAAATGATCATTGTAAGCCTGATCGTTAAAATCTCTGGAAATACAGGCAAATTCATCTCCACCTATTCGGAAACATTGGCTAGTATTAAAAGCTTCTTTAATATTCCTGCAGCCTATAATAAGAGCCTCATCACCTGCCGTATGTCCGAATTGGTCATTGATGAGCTTTAATTTATTAAAATCAAAAATAGTTAATCGCCAGCTTTCGTGAGGCTTATCTTTGTTAAAATAGCTCTCTATGGCCTTATCAAAAGCCATCCGATTCCCACTACCGGTCAATCGGTCTTCATAAGCCAACTTTTCATAGAGTTCTGCCTGATAACTTTTCTTGATAATAGCAATCAATTGACGTAGAGAATCTAGTGACTGGACTGCTAGGAAAAATAGCAGTCCAATTTTTGTGAAATAGGTGCTTTTATGAAAGCTTTGAGTATAAAAATCAAAGATTTCAACACCTACAAAAAATATAAACGGTAGTAAAGCCTTAACAAATCTAGAGGCTTTTTTATTGTGATCCTTTAATATTTCAATAGAGAATGAGAACATCGTTAAAATTGCAATGCCTGCAAACACTATATGAGTTATGGTTAAACTTTCAAACAGCTCCATAATGCCAAATAACTGAAGTCCCACAATTAGAACAGCAGCGCTTCCTAAGATATATGCCATAAAAGAAAAAATCTTTTTAGTTTTTTTCACAATAGCCATTCGAATATATAGGATTAGAGGAATGGGCGTAATGCACTGGAGTATACAACCAGAACCAGCAAGAATCCAAGTGTTTCCTGTAAAAAATTGTAGTAGCAAGGATTCTGAAAAGAACCATAATGAAATAGACATAGCAAATAACCCTAGGAAAATCAATTCAATTTGCTTATAATGTCTAAACACCATTGGAAGAACAAACATAATTAAACCGATAATAAAAGTTACCACGACTAAAGGCAAACTTTTCCCATATGACCGACCTAAATAGTTGATAATTTCACTTTGAGAGCCATAATACACATCTGAAAAATGCCCTCCTAAACGTTTAATATCCGTAGTGTATTCTAAGGTTAGTTTTTTTCCATCAGCCTTCTCAGGAATTTTGACGAGGTTCCAAATGCTTAATTTAGGCGCATGAAAAACACCCTTTTGAATTTGAACATTGTCGTATATCACCTTTTCATCTAAGAGGACCCTCGCTCTTTGCAAGGAACCTCTGAAACAAATATACTGTTCCCTTTCAAAAGATTTGTCCAATATTCTTGTAATAACAAAAGGTTTACCATACTCTCCTGGAATGACTTTTGGCAAATTGTAAATTTTACCGTCATAACTTGAAGTCCATCCTTTATTGATATTGGAGATTTTTTCATCTTCAAAACGGTAAGGGGTTTGGGGACCAGACGCGAGCAATAAAAACCCTGCTAAAATTACCAAAAATACAACCCCATATATGGTCCATATCAATGCATTTTTGTTAGAATGATTCTTTATCATGATTTGCTAATCCTTAATAAGTTGACATAACAAGCTTCATACAGGTTCATTTTATCCTAAAAAAAAACAGGTCGCCAGTTATAATAACCGACAACCATTTAAAATACAATTTTTGAACTATTTTCCTCTCCCTCAAAAGCTTATAAATAAATCTTACAAAGCCATCTCCATATGAATTGTGTCAGGTGTCCCTTCCTCAATTAAAGTCTTTTGGAATCCTGACTTTTCCCAGAACTGATACCCTCCCGGCAAATTAGGATGGGTATGCAAATAAAGCATACTATAACCTTCTTCTTTTGCTCTGGCCATAGCTTCCACCAACAGTTTGCTTCCTATTCCCTTCCGTCTATGCTCTTGAAGAATATAACACCTTCCCACTTCAGCAGTTTTCTCTAAATATCTTCCCTTAAGCTTTTCAAAACGATCAATAAAAGTCTTCAAGGCGATTGTTCCTATAAGCTTGTCACTTTTATCAAAAGCACCTAAAAGAACGTGTCCTGATGTCTTTAAATAAAAAGTTTCCAATTCAAATATATCTCGGTGCATATTTTTATCCCTTTTTATATGAAATAGTGATTCTACCATACTGAATAAAAATTGTTGTCCTTCATTAATTTCTGCTTCACTTAGTTGTCTGATATTAATTTCTGTCATATTTGTATTGCCCCCCAACCTAAATCAAAGAATGCTTTTGTATAAGGATCCTTTGCATCTTCTATAAGATTTCCCGTTTCTAAAACCTCTAGTACTTTTCCATTTTTCATGACATAAACGCGGTCACAGAATTGATCTGCCAGTGCTAAATCATGGGTAATAAATAGAATCGAAAAACCTTCTTTTTCCTGAAGATTCTTCAGCAATGCTACTATATCTTTTTGTATGGTCATATCCAGCGCAGAAGTCGCTTCATCACATATGATCAGCTCAGGCTGAACAAGAAGTGCTCTTGCAATGACAATTCTCTGAAGCTCTCCACCACTAAGCTCATGAGGATACTTACTCAGGTAATCGATTGGCAGTTTTACTGAATTTAATATGGTCTCAACTCGTCTTTTTGCCTCTTCTCCTCTTGCAAGTTTAAAGTTTATAAGAGGTTCCATCATATAATCTTCTATTTTCATTTTAGGGCTAAATGTACTCAATGGGTCTTGAAATACCATTTGAATCGATTGATACAATTGATATTTTTCACGCTGAGACTGTTTGGTTATTTCCTTTCCTTTGAAAAAAAGATGCCCGCTTTTTAAAGGTACTAAGTGCATCATAATTCTGGCCAGTGTACTTTTACCACAGCCACTTTCTCCAATGATGCCTACGCACTCATCAGATTTAATGAATAAATCAACATCTTTCAAAACTGCCGACTGGCTCTTATCAAATACCTTAGTGACACCCCGACATTCAAACAGCTTTAAATGGTTCATAGCGTTCTCCCTTCATTAGCGGCACTGACTGAATTAATTTTTGAGTGTAAGTACATTGAGGGTCTTTGATTATTTTTGATGTTGACCCACTTTCAACAACTTTTCCTGACTGCATGACAATAATTCTGTCAGAAATCCCTGCCGCACAGCCGAGATTATGGGTTACAACCAAGAAACTTGTTCCTTGTTCTTTTCTAAGTTCTAAAATCTCGTTCATAATTTCTTTCTGACTCATAACGTCTAATGCGCTGGTAGGCTCATCTGCAATAATCAGTTTAGGTTCGAGGGAAAGGGCCATCCCTAGGGCCACCCTTTGCTTCATGCCACCACTGAGCTCATGAGGGTATGCATTCATAACCTTGTCTACATCCTTAAACTTTAGACACATTAGAGTCGTTCTCGCCATATAAGTTGCCTCAATAGGGTTCACACCTTTATGTCTTCTTATGCAGTTCACATATTGATTGCCTATTTTTTTTATTGGATCTAAATAGTTTCCCGGATTTTGAAAAACATAGGCCATTTCTTTACCTAAACACTTGGTCATTTTCTCAGGTGTCATGGCTTTACCTTGAAAAACAAGATCCCCTTTTACCGTAGATCCTTTGCTAGGCATTAAACCTGAAATAGATTTAATCAAAGTCGTTTTGCCCGACCCACTCTCTCCCACAATGCTGACAATTTCTTGGTTGCCAATAGACATATGAATATTGTCTAAAATTTTTTTGTGGTCAATGCAGACTTCTAAATTTTTAACACTGAGCAGCATATTTTCCATCAGTCAACCTTACTTTCTGTCTAATCATTGATTTTAAGTCTCTCATCAATGTAGTAAATTTCAGATATAAATCTTTCCACACCAGTTACTTTTTTATTCATAACAACATTGCCTTCTTGATAGTATAAAAATAAAGTTGCAACATCATCTTCTAAAATTTTAGATCCTTCTTTTCCCAATTCAATTCTTTGACTCATTTCTTTTGTGTTGTTTAATTTCGCACAAATTCCATCAAAGGCTTTATTGCTATAATGGCCATAATTGCCTTCACTACCTGTCTTATAACTGGCTTCAAAAAAGTATTGCGGATCGCCACTTGGGGCAGATGTCCATCTCTCCCAAAGCATATCGAATTCACCTTTTTGAGCAATATCAGCATAATTTTCCACTTGAAACACTTCTAGTCCAATGCCTATTTCTTTATACTGGGATTGCATGGCGGTTCCAATACTATTGGCACTCGTTCCGTGGTTTGTTCTTGAATAATATTTCATGACAATATTTTCACCTTTATACTCCCGTATCCCGTCTCCATTTGAGTCTACAATCCCCGCCTGATCCAATAGTTCTTTAGCTTTTTCTGGGTTATATGTATATTCTGACTCACTTTCAGCTCCAAAAGGCAAGGCGCTGTTAAAAGGTCCATTGGCATTGACACCTTTAGCAATATTTTCAGCATAAGTTTTTTTATCGATACCGTAATATAGAGCTTCTCTAAATGCTTTTTCTTTCATATATGGCTTGTCCATATTCAGTCTTAATAAGAAAACTCTTAAGTTTGGCCCTTTTAAAACTGTATATTTTTCATTGTCTTGGAATAAACTCAAATCATTTCCTTCAATTTGTGTTGCCAAGTCAATTTCTCCCGATTGAAGAGCCATTACTCTCGTACTTGAATCTTGCAAGTATTTTACATTTACCTTATCTACCGGAACATTTCCGCTCCAGTGGAATTCATTTTTTGAAAGAGCCATTCCTTTTTCTGGGTCAAATTCATCTATTTTAAATGCGCCAGTACAAACAGGTTTAAATTTGAAGTTCTCGTCTGCTGCTGCCTCTGTATCTACAATAATAAATACGGGGTCGGTAAGTTTATTTATAAGAATATTATCTGGCTCAGTTAATTGAATCGTTAATTTTTGACCATTAGCAACCATCTTGTCTAATTTAAAGAGCACATCTTCTCTTTTGGTGAGCTTCAACGCTCTTTCAATTGAACTTTTTACAGATTCTGCTGTTACCAATTTACCATTTGAAAATTTAGCATTGTCTCGAATCACAAATTCATAGGTTAAATCGTTAACTTGTTTATAGTCTTGTGCTATAACAGGCTTAAATTTAAGATTTTCATCTATCTGGACCAAATTTTCCCCAATTCCACATCTGGTTAAAGTCCAGCCATTCCAGCCATCTGTCGGTTCAATATTAGGGTCTAACCAAAATATAGCCATATTAAGTATACTTTCTTTTTCAGATCCATTTTCTTTACTTTGTGGGCTGGTACCGCTTTTACATCCCCCTAAACTGAAAATCATTAGGAGAATCAAACCCATTAACATACTGCTCGAGAGCATTTTTCTTTTTTTCATTTTTCCAACCTGCTTTCTTATGTATTTTTTATATCTAAAATATCCCTAGCCATATCACCCAGTATATTAAATAAAGATACTGTTAAAAAAATGGTGAGCCCAGGATAAATTAGTAGCCATGGTGCCGTTTGCAAATAGACCCTGCCTTCGCTTAGCATATTTCCCCACTCAGGTGTTGGCGGTTGAACACCTAAACCTAAAAAAGATAAACCCGCTAGTGCCAACATAATATTTCCAATATCCAATACAAACTGAATGACCAAGGGTGAAATTATATTGGGAAATATATATTTAAAAACACACTTAAGAAAAGATGTTCCCGCTATTTTCCCTGCTGCTACATACACAGCCTGTTTTTCTTTAAAAACCAGCATACGAGTAAGTCTCGCATATTTTGTCCACCAAATTAGAGATAGGGCTAAAATAGTATGTTTTATACCCGGTCCAATGACACCTACTACTGCAATTGCAAATACGATTTCAGGAAAAGAAAGAATAACATCTACAATCCGCATAATAGCCGTATCTACTAGGGTATTAGATAAACCGGAGATGGTTCCAATGGTCACACCAAATATAAATACCAGCGACAGTAGGGTAAAAGTCATTCCCAGCGATACTCTTGCACCGTAAAAAATTCGAGACATGACACATCGCCCCACTTGATCTGTCCCAAAAGGATATGCTTTTGATGGCTTCTCTAGTATATGGGCAAAATTTGTGGCTAATGGGTCATTGGGTGAAAAGTAAGGCGCTATAAATGAAAGAAAAATGATCAATATACCCATAAAAAATAGAACTGAAAATACTTTTTTTTTCATAATCAATACTCCGTCGTTTCTCTTAATTTAGGATCAATCCCTTGAGAAATCATATCCACAACAAAATTGATTGAAACATAGGTTGCTGACATAAATAAAACATAGGCCTGCAATATAGGATAGTCTCTGTTGGTTATTGCCTGCAGGGTTAAAGTTCCAAGTCCTTGCCATGAGAAAATACTCTCAATAATAACCGTGCCTCCTAAGAGTACAGCCGCAGACAATCCTAATAGGGTTACAATACTCAATAGTGAGTTTGGAAGTACATTTCTCATTAGAATAGACCACTCTGATGCCCCCCTTGATCTTTCTCCAAGGACATAATCCTTTGAATACTCATCCAAGACTGCCGTTCTAATAATTCGAATGTACCTTCCCATCAAGGGAATCGACAGAGACAATCCCGGTAAAATCATATTTGATAAAGTCTGCTCGCCTGTTATTTCAAACCATTGGCATTTTACTGCAAAAAAATAAATAAGCAACATTCCTAGCCAAAAGGAAGGCATCGAAATTGCTGAGAATGAAAACAATCTTATTCCATAATCAATCCACTTTCCTTTTTTAGTTGCAGAAAGCACGCCTAAAGAAAAAGACACAACCACTAAAAGTACAAAAGAGACAGAGGCTAGCTTTATCGTTATTCCTAATCTTGGAAGGCATTTTTCTAGCACGGGTTCACCTGTTGTATAAGATTGACCTAAATCTCCTTGAAGTATGTGGCTTAGCCAATTTCCATATTGCTGAACAAAAGACTCATTTAAGCCCATTTCTTCTCGTAAATTTTCAAGAGCCTCTTTTGTAGGAAGGGTATCGTGGGAAATAAGAACCATCTCCGCAGGGTCGCTTGGCGCTAAGTAAGCCATCGCAAATGTAAAAAATGTTGCCGCCAACATGACAAATATCAACTGAATAAATCGTCTAATAAAATATTTCACCGTTTCCCTCCTGAATTAAATGTCTTAACCCCTTTAGTAACTTATGGCCTCTGCGCCAATAGATTGAATCAGTTCTTTATTATCTTTAATCAAGAACAGACTTCTTACACCGCTGAATGCAACAAATGCAAACCACAGGCCATTATTGCCCCAACATGGCATTAATAACTGACTGCTTATTAAGAAAACCACTAAAGCCACAATCATTGAATTTCTAATAATTTTTGTTCGAGAGGCCCCCGTATAAATGCCGTAATACACCATTCCGTGAGCTATTGAAATAGGAAAAATGACGAGCCAATATTTATAGTTGTTGCATAATTCAACAACTTCTTTCATGTCAGTAAATAATTTAAATATTTCAGTCCCCAAAACATAAATGACCGTTCCTAGCAAAACGGACACTACAATGCTATAAAAATTTGATAATTTGGTAATAACTTTAATGCCCTCCTGATTTTTTTCTCCTGTAAATTGGCCTGCATAAATACTAGAAGCGTTAGAAAAACCATCAAAAATATATGAAATAATGTACTGAATTTGGAAGAGTACCGCGTTGGTCGCTAGAATATCGGGTCCCATAAGGGTGCTTTTTCTCATAAATACATTTGTCATAACCAGCAAGCATACCGTTCTTATCATTAAATCGGCATTGACAAGTAATGCTTTTTTCAAAGATGCTATTTCTATACTCTGACCTATATATTCAAATCTAAAACCTTTTGAAATTTGCTTATAGACTATAAAGCTTCCAAAAATAAAACCATACCCTTGGGCAATTAATGTAGCCAATGCAACACCTTGAACTCCCTTTTTAAGGACAATTACAAAAATAAGATCCAGTAGTATATTTAATACGTTTGAAGATATTTGTAAAAGCAGGGTTTCTTTTATGTTTTTTTTCCCCATCATCCAACCTAAATTTACGTAGCCCACCAGCACCAAAGGTGCACCCCATATGAGAATGTTAAAATAATCAACGGCATATCCTAGAACACCCTTTTGGGCATAATAGATTGCATTTATTCCATTAAGGATAAAGGGTTTTATCAAAATCATTAAGAGTCCAATACTTAGGGCCATGATAAGAGGTCTAAAATAAGCCATTTGTAAATCTTTTTCCGAACTACTCCCTACAGCTTGTGCAGTAAACCCAGAAGTGCTGACTCGGAGAAATCCAAATAACCAGTACAAGGTATTAAAAATGACTGCACCAATTGCAACACCGCCAATATAGTCAGAACTTCCTAATCTTCCAACGACAGCTGTATCAATAGCTCCCAAAAGAGGCTGAGTCATAGTGGACAATACCAAGGGTAATGCTATGTATAAATATTCCTTATGCTTCATTTCTATCTCCAATTCAACAATACAAAAAAATAAAAGTCCCTTAGCACATTCGCTAAGAGACTTTATCCCATCTTCTAAAGTATCAAAAATATTTTTTTCAATTTAAACGAACAATCCCCTTCGTCAAATCGTTACATTAAGGCAGGTCTTCTGACTCGCAGTTCATCCTTACTTTGGCCTTCCCAAATAAATTCAGTGGCATATTCAAAGCGCATCTCTGCTTACAGCGGTGGGTCCGTGTCGGATTCACACCGACTTCCCTATTCTCCTGTTTTACCAGGCACCTTAGTGTTTTCACGTATTCACTTAAATTCTTTCTCATTATAGCAGTATAACTTAATTTAAACAATATAAATTTAGTGCCTTCGCAATCGCTTGAAGTCATTACTATAATTTCCTTTATGTGAATCTCTAAATCACCCCACTAGACCCATTCAGGAACGCTACTCCACTTCTTGAGTCATCGCATAAATCATCAGAGGCTCAGCTTCCACTTTCTCCACATGGAGGGTAAAAGCCGCAAAGTCGTAAACCCCAGTTTGAAGGTCGCTCAACGCTAGACCTTCTATAATGAGAATATCTTTAGACAACAGTGAAATATGCGTCACGTGGTCTGGCTGACTTCGCTCTATTCCCAACTGATCTATACCAACAAATTTTAATGGCAGAGTAGCTAAAAAAGCAGCCCCCTCTCTATTTAGCCAAGGAAATTCAAAGTCGAATTCAGTCATGGGCGATTTTAAAGTTTTGAAAAAGATGGCGTCTACCCTACTGAAATCTATGTTTTTTAAATGGTCCACCCCAATGGATTCTAATTTGTTCCCCGCTTGATCTGCCGAAAGGTCTAGCACATAGGCTTTAAAAAATGCGGGAAAACAGTTGTAATCCGATGAAGTTTTTCCCCCTTCAATGGCATGTAAAGGATAGTCGATATGGGTTCCCGTATGCATGGGCAAATGGAGGGTGCTTTCGTAAATGCCATGGACTTCAAAATTTCTCGTATTTTCAATTTGAGGTCGTTTCGATTCACTATTTTTATAAACCGTCATATTTCTTGTGATTGGTACTGATAGTGGCAACCATTTCATAGTTCATCCTCCGAGTAAAAAATTAAATCTCCTTGAGCCGATTCTTTTATTTGATCTGCAATCTTCCACTGGACTTCAAGTTCCTTCCAGCTTGCAAAAAGGGTCTTATCCCCTGCTTCGGCATCCATTAAAAGTTTCACATAGGCTTCAGGTTTATTGCCAATACTTCTGCAAGCGTGGCAATATTCTGCATCTACGGGGTCCATTTTAAAATCATATCCTGGTGCCTTAGAATTAAACCTGAGGTGAACCCCTTCTGTAGGATAAACCTGTATAGTCAGCAGATTAGGCTCTACTTGAAACTTTTCAGATCCGCTTAAATGCAGGGTTCTTGGCTTGTATGAAATAATAATTTCCATGCGTTTTTCTTTCATTTTCTTACCGGTTTCCACAATGAACAGCGTATCTTTCCAATTGGGTCTGTGCACCGATAAAGTGGCCTTTACATAAGTTTCTGTATTAGAGGTAGACAGGCTATCGTTTATTTTCCTATAGCCTTTATACTGTCCTCTCACCACAGGTTGGGCCTCTGACAAGCGTATATGCTTCATCACTTCCAATTTTTCTTTTCGAATACACTCAGAAGAAAAATCTTTTGGTTCGTCCATTGCGATTAACGCCACTAATTGCAATAGATGACTTTGAATCATATCGTTAATGGCACCTGCATGGTCATAATATTCCAAGCGTTCCTCTACACCTGCCATCTCAGAACTAATAATTTTTACTGAGGAAATTACATTGCCGTTCCAACTCTCTTCAAAAAGTCGGTTCCCAAAACGAAGGGCTAAAATATTACGAATCATGTCTTTCCCTAAGTAGTGGTCAATTCTATAGATTTGTTCTTCATCAGATAAAGCTAAAATACTCTTTTGGATACTTTGAGAAGACTTAAAACTTTCCCCAAAGGGCTTTTCAAAGATAATTTTATGTCGCATATTGCCTTTTTCTAATAACTTTTGCCGACTTAAATTCTCTGTAATCGTTACAAAGGCTTCGGGCTTTACGGCCAAATAAAAGGTGAGTTTCTTGTGAGAACCCTTCTCTAGAAGCACCTTTAAAGACTGATAATCCTCAGAATGGTTAAACTCAAGATTCGTGTAATGAATCCGCTCTTTAAGACGGTTTATCCATTTAAACTGACCCTTTGTCTCAATAAACTCACAATAGTCTTCCGTAGAAAAGATTCTCCGACCTAGACAAATTACCTGTTCATAGGGCATTAGGTCTTCATACCACTGATTAAGGGCAGGCAGTACTTTTTTGGCAATCAAATCTCCCGTGGCACCAAAAATAACTAAAACGCTAGGTTCCACTTTCATGCTACTCCCCTCCACGTTTTATAACTTTGTGTCCACCAAATTCATTTCGCATGGCTGCCAAAGATTTTTCAGAGAACTTTTCCTTGTCCAAGGATTTGAACCGTGCAAAGAGAGACGCGCTGATAACAGGGGCCGCCACCTTAAGGCGAACCGCTTCTTCAACGGTCCATTCCGCCTCTCCCGATACATTGACAATACCTTCTATGGCGGACAATGTCCCATCTTTCTTAAGCGCGTCCGCCGTCACATCCATAAGCAAACCTGTAATAATAGACCCTGACTGCCAAACCTGAGCCACTTGGTCTAGTTCAAAATCAAATTCGCTTTCTCTTAAAATGGAAAGTCCTTCACCTATGGCCTGCATCATGCCATATTCAATGCCGTTGTGAATCATTTTTACATAATGTCCAGCACCGGACGCTCCCATTCTGCCACAACCTTTTCCGTTGCTGATGGCTAGAAAAATAGGCTCTAATCGCTTATAAACCTCAGCATCGCCACCAATCATAAGACAGGCCCCATTTCTCGCGCCTGATACGCCACCGCTGGTGCCTACATCTAAAAAGTGTATGCCCTTTCCTTTTAAAGCCTCATACCTAGCTATGCTGTCTCTATACTGTGAGTTTCCACCGTCGATAATTACATCCTCTGGGCTGAGATAGGGCGTCAGTTTAGCAATCATCTGATCCACTGGGTCGCCAGCAGGAATCATGAGCCAAATCACTCTAGGTTGTTTTAAACTCTGAACAAAGTCATCTATTTGATGAAAACCCTTTATGCCATCTTCCTGAGCTTGTCGTAACTTTTCTTCATTTTCACTGTATACGAACACATTAACGCCTCTATCTTTACTATTTAAAGCCAATGGGTATCCCATTTTTCCAAGTCCTATAATGCCAAGTTCCATTTTATTACCTCCTGTATTTACACTTATAAATGACTTCTACCCATTCAGGATGCTTATAAGCGAGTATTTAGTTTCTAAAAGGTTATCATAAATTGCCCTGTTGATTTTAAGAAAACCCCTGAAGTCTTTCCACTTCAAGGGTCTTCTTTACTCATTATTTTTATTTATCGTTTTTAAAATCTTGATTTTTCATCGTTGGATATACTTTTGGATAGTATACATTTTGATAAATATTAGATGTATATTGGCTCCAATTCCCTTCTTGCTCACGACCTATTGATTTTAAATACGCAGCCATTTCAGTATCATAAGTATCTATCGCTTCTTCAAGACCTTCAGTTTGATACTTTTCATCGTGTCTAAAAGTATTTAGGGGGAGTCTTGGCTTTTTGTGAGAAGGTTCTTTTGGGTATCCTATTGCTAAACCTGCCACTGGGTAAGTGTATTTTGGAAGGCCCAACAACTCAATCATGGTTTCAGGCTCTCTTCGAACGCCACCGATGGGTACAATGCCTAGACCAAGAGATTCAGCCGATATAATTGCGGCTCCCATATTGAGTCCTGCATCAAATGTACCTACAAGGCTACCTTCAATACTTTCGTGGATAACTTGCGTTAAGCCGTTCTTCTTAGCCCCAAGGTCCGTTTTATAAAAGTCCATGAGGAATACTAAAAATACTGGGGCGTCGTCTATCCACTTTTGTCCACCAGTGAGTTCTGCAATTTTAGCTTTAACCTGCTTATCTTTTACCACTACCACTGAAGTCTGTTGACCGTTGATAGAGTTTGGCATAGCTTGAGACGCTTTTAAAATTTCTTCAATGATGGCTTCATCAATATCTTTGTCTAAAAAGCTTCTAATCGATCTGTGATTTTGTATGTTTCTAATGGTTTCGTTCATAATAAATACCTTCCTTCTAATGGATGAATTGGATAGCCAGCAATACTAAAAGTGCCGGCAACATTTGTTTATATAAAATAGCTTTCGACGATGTCATCGCACCAAAGAGCCCTGCTACAATGACGCAACCTAGGAAGAATTGAGCCACATATAAGCTCCATACTACCTCCGTAATAAAAATGGCCCAAATTAAACCAGCTGCTAAAAATCCATTGTATAAGCCTTGATTGGCCGCCATTCCTTTTGTTTTCTTTAAAAAATCTTGGTCGAGCTGTGGGAAAAACTTAACACCTTTGCTGGTCCAAGCAAACATTTCTAACCATGCAATAAAAATATGTTCTATGGCAATGATTCCTACTAATACCTGTGCGCCTAGACTCATAAAACCCCTCCTTTTCAGCAGTCACTTAATCTTCTTGATGGTCCAGAGCATTTAACAACTTCTCGCTAAGGTTTATAAACTGAAGAGCTTCTTCCTCTGACAATATGTTGTCATACTTTTCATGAAGCAAATGCCATGCCTGTATAATTTCGGGCTGTAAGGCCAAGCCTTTATCCGTTGTGCAGATGAAAGCATTTTTTCCTTCAATGGTCTTGGTGACCAGCCCCTTGGTCTCAAGTTTTTCAATAAACCGAGTGATTGTAGAGGGGGATAAATGAAGTCTTTCACCGATTTCTTTTTGATGTAAAGACTCAGCCCGATTCACTAAGTAAAGAATCAGTGCATGGCTTGGAGAAAGACCTGTTTTTCCAAAAGATTCATCTGCCATTTTGCCAAAGACTCGAGCCAACTTTGTGACTGAAAAAAATAGGCAATCATCTAAACGACACTCTAAATCACAGCTTTTTTCTTGATC
>CAXXWB010000045.1:0-84271 GCA_963677505.2 uncultured Acidaminobacter sp.
AAAACTTGGAGAACTATGAGGTTCAATATCAACAAAGATTTAATAGCGAGTCTGCGTATAGATTCAATTTTTCAGTTGGTGAAAACAAGGCTTTTGTCGTTATAAATAATAACATCCTTCAATTAATCAATAGCATTTTAAAGTTAGATAAGCAATTTACAGTTAAAGCTAATTATGTTCCCAAAATTGCATTGAAGCAGTATAGAAAAAAATGCATTATTGATGAAATTAAGATGACCAATGATATTGAAGGTGTAATCAGTACTAGAAAAGAGATAAATGAAATCCTCGAAGATTTGTCTGGAAAGAAAAAGGGAAATCGACTATATGGGCTGGTAAAAAAATATGAAATGCTTACGGAAGAAGAAATTGTATTAAATAATTGCACGGATATCAGAAAAATATATGATGAACTTGTTTTAAATGAGGTTGCTCAAGAGGATAGTACGCATATCCCTGATGGAGCAGTATTTAGAAAAGATCCAGTCTATATCCGGAGTAAGACGGGGAAGACCATTCATACAGGAATATCACCAGAGAGTAAAATTATAGAAGTTTTGACAGACTGTCTTGCTATGTTAAAAGATGAGAATTATAACAAGTTCGTCAGCATAGCAGTCTTCCATTATATGTTTGGTTATGTTCATCCATTCTATGATGGGAACGGACGTATAAGTCGCTTTATCAGTAGTTATTTATTATCAAGAGAATTACATCCAATTGTTTCATATAGACTTTCATATGTCATTAAAAAAAATACTGACGGCTACTATAAAAGTTTCAAAACAGTCAATGATGAGAAAAACAAGGGTGAAATTACAAGTTTTGTCGAATATTTTTTAGATATATTGGTTCAATCGCTGGAAGAGTTGTGTACATCTTTGGATGAGAGAATTTATAAGTTAGAACATTTTGAGAAACAAATTGGTTTATTATCGACATTGGAAAATATGGATGCTCGCATTCAGACAATCCTCTATGTAATTGTTCAAAACACACTGTTTGGAGAGAATGGGTTAAGTGTAGTGGAACTTTCTGAAATCACAGATATTGGGTTGTCAAAAGTACGGTCATCATTAATTCTACTTGAAGAAATGAATTTGATAGTTCCTAAAAAAGTAAGTAAAAGATTTGTATATGATGCAAATCTGGATTCTATAAGCAAGGTAAAAAGCAATTAACTTCGTATAACTCCGAACTTACGTCATTGCCTATTGTCACGTCTTTTGCGCATGCAAAAGCCCCGCCAACTTGTCGCTGCGGCGTCAAGCACGGCAACGACGTAAGTTCGTCTTTCGTTATACGAAAGGCTTCCAATATACGGTATTTTAGCGCTATAAAAACCTGATAAGAAGAGGATGTATTATGAATAAAGTATTGATGATGAATATGTGCATGATTATAGACGAGGAAAATCACAATATTCTAGTACAAGATAAAGTCAGTACTGATTGGAATGGTATAACTTTTCCTGGTGGCAAGGTTGAAAATGGTGAAAGTTTTATCGAATCAACAATTCGAGAGGTATATGAGGAAACAGGTTTAAATATCAGCAATTTAGTCCCTTGTGGGATTATAAATTGGTATAATACCTCAACTAATGAAAGATGGTTGGTTTTTTTATATAAGACAAATACTTTCAGTGGCAATATGGTATCTGAGACAGAAGAGGGGAAAGTATTTTGGATACCATTAGAATCTATCTATGAATCGAAATTGGCACCTAATAAGGAACAATACTTAGAATTATTCTTTAATGATTATCTAAATGAAGCATATGCAACTTGGAGTGAAGATCATATTAGCGACTTCTATATCCATTAGTTACTCAATAGAGGCCAACATACATCATAAATAGAGGAGCTTGTATGGACGGAAATATTTTGGTAATTCCATTTATCCCCGGAATAATATTAGTGATTTTATTCTACATAGTTTTAGCAAAGTATTGGTGCAAGTTTGCTGACTGGATTGGCAAAAAGATTGGATTGAAAAAGATAATAGAATGGATTTTAAACAAATTATTTGGAGTAGAAAAGAAACAGGACAATGAGTGAAGCCCTTCGTATAACTCCGAACTTACGCCATTGCCTATTGTCACGCCTTTTGCGCATGCAAAAGCCCCGCCAACTTGTCGCTGAGGCGCCAAGCACGGCAACGTCGTAAGTTCGTCTTTCGTTATGTGAAATGCATTGCTAAATGGGATTTTGCTTGTAAAAAAAATCTATAAGCAATAGAAACATTGAAAAATTACTATTATACATAGAATATAAAATAATGCAGATATAATAAACAACCACTCGATATGATTAATATATACAATATAGGTAATTATTAACTACACTTTACCGATATTACTTTTAGAAGCTATATTGAGGGGGCAGAGAAATGATTAGTAATATATGCAACACAAAAGCACCAACAATTGTAAATCCATATAGCACTAGCCAATTAAAAGCTACATCTACAGAAAAATTAGTAGGGGACAACTATGTTTCATCCCAAAGCAAAGAAATACCAATAGAGACAATCGACTTTAAAAAAGACGTGGTGGACTCAAAAACAGTTAACTTCATTGAGAAAGCATTTCGAACAAAATATAATTCATGGATGATAATAAAATATTTATTTATGATATCAATAATTACAAAGACCTATTTCCCTTTGAATTAGAAACGGGTAAAGTTTTAGCTCATGGAGATATGTTTGGAAGAGTAAATGAAGGGGATAGAGAGATTTGCTATGATTTAGTTATTAAAACTAGCTCTGGACCAGTCAGATCTCAAGTGCAATTAGGCAATTACTTTAAAGATACTCCAATGGACGAAGAAACTTTTAAAAATACAGTACTAAAAAGCTTTATCATCATTGCTGAAAGTCTTAAAATGGATGAAGAAATTGGAAATAGGCCACAAGGAGGAGGTAGTAATGCCTCCAAATTGTATTATAATCCTGCCAATAAATCCCTTGATTTAGAGTCTTTAAAAGAGTCAATTTTGAAGTCATGTGACTTTCAAATTGAAGCTAGATTTGATTCTGAGTTTAGAAGTAAATATACAGGACACATGAACTTAGATGCTGATCCAGAGAAGATCAAGAAAGCAAAATACAAATATAAATTTATATTTGAAGATATCATAAAAATGAAAATTAGTTAAATTGGAATGCAAGCACTTCACATAACTCCGAACTTACGCCATTGCCTATTGTCACGTCTTTTGCGCATGCAAAAGCCCCGCCAACTTGCCGCTACGGCGTCAAGCACGGCAACGTCGTAAGTTCGTCTTTCGTTATACGACATTCAGTTTCAAGCGGCTTTTTTCATTGTACTTACTTAAAAATATCTTTAAAGCATCAGGTCCATCTGTAATAGTATTTAACTGAGTTAGTGTTAATAACAACTTTTCAATACACGAGAAAATGTATAAAAGGAGGTGTCAGAATGAATAGACCAATGGGAATAACCATAATTGGATATTTTTATATTCTGGGAGCCATGGTTCTATTTTTAACCTTAGGATCAGAATTTGATATTGGTATAAATGTTAGGTTTGGAGTTCCTAATTTTTCGGAAACACTAATTAGAATAACAATTGGATTGTTTTCATTGATAATGGCATATGGATATTTAGCTTTGAGCAAATGGGGCTATTGGACAATGATATGCTATTCAGTACTTTTTGGAGTTATTAGTTTAACTATAGTAGATAGTTATAAAAGTCAGCCATTTATAGGCAATGCAGTATTTTCAATGATAGTTGTTATATACACATTTAGAAAACGGAAATATTTTTTAAAAAGTGAAGCAAGTAATTCTATCAAAATGGTCTAGAGAAATATAGTAATGCATAAATTGATTAGGAAACAGAACGTCGTATAACTCCGAACTTACGTCATTGCCTATTATCACGCCTTTTGCGGAGAACCGTGCAAAAGTCCCGCCAACTTGGCGTTGCGACGCCAAGCACGGCAACGACGTAAGTTCGTCTTTCGTTAAGCGAAATTTGTAATAGAAATTTGTCCACACTGTTGAGGAAAAATTGATGAATAGCCCAAATTCTGAAAAACCAACATACATAATGTTTGATCCAATGAAAGATAGCATAGAAGATATAAAACGTGTAACTGATTCTGGCATATACTTGATTTGTTTTCGCGATTTAATGAAGCTACCTATTCCATTACAAAAAATAGAGTATTCCAGTTTTGAAAACTACAATGTACTTTACATTGGGAAGTCTTCAAGAGGTTTTTATAAACGAGATTATAAGAATCATTATTGTGGGTCGGCACGTAATTCAACAGTTAGAAAAAGCTTAGGAGCATTGAAAGGACTTAGCAGAAAGTATTATTCAAATCATAAATATCGATTTAGTGAGTCAGATGAAGAAAGGTTGACACTTTGGATGAAAGAAAACCTCTTAGTTTTTTATTTGATTACTAATGACTACGATTCTGAAGAAATTAAATACATCAACAGATATTATCCACCACTAAATATAAAAAATAATAATTCGGTTATCAACGTAGATTTTAGGAAAGAATTGAAGATGATGAGGAATAATCATGAATGACATGGATAAAGATATTTTTCTTATTGGTTTCATTGTGTCTATATCTATATATTATTTATTAAGACATTTTGTAAATAGGAAAACAGAACTGAATTTGCCTCTTTTACCAGAACGATTTCATGAAGACCCACTTAAGACACTGGCACAAGCTCTACTAACTATGATAAGCATAGGTTTAGGTATGTTTATAACTATATCTGTTGCAAAAATTATATAAGAACAAAAAGCGTAAGAAGTTGAAATACATAATCTAGAGACCAAACTTCGCTTAACTCCGAACTTACGCCATTGCCTATTGTCACGCCTTTTGCGGAGAAACGTGCAAAAGCCCCGCCAACTTGTCGCTGAGGCGCCAAGCACGGCAACGTCGTCAGTTCGTCTTTCGTTAAGCGAAATCCTTTCAATGTATCGGATTGAAGGTAAAAGTGCATAATCATAATGGAAATCGATCATGTTCAATAAAAATGTACGGTTTTTATAATCGTACATAATTTTTTTCATATGCACTGGGAATTAGTAGAATTAATAGATATAATTGATATGGAAGAAAAAAGGTAAGAAGTTCAAGGACTTCGCTTAACTAAAAAGCTATGAAAATTCATGTCGCAAGCGCCATTGAACTTCCATAGCTGATAGACATAGAAATTGGACTAGATTTTTGATTGCTCAGATATCAAATGTATAAGAGGACAAATAATAGGAGCAAATAATATGAAAAAAATCAAGTATATTTTACCATTAGTCTTAATACCTATAGCTATACCAGTATATGAATTTCTTGATGTAACGTTATTCATAAATATATTCGGTTGTGCATGTCCACCACCTGATGGGGTTGAGAGAATATTTGGGAATAATTTTAATGCAAATCATTTTAGAAGTGTAGTGTTTAGTATTCTTGCAATCATAGCTATTGGTTTTGGCGGAATTAATTCAACAAAAATCAAAAAAAGAAGAAATGCAATTATCTATTTTATATGTATGTGTCTAATAAATATACCACTTGCCTATATAGAAATTACCGCAAATGTATGGAAATGATATCGTGTACAGTTTTATTATTATCTAACTTACTTAAGTTTATTTCGGTTTAAAGGAAATTGTATAAAAAATACAATAGACGGTTAAAAGGTTCAAGGACTTCGCTTAACTCCGAACTTACGCCATTGCCTATTGTCATGTCTTTTGCGCATGCAAAAGCCCTGCCAACTTGCCGCTGCGGCGTCAAGCACGGCAACGTCGTAAGTTCGTCTTTCGTTATACGAAATATTTCTCTACAATGTCGTAAAAATATAAATGTAATTTTATTAAAAATTGTAAAAGTACATCATCATGAGAGGGTAGCAGAATGAAAATATTTAATAAGAAACTGAGTAATAAACTAATATATGCAATGATATGTGTTGTCCTATTTTTTCTTTTTCAATTTGTAAAATTGTATATTCTAACAGCTGAAGCATTTAAAGAACAAACAAGTTTAAACTTAGCACACCTTAGAATGGAATTAGGCGATCTTAATGACAGTCTAGTCGAAATTACTAATTCAACTTCGGATTTGAGTGAGTTCCACAACGAAGACTATATTGATTGGTTAACATTACATTCAGTATGCAAATCAACTAGGAGTATAGGGAAGATTACTGGAAGAAAAGATTTGGATGATTTAGAATACTTCTATATGGATACATATTTTCAAATAAACGGTATATTAAAAGATAAAAAAATTGATGAAAAAGAAAAACAGTATTTAGAAGAGCTAAAAGCATTTACTAGTGAAGTATTGAAAGTGTACAGCAGATGTGTATATGGTACTAACATCTCTATCAAAGATGATTACTTTTTAAAAGAGAATTTATCGAGTAGACAAGTTTATAATATATACGCAAGTTTTTTTGATAAAACATATCAATTATATATGCTTGATAAATATGAGTACATGAGAGAGTATAAAGAATATAAACCAAATGATACAAGCAACTAAAAACAAATTTTGGTAAATTATATTACAAGAAATACTTCGTATAACTCCGAACTTACGCCATTGCCTATTGTCATGTCTTTTGCGCATGCAAAAGCCCCGCCAACTTGCCGCTGAGGTGTCAAGCACGTCAACGTCGTAAGTTCGTCTTTCGTTATACGACAGTTTTCTTTGCGAAATTTTGTTATATGATTTACATTTTTTTGATTTGAAGAAAAATCAAAACCAGAATAATAGTGATATAAACTCGTTGCTACTGCAGCAAACTTAAAAGTAATTTCCATTCATCGGGTGTATGTAATCTTTGAACACACGGTTCTCATTATGCGACAGTTTAAACCCTTTTCAATACCAACTGTCTTCGGTTATAATAAATAGTAAGAGGTGATTTGTATGACACTTGTAGAGAAATTTGTAAAAGAGTTTGAAGAATTATCAACTGACAGACAAGCGGAAGTAATAGATTTTATTGAGTTCCTCAAAGAGAAAGAGAACAAAAGAATTGAAGGATTAATGGATCTAATTATTGATGAAAATAAGGAAGCTTTATTGGAGCTTGCCAAATGAAAAATCTAGATATCAAGCAAGTTGTAGTATTTCATGAGAAAATCATCGAAAAGACTGGTGGTAGCCACGGAGTCAAAAATTATGGCTTAGTAGAAAGCGCACTTCATAGAGGTGAGGCAAGTTTTTCAGGAGAGGATTTTTATCCAAGTTTAGAATCAAAAATATCTGCTATAACCCATAGCTTAATTAGTAATCATGGATTTGTTGACGGGAATAAAAGAATTGGTGTATCCGTAATGCTGATACTTTTGAAAATCAATTCACTTGAAATTCAATACAGCCAATCGGAATTAGTTAGTCTCGGTTTATCAGTAGCTTCAGGTGAAATGGATGAAAAACAAATTGAATCTTGGATAATTGCAAGAAAAGTAAAGTAAGAGGAGAAATCCTCTTTTTTTATAATAAACACATGGAATAAAATGCTTATAAAAACAATAAAAAGAAAACCGTCGTATAACTCCGAACTTACGTCATTGCCTATTGTCACGCCTTTTGCGGAGAACCGTTCAAAAGTCCCGCCAACTTGCCGCTGTGGCGTCAAGCACGTCAACGTCGTAAGTTCGTCTTTCGTTATACGCAATAATTCTGCACGTCAATTTGTAAAAGAAAAAAGGCAACCGCAAGAGCTGCCTTATTGAAGATATAAAATTTGTTCAGCCCCGTAGTAGTGGCTAAGGTTGAATTAGTTGCTCTGTTTGGTTTCTTAAATTTAATCGAAACAAACGGTAATCGTATGTCAAAGCCATCGAACCATTTAACAAGTGCTTTCATAGGCACCGCCCCCTTTTTCACCAATTTTACTACGGATGCTTTCGCATTTGGCTTACTCGCCTCGGGGAAACGAAGCTGAACAAATTTAATATCTAAGAGTAACTATAGCATAATAAATTCAAAAATCACAATTTAAATAGAAATTAGGATTTTTGAATTTACATTCAATGTTAAAGTACTAATTATAGTCTTAAGGGAGCTGTAAATAATGGACAAACTGCGTTGGGCATATAAATATGTAGAACTGTTTCCAGAACATAAGGGACGTTTGGATGAGCATATTAAAGATTATGGAGAGTTACTCGGGCATGTTTTCTTTGGTGATCTCATAAACGAACGACTTTATAATTTAATAAAATATGAAAGAGAGCTAGAAACTGTAGAAATATTATTTGATTTTATTAATGAAATGTTTAAGTATGGTGATGACGATTGCAAAAATATAATTGAAGTAACTATATTGGAATACTTAGGTGATGATGACAAGGTACTAAAACGCAGTAAAAAATACTTAAGTCCTGAACTTATTGCTTTGTCGGATATAGTTGAGGAGTCACTGGGAAGGAAACATTTTGAGTAATAATATATGTGGAATTAATTAATGATACGAATTACTGCGTATAACTCCGAACTTACGCCATTGCCTATTGTCACGTCTTTTGCGGATGCAAAAGCCCCGCCAACTTGTCGCTGTGGCGCCAAGCACGTCAACGTCGTAAGTTCGTCTTTCGTTATACGCAATAATTCTGCACGTCAATTTGTAAAAGAAAAAAGGCAACCGCAAGAGCTGCCTTATTGAAGATATAAAATTTGTTCAGCCCCGTAGTAGTGGCTAAGGTTGAATTAGTTGCTCTGTTTGGTTTCTTAAATTTAATCGAAACAAACGGTAATCGTATGTCAAAGCCATCGAACCATTTAACAAGTGCTTTCATAGGCACCGCCCCCTTTTTCACCAATTTTACTACGGATGCTTTCGCATTTGGCTTACTCGCCTCGGGGAACGAAGCTGAACAAATTTAATATCTAAGAGTAACTATAGCATAATAAATTCAAAAATCACAATTTAAATAGAAATTAGGATTTTTGAATTTACATTCAATGTTAAAGTACTAATTATAGTCTTAAGGGAGCTGTAAATAATGGACAAACTGCGTTGGGCATATAAATATGTAGAACTGTTTCCAGAACATAAGGGACGTTTGGATGAGCATATTAAAGATTATGGAGAGTTACTCGGGCATGTTTTCTTTGGTGATCTCATAAACGAACGACTTTATAATTTAATAAAATATGAAAGAGAGCTAGAAACTGTAGAAATATTATTTGATTTTATTAATGAAATGTTTAAGTATGGTGATGACGATTGCAAAAATATAATTGAAGTAACTATATTGGAATACTTAGGTGATGATGACAAGGTACTAAAACGCAGTAAAAAATACTTAAGTCCTGAACTTATTGCTTTGTCGGATATAGTTGAGGAGTCACTGGGAAGGAAACATTTTGAGTAATAATATATGTGGAATTAATTAATGATACGAATTACTGCGTATAACTCCGAACTTACGCCATTGCCTATTGTCACGTCTTTTGCGGATGCAAAAGCCCCGCCAACTTGTCGCTGTGGCGCCAAGCACGGCAACGTCGTCAGTTCGTCTTTCGTTATGTGAAATTGATTTAATATACATATTTTGAAGTATATTTAAAAACCAATTCGGAGGAAATCAAATGCCAAATGGTAATATTTTGAGAACTTTTGATCAAAATTTGAAAAATAAGTTTAATGAGCGCTGTTTTATTTATGATAAATATAGACCTGAATATGTAGATGAGTTGTTTAAAGATATTTTTCAAATGAAAATGTTAAATCATAATAGTAAAGCATTAGAAATTGGAATAGGAACAGGACAAGCAACCAAACCTATTCTTGAAACGGGATGTAGTCTATTGGCGTTGGAAATTGGCGATCAGTTGGCGAGTTTTACTAAAGAGAAATTTCAGTCTTATGGTAACTTTACTGTTGAGAACAGTTCATTTGAAGATAGCAGCTTAGATGATAATAGCTATGATTTAGTATTTTCAGCATCTGCATTTCATTGGATTCCAGAAGAGTTTGGTTACTCTAAAGTTTTTAGAATTTTAAAACCCAATGGCGTGTTTGCCCGTTTTGCAATGCATCCTTATCCAGCAAAGGATAATATAGAGCTTTTTGAAGCAATACAACAATGTTATAAGAAATATTTACCAGAATCAAAACCAGGTCTTGAATATACAGAAGAAAAGGCTAGAGTAAGAGCAGAATTAAGCATTAAATATGGTTTTATTGACTCAAAATACTACGTTTACAATAGAATTAGGACTCATAATGCTCAAGAGTATGTCAAGTTACTTGAAACTATGCACGACCATATAGCTTTGGATAGTAATTTGCGAGAAATGCTGTTTAATGACATTGAGGCTGCTATTGTAAAATATGGAAATCAAATCAATGTCTATGATACAATTGACCTTCAGTTGGCTAGAAAAGCAAATATAGAAAATAATGATTAATATATGATAAAAAATCAACTTCACATAACTCCGAACTTACGTCATTGCCTATTGTCATGTCTTTTGCGCATGCAAAAGCCCCGCCAACTTGCCGCTGTGGCGTCAAGCACGGCAACGACGTAAGTTCGTCTTTCGTTATACGAAATATTTCTCTACAATGTCGTAAAAATATAAATGTAATTTTATTAAAAATTGTAAAAGTACATCATCATGAGAGGGTAGCAGAATGAAAATATTTAATAAGAAACTGAGTAATAAACTAATATATGCAATGATATGTGTTGTCCTATTTTTTCTTTTTCAATTTGTAAAATTGTATATTCTAACAGCTGAAGCATTTAAAGAACAAACAAGTTTAAACTTAGCACACCTTAGAATGGAATTAGGCGATCTTAATGACAGTCTAGTCGAAATTACTAATTCAACTTCGGATTTGAGTGAGTTCCACAACGAAGACTATATTGATTGGTTAACATTACATTCAGTATGCAAATCAACTAGGAGTATAGGGAAGATTACTGGAAGAAAAGATTTGGATGATTTAGAATACTTCTATATGGATACATATTTTCAAATAAACGGTATATTAAAAGATAAAAAAATTGATGAAAAAGAAAAACAGTATTTAGAAGAGCTAAAAGCATTTACTAGTGAAGTATTGAAAGTGTACAGCAGATGTGTATATGGTACTAACATCTCTATCAAAGATGATTACTTTTTAAAAGAGAATTTATCGAGTAGACAAGTTTATAATATATACGCAAGTTTTTTTGATAAAACATATCAATTATATATGCTTGATAAATATGAGTACATGAGAGAGTATAAAGAATATAAACCAAATGATACAAGCAACTAAAAACAAATTTTGGTAAATTATATTACAAGAAATACTTCGTATAACTCCGAACTTACGCCATTGCCTATTGTCATGTCTTTTGCGCATGCAAAAGCCCCGCCAACTTGCCGCTGAGGCGTCAAGCACGTCAACGTCGTAAGTTCGTCTTTCGTTATATGCAATAGCTCTAGCCTGAAATTGGTAATTACTATTAGAACTTATTCTAAGCAACAAAAGGCTCAAATCCATGCTGACAGGCTCTTGATAACTGTATTTGTTTTTAAAAAGTGTTATATAATATTTCTGTGTATCTTACAGACTAAAAATTACCTCACCAAAGTTTGGCTGAGAAACAGTTTTTCAATATAAGTGTTTAATTTATGTAAGAAATGGAAATGTTGGTTTGGATTCAATCAGACTTGAATAAAATAAAGTTAATGAATTTCAGAACTGTAGTAGGAAGGTCAAAGGCAGCTTTTAAAAACCCAACCTATTTAGTAATTTGTAAAGGCATGAAGAGTTGAAGAGCAACTGCATATAACTCCGAACTTACGTCATTGCCTATTGTCATGTCTTTTGCGCATGCAAAAGCCCCGCCAACTTGTCGCTGCGGCGCCAAGCACGGCACCGACGTAAGTTCGTCTTTCGTTAGGTGACATATTTTACACGTAAAATTGGAGTGTTTAGATGGATAAGAATAAAATAAGAAATATACTATGTAAATATTTAAGAATTGCCATAGAATATTTCTACTCTTCATTTATCAAAATAGTAAAAAGTGCTTTCAATTGGATAAATATTAATTGGAAACAAGATAAGTATCTTAGAGTAAATATTGCATTCACTCTCATTTTGATGTTGATAGCAGTGTTTCTTAATGTGAATAATGAAATATACTGGCTTATTCTTAAATTATTATTTTGTGCAACCAATATTATTGTTTCAATACTTTGTTTCCTGAGTCTCGTAAAATTGAAAAGTAAATTAAGCACAGAACATCATTATTACAACATGTATGAATGGTATAGTTTGCAAATTCTAAGCATGAGTGCATATATAATTATATTAAACAGTATCTATCCAAACTCAGTTGATTTTTTTGGATTGTTAATTGGTATATTCTTTTATTTAACTTTTTATTCATATGGAAGATATTTTGTCGCTAAATGGATAAAAAAATGGTGGACATTTGCGTTACTCTTTTTTGCGATGCCTCTTATTGCTTTGCTTATAGGAACTATAGGATCTGGAATATTCGCTAGTTTATTTAATATTGATTTGATACAATTTGATCCTTTTTTAGGATTTATAGTTATAGTGACTACAATATTGTTAATTAATTACATTATAGCTTCTACTCCGGAATCTCTTGTGGGTGAGGTAAAAGTTGCAATTTATCTTATTTTGGCAATATCGTCAGCAATTTCATATTGTTTTTTTGCACCTGAATACTTAACCAATTTTTTAGTCGAAAATATAAAATTATTAGAATATACAAATAAAAATGAAATAATAGAAGTTATTGATAGTATTCTAAAATGGGTCACTCTGCCTTATTCAATTGGTTCTGTATTTGGATGTTTCACAATTGAGTTAGTTGAAAGAAATAACAGAATTTTTAATGCTAATAAAATGCAAGATGAAGATAAACAGAGTATTAGCATTCAAGATGAGAGTATAAACTAATTTGGAATATAAAATACGTCACCTAACTCCGAACTTACGCCATTGCCTATTGTCATGTCTTTTGCGCATGCAAAAGCCCCGCCAACTTGCCGCTAGGGCGTCAAGCACGGCAACGTCGTAAGTTCGTCTTTCGTTATACGCAATAATTCTGATAGCATAATTGTATTTAGAATTTCATAGAATCATTTAAAACCAAAACCACTGAGATTGCTCCTCAAAATTTAAAATGGAGGCATAGCAAAATGTCTAGTCAAAATTTATTCAGGGCGTACCAGAGAAAAAAGAAAAATCAGAGTATAGCAACTTTTAGTTTAATAATTTTTGCATTAGCTGGAATGATTTTGAATGAATACGGTAAATTTAATACGGAGATAATTCAAAAATATATCGTTCCGGCAATGATCTTAGTTTTGATATTGTTTATCGTATTTTCGTTACAGAATTGGAGATGTCCAAGGTGCAGAGCATATTTGGGGAGAGAAATGAACCCTAAGTTCTGTAAGAACTGTGGTGTCCAATTAGTTGAATTTATAGATTAATGATATAAGACAGAAAATGCAAATTGCATGTATTATTATTCCAATCGTTAGATTGCTATATTACATATTGTGGAAAATATTGATGAAGCCAGTAAACATATAAAGCCTTCAAAAATATCAGCGAGTAGGGTGCTATAATTGATAAGTATTTAACTTAAATAATCTATTTGTTTAAGTTAATACTAAACTCTAATTTGTTTACCAATAAAAGCATTTGCAAATAATGAAGAATTAATAAAATCAAAATCGTAAAGGCATAATCCGTGAACGAATTACAGCGTATAACTCCGAACTTACGCCATTGCCTATTGTCACGTCTTTTGCGCATGCAAAAGCCCCGCCAACTTGTCGCTGAAGCGCCAAGCACGGCAACGTCGTAAGTTCGTCTTTCGTTATACGAAAGACTTTCCCAAGAGGAATCATGATTGGAGGTACTTTTTTTGAAAAGAAAATTTGATTCCATAGGTTTGCTGATGATTATACTTTTAATAGTTGGAATTTTATTGAAGTTCTATATTATTGGAAATGCTGTAAATACCGATAGTGTATATTTTGAAAAGGTAGAGGTGTCTCCATATTTTTTAAAATTAGCTGGTAATACTTCGAATAGTGGTCTAACGTTTTCAAGATTTAAGATGAGATATGCTAATAAAAGTGCCTATATAAAATTGATATATACTTTGCCTAGTTTCATCAATAAATCTGGAAAGTTCGAAATACATCAAGGGGAGTATTTAGAAAATGTTGAAACACTATATTTAGAAGGCAATGATAAAAATAATAAAAATAATAAAAAGATTATATGGAAAAAATAAGTCATAGATTAATACATGAAATAGAAATAATTAAAGTGGGATTGTGATAATTATATTTTTGAGATACTGGCTGACCCGAGGTAGTTTTGCGAGAAAGTTATAACAAATAAGGTGATCTTTTATCTCAATACATTTTAAGGTCAAGTCCTTCGTATAACTCCGAACTTACGCCATTGCCTATTGTCACGTCTTTTGCGCATGCAAAAGCCCCGCCAACTTGCCGCTGAGGCGTCAAGCACGGCAACGTCGTAAGTTCGTCTTTCGTTAAGCGAAATTTTTTCAATGTACGTTAATTTAATTTCGACGGAAAAATCAATGCATAAAAGGGCGTGATATCAGATGATTACTATAGAACAGGTATCAATTGAAAATGCTAATGAAATACTTGCATTTGAGATTGAAAATAGATGTTTTTTCGAAGCAACTTTACCATCGAGAGGCAATGATTATTACATTTTAGATAATTTCATGAATATCATCAATGAAATTTGTGAAGAACAAAAAAATGGTTCATTATATATGAATATCATAAGAAATGAGTTTAATGAAGTCGTTGGCAGAATCAATCTTTTCCTAATAAAGCATGAAAAATATAATCGAGCATTTGAGTTAGGTTATCGTATTGCTGAAAAACATCAGGGAAAAGGGTACGCAACAAGCTCTGTAAAAGCATTAATCAAAATAGCATTTAAAGAATATGAAATAGAATGTATTCAAGCATTAACTTCTCCTAAAAATGCAGCTTCTCAAATAATACTTATAAAGAATGGATTCTCATTTGTTACCAAAATACCAAATGATGTAGAGGTGAATGGGATTTTTGAGGACAGCATTGTATTTGAAATAGAGAATCAGATCAAATAGAATCCAAAGACTTAAAAGCAATAACCGTTCGAAAAAGAGAAAGACTAGATAATTGAGTTCAAAAACTTCGCTTAACTCCGAACTTACGTCATTGCCTATTGTCACGCCTTTTGCGAAAAATCGTGCAAAAGCCCCGCCAACTTGTCGCTGTGGCGCCAAGCACGGCAACGACGTAAGTTCGTCTTTCGTTATATGACATTCTTTGCTACATACATATTTTAACTTTATATGAATATATTTAGAATTCAAGGTCAAAAGAAAAAAGAAAATTATATTAGGGAGATAATCATATGAAAAGAACCTTGGGTGTAATAGTATTGATCTGTACCATAATGATTTCTTTAGCTTTAAACGGTTCAGCAGAAATGATTATGAATGGGGGGAGTCTTATAATTGTTTTGGGAACTTATTCGGCAGGGATTCTACTCTCAAATGTTAAATTAGATGATTTTCTTGAAGAAGTCAATAAATCAGAACCTAATGTGAAAATAATTGGTCGGTTTAGAGATATAACAAAATATGCATCTATATCAGCATTGATAATAAGTTTATCAATAAATGGACCAAATTTGATTTCCAGTTTTTCAAACAATAACTCGCTAGAAGTTGCTATTCAAGAAATTCTAGCAACGTTATTATACGTTGTAATTATACAATTTATTATAAGTATTGTTTTCTATAATCAAACAGAAAAATAGGCAAAAGAATAAAACTCAATATCAAAAGCAAAGAACGTCATATAACTCCGAACTTACGCCATTGCCTATTGTCATGTCTTTTGCGCATGCAAAAGCCCCGCCAACTTGCCGCTGAAGCGTCAAGCACGGCAACGTCGTAAGTTCGTCTTTCGTTATACGCAAGGTTTCTGCGACAGAATTGGTATCAGTATTTAGGTTTATTTTAGATTAAAGATTAAAAACCAAAGATAAAAATAATAATTGACATATAAGGAGGCATTTTTATGAGAGATATCGATTATAGTACATATTTTTGGAAAGATGATGTAATTAGACTTAGAGCAATGAAGCCAAATGATTGGGAGAATTATTACTTAAATAGATTTGATACACCCGCAAGAAGAATTTTGAACTATGAGGTGGAGTTACCGCCAACGGTTGAAGATGCTCAATCTTTTACTGAGAAATTTGAGAATTTTAAAGAAGGTACAGGTCGCCTAATGTTTGTAGCAGAGACTTTAGACGGTAATAATGTAGCAGCTCTAAATCTAAATAGTATAGATATGAAAAATGGTACGTTTAGTATAGGTATGCAAGTAGATCGAGAAAATCGTGGAAAAGGGTATGGAACTAGGGCAATGAGAATAGTTCTGCGATATGCCTTTATGGAGTTAAGACTAAATAAGTTCAATGTTTCTGTAATGCAAGGAAATATAGGCTCATACACAATGATGAAAAAGTTAGGTTGTAAGGAAGAAGGCGTCAGAAGACAAGTAGTTTATACTGAAGGTCAATACTGGGATGAAACTATGTTTGGTCTGACCCGAGAAGAGTTTATAGAAACAGAAAAGAAATGAAAAAGCAGATAAATCAAGGACTAAAGAGAAATAAGACGAAACCCTGCGTATAACTCCGAACTTACGCCATTGCCTATTGTCACGCCTTTTGCGCATGCAAAAGCCCCGCCAACTTGTCGCTGCGGCGCCAAGCACGGCAACGACGTAAGTTCGTCTTTCGTTATGTGACATGCATATAAAATAATTATTTGAGAGGAGAATAATGATGTCTGAAAAAACAAATGTACCAAAACCTATTAAAGTTCCAACACCGCCAAGATTAATTATTAAAGATTCCGTTGATATTCCAAAAGGAACCTTTAAACCACCAACCCCACCAGTGAGGAAATAAAAACAATGGACTTTGAATTACTTGAAAAAATTCCACTATTAATACCTAATTTTCTACAATATATTATGCCAGGTTATATTTTCATGTTAATTTTCGACTTTATACTGATTAGGCCTAAACGTGATAAAGAAGATATGTTCATTAAATCAATTACTATAAGCTTTGTTCTTGTATCCTTATTACGTGCATTTTTAATGCCACTTAACGATTTGCAGAACAATGGAGTTATATTCATTGCAATTGTACTAGCAGTAATTATTTCAATTTTTACAGCTAAACATGTTACTTCAGATTTTGTAGATAAGAAGTTGAAAAATTTAGGAGTAAATAGAACCGTGCATAGCAACATTTGGCATCAAATGATTGATGAAAAAAACGGCGTATATGCTACCATCTATCTAAAAGAGGAAAAATGGATAGTTAGAGGCTATATCCGCAAATATGATGTTGGCGAAAATAATGAAGTATATATTGTTTTAGATGAGTATTATTACACAGATTATCAAAATAATGAGAAGCAAGCAGTTGTAGATAATCAATGGAGATGTGTAATTAAGTTAAGTAATGTAGATATTCTTGAATTGTACTATGATGAAAACAGCAATATTCTGCAGAAAGAACATGTCGTAAGATAATAATGAACTTTTAATTAAATATGCACGTCACATAACTCCGAACTTACGTCATTGCCTATTGTCATGTCTTTTGCGCATGCAAAAGCCCCGCCAACTTGCCGCTATGGCGTCAAGCACGGCAACGACGTAAGTTCGTCTTTCGTTATGCGACAACTGGATTCTAGGAGTTTGGCTTTAGCTATAAAGTTTTTAATTCAGCTTTTAAACCCATAAAAACAACCAATAGTAAACAATGAATAGTAATAGACATCATTTCTCAATACATAAGTAGAACAAATTTAGACAGCACACTTTGGTCGCAACATAAATTATGAGGCGCATATTATAAATGGAGAGCTTAACTATGACCGATTTGAAAATATCAGAAATGATGAAAATGCAAATGGATCTATGGGAACAAAATAAAGAAAAATGGTCACCTATGGAACCATCACATGGTAAATCAAGTTTGCTATGGATGATTGAAGAAATTGGTGAAGTAATATCTATTATAAAAAAGAAAAAAGAACATGAGCTTTTAGATAATGAAGAAGTAAGAAATAAGCTCGTAGAAGAGTTCGCAGATGTTTATATGTATCTAACAGATACGTTGCTTCGCTATAAAATTTCTCCAGAAGAGATTAGTTCGGCTTATATGAAAAAGCACATGGTTAATATGAATAGAAATTATCAAAAAGAATATTCAAATTACATAACAGTTGAAAAAGAAGCAGAGTAGTATAATGGTTCACCAGTCATCGCATAACTCCGAACTTATGCCATTGCCTATTGTCATGCCTTTTGCTGAAGAGCTTGCAAAAGTCCCGCCAACTTGCCGCTGAGGCGTCAAGCACGGCAACGTCGTAAGTTCGTCTTTCGTTATATGCCATTCCTTTTGCAGACTGTGTTATCTTTAAATTAATTCAAATGATAATTAAAATCAAATCTCTTGAATATCACTAAGGCAGATACAGAAACAATTGTAAAACAAGACGTATAAAAATCATAAATTCAAACTGAGGGAAACTAATTATGACAAATTATATTATTGAAGAAAGCACAAAAGACGAATATGGGTTGGTTGATGATGGGATAGTTGAATATAATATATCCAAAGTTCCTTTTACGCAAGAACCATCTTATATTTCAATAAATAGAGTAATAAAAGACTTAGATGGAGAGGTTTTAGCAGGAATAAATAGTCTATTATACTGTTGGAATTGCTTATATGTAGATGTTTTATGGGTTAAAGAGCAGTTTAGAAAAGAAGGGTACGGCTCTATACTTCTAAGTGAAGTAGAAAAAATTGCGAAAGAAAAAGGGTGCAATCTCATTCACTTAGATACTTTTGATTTTCAAGCAAAAGATTTCTACCGTAAACATGGATATGAGGTCTTTGGTATATTAGAAGATTGCCCAATGGATCATAATCGTTATTATATGAAAAAGAAAATATAGTTCAACATATTCATATAATGCGAGTAAATGGAATCGTCACTAGCACATTCATTTTATACATAGGAGTATTAAAATCATGAATCAAGAAATCGTTCATATTGCATTGGTTGTAAAAGACTATGATGAAGCAATTGATTTTTATACTAAAAAGTTAAACTTTGAATTGATTGAAGACACATATCAACCCGAACAAGATAAAAGATGGGTTGTAGTAGCGCCGACTGGATCTAGAGGAACAACTATCTTGCTTGCCAAGGCATCAAATCAAGAACAAGAAAAGTTTATCGGGAATCAATCGGGTGGTAGAGTCTTTCTATTTTTAAACACAGATGATTTTTGGAGAGACTATAATTCGATGATCAAGAAGGGAATTATTTTTGTAAGAGAACCAAAAACCCAGGACTATGGTATTGTGGCAGTCTTTGAAGACTTGTATGGGAACAGGTGGGATTTATTGCAGCTGAATAAAAACCATAAAATCTATGAAAGAATAAGTGAGAGAGCATAAAAGAAACGGCATATAACTCCGAACTTACGTCATTGCCTATTGTCATGTCTTTTGCGTATGCAAAAGCCCCGCCAACTTGTCGCTGAGGCGCCAAGCACGGCAACGACGTAAGTTCGTCTTTCGTTAAGCGAAAGACAAAAATAATTAAGTGGAGATAGAATATGATAGAAAAAACACTAGAATTAACAAAAAAATATGAATCTTTTTTACCTTTAATATATACAATTATTGCCACGGGATTATACTCAATAGCTTATTGCTTTTTGTGTGGTTTTTATTTCTTTAATGAAAATTTCACCATAGACTATATAACAAACCCAATTCCATTTTCTAAAACAGGTCTTATTTTTCTAGGTGTTATATTGCTTTGCATTCTTACTTGGATAATGTTTTCTTGCGATGAATATATTAGAGCAGATAGATTGAAATCAAAATTTTTATATTTATTTCTTATAGCTTTACCATATATAGTAGTAATGTTGTTACTTAGATTAGGAATAGATATAAAAATTGATAAAATTGAAATTGCATATTTTCTGTTATTTGTTCTTATAATTCAAATTACAAATGATATCATGCATGGTAATTTGAAAGATATATTAAATTTTATTTTGTCATTACTAATAAGTATTATTATTTATGTGCTTGTAACCGTAACTTCAGGAGATAATTGGCTAGAATCGTGGTATACGATTATTCTACTAATAATGTCGATTACAATTAATTTATTTACTTCAACTCCTAAGATAGGTGTAAAAAGTTCCAATAAAATATATCCTGTTCTTATGTTTATTGTCTTATATTTTATAACTATTTTCTTAAGTGATGACTTAAAAAATTATTTTTTTAACAGAAATATTAATGAGTATTTTATTGTAATGTGTGGTGTATATTTCTTTATTGAACTTTCATTCTATTTATTTGGTATTTTGCTACTCAGAGAATTATCAGAACGGTTTGTATTGATAGATAAGCTTAAATTATTTCTTGCGAATAAGCAAAAAGAGACAATTGATAGGATTGATATAAAAAATAAATTTTTAATTTTTGCTCTAATTATATTTTACATGTCCAGTCCGTATCTTGCGTACTTTGTAGGAAAAAATATTGGTTCAGCTATTGATTTGGAAGATTTATATTCTAAAATCAGCTATAACAATAAAAATGAAAATAAAAAAGGAATAGTTTGTGCATCTTCTGGTAATACAATCTATGTAAGTGTTAAAGGTGAATTATATATATTTAATTCAAATGAGTATCAAGTAGAGTAATTTGTCCTTCGCTTAACTCCGAACTTACGCCATTGCCTATTGTCACGTCTTTTGCGCATGCAAAAGCCCCGCCAACTTGCCGCTGCGGCGTCAAGCACGGCAACGTCGTCAGTTCGTCTTTCGTTATGTGACATTTTAGCAGCGACACATGGATTTGTCAAAAAAAGTGCAGTCGGTAAACTCACTAAATTGATAAAGGGGTATAACCCCATTGAATTACCTTGAGTTCATTTAGACCACTTTTCATTTTATGCTGCTGTACTACTTGCTAAACTTTTCATACGATAGACAAATGGCGGAAGCCCTTGTGGATTTGATGTATAGACCCGCTGTTTATTGTAATAAATCATAATGTAACGGAAGATCACTGACTTGACCTGGTGCATCGGGAAATGCGCTGTTCCTATTCTGTAGAGTTTCTCTTTTTTCAGAGTGGCAAAGAAGCTCTCCATCCTTGCATTATCATAGCATCGACCTGTGCCACTCATACTTTGTATGGCTCCATATTGAGCCAAGGTCTTTCGATAATCAGAGCTGGTAAACTGACTTCCTCGGTCTGAGTGAAGAATCATGCCCTTGGCATTCTGTGACTTGCAAGCGTTTTCAAAGGCTTGAATACACAGTTCTTTACGCATGTTGTTGTCCATGGATAGACCAACAATCTCACCATTATAGCAGTCAAGGATTGGTGCAACATAGAGTTTACCATCAGAACACTGCACTTCAGTGATGTCTGTTAGCCACTTCTGATTTGGTGCAGTTGCTGCAAAGTCCCTTTGGATGATATTTTCACTCTTTTGCGCTGCAGCGTCTTCACGAGTGATACCATTTGGGTGACGTTTACGCTTTTTAAGCATCTGATATTTGCGCATAGTCCGATAAATGGTACTATAGCTCACCTGTTGGTCCAACTGAAGTAGCCTTAAATAAATGCGTCTAGCGCCGTAATTATCATTATCGGGATGTTGACTTAGAACCGACTTTATTTGACCCAGAAGAAGGCTGTCTCGTTTAATCTTGTCTGTATGTTTAAGGCTTCTAAAATAACCTGACTCACTGACTTTTAGCGCTATACAAAGTTCGTGAATGGAGTATTTTAAGCACCTTTGACTGATAAACATGTATAAAAGCTGTGGTTTTACTTCTTCCGGTCTTTTGCGAAAAAACCCAATGCATCCTTTAGAATTTCATTGGCCTTGCGAAGTTCAGCATTTTCCTTTTCAAGCTCCATCTCTCGACGGCTTCTAGGATCAATGCGTAGGTTACCACTGCCAACATAGGCGAGTTCGCCGTAATGGGTACGTTTTTGACGCCAATTGGACAAGGTATGATACGGAACACCAAGTTGTTTTGCAGCTGTAGCCAGTCCAATTTCATCAGATAGTTTTACGGCTTCAATTTTAAATGCGGTATCATAAGTTTTCATTTCGAGTCCTCACTTTCATAGATATGGTTATAGTCATCATATCGCATTTAGTGAGTTTGGTGACTGCACTTTTATGATATCATTCCACATTGTTATTACTTTATTATGGCATCTAAATTTATACATAAAGGTAAGTTCTAATAACTGGAATCGACATATTACTTTTATTAGTATGTAAGAACTGAAAAAATAGGAGTAATTATATTGAGTAATTCTGGCAACCACACAAACAATATTTAGTATAAAAACACGAGGATAAAATATGTCTTTTGTACGAGAAAAGGTTCCGCAAGATCAATGGGAGTATTTCAATTCACTAAATATTAAGTATGAAGGGAAGCTTAGAACTGCTAATGAGTATTCGATATGGGTAATTGACCGAGAACGTGAAATTATTTTTACAAATACTTGCTTAAGCGGAAGAGACTATGGAGACAGCTATATTTTGATTTGGGGAGAAGAGCGTATTTACATTTATGTTGAGGCTCATACTGAAAGACAGACTGAATACGCTGCAAAATACTGTCATTGGGATATACAATGTATTATTGCACCCATGTCATTAAAAGATAGACAGGCCGAACTTATAAAACTTATTCGTCAGATAGCCGAAATACACTATGATCCTCGAAGTACCTCGACTTTTGTCATTGACAATATTGCGGAACCTCAATTTAAAGAAAGTGTGTAGTCAGATTAATGGGGTTAAAACCATTGAAGTTTTTAAAGTGAAGAAATTCCAAGAAACGTCGTATAACTCCGAACTTACGTCATTGCCTATTGTCATGTCTTTTGCGCATGCAAAAGCCCCGCCAACTTGTCGCTGAGGCGCCAAGCACGGCAACGACGTAAGTTCGTCTTTCGTTAGACGAAATTGACTTACTCAGCATATTATCTTCAAATTATGAAAAAAAGCAAAAAAACTCAAAGGATGATTTTAATTATGTCAACTTATAGAATTAGATTTTGGTTCGAGCATGGTGGGATTTGCTTGTGGGGAATGAATGAGGCAACAAAAGAAAAGTATGGTTATGCAATTGAAAATAACGAACTACCACTTTCTGAAACATTAATAGAAGTGCTCAATGATTTAGAAATTCAGTATAGTAAAAGCTTGAATTGGGAAAGTCCATTGGACATGGCACCTTGGACAAAGGCTGATAGGGAAAAATTCAGAGAAGGCACAAATGTTGCATATTCTTTATTAGTTGAGGCGTTAGGCTCAGACTTTGAAGTAATCAATGATATAGAAGATTGTATTTATGAAAAGGACTAGAAATTTTACAAAAGTTAACTGCAATTAAATATAGTTTTTATACATCTAATTTTAATAGGGTGATATTATGAGTGAATTTGAACTACAATACTATGGAGAAATTCGGTTTGGCCCAAGTTACTTCAGACTTTTTATAAATGGGAATGAATTGATAGATAGAATTTTTGGACAGTTACACTGCATATCAGCAAATGAGAGATATGTGGCATTTGAAGAATGGCTTACGACAAACTATTCAGATGGGCCAATTACGAGAGTCGTAATATATGATTTACTAAAAAATCATATAAGTGAGCTATCAGATGGTCAAAGTGGATTTATTGAATTAATGGAGTTCACCGAGACCAGTTTTAGATATAGTAGACATAATTATGGACAAAAGATAATAGATAATTTTGAAGTTACATTTGCTTCAATGAGTTTTAAAGATTAAATAGATTCATTAGAATATATTGTAAAGTCAACTTCGTCTAACTCCGAACTTACGCCATTGCCTATTGTCACGCCTTTTGCGGTGTAGCTTGCAAAAGTCCCGCCAACTTGTCGCTGCGGCGCCAAGCACGGCAACGTCGTCAGTTCGTCTTTCGTTAAGCGAAAGTCTTTATACTTGCATATCTCATTGTAATAAAGAGATATTGTTCAAGGATCAAATCCAATACCATTGAATTTAGCATTAATTATATTTATTGATTATATAGGGTGAAATTTTGAGAGCATTAAAAGTGATAATATTTGTCATATTCACCTTAGTCATAGTGCATTCTATAGAGTACTATTTCAAAATTAATCAAGTTGTAAGTGGTGTTTGGTTAATGACAATTCTATATTTTTACAGATTTACAAAATCACTGCAAGATGAATATGAATTATCCAGAAAATTTGTTATTTTTTGTGAGTTCCTCTATAATCGTCACTTTAGGATATTTTTTATTAAGGCCTTTTGGTGAAATCATTATTTTTAGCCTGTAGAGGTACAATCAAATAATCAAGTATCTAAACCACTTGAGGAGGTTGAAGCTGATGTTGCCATTTCAATGTTATGGATTATTAATACGTTCTATTATTCAAGCAATCTTATTAGTACTAGTTTTAGATGCAATGGGTGCAATTAGCGGTAATATGCTTACTTATTTTGTACTATCTGTGTTCTTGTTTGTTCTACGATTAATAGTTACAAATTATGCCATGAAAAAAGATGTGCATGAATTCTTTGTAAATTCTAATTCGTATTCAAAAGAAAAACTAAGTACCGAAAATTTTTATAAAAAATATGCATTATTAGATCCCGAAATGAAAGTATATCATAGAAAGAAAAACCCCTTATATTATATAGTGTCATATAATGAAAGCTTTGGAATTATTGCATCTAAGAACGAACATGATATAGAAATCAACTCAATTAGAAATTATTATTTATAGAAAGTAGAAGTGGCTGTAAAAATAAAGCCCTTCGCTTAACTTCGAATTCACGAAATTTGTAATAGAATTGTCCGCACTGTTGAGGAAAAATTGATGAAAAACCCAAATTCTCAAAAACCAACATACATAATGTTTGATCCAATGAAGGATAGCATAGAGGATATAAAACGTGTAACTGACTCTGGCATATACTTGATTTGTTTTCGTGACTTGATGAAGCTACCTATTCCATTACAAAAAATAGAGTACTCCAGTTTTGAAAACGATAATGTACTTTACATTGGGAAGTCTTCAAGAGGTTTTTATAAACGAGATTATAAGAATCATTATTGTGGGTCGGCACGTAACTCAACAGTTAGAAAAAGCTTAGGAACATTGAACGGACTTAGAAGAAAGTATTATTCAAATCAAAAATATCGATTTATTGAGTCAGATGAAGAAAAGTTGACACTTTGGATGAAAGAAAACCTCTTAATTTTTTATTGTGTGAACAGAAAACCCCCGGTTCTACCGGGGGTTCCAAAGAGCTTTAGCTTTGCCCAAAAAGAATACCTCCTTTTGTTAGAATAATGGTGGTTCGCCAACCGCTATTTTCTAATAAAAGGAGGATCCGAAATTGGATAAGAACAGTTTAGCACACACAACTTGGAATTGCAAATATCACGTAGTGTTTGCACCAAAGTATAGACGACAAGCGATTTATGGAAAAATTAAGACAGATGTAGGAAAAATACTGAGGAAACTGTGTGAACAAAAGGGCGTAAAAATTCTAGAAGCGACGGCTTGTTCTGACCATGTTCATATGGTTATCGAAATACCGCCAAAGCATAGTGTTTCGAGTATTATGGGAGATCTAAAAGGAAAAAGTTCTTTGATGATATTTGATAAGCACGCAAACTTGAAATATAAGTACGGAAATCGTCATTTTTGGTGTAGAGGTTACTATGTAGATACAGTAGGAAGAAATGAAAAAGCAATAAGAGAATATGTGAAAAATCAACTCCAAGAGGATATAGCTAATGATCAAATAAGTATCATGGAATATGTTGACCCGTTTACGGGTGAGCAAGCAGCGAAAAAGGGCAAAAAATAAAAGCTGCTTTAGCAGCAGCCAGTAAACGCAAGCGTTTGGCGAACCAAATCAATGAGCCTTAAGGCTCACGCGGGCAACATGCCCTTATAGGGCGGAACAAACTACCCGCTAAGCGGGTAGTTTTGATTTGATTACGAATGACTACGATTCTGAAGAAATTAAGTACATCAGTAGATACTATCCACCACTAAATATAAAAATAATAATTCGTTTAGAAACGTAGAATTTAGGAAAGAGTTGAAAATGATGAGGAATAATCATGAATGACATGGATAAAGATATTTTTCTTATTGGTTTCATTGTGTCTATATCTATATATTATTTATTAAGACATTTTGTAAATAGGAAAACAGAACTGAATTTGCCTATTTTACCAGAACGATTTCATGAAGACCCACTTAAGACATTGGCACAAGCTCTACTAACTATGATAAGCATAGGTTTAGGTATGTTTATAACTATCTCTGTCGCAAAAATTATATAAGGACAAAAAACGTAAAAAGTTGAAATACATAATCGAGAGACCAAACTTCGCTTAACTCCGAACTTACGCCATTGCCTATTGTCACGTCTTTTGCGCATGCAAAAGCCCCGCCAACTTGCCGCTGCGGCGTCAAGCACGGCAATGACGTAAGTTCGTCTTTCGTTATACGAAAGACTTATTCGATTTACAGCATTTTAAATAAAAAAAATGCGTAATCAAAATCGAAGAAATAGTATTTATCTAGGTTGATATATCTAATTTTGATCAAGTCAAAATAGCAAGAATAATTGAGTAGTCTTTTGGAGGAATTATTGAGATATATGAAAATTATTGATAAATTAAATAGAGTTTTGAAAAACTTATTCAATGATAATAATATAATTCGCACACAAGACACCTTAGTATTCACCACTAAGGAAATAATTAATCAAGGCGCTCCAATTTTATTAGTAACCCATGATGAGGACGATGGATCATGGCAATTTCTAAGTGGGCAGGATATATCTGAAAAAGATGCGATGATTGTTGGATTAATAGAAATTTTAAATCATGATGCGAGTTTAAAGAGCGTTTTAAATCTACCCATGGGATACTTTGCGACAAGAGGCAGAATCAGTGAAGAGTGGATATTTCAAAAGATTTGTGATTAGTCAATTTTAAGTAGGCTTTGGAATTATTATTGTGACTTTGAATTGCATTAAACAGTGATATTTTTTCGTACTTATAATTTAGCTGAAGATAGAGCAAAAATGGAGGATTAGCGAATTGAATATTTCCTTAATCTCTACAATATTGATTCTGATTTTGTTTTATATAATTCTAGCGAAATACTGGTGTCGATTTGCAGATTGGATTGGGAAAAGTATTGGATTAAAGAAATTAATAGAATGGATTATAAGTAGATTTATGAGCAACGGAGAAAAATAATGGCTCAAAGTCCTTCGTATAACTCCGAACTTACGTCATTGCCTATTGTCATGTCTTTTGCGCATGCAAAAGCCCCGCCAACTTGGCGTTGCGACGCCAAGCACGGCAACGACGTAAGTTCGTCTTTCGTTATGCGAAATCATTTATATTTCAAGGGGGAATTTAATTGGAACATTCACATAGTAACGAAGAGCTTCAAAAGATAACTGAGAAATTCAGGTATATGGTATTAGATTTTAGCTTTAATAGAGCTTATTCAGAAGAAATTAGGAAATTAATCAAGTTTATTGTGAAAATCTTTTAACCATAAAGATATCTAATAAGCAACGAGTATTAAATTTCCTTCTTGTTAATATTTTTAATAGTTATGATACTCTACTCTTATTAATAGATAAAAATAAATTAATTGACACTCATGTTATAGCGAGAAGAATAATAGAAATAGTGATAAAAAATGAATATTTATCCAAAACTGAGAGATACGATGATTTTTATAATGAAAGGTATCACGAGAAACAACAGCTTTTAAGAACTCTGATTAAAGGCCATAGGGCAAGAGATATTATTGAAAACCCTATATGGAAAGAAAGACATATTATTCTTTCAGAAAATAAGAAGTTATATAGTGAATCCAAATCAAAAAAAATAAGAGTGTCAGAATTGCCAAAAATTGAACAAATGGCTAAAATAGTTGATCTAAGTTATCTTTATAGTGTATCGTATAGTTCTTGGTCAAAGTTAGTCCATTGCAATATGTCTGCTGAATCTAGTGTTCTATATAACAATTCTGAGAATTATTATTATGATATTTATGAAACTGAAATGGATTCTGTAAGGATGGGTATTTATAGGGGGGTACTTAGTAGTGTTAATGCAAGTATTGTTCTCTTTTTAGAAAAATACATTGAAATTACAGAGTTATATAAGGACACATTTACTGAATTCAAACAAAATAATATATTAGCTTCGGTTGACTTATATACGGGAAGAAGCAATAAATCTGATAATATAGCAGAAAAAATGGCAGAAAATTTATACGGAATTACACTTGATTCACCGATTGATGAATCTGAAGCAATTTTGGAAACAGATATGGAAAAATTTAAACGTAGTAATGAGGAATTAGAAGATTTGATATTAAAAACCGAAGCTGAAATTTCTAGACTTTGAGATAAATTTAAATGACTTCGCATAACTCCGAACTTACGTCATTGCCTATTGTCATGTCTTTTGCGCATGCAAAAGCCCCGCCAACTTGCCGCTGCGGCGTCAAGCACGGCAACGACGTAAGTTCGTCTTTCGTTATGTGAAAGCCTCCAAGAAATATGGTTGTAAGATTATTTATCAAATATTTAATTAGAAGTAGTTAAGACAACATTACTATCTAATTCTTTAATAAATATTTATATAGCTCATATTGTAAACGCTATTTAAAATTATTGTTGAAGATTAGGTCTTAAAATCACTGGAGGAAAAATGATAAAATATACCAAAATCGGTGCGCTTTTAATTACTGCTATCCTAATAATCGGTGCAGCATTAAATATGAGCCAGAAACTATATGGAACAAATATATTAGATAAAATTTATGTATTATCGAACGAAAAAGTTGTAAAGAATGGTATTAAAGAAAGCAATTATAAAGAACAAGAGAATATTGATAAAAAAAGAAGTTTAGCTATGTCGACATTAAAGAAGGTAGTTAAAAGTGAATGTGATTTTTACAATGTAGATGATAAAGTTGACGTGAGATTGAATAAATTTGATTTTGTAAATGGTTCTAAATTGGATAAAGCACTTGCAATAAAAAATTTTTCTGTAATAGATTTAGATGGAGATGAAATACCAGAAGTTGTACTTTTTACTGATGAAATTCAATATGAAATTTTACAATATGATGATAATAAAGTATATGGATATAATATATTTTTCAGAGAACTTATGAATATTAAAATTGATGGAACATTTAGTTTTTCTGGTGGTGCCTCTGACAGTGGGTTTGGTAGAATGATATTTTCAATAAATAATCGCAGTATTCAAAACGAAGTGTACTCAGAATCTCATAATATAGGTGATAAAAATGTAATTTCTTATTTTAAGAATCAATTAGAAATAACGGAAAGTGATTATTTTAAGTTTATTGATGAGCAGAACAAAAAAGAAGACATTAAGTGGTATGATTTTACAGTTGAGAATATTGAGAAAGTCTTCTCAATGGAATAATAAAAAGATCGATTTATAATTAGATATAATAGAAAATTATTGTTGAGTTTGATTTACGGCCTTCACATAACTCCGAACTTACGCCATTGCCTATTGTCATGCCTTTTGCGGTGGTACTTGCAAAAGTCCCGCCAACTTGCCGCTAGGGCGTCAAGCACGGCAACGTCGTCAGTTCGTCTTTCGTTATACGACAGTTTTCTTTGCAAAATTTTGTTATTTGAATTACATTTTTTTGATTTAAAGAAAAATCAAAATCTGATTAAACATGATATATACTCGTTGCAATTGCGGCAAACATAACAATAATTTCCATGCATTGGGTATAAGTAATTCTTACACACACGGCTCTCAATTTACGACAGTTTAAACCCTTTTCAATACCAACTGTCATCGGTTATAATAAATAGTAAGAGGTGATTTGTATGACACTTGTAGAGAAATTTGTAAAAGAGTTTGAAGAATTATCAACTGACAGACAAGCGGAAGTAATAGATTTTATTGAGTTCCTCAAAGAGAAAGAGAACAAAAGAATTGAAGGATTAATGGATCTAATTATTGATGAAAATAAGGAAGCTTTATTGGAGCTTGCCAAATGAAAAATCTAGATATCAAGCAAGTTGTAGTATTTCATGAGAAAATCATCGAAAAGACTGGTGGTAGCCACGGAGTCAAAAATTATGGCTTAGTAGAAAGCGCACTTCATAGAGGTGAGGCAAGTTTTTCAGGAGAGGATTTTTATCCAAGTTTAGAATCAAAAATATCTGCTATAACCCATAGCTTAATTAGTAATCATGGATTTGTTGACGGGAATAAAAGAATTGGTGTATCCGTAATGCTGATGCTTTTGAAAATCAATTCACTTGAAATTCAATACAGCCAAATAGAATTGGTCAATTTAGGATTATCAGTGGCTTCAGGCGAAATGGATGAAAAGCAAATTGAATCATGGATAAATGCAAGAAAAGTAAAGTAAGGGGAGAAATCCTCTTTTTTTATAATAAATATATGGAATATAATGCTTATTAAAACAATAAAAAGAAAACCATCGTATAACTCCGAACTTACGCCATTGCCTATTGTCACGTCTTTTGCGCATGCAAAAGCCCCGCCAACTTGCCGCTGGGGCGTCAAGCACGGCAACGACGTAAGTTCGTCTTTCGTTATACGAAAGTTCCCAGATTGTGATTGGAATAGTCAAGAAAAGTGCAGTCTATAAACTCACTAAATTAATCAAGGTGGATAATCCTATTGAAATTGCTTGAGTTTATTTAATCGACAACAATAGTTATGCAGCTTGGGTCGTTACTAAACTTTTCATACGATAGGCGTACGGTGACAAACCTTGTGGGTTTGATGTATAGATTCGCTGTTTGTTGTAATAAATCATGATGTAGCGAAAAATTACTGACTTGATCTGGTGCATTGGGAAATGTTCTGTTCCTATTCGGTAGAGTTTCTCTTTTTTCAAAGTAGCAAAGAAGCTCTCCATCCTTGCATTATCATAGCATCTACCAGTGCCACTCATACTTTGTGTGGCACCATACTGAGCCAAAGCATTTCGAAAGTCATAACTTGTATACTGACTTCCTCGATCTGAATGGAGAATCATAGCTTTTGCTCCTTGAGATTTGCATGCGTTCTCAAAGGCTTGAATACACAGTTCTTTACGCATGTTGTTATCCATTGATAGACCTACAATCTCGCCATTGAAACAGTCGAGAATTGGTGCTATATAAAGTTTGCCATCGGAACACTGTACCTCAGTGATATCGGTCAACCACTTCTGATTCGGCGCTGTTGCCGTAAAGTCTCGCTGGATTATATTTTCGCTCTTCTGTGCTGCAGCATCTTCACGGGTAATGCCATTAGGATGACGTTTCCGTTTTTAAGCATCTGATGTTTCTTCATGATTCGGTAAACTGTACTGTAGCTTACGTTCTGATCCATCTGTAAAAGTCCTAAATGAACCCGCTGAACGCCATAGTTATCGTTGTCAGGATATTGACTTAGAATAGCTTTGATATGACCCAGAAGAAGGTCTTCACGTTTAAGTCGGTCTGTACTAAAATAACCTGACTCGCTGACCCTAAGAGCTATACAAAGGTCATGAATGCTGTATTTTGAACGCCTTAGACTGATGAAAACGTATAAACGCTGGGGTTTTACTTCTTCCGGTCTTTTGCGAAAAAACCTAATGCATCCTTTAGAATTTCATTGGCCTTGCGGAGCTCAGCATTTTCTTTTTCAAGTTCAAGTTCGCGACGACTTCTAGGGTCTATACGCAAGTTTCCACTGCCAACATAGGCGAGCTCGCCGTAATGGGTACGTTTTTGGCGCCAGTTGGACAAGGTGTGATAGGGAACACCAAGTTGCTTTGCAGCTGTAGCAAGTCCAATTTCATCAGAAAGTTTGACTGCTTCAATTTTAAAGGCGGTATCATAAGTTTTCATGTCGAATCCTCACTTTCATACATATGGGTTATATTTATCATATCTTATTTAGTGAGTTTTGCGACTGCACTTTTATGATAGCATTCCAACTTTGGACTGTATATTTACTTTTAAAGATTAGAAGAAGATCAAATTCTATGAGCCATTATGAATGTGATTAATAATACATAAATCATGCCTAGATTAAGAAAGTAGGACTAATATGAAATTAAAAAAACTAGACCAATGCAGTGAAGCTTCATACATATATTACTGTGATGCTTTTAAAGAGGCTCATGAGATGCCTTTTTCTAGCAACTTAATGAACCTAGATTATAAAACATGGATTAATGAAAGTAAAAAGTTAGAAGATAGGATGCAACTGCCAAGTGGTTATGTTCCTTCTCATACATTTTTCTTAGTGGACGAGAGTAAACACTTGCTGGGAAATGTAAGCATTAGAACAGAATTAAATGACTATTTAAGTAAGTACGGCGGTAATATTGGATATGTGGTTTCTCCTGAAGAGAGAGGCAGAAAATATGGGAAGAAACTACTAGAACTAGCACTTGAAGAAGCAAAAAAAACTTGGGCTAAAAGAAGTACTACTAACATGTGATAAATCGAATATAGCATCTTCGAAAATAATCACGGGAAATGGCGGAACATTAGATTCAGAAGATATGGTTGAAGGTGTGGAGATTGAACGCTATTTGATTAAGTTATAGAACCGAGAGGCTTAGTTGAAGGTAAAACTAGAAGAAATATAGATTTTAGAATGAGTGGTATCGAATACCGTCGTATAACTCCGAACTTACGCCATTGCCTATTGTCACGCCTTTTGCGGAGAACCGTGCAAAAGCCCCGCCAACTTGCCGCTGAAGCGTCAAGCACGGCAACGTGGTCAGTTCGTCTTTCGTTATGCGCCATATTAACAATCCATTCCAGATTATAGAAGCAAATATATATTGATTATTTACAATATCGATGTCAAATTGATAATATATTGTATAAATGTTATAATGTGAGATAAAATTTACAGGAGGCGTTATTATGAAAAAATATATAATTACTGTTTTACTCTGTTTAATTTCTGTTTTACCAGTTTTTGCTGATGCAACAATACCGGTTTATTTTGATAGCCAGCCACTGGAGCTCTCAAATAAACCGGTACAAAAGAATGGTACTACATTAGTTCCGTTAAGGGAAATTTTCGATGCCTTAGGATTTAATGTAGTATGGAATGAGAAGACTAAAACTATTATTGCTTCTTCGAAGGATGCTACTATTAAATTGACAATAGGTAGCAAAGTGGCATACGTTAATGGTGAAGCCAAACCAATATCAGTTGCACCTCAATTAATTAAAGGTACTATGTATGTTCCTTTAAAATTTGTTTCTGAGGCTGCTGGATATTCTGTAGGTTGGAATAATGAAAATCGATACATAACAATTTGGCGAAGTCGATCAAGCTCTTATTGATGTATATGAGACAGTTTCTGTATATGATGCATCCAATAAGCTTGGTAAGCTTAGATATGAAGATATGTATACAGTTAAAGGAACAGGTGAGTATTCAGGATATAATAAATTAATGGGACATCCCTATAAAGGATATGATTTATATTATAAAAGTAGTAGAAAAGGGAGTACAAGCAACAGTGAAGTTATAATTGTACCTAAAAATATCAATTTCAAACAAACTGTTTAGATGGACCTATAATGGTGTTTCTTATCGTAGTACCAAAGGTGAAATTTTTAGTTATTTAAGTGATCTTTCTCAAATACCAGGCTACGATATAAATCTATCTGAAGATAAACTTAAAAAAATATTTGGTAAAGTATATGACGAGTGGATTTCATATGGTGGCGTTAATTCTGATGCGTCCAGGTTTGTAGAGGGTTATATTTCATATATTGATGGAAGTGCATTTGATTTACATTATTCATGGTATAAAAGCGACAAAGCTTCAGAAGCACTATCCGAACAAATGGCAAAAGATGAAGAAGCTAGAATAAAGTTAGAAAAAGAAGATGAAGCCAAAAAAGAATTGCTAGAAAGAGTTAGAAAAAGAAGCGGAAGCAAGAAAAGCATTAGAACTTGAAGCAAAACAAAAAGAGAAGAGTACGAAGAAAAAGTTAATGCAATAAATAAAAAATTCAAAGATGAGTGGACAACAGCAATTGAACTTGAAAATACTTATGGCATTAGTTCAATTTGGATGGTGAAACCATTATTTTTACAAAAAATAATAATAAAATTTACACGATTTATGGTTCTCCGAGAAGTTCTTTCACTAAAGATATGGTCTATAATGGAACGGCATTCAATATGCCTATTTACGTGTTGTGGAGTACGACTTCCCAGAGGCGAAAGATGGAACAGGGAAGATTAAAATCAATGTAACGGCCTTGCGTTTAAAACTGCGGATTTAAGAAGTGTAGGTATTATTAATTAAATACATTATAAATTTAAAATGTAAATTAGAAATTAAAAGTTCAGAAAATGTGTGTAGAATAAGGTTAATTTAATATTTAACCTTATTCTATTCTTTAGGCTATATATAATTACGTTAGAACCAATCTGTATCTATTTTGTAAATACTAAAAGCGATAAAATCATATGGTCTATTGTGTTATGCTAAAGTGAATACCTTCATTTAAATAGCAGATTACTATTAACTTAAATAAGGGGGTAAATTTTGATCAGTAAATATCGCAAAGTGGTTGGTTTTCAGAAATTAATAAAAATATAGATGTCAGCCTTCATGGACAAGTGGTTTTAGCAAATATGTTTTTGCTTTGTGTTTTGAATTTTTGAGAATGCATATGAAAAATAGACTACCGACAGTTACAGACATTGTCAGTATAGGTATAATCGCTGTAAGGCGTAGAAATTAACACTTTGCTAAACATTAGGTCAGCTTAATCTTTAAAATAAAATAATCAGTCAGTGGATTGAAAGGAAAATGTTATGAAAAAATATAATTATGATCCAATAAGACTCATGGGGATACTCTCAGCCGTTGCTATAATCGTGTTAGGATTTTACTATTTTATAGGTCATATAACCATTACGGGAGCCATGCCTATAGCGACTGCTTTTCTCGCAGGCAGTATTGCGTTTAAGTACCTTAAAGATAATAAAGTGAAAAAAACGACAATGAATACCGTAACGGCTGCACTTGCAGGGATTGCATTTTTATTGAATATAGGGATAGGCATCATTCAAATTGTGTCTGCAAAGTAATTTAGATAACGCTAAATGTTTTTCTAATGGTGGGAGGTACTTCTATGGATAATATAAAACTAATAGGCCCAGACAAAAGATTCAAAGATTCTTTTACAAGCTATTATGAAGAATATAATGCCATTAACGAGTCTAGTGCAACCATCTATAAGGACATGTATCGTTACGGAAAAGAAGATTTGAAAATTACCTAAAATTTTTAGAGGATAGAAAAAATGGAATAGGTGTACCAGAAGGCTGGACTGCCTCACATACTTATTGGTTGGTAAGAGATGAAAGTGAGCTTCTGGGAATTGTCAGAATCAGACCTGATATTGGTACAGACTTTTTAAGTAAGTACATAGGGCATATTGGCTATGATATAAAACCATCCGAAAGAGGCAATGGTTTAGGGACTGAACTGCTCAGGTTGGCCCTACAGAAAGTAAAGAAATTAAATATATCTGAGGCCCTGGTATTATGCAGTTCAAAAAATAAGGCCTCGAGGAAAGTGATTTTAAATAACAATGGGATTTATGAGTCAAATATAGAAGATGAAACAGGTGAACTTCTTGAAAGGTATTGGATTAAGCTATGACGATTGAAATGAAATATTCAAAAAATGAATTACATCTATTCTTAGCATTAGGGTGGGAATCGTCGCTGTTATTAACTTAGGATTAATAGTATTTTTGCTTTAACACCAATGGATATGGGGTTATTCCTTTTACTACCGCTATTCCAAGTAGTGCTTACATCTCTGATGTGTTTTATGTACAGTTCAATTTATGTGGGTTCAAGAAACTATCTAAACTAGAAGAAGATTATATTTACAAGGATCGCGGTCTTTTAAGACCGAAAAGTAGAATTAGACGAAGTGACATTGAAAATACCCTTATATTAGGTAGTACCCTTAGAATAGTCGATATAATGGGAAAGGAATTCAATATTAAACTAGACATTGTTAAAATTAATGACATAGAAATATTAAAGAAAAATTTGGCTATTTTATAATTTCTTCACATGGTTACGTAATTATATTATGTTAACCAAACTGGCGATTATACAAGTAAATTCACTATTTGGTCTAGGAGACAAAGGGATGTATTATATTCTTGGAATTAATCACTATATTCAATACCTAAATAAAGAAATAAACATAGAGGTGTTTACCGAGTTTGTTGCGTTTGTTTTAGAAATCCTAGAAAAAAAGATATTGCAGTGATAGCTGAAGAGTTTAATGAAGATTGTTTAGAACTTAACCATGTTCGTCGTTCTGTTCTTCAATTGATCGCTGAAGAGGCCTCAGTCCTTCATCAATTTGTGGACCCAACTCAGACTGTAAGAAACTGCCCTAGGTATTCCCAATCCCCAAACGAGGAATCTGTTGTGGCGGCTTACAAAATCAGAGAGCGATATTGGTTCAATCAAATGGCAGTTCATGGCGGCGAAAATATTCTAGTTTGCATAGTGCTAGCCATGTAAAGTCTTTTACTATGTTGTTAGAAAATGAAAGGGTTGAACATCAGATTATTGATTCTTATTGGAATGAAGCACTATTTCTTAAACGCAGTTCACTCAAAGGAGAGACATCTGAACACAATCAGCTAAAATAATCTAAGTGGGACAATGCAAATGCTAAAGTATTGTGAAAATAACACGTTTATCCATCATGACGAATGCTTAAAAACCATGTATAATGATTGATGTTAACACTAATCAAAAAAGGGTGAATATATTAAAATGAGTAGACCTATTAAAGCAATTTTGGTTTTTGTAGTACTTCTCCTTGGCGGTGCTGTATATATGGGCATTAGTGCTTATATGCAAAGTGAGTATCAATTAAGTGTGAAAGCTAGTAATGGCATAGGTGTATTATGTGCACTCATCTACTACATTGGTTTGATTACAACAATTGTACTTTCAAAAGCTATACCAAGTTTGTACCTCAAGCATGGCACGTCTGAAGAAGACACAGATGAAACGGACAATGGTAGTGATTAAAAATTAAGAATTGGAGTTTAGAAAATGGATTTTATTGAATTGTTAAAAGTTATTTTACTTGCAATTGTTGAAGGTGTTACAGAGTGGCTACCTATAAGTAGTACAGGCCATATGATTTTGTTAAATGAATTTATTAAGTTAGATGTAAGCAAGGAATTTTGAGTCTTTTCGAAGTTGTTATTCAACTAGGTGCCATAATGGCCGTCGTGATTTTATTTTGGCATCAGATTTTCCCCTTTGGGAAAAAAGACAATTCTCGACCTATGGCCAGAAAAGGGATTCTCTCGTATGTGAATATGGATACCATGATTCTATGGATGAAAATTTTAGTGTCTTGTATCCCTGCAGCAGTTATTGGCATATTGTACAATGATACGTTTGAGGCTCTATTTTATTCTATAAGCCAATTTCAATTGCCTTGATTGTCTTTGGTATTGCTTTTATCGTCATAGAAACTAGGTACAAAGGAAAAACTTCTAAAATTAATAGTTTAGCAGAAATCACTTTTAAACAGCCCTTATTATTGGTCTCTTCCAATTGATTGCTGCAATATTCCCAGGAACTTCACGCTCAGGGGCAACTATTGTAGGCGCACTTTTGATAGGGGTATCAAGAACGGTAGCCGCAGAATATACTTTCTTCCTAGCGATTCCAGTTATGTTTGGTGCTAGTCTATTGAAATTACTAAAGTATGGCATGGTCTTTACAAGTTGGGAATTAGTAGTCCTCGCTGTAGGCATGTTGGTATCCTTTGCCGTTTCGATTGTAGTCATTAAATTCCTTATGAGCTACATTAAAAAACATGATTTTAAAGTCTTTGGCTGGTATCGAATCGTACTAGGTCTTTTGATTTTAGCGTATTTTGGTATGATTGCTTAAGTTAATTATTAAAACCACCTTTTAGTGATGAAGGGTGGTTTCTTTATAAATTGTATTCTAAGGAGGGCTTAAAATGAAATTCACAATTTTAGGTAGTGGCGGTTGCGTAGCCCTTCCAAAACCTTTGTGTCAATGTGATGTATGTAAGGAAGCCCGAGAGAAGGGACGACCGTATTCTCGATTTGGATGTAGCCTATACCTTGAAGATATACATATGCTAATCGACACACCAGAAGATATAACCCATGCCCTAAATGCCGCCAATATTAAAAAAATTGAGTCCGTTGCCTACAGTCATATGGACCCTGACCACACTCTCGGAATGCGAGTATTTGAACATTTGAGACTAGATTGGTTAAAACTTTCTGAAGGAAATCATTGTCAGGACCCTATACCTGTCTACGCACTGTCAAATGTGTTGGAAGATCTCAATTCTATCAAAAGCAAACTCGGTTCTTACATGGCCTATTATGAATCTATACGCAATCTCATTATTCAACAATCTGTTGAGAACCTTTTAGAAATTAATGGTATTCAGATTCAATTTATTTCAGCAGGGGAGGCAACGGTGTTTGTCTTTCAACAAGGTGGCAAAAAAGTCATTTATGCCCCTTGTGATGTGAAGCCATTTCCAATTTCAAACTTATTTGAGGATGCAGATTACTTAATTATTGGCAATACGATTCCCTGTGATAAGCTTAAAGATGATTTTCGACTAACGGCAGGCAATTTTTTAAGCAATGATCTCTTCAGCATGAACGAAATTTTAGCACTTAAAAATCAATACGCTATTAAAAAAGTTGTCATCACCCATTTGGAAGAGGATTGGGGCAAGTCCTATGAGGACTATCTCACTTTAGAAAAACAGTACGAGGCTATTGAATTTGCCTATGATGGTATGATTATAGACACAGAGAAATTTTAATAAGCCTATTAAAAAAAATATAGATTAGACAAAACAGGGGGTAAATACTATGTATACTGGCAATCTTGTGAAATTAAGAGAATATCGCAAAGAGGATGTTCCAAAGGCTCAAGAATATTTAAACAATCCTGAAATTAAGCGCTTACTTGCACCCAATATACCATTTCTCTACACCCTTGAAGATGAATATAAATGGTATGAGGGTCAATCTGCTATGAAAGACCTTTATAGCTTTGCAATTGAAACCAAAGAGACAAAAGAATACATTGGGGGCTGCGGTATTAACCATTTGGACTGGAAAAATAGCACGGCAACCATTGGCATTTTCATAGGGGATACAGAATTTTGGGGTAAGGGCTATGGCACAGATGCAATGAAAGTCCTAATTCGATTTGTGTTTGAGCAAATGAATATTCATAAAGTGAAATTGAACGTATATGCTTTTAATGAACGGGCAATCAAAAGTTATCAAAAAATAGGTTTTGTTCATGAGGGTACTCTGAGACAAGAAATATATAAAGATGGTAAATACCACGACGAATGGGTCATGGGATTGTTTGCATCAGAATTGAAATAAACGATATAATGGTCACTTTAATTACTAAGCATTTATTAAGAGGTGAAGGCAATGGAAAATGAAATTAGAAATATAACTTTAGGCGCCTTCACAGAAGCCCATGCTAAAGAAATCTGTACTTGGGTATATTCAGGACTATATAGCGTTTATAATCTTGCACCTTGGGAAGTGATGGTTGAAAATCATTGGCAAGCTTGCAGATGAAGATGCTCGAAATGAAATATTTTACACCATCTTCCTTAATGATGAAATGATTGGCTTCGGCAGAATCCAAAGGGTTGAAGATCTAATTGTTTTAGGGGTAGGGTTAAAACCGGAATATTGTGGCAAAGGGCTTGGACTTCCCGTCATGGAAACTCTTACTGCAAAAGCTGAAGCCCTCTATCCTAATGAGATCATTAGCCTAGAAGTTAGGCGTTTTAACGAGCGTGCCATCAAATGTTATGAGAAAGCGGGCTTTAAAATCGTCGATAAATATATGAAAGAGACCATGGATGGCTATGTACCTTTTGCCTTAATGATTAAAACGTAAGCTTATGGAAATTGAAAAGATTATTCACACCAAATACAGAAAAAAAATATGGGCACCTTTTATGCGAGGTCTTGAAACTTACCAAATGATTGAAAAAGGCGATGTCATTGGTGTTGCAATATCTGGCGGTAAAGATAGTCTTCTCATGGCTAAACTCTTAGAGTCTTTGGTCAGAGTCTACAAGGGCGAAATTCAAATCAAGTGTATTGTAATGGACCCAGGGTATAAGCCTGAAATAAGGGCATCGTTGGAAGAAAACTTAAAGCTTTTGGAAATTGAAGCCTATATATTTAATACAGAAATATTCGATATTTCCGAAAAAATGTCTGGAGAAAAACAGTCGCCATGTTTTCTCTGTGCCCGCATGAGAAGAGGCGCACTTTATGAGAAGGCAAAGTCCCTCGGGTGTAATAAATTGGCACTAGGGCACCATTATGACGATGTTATTGAGACTATTCTCATGAACGTCCTCTGCGGCGGTGAATTTAAAACCATGTTACCCAAAATAAAAGCTCAAAATTTTGAAGATATGATTTTAATCAGACCCCTTTACCTTGTGCGAGAATCTGATATTCTCCACCTAACGAGGGTTCTTAAAATATCGCCTATGAATTGTGGCTGTTCCGTCACAGAAAAAAAAGAAGAGAGCAGACGTGCTGAAATAAAAGCACTCATAGCCGACTTATCTACGCGTTTTGAAAATGTAGAACACTCTATTTTCAGTGCTTCAAAAAATGTCAGATTAGATCATTTACTCATCCATCGGGAGGACTAAACCATGGGACTAAAAAGTAACTTTCCTGTACTGTTGACACCCCATCTTATGCTGAGAGAAATTGAGTTTACAGACAGTTATGCCCTTAACGAAATTTTTAAAGACGAAGAAACTATGAAGTGGTATGGTATGATGCCTGTGGAAAATATGGAAGCAACCATCCGGCTCATTGAAAATCTTAGAATGAATTATTATGATAATCGAGGCATCCGATGGGCAATTGAACATAGGGCGACAGGAGCTTTTTTAGGAACTTGCGGCTTCCATAACTGGAATCTCATGTCTCGTAGAGCGGAAATCGGGTATGAAATATCAAAAGAATATTGGGGACAGGGCTATTGTACCGAAGCACTTAGAGAAATGAGGACTTTTGGACTAGACGCCATGAATCTCCACCGTGTTGAAGCCTTGATTTACCCTGAAAATATTGGATCTCAAAGGGTACTAGAAAAACTAGACTTTAGAAGAGAAGGTCTGCTAGAAGGGTACGCCTATTTCAGAAATACCTATCAAGACCTTGTCATGTATGGATGGATCAACCCCAATCATGTGAGACGGGAATAACTGTGGTTGTTGAAGGGAGCCTAAGACTATGGATAAGAGAATCGTTACAAAATCCCATTGGTGTGAACAATTGATACATGAGTATCATCATCAAAATAGTAGCGTTTTATGTGTGATACTGGGCGGTCAAAACTATAGTATACACAAACCACTCTGTTACTATAGTGCTAAATTATGTGTCCAAGCAGGGTACGACGTTCTCGCTGTTCAATATGGTTTTCAGCAGAACCATTCTTTGACCCATTTTCCAGAGGATTTTGAAATACTCTATAAAGAAGTCAAAGAGGCTATCGATTTAGTCATACAGCCACATCAAACAGAAATTATTTGGATTGGCAAAAGCTTAGGAACTGTATTGATGAAAAGACTTAAGGGGGATTATAACCAATTTTCTCAAAAGTTGATTCTATTGACACCCGTTTCGCCTGCCTTCGATCAAGAGGATTTCAGAGAGAAGCTTATTATCATGGGAACTCATGATGAACATTATGACGAAAAGCTATTAGAAAAAGAGACAGAATCCATGATTGTAGAATTTGATGGCGCAGACCATGGGCTAGAGACTGGTAACGTCATAGCGGACCTTGAAATCATGGAAAGGGTCATAGGAGCTATCGCAGGCTATATTGAAGAATAGTACGGATACTAGAAAACATTAATAAAGGCGCTGTACTCATTGAAGTAAATTGCAATAGAAAAGGGTCTTACCATTTGGTAAGACCCTTTTTAGATGAAGTTGTTGATTAAACTTTTCTAATGCCGATTCTCTTATTGGATTTTTCTTTTGAATCGCTGCCCATCTTTTTATCTGGTCTTTGAGCATTGTTGCTTGCGTTCTTAGCTTTCTTTTCTTCTAACAACTTTTTCATCATTTCAACGTTTTTACTAGACATATGAAAACTCCCTTTGCTTAATTCTTAAGTCACAATTGTTTATATGTCATTATACACCAAAAACCCATTGAATTTAAGCTTATTTTTTCTCAAGAAGTTCTTTGATCATACCTGTGGCATCAAGATAAGGGGCAATGGACTGATCGTAGTTTAATTTATTGACCACACGGGCCATAAAATTAGACAGGTCAACCTCTGTAAACCACTCAGCATTTCTTACACTCTCAGGAATATAAGTCAGGTTAGTAGAATATACTCGAGTAATGATGCCTTCTTTATACAACTTTTCAAATTTCTCAATACCCTCGGTAAAGAAACAGAAAGTAGAAGCCACATAAACATTCCGAGCGTTTCTAGCTTTAAGTTCGTGGGCTATATCCACAACGGATTCCCCTGAAGCAATCATATCGTCCACAATGAGAACGTCAACACCTGTCACATCGCGACCTAAATATTCATGTTGAATAATAGGATTTTTCCCATTGACGACTTGCGAGTGATCTCTTCTCTTATAGAAAAGGCCAATATCTACACCAAGAACCCCTGAATAGTAAACCGCACGGTCCATAGCGCCTGTGTCAGGGCTTATGACCAAAAGATTATCCTTATGCAAAATCAGTTCTTGTTCATTGGTAATAAAGCTTTTGACAATTTCATAAGTTGGGTACAGGTTTTCAAATGAGGTGAGTGTAATAGCATTTTGCACATTTGGGTCATGAGCATCAAAGGTAATGATTTCATGTACGCCGAGTCTTTCGAGCTCTTGAAGAGCCATTGCACAATCAAGAGATTCTCTGCCTTTTCTGCGGTGTTGTCTTGAGGCATAGAGCAGGGGCATGATTACAGTGATGCGATTGGCTTTGCCTCTAATGGCAGAAATGGTACGTTTAATATCTTGGAAATGTTCATCTGGGCCCATGTGATTTTCAAAGCCAAACATATTGTATGCAATATTGTAATTGCCTACATCTGCAAGAATATAAATGTCTTTACCACGAACAGTTTCGTCTAAAATTACTTTTCCTTCTCCATTAGAGAAACGGATGTCTTTGGACTTAATTAAAAATGAACGTTCAACATCTCTTTTAGCTCGAATATGCTCGTCGATTTTTTGTCCCATTTCAGCGCAGCTTTGAAGAACGATAATTCCCAATTCCCCGTTAGTTGGTACATTAGTAAAGTGAGCCATGACAATCTCCTATAATCATTTGTTCAGAGGGGTTTCAAATATAAATTAACAATTTGCCATAAAAGCTTCAATGGCTTCAGGCGTCTTGATAATTGCTTCTGAGAGGACTTTGCGACCATCTGTTGTAACGAGTACATCGTCTTCAATTCTAATGCCAATGCCTTCTTCGGCGATGTAGAGCCCTGGTTCTACGGTGAATACCATACCTGGTTCCAGTGTGCCTTCTCTGTCGCAAAGATCGTGAACATCTAAACCGAGGTGATGGCTGACACCGTGATAGTAATATTTTGAAAGCTCATCAATCGTAGCAATCAAACCGATTTTAATCAATTCTTCTGAAAGGACATTTCGACAAGTTTCATTAAGGGTTGTGAAAGCAATCCCTGGCTTCATAATATCAATAACCGCTTGTTCTGCTTTTAAGACGATGTTATAGATTTCTCTTTGTCTATCTGTGAATTTGCCGTTCACTGGATATGTTCTAGTAATATCCGCCGCATATTCTTTATATTGAGCCCCTAAGTCAAGAAGCACCAAAGTATTGTCTTCAAGAGGTCTATTGTTCTCAACATAGTGTAAAATAACAGCTTCTGAGCCACTGGCAGCAATAGTAGGGAAGGAAGAGCCGTCTGCGCCGTTCATACGAATAGAGTGGGCAAAGGTTGCTTCTAATTGATATTCCATAGCACCAGGCTTCAAGAATTTCATAATAGATTCAAGACCTTCTTTGGTCATATCGATGGCTTTTTGCATTTGATCAATTTCTTGAGTTTCCTTAACCATTCGAAGTTTAGTGGCAATAGGATGAATAGTACCCACTGGTATAAATGGGAATCTCTTTTGAATTTCTAGCATTTGCTTATGTCCATAAGAATCGGCTTCATAATAACCTAGTTTTTCTAAGTCAAATACCAGTTTTTTTACTTTATCCGCATAAACTAAGCGTGTGAGCCATGCTTCAAATTCTTGGGTATACTGAACCGTTTCAACGCCAGATATTGCTGATGCAGTTTCTTTTGAAATCTTTCTGCCATACCATTTTTCCACATCATAATTGGGCATTTCAATGAACAGATTGGTCACAATAGCACCGTTTTGTTTATGGAGTGCAACAACAAAATTTTCTTGATTTAAGCCTGTAAAATAGAAGAAGTTCTTATTCGGCTTAAAGGTGTAATTAGCGTCTGCAGTGCTTTTAGGTGCATTTCCTTGATATAGGATCACAAGATCGCCATCGTTTAAATACGAATTAAGTTTCTCGCGGTTTTTAATAAATAGTTTTTTCATGAGCAAAACCTCCAAAATATGTGATATCTTAATGATATATGATTTTCCCTAGGGAATTGCATAAAAAATTAAAAATAAAAAAGATGATTTTGTAATAAGTCACCTGTGAAAGGACGGTTTTATGATTCAAGTTGTCGCTAAAAAATTTATTATTCCAAGTCAAGTAGAAGCGTATATTGAAACCACACGTGAACTCATTGAATTAACTCGAAAAGAAGAGGGTTGTATTCAATATTCTCTGTGCCAAGACACAAAGACACCTACCGTTATTAGTTTTATTGAGCAGTGGGAGAGTAGAGCCCATCTAAAAGCGCATATGGAAACAGAACATTTCCAACGATTAGTGCCACTTCTTGCTACATTTAGCGAAAAAGAAGGAGAACTCAATATTTACGAGGTTCTCATCTAATATCAATGAACACACCTAAATGATATACATTTTTGGCAAATACATTTATTAAAAATTTAAAGGGCTGTCTCAATACATGATATCAAATCATTCTGAGACAGCCCTTTTTGAGTTTGGCGGGAGTACGTGGGAATCGAACCCACCTAAGAGGCTCTTAACCCCTCAAACTGGTTTTGAAGACCAGAGGACACACCAGCACCCATCTACCCCCAAGCGTAAGGATGATAAATTAGAATCATACCAAGCCATAGTAACATATTTGGTTAAAACTTGAAAGTATTTTCTTCACCTTTAATAATCTTATTAATATTAGAACGATGTCTGTAAATAATGAAAGCAGAGAGGAATACTGAACAGCCTACGTAGATATTTGAAGTATTCATAATAACCGCCATGACAGGCAGTAACAGTGCAGCAATCATAGAAGACAGGGACATCATTTTAAACACTTTAAGCGTTGTAAGATGAACGATTAAAATGATCAGTCCAATCAAAGGTTGGGTAAAAACTACCATGCCAGCAGCTGTTGCCACACCTTTTCCACCTTTAAAGCCAAGGGAGAAGGGAAAACAATGGCCTACAACAGCAATTGTTGCGCAAATAGCAGCACCATCTTTGCCCATAACAAGATAACCAATAAGAGCAGTAATACCACCCTTTAAAAAGTCACCTAGAAAGGCAATTAAACCAACTTTTCTGCCAAGTATTCTATAAACATTGGTTGCGCCTGTATTCCCGCTGCCATGTCTTCTAATGTCTACATTGCCTAGGTATTTACTGACAATATATGAAAAGGGAATACTCCCCAAAAGATAGCCAATAACGATTAGTAGTAGAAAATAGTAGTTCATATTAAGACCTCCTGTTTAATTTTCAATTTATTGTACCATAAAAACACAAAATGCACTATGTCTTTCAATCAATTTCAGTCCTTATAGAGGAATAAAAGAAAAAAATGAGGTGGCCTATGAGAGGTATGTTTTTGTTCCAAAGAGATCTAAGAACTGAAGATCAAGTGGGGTTGGCTACAGCTATTAGCAGTTGTGATGAAATCTTACTAGGGGCGGTATTTGATTCTAAGCTACAAAAATTATCGACTAAGTCTCCGTATAGTCATAATGCCATTGAAAGATTCACTGCATTAATGGCATTAGAAAGTCATTTAAGGGATATGAACATTCCACTTGCCGTCCATGTGGGCTCTATGGTGCCGTGGGTTTTAGAACTTTGTCGTGACTATCAAATTGAAAAAGTATGGCTCAACCAAGTTTACGAACCCGCCTACGTAAAAGCCTATCGTGAATTAGAAGAAGGACTCAGAGCACAAAACGTCACCCTTATATGCTGCTCCGATGATTTTGGCGTTCCAATAGAGAGCCTCCACAAAGGGGATGGTCTAGTATACAAGGTGTTCACACCCTTTTATAAATATTGGAGAAGTCATCTTAATCTAGAAGAAATGTCATTATATATAATTCCTTGGAGGAATATCAATATTTTTATAGAATTAAATACAATAACTTCCACATCAAGCAGTATTAAATTATCCAAGTGGCAGGAAATAAAAATAGAAATCCTTAAATTGAAAAAAGGTCGCCCTATTTTAGACGAGGATTACTACCAAAATGGTTGGCATGTTTTTTTATCTGAAAAAATAAAAGCCTATGACAGTCTCCGAGATTATCCATCTAGTGATGGGACGTCTCAACTCTCAGTTGCTATAAACAACGGAATGATCAGTTATAGGCAATTGGTGAGAGAAGCTTACTTAAATCCTGATGGAGAAGCCTTTTTGAGACAATTGGCATGGCGCCAGTTTTATCAAATCATTCTAATGAACTTCCCAAATGTGGAAAAAGAATCATTCAGAGAGGTCTACCGCAATTTGGTTTGGCCAAATAATCCTGAACTATTCCAGAAATGGAAGGATGGTCAAACTGGGTTTCCAATTGTTGATGCTGCAATGAGACAACTTAAATCTGAGGGAAATATGCACAATCGACTTCGCATGGTTTGTGCGTCCTTTTTGGTAAAGCATTTAGGCGTAGATTGGCGACTAGGAGAGGCCTACTTTTATGAAATGCTCCGAGATGGGGATTTAGCACTGAACAACGGTGGTTGGCAGTGGTGCGCATCCACAGGAACAGATGCACAGCCTTATTTTCGAATATTTAACCCTATAAGACAGGCTGAAAGGTATGACTCAGATCATATTTATATTTCTCGCTGGATAGAAGATTCAGTAGAGCCATGCGTTGACTTAAAGGTTATGTCAAATTGGACCATCCAACACTATAAAAAAGCAAGGGAAGGGGTTTTCGACAGTGGAAATGTTTAAACTGTTAGGTGCAGATAATCTAGAACTTCAAGGTATAAAATGGGATGAAGTTGAGTCGCCTCTCGGTGTGGTTCAAATTTCTCATGGAATGGCAGAACATTTGTCCAGATATACTGAATTTGCTGAGTTTTTAAACTGTAACAGATTCATCGTTTACGGACATGACCATAGAGGCCACGGTGATAGTGCTAAAACGGAAGAAGATTATGGCTATTTAAGCCATGAAGAGGGTTGGCATAAGTTGGTGTCAGACCTAAATCTTATGACTCTAAAAATAAAAGAAGACTATCCAAGTTTACCAATATATCTATTTGGACATAGCATGGGGTCCTTTGCACTTAGAGACTATCTAACCCAATATGGGAACAATATTGATGGGGCAATTATTTGTGGAACAGGGAATAACCCTAATTGGCTTAACCATTTGGCCCTTTGGTTTGCTAAGAGAGAATGTAATCAAAAAGGACCAAGGCATCGGTCAACTTTAATGACAAAGCTTTCTTTTGGTAGTTATAATAAAAAATTTAAGCCCAACAAAACAGATTTCGATTGGCTTAGCAGAGATGAAATTCAAGTTTACAAATATATTGAGGATTCAGAATGTGGAAAGATATTTACCGCTCAGTTTTATGTGGATTTTTTAACGGGAATTATACAACTTTCCAAACAAGAAAATGTCAACAAAATACCAAAAGACAAACCGTATTTATTTATCTCAGGACAGGACGATCCACTTTCTAAAAATGGACAAGCCATTCAATTCGTTTCCGACCAGTTTAAACGTGCTGGTATTAGCCGTGTTCAAATGAAAATGTACCCAGGAGCCCGTCACGAACTCACCAATGAAGTTAATCGACAAGAAATATACTCTGATGTATTATTCTGGATTAATGAAAATATTAATAAATCTTATTAAATTCTGTTATTTCGTTCATAAATAATTTACATTTGACCTATTGAAGGGGCCTCGCCTCAGGCGTATAATTCAAGAATACTAAATAGATGTAATCGAGGTGGCTTCAAATGTCAGTAAGCCTATGGGGCGGGCTTGATATCGGTTCAACGACAGTAAAAATGGTTATCATTGACGATCAAACGAACATCATACATAAGGAGTATGTTCGTCATGGATCTGAAATCAAAAAATCCGTTGAAGATATTATGCAAAACGCCTACAAGCATTTAGGAAATATTAGCTTAAAGTTTCAAATAACAGGTTCTGGTGGTTTAGCACTGGCTGAACAACTAGGGATTCCATTTATACAGGAAGTGATAGCTGGAACTAAAGCGGTTGAACGCTTGTTCCCAGAAACAGATGTGGCAATCGAATTAGGTGGAGAGGACGCGAAAATCACCTTTTTCTCAACCCCAGTTGAACAGAGAATGAATGGTGTCTGTGCAGGTGGTACAGGTGCTTTTATTGATCAAATGGCTATTTTACTTGATACAGATGCTGCTGGTCTCAATGAACTGGCTAAAAACTATCATACACTTCACCCAATTGCCTCTCGTTGTGGTGTATTTGCCAAAACAGATATTCAGCCCCTTATCAACGAAGGGGTCCCAAAAGAAGATCTTGCGGCGTCAATTTTTCAAGCGGTGGTCAATCAAACTATCAGTGGTTTAGCATGTGGTAAATCAATCAAAGGCAAAGTGGCTTTCCTAGGTGGACCGCTATTTTTCTTATCTCAACTTAGAGAAAGATTCTACAAGACCCTTGGTCTCACAGAAAACGAAATTATTGCCCCTGAATTTGCCCATTATATGGTTGCTTTAGGTTGTGCCGTTGAATCGGCTAAACAAACACCTGAGTTTACAATAGAAACCTTGATGGAGAAGATTAAAAATGGGGGGGACCTTCATAATATTGAGAGCGTATCCTTAGAGCCACTTTTCAAAGACGAAGAGGCTTATTTAGCGTTCCAGAAGAAGCATCAGACTTATAAGGTTAAACGCAACGAATTAGCAACCTACAAAGGACCTATTTTCCTTGGAATAGATGCAGGTTCCACAACCACTAAATTGATTGCCATTGACCAAGAAGGACAAGTGCTATATCAACATTATGACTCTAACAAAGGCAATCCCCTACATTCTGCATGCATTGCCTTAACAGAATTGTACGACCTTATGCCTGAATGTACTTACATCGGGCAAAGCGTGGTCACTGGCTATGGGGAGCATCTTTTAAAAGCTGGCCTAATGATCGATGAAGGCGAAATTGAAACCATTACCCACTACCGAGGAGCAGAATACTTCCAACCAGGTGTCACCTTTGTCCTAGACATAGGTGGGCAAGATATGAAGAGCTTAAAGATTAAAAATGGCTTTATTGAAAGTATTATGCTCAATGAAGCCTGTTCTTCTGGTTGTGGTTCATTTATTGAAACCTTTGCCATTGCCATGGGTATGGATGTAAAATCCTTTGCAAAAGAAGCTGTTCACTCTTCTGAACCAGTAGATTTAGGTACACGCTGTACCGTATTCATGAACTCAAAAGTTAAACAAGCGCAAAAAGAAGGGGCCAGTGTAGCAGATATTTCTGCGGGGATTGCTTACTCCGTCATTAAAAATGCCTTGTATAAAGTCATACGTCTTAAGAATATCAAAGCCTTAGGAAACAAAATCGTAGTTCAAGGCGGTACCTTCTTTAACGATGCAGTGCTTAGAGCTTTTGAATTGACCACTGGAGTAGAAGTCATTCGTCCTGATATTTCAGGGCTTATGGGCGCCTTTGGTGCGGCGTTGATCGCAAAAGATAATTTTATAGAGGGAACTGTTTCCACTATTTTACCTGCTTCAGAATTGTCTGATTTCAACGTAGAGATAACCAATGATAGATGCAAATTATGCGGGAATACATGTTTGCTCACTATTCAGACTTTTTCAAATGGCAAGCGCTTTGTTTCAGGCAATCGCTGTGAAAGAGGTCTAAAGGACCATACCGTTATAGATAGGGGTCCTAATTTCTTTGATTACAAATACAAAAGATTGTTCCAATATAAACCTCTTTCAAATGAAAAGGCTTATAGAGGCACAATTGGCATTCCTAGAGTTTTAAACATTTATGAGAATTATCCGTTCTGGTATCGTTTCTTTACAGATTTAGGGTACCGAGTGGAATTGTCAAGACGTTCTTCTAAAGAGGTTTATGGCAAAGGTATAGACTCTATTCCTTCAGAATCTGTTTGTTACCCTGCTAAAATGGTCCATGGGCATATAGAGGACTTAATCGAGCGCGGTGTGAATAATATTTTCTATCCGAGTATTCCTTATGAAATCAAGGAATCTATTAATGCGGATAATCACTATAATTGTCCAATTGTAACGTCTTACCCTGAGACCATTCGCCTCAATGTAGGACATATTGAAAAACCTGAAATTAACTACTTTAATCCATTTTTACCTTTGTTTGATCGAGACAAAATGGTTAAAATCACCCAAAGAGAAATGGCTAAATACGATATTGATCCTAGAGATATTGAGAGGGCAATCGACTGCGCGTATGGTGAACTTGAAATCTATAAGAATGACCTTAAAATTAAAGCAGAAGAGATGATTGAACAGGCTAGAAAAGAAAATAGAAAAATTGTTATTCTTTCTGGACGTCCTTATCATATTGACCCTGAAATTAACCACGGGATTCCTCAAATGATTTCAAACTATGGCATGGCAGTTATTTCAGAAGATGCAATTGTTCATTTATCTGACTTGACTAGACCCTTAAGAATCGTTGACCAGTGGGCGTACCATACGAGACTTTATCATGCCGCTGAATTTGTCAGCAAACATTCTGATATGGAACTCATTCAGCTCAATTCCTTTGGTTGCGGTTTAGATGCGGTAACCATCGACCAAGTTGAAGAAATTTTAGCTAAGAAAAATAAAACCCATACGGTCATTAAAATCGATGAAATCAATAATTTAGGAGCGGCTCGGATTAGAGTTCGTTCACTGATGGCCGTCATGTCAGAAAGAAACAAAAGTGACGAAGATTTTAATAGGCTCAACAGAGGAGCATTAACCTCCCAAGAACGCCTTTCCTTGACTAAAAAAACAGTGAATAAAAAGGGCGCTAAGCCAGTTTCAACACGAATAGAATTTACAAAGGCTATGAAGGAAACTCACACCATATTAGCCCCTCAAATGTCGCCTATGCATTTTAGACTCTTTGAGGCGGCGTTCCAAAGTGAGGGTTATAACCTAGTGGTATTACCTTCAGTAGATGAGTTGGCTATACAAGAAGGTCTTCAACATGTTCATAACGATGCATGTTATCCTTCAATTATTACCATTGGTCAGATTATGGCAGCTTTAAAATCTGGTGAATATGATTTACACAACACCAGTGTCATTATCTCTCAAACAGGCGGCGGTTGCCGTGCGACTAATTATATAGGATTTTTGAGAAAGGCATTGAAAGACTCAGGACTCGATCATATTCCCGTCATTTCTCTCAACTCAGGTGGCTTAGAAAAAAATGAAGGCTTTAAAATCTCGCCCAAATTATTGAACAAACTGGCTATAGGCTTGATTTACGGCGATTTATTTATGCGTTTGATTTATCAAGTCCGACCCTATGAAGTTGAAGTCGGCGCCACGAATGATTTGTATGAGAAATGGAATGATAAAGCAACATTCAATGTGGCGGGGGGTAAATTCTTGGCCTTTAAGAAGGATATGGCAAGTATCGTCAGTGATTTTGCCAACATTCCCGTTACCAATGAAAGTAAACCAAAGGTGGGTATTGTAGGGGAAATCCTTGTAAAATACCACCCTGTTGCCAACAATCACTTGGTGGCAACTTTGGAAAATATGGGAGCAGAAGCCATTGTTCCTGACTTAACCGATTTCTTATTGTATTCAAGTTATAACAATACAATCAAAAATCAATTATTAGATACCTCTTTAATGAAAAAATATACCAGCGATGTGGCCATTAAATTTATTGAGTACTATCGCAAAGAAATGCGAAAAGCCCTTGAATCTAGCAATCGATTTACTGTCCCTAGTCGAATTGAAGAGAAGGCCCACTCAGCGTCTCAATTGATTTCCCTCGGTCACCAAACAGGGGAAGGATGGTTTTTGACGGCTGAAATGATTGAACTTCTCAATAGTGGTGTAAATAACATTGCTTGTCTTCAACCCTTTGCTTGTTTGCCAAATCACATTGTAGGAAAAGGCATGTTCAAAGCCCTTAAAAAGGCCTATCCCAATGCAAATATTGCAGGTATTGATTACGACCCAGGGGCCAGCGAAGTCAATCAAATGAATCGTATTCTTTTAATGATTACGAATGCTAAAGACCATATTGGTTAATAGAATTCGTTAAAATCTAGATAAACTTTAAGACAGTATAAATTTGAAAGACAGAGGGTTGACTCTGTCTTTCTTCTTACTTAGGAGGTGCTCTTATGTCATTAGAATGGTTAGTTGAAGGGGAAATAGGTTATTTTAGAGGTCCCGCGACAGTAGGTTTAATAAAAGGAAAAACAGGCTGGATTTTCATTGATTCAGGTGTGGATGCAGATGTACCCAAAAAGGTAATTAAGGCATTATTGGCAATCACAGGTGAGAAGAGCCTTTCTGTCAGCACGGTGATTAATACCCATGCCCATGCAGATCATACAGGGGGAAATGCCTATCTCCAGCGCAATTATAACGCTCAGGTAGTCGCCAGCTTAGGGGAGAAACCCTATATTGAAAATCCTTTCATAGAACCTCACTATTTGTTCTCTGCAGAAGCGCCAAAAGCCCTTCATAACAAATTCTTTGAGGCTAAACCATCTTGTGTCAATCAAAGTATTTCTTTTAAATCAGAAGGTGGTCAGGACTTGCCTGTAGGTTCAAACGTGATTGAGACTATAGATGGTATTTCTTTAGACTTTGTTAGACTGCCTGGACATGCCAAGGAAATGATGGGAGTTTTGACTGAGGAGGGTTATTTCTTCTGTGGCGATTTACTCTTTCCTAAAATCATATTAGAAAAACATCCACTCCTTTTTCTTCACGACAACAAACTATTTTTAGAGTCCTTAGAATGGGCATCCCATCAAGCATTCAAAGGGGTTATTTTGACCCATGGCGCTTATTTCAAAGATCACTTGCCTACGGTCGAGGAGACCAGAGAATCTATACTTCATACGAAGAAGACTCTATTGTCCATAATCAACAGCCCAATGGATGAATGCCTAATTCATGCTCAAATGGCTCAGCATTATGGTCTAAGTGAATCCTTTGGCGATTGGCATTTGAACCATGGTGTTGTTAGAAGTTATTTAGCGGATGGTCTTGAAAGTGGTGTTCTGAAATGGGAAAATGGCCTATACATGCCTTTATAGGGAAATGTATAGACCACTTTTATTTAGCTGAGTCGGAATCGTGTATTAAACCAATAAGGCTTCTATATATTCAATGAGTTCATCGGTTTGTTCAGGGTCGCTTAAACTGCCCTGCACACTATGGGGAGCGCCGCCACCTTTAAGGCTAAATTTCTTTTGAGCCTCTGCAAAGAGGGTTTTACAATCAATAAGGGTCTGGGTTTTAGGCCGTGCCAAAATCAATTGGGTTTGGGTTTCATTTTTACTGAGAAGCAAGAGACCAACTTTATCTTGAACCTCAGTAAATTTTTGACTCAAACGCTTTAAATGGTCTAGTGAGCGCATTTCATATTGATAAATGTAGAGGGGTGTGAAGCTTCCCAGTTCCATGTCGTCTTCCATTTTTTCTAACCATCTATCAATTTCTAATTGGAGAAGTTCATCAGTTAAAGCTATGTTTTGACCTTTAATGTCATTTAACTGCTGTTCTTTTTTCTCTATTTGCTCTAGGACTTGGTCAAGAGGTGCACTGAGACGCTTAGTTAGCTGCTCTAAAATTCTAAATTGCTTTTGAATATAATCGATATAGCGCATGCCACAAACAAATTCTAAACGAGTGCCGCCTTTATAATTCTCATATTTGGTAATTTTAAGCCCCATAACCTCAGACGTGCTATTGGGGTGTGTACCGCCGCATGGAGAATGATCAAGACCTTCAATTACAACAACCCGAATACCTTCATCTACTTTAGGCTGTTTTCTAAGTGGCAATTCTTTTAACTCATCATCTGAAGGGTAAATGGCTTGAACTTTTAGACCCATGCTAATAGCTGTCATGACGGATTTTTCAATTTTCTCAATGTCCGCTAATTCCAATTTTTGATCAATATCAATGGTGGTGTATGTCTCGCTGAGGTGAAAACCAACGGTTTTTGCATCGTAGTCCCTAAAGAGTAGGGCAGACAAAATGTGCTGACCATTGTGCTGTTGAGTCATATCCATTCTGCGTTCCCAGTCTACGACACAGTTAAGATTTTCTCTTTCATTAGGCAAATGGTCCACATAGTGATAAACTAAGTCATCTACCCACTGGACATCTGTCACTTTTGAATTTCCAATTGTGCCTTGATCCGCAGGTTGACCGCCGCCTTCAGGATAGAACGGACTCTTGTCTAAAATAAGTGCACTGCCCTTAGGGGTTTCTTTTATTTCAATAATGTTGGCAATAATGGCTGCTGGTACCTCTGAGCTTTGGTTCGGGTATAGTAATTCAGTCATAAACAATCTCCTTTTGTGAAGTTTCTATACTTTGGTATACCATAGCTTTCTTGTAATATCAAGCTTTACAACGATTTTATTTGAAAGACTATAGGTTTATCCCAATAATAATGATAAAATATATCATGCAAAATCTATCAACGAGGTGAAAATATGGAACGCTGGTTAAATATTCAAGAAAATCTTAACGAAATCCTTTTTGAGGTCATGCAGATTGAAAATGAGGCTTTTGTAGAAGAAGCAAAAAATGTCTATGAGTTGGGTATTAAAAATACCGTTGAAGGGCTTTTCTTTACTCAATATCTCTCATTCCACTACCCTGACGAAAATGGCAAAACCTTATTTAGCCGTTATATAGAAAAACATCCTGACAGCTCTTTGAGCTTGGTCACCAGCCTGCGTTTTAGTGTTTACGAAGTAAAGAAATATCCTGCAGGGATGGGATTAAAGGATTTATACACCAAGCAAGACTTTTTGGTAAAAGGGGAAGAAGAGCTTTCTGAAGGGGATATTATTGTAGCAACCTTGGTCAGTATCGGTCCCGATCATTTTATCAATGAAGACTTCATGCTGTTCCCAAGTCAATACAAAGATCCTTTTGTGAAGGGGATTATGGAGAAATATAACGAGCTATGTCGTTCAAAAGGCGCGATGGACTTAGAACATTTTGTTAAAACGAACCCTCTTATCATTATGAAATTTGTTGAAATAATCAACAATGTTGAGCAAGATGCCTATGAAGCACAAGAAGATTATTTAGTTTATCAAACGGTATTCCTTGTAGGGGATATGGCATTGGCGAAAGCAAAAATAAAAGAAGATCCTGATTTTGAGATTACCCTAGATGAATCAGGTTTTTTAGTGACAAGACTCTTTATGGACAAAGGTACAGAGGATGAAAATCTAATTGCTGAAATTGTTATAGACGGCAATCGTATTGAAATTGAAGCCCTTGACGAATTCAGACAAAATATGGCTAAAGCAAAAGTCGAAAGTCTTTTACAAGATTTAGCTGTCCATTTCAAGGACGAAGTGGTTTCAATGGATGATTTATTCTAATCCTTAGATTAAATAAAGACCTTCAAAGGATGTGTAGGCATGAGTGTGGCAGAACGGCTGAGATTTGATAAAACCCTTGATACAGCGAAAAGAATCGAAACAGGCAGTTATTATACACCACCAGAGTTGGCTGAGTTTATGATCTGTCTGTCTCTGAGTACCCTTCTAGCTAAAAGGTTTCCAATTCTGGACTTTTCTGACTATATGAAATTGTTCATGCCACAGTCATCTTTATCTGCTTCAAAGGAAAATCAAACCTTTGAACCAACCTTAGAAAAGCAGCAAAGTGAGGGAATTGGAAAGATTCTAAAAACGCTTAAAGTGCTGGACTTATGCGTTGGCAGCGGTGTATTTCCGCTAGCCTATCTTCAGGTGATGGCGCATTTCTTTCTTCAAGAAGGTCTGGAAACTCAAGAAAGTTTTAAAGCTTTGGCAAATCAGTTAGCTGATGGCATTTATGCAGTGGACATACAAGCAGAACCCTTAACACTCTATGAAAACGAATTAAAGACCCTATATGAGGCTAAACCAAGTCACATTAAGACATTTTGCTTAGATGCTTTGTCAGACGATGCACTTCTGAAAGCGCCTCAGCTGAAAACACAAATGGACAAAGGTTTTGATTTGGTGCTAGGGAATCCCCCCTATTTAGGTGAAAAGCATCACAAAGAAATTTTCCAAGCCTTGCGCGGTACGGATTTTGGTGCCAAATATTATGAAGGCAAAATGGATTATTTCTATTTCTTTATTTATCGGGGATTTGAGGCATTAAAGGCTGACGGACAGCTCTGTATGATTACCACCAATTATTTTGCAACAGCTGATGGCGGAAAGCTTTTAAGAAAATACTTTAAAGAGAATACCCACTGGGATGGAATTGTCAATTTCAATGATTGTGCCTTATTTAAAGATGCTTTGGGTCAGCACAACATGATTTTTGTCCTGTCAAAGCCCAGTGACGTAGGTTCTAGTCACCTTTGTTACCCAAAGGGTAAAGACGTGACTTTAAAGGCCTTGTATCAGACATTAATTGTTAAAAATTCAACAGATCAATGGGATTATGAAGTTATTCAACCTGAACGGCTTTTTGATCATCAGGGCATGTTGAATATCCTCCCAAGTCAAGCTTATCAAAGTGTTTTGGACAAACTTCAATTTGATGAAACCAGACCTAGAACCACTCTGGGAGAGTTATTTCACGTACAACAGGGTATAGTCAGTGGTTATGACAGAAACTTTAAAGAGGACAAAGGCGTCTTTGTCTTATCCAACTCCGAAGTGGAACTTCATCCGGAATTGGAATTCCATCTGAAGCCTTTTTATAAAAACAGTCAGGTGAGAAAGTATAGAGTTACTAAACCAACCCAGTATCAGATCTTATATGTGGCCGAAAAAATTGATTTATCCCTTGAGTCTTCAAAATCCCTTATTGACCACTTGCAGCCCCATTTTGAGCGTTTGTCTCTTAGAAGGGAAGTTGTCAAAGGCATTCGACCCTGGTATGCTCTGCAGTGGCCAAGAGAACCTTGGCGATTTACAGGGCCTTTAATTGCAGCACCACAAAGGGCCTATGTCAATGTCTTTGCTTATGAAGAAAATGACCTATATGGTAGTGCAGACCTTTATTATATTTCTGATAGAGAGTCTGACCGTTATACCAAAGACAGAACTTTATTTATGACGGCATATTTGAATTCTCCAATTATTTACTATTGGCTGGCCCTTAAAGGAAAGCGAAAGGGTTCCATGCTTGAACTATATGCCACGCCATTAAAAGCCATACCAGTACTTAACTACAATTCTGATGATTCTAGTCATCAAGCAGTCGTTGAGCTCACTCAATCAGTCTTGTCGGCACTGAATGAGGGTGTTCATTATGAGGTTATTATCAAGGAAAGACTGCCTAAAATCCATCAAATTATTTACAAAGGATTGGGACTCACAGAAACTGAAATTGAAACAGTTGAGGCTTATTATCAGTCCATGGGCGCAATAGAAGTTGAACCTAACTATTGGTATACAAAATAGCGTATGTGTCTATTATACCGATACAATTTGAATCCATTCTTGTTTATATAGATACAATTAGGTGCTATAATCTAATTGACTAAGTATGAAAAGAGGGACAATAATGAAAATTTCAACGAGAACAATGGCAATTGGCGGTATTTTTGCTGCATTGGTAACACTAGGGACCATGATTATAAGAATTCCGACACCTATTCCAGCCAATGGGTATATACATATTGGTGATAGTTTGGTGTATCTTTCAGGTATATTGCTCGGCCCTTTACTGGGAGGTATTGTCAGTGCAATTGGTTCAGGAATTGCAGACCTTTTCGGTTACGCTGTTTATGCACCTGGAACTACCTTAATAAAATTCTTTGATGCTTTTATGACAGCTACAGTTTTTATCATGGTTCAAAAACGTTTTAAAGGTTTTTCAGGCACGATTATTGGCTATATTGCTGGCGTAGTAGTAGGTGGTGCCATTATGGTTGGCGGTTATTACCTCTACGAGACGGTTATTTTTGGATCAGCAACAGCCATTGTATCGGTTATTCCCAACATTGCACAAGCTGTGGGTGGCGCAGTCATTGGTCTGCCACTATTAATTGCCCTAGGAAAGACTAAATACTTTACAAGATTGAACGGAACATTAAATTCATAAAAATGTTAAATGGCCGACAGTCAGGAGACTATATGAAGTGGATAGAAAGAAATGAAACATGTTGGTGCGGTAGTAATTTAAAAGCGAAAAAATGCAATTGCGGCATTTCAGAAGCTTTGGATGGGTACTCAAAAAAAGGTTACAAAATTCCAAAACGCAGTCTAATTAAGGACGAGAAGACCATTGAAGGCATGAGAGCCAGTGGTAAAATCACGACTAAAATTTTAGACGAAGTGGCAACACTTATTAAACCAGGCACAACAACTGAAGAAATTAATACCTTTGTTCATAATCGCACCCTAGAAATGGGTGGCATTCCAGCGCCACTCAACTATAACGGTTTTCCAAAGAGCACCTGTACTTCTATTAACGAAGTCATTTGCCATGGCATTCCTAGCCCTGATCGTGTCCTCAAAGAAGGAGATATTATCAATGTGGATGTGACCACCATTTTAGATGGTTGTTACAGCGATGCAAGCCGTATGTATGCCGTTGGAGAAATTAGCGAAAATGCAAAGAGACTGATAGAAGTTGCCAAAGAGTCTTTAGACATTGGCAGATCTGTGGTTAAACCTTTAGCCACCACTAACGATATAGGTGCTGCAATTGAACAGTATGCCGATTTAAACGGTTACGCTGTCGTCGAAGACTTTGGCGGTCATGGTGTAGGGCTACAATTCCATGAAGATCCTTTTGTTTTCCATTTTGACACGGGAGAACCTGGCATGGTCCTTTTACCTGGCATGACCTTTACTATTGAGCCAATGCTTAACGAGGGCACTTACGAGTGCAATATCCTCTCAGATCATTGGACGGCGGTTACTGCTGATGGTATGTTGTCGGCTCAGTGGGAGTATACCTTACTTGTTACTAAAGATGGTACCGAAGTTATTGCTTATTAGTTAAATAGGCCTGAAAAGTCATTAAACTAACTTAAAAATAGAAATATTTTACAAAATAATCGCAGAAAGTCTTGTTTTCTTATTATCCATATATTACCATATAAGTGGTGATGATAATGAGAAGACCTTCTGTGATTTTTTTATTGGCAATAATTTTAGGTATCAAACTGGCAGATACTAGTATTTACAGTACATCTGTATTATTGCTAGTGCTATTTTTGCTGACCAGTAGTTTTGTGTTAAAATATCAGCCTAAAAAATGGCTCTACCTGTTCCTAGGGATTGCTATAGCTTTTACCCATACAACTTATTTAAAAAATAATTTACAAAATCAAAGTAGGTCTATGTCAGAAAATGCCACTGAAAAAGGGCTAGTTCAAGTGAGTGGTATTTTATATCAAAAGAATTATCTCGATCAAAAGCAGAGTTGGATCCAACTAGATACAGGGGGAAAGTGCAAGCTACAGTTTAGCAGTTATAAGACTTTTCCTAAGTTAGATTCGGGTGTAAAGGTTCTTTTGAGTGGAAAATTTACCAAAGCCAGTCCTGCAAGAAACCCCAATGGATTTGACGAGAAAAAATGGCTCTACAGTAAAAAAGCTTTTGGAACGATTGCCGTGGAAAAAATAGAGGTCATTAAAGGGACGGGTGACCCCATTGAAAGCCTAAGGTATAAACTTATTAAGCCTGTGGTTGAAAGTTTGTTGTATCACACCGCGCTAAAACAAGGTCCTCTCGCAGCAGGCATGCTCTTTGGAGAAGATGGATGGATTGAGGCCGATGTCTTAGATGCTTTTTCCACAGCTGGGGTGAATCACATTTTAAGTGTGTCAGGTGCTCATTTTGCAGTCCTTTTGTTTTGGATTTACTATTTGCTTGACTTTAAAGAATGCTCATTTTGGTTAAAAAAAGTCACAGCATGGTCTATTTTAGGCATTTTCATATGGCTTATTGGAATGGATGTGGCTGCTTTAAGAGCTTATGTGATGTTTGTTCTTCTCGATGTTATGCGTATACAGTATAAGCAATCTGATGGCTTAAATGCCCTTAGCCTCACCATCGTTATCATGTTGATAATGAATCCTTATTCTGCTAGCGATATTGGTCTTCAATTGGCAGCTTCAGCTATGTACGCCATTGTTGTCATAGCCCCATTTACAGGTGCCTTAGGATTTCAAAAAATCCAAAGGTTACTGAAAACTGAAGAGATTGACCCACCTGTTAAAAAGTGGCTCTTTAAACAGTTGAGTGCTGTGGTTCAGGCGGTCAATGTTTCTCTTAGCGTTACCATTGTGCTGTATCCCATACTTAGAAATCAATTCAATCAATTTAGCTTTTTAAGCATTTTATACAATATTCCGGTTTCTCTTATCAGCGCCATTAGTCTACCCGCCAGTGTCCTGTGTTGTATCTTGTCTCCAATTCAATTTTTGGCACGGGGTGCTGGGCTGATCAATGGTTTGCTTTTAAAAAGCATGAGCCTAATCGTTCAAACCAGTGAGAACTTGCCACATCAAAATCATTTGCCAAGTTTAAGCAGTCTTCAGACCTTTATTTTCTATGGTATTTTGCTGATGCCAATGTATTTTAAAACCTTTGAGAATGGTATTCTCGCCCTTAAAGTCGAAAAGACAGCAATGGCTATTAAAAAGTATATAGGGATGGGGAGCCTAGCCATTCTTCTGCTGACGATTAATCTTTTACCGACCATGTCTTTTTCAAATCAGCTAAGGATTTATTATTTGGATGTGGGGCAGGGCGATGGTTCTGTTATAATTACCCCTGACAAAAAGGTAATTTTAATGGATACGGGTCTAAAAAAGGGGTCATTAAAAGTAGGGGACTCTTTGCTCAAACTTGGCATTGACCACATCGATTTAATGATTTTAACCCACCCTCACGACGACCATATTGGGGGCGCACCTGACATACTCAGTATGATGCCCGTCAAAGAACTTGCGGTTTTTAAGGGACATTATAGCCCAGAAGAAACAGCTGCTCTAAACGTTATCCTTCAATTGGCTCAAAGTCATCGTACAAAAATCCTCTATTGGGGAAAAGGGGTGACAGACGACCTGAGTTCAAAAGAGGGCAATCTAAATATAAGGGTTCTACACCCTCCTGAAGGTTTTGATTCTGATAATGCCAACGACGAAAGTTTGGTATGCGAAATAATTTACCAAAAGACCTCTTTTTTATTCACTGGTGACATTTCCACCTCAGTTGAATGTGATATAATAAATCAGGTTAAAGGTAATGCTTTGGTTCTAAAAGTCCCTCATCACGGCTCTGGAAGCAGTTCAGGCGATGAACTGTTATCACTTCCAATTCAGTTGGCAGTGATACAGGTAGGTCAAAATAATCGATATGGCCACCCTAACGATAAGGCCCTTTCCAGAATAAAAATGGAGGCCATTCCCATATTTAGAACCGATAAGCAGGGGTGTATTTCTATTAGCACCGATGGCGAGCAACTGATTTATAAGTCTCAAATTCAAGAGGAGTAAACATGCCCTACAACAAATTATCAAAAGAAATTAACAGTGGCAACATTAGGCCCGTTTACTGTTTTTACGGAACTGAACCTTACTTAATGGATCAATTGGTAAAACAGCTGAGAGAGGTCATTGTGCCTCCTGATTATAGCGATTTCAACGAGCAATATTTAGATGGCAGCAAGCTCAGTACCGATGAAGCTATTAATGCTTTTGAAACACTGCCATTTTTTTCAGATAAGCGATTGGTAATTCTTCGCCAGGTCTCATGGTTAGGGACCACTAAAAATGCACTGAGCGAAGAGGGTGAAGCTCAGTTAATGAACTATTTCGAGAACCCTTCGCCCAGTTCGGTAGTCGTTCTTTTGTGTGATGGGGTAGACAAGCGCAAAAAAATTGGAAAAATGCTTCAAAAACAGAATGCTCTGTTTGAGTTTTCTAAATTAAATGAAACCGATTTGAAAAGTATAATAAATGAACGCATGCTGTCTCATCAATGTACCATCAGCCCTGAGAACCTTTCCTATTGCATATTCTTGTTAGGCTACCTTGAAAAAGATGCTGACAGAGATCTATATGATGTTTTGGGACAAGTAGACCGAATCGCGTCTGCGTCAAATGGTGAAATTACTAAGGTGCTTTTAGACCGAATGTTAGAGAAACCACTGGATACCAATATTTTTGCCTTTATGGACGCAGTTTCTGAAGGAAAAACCATGGACGCTATTCGCATAAAGGATCAATTGCTGACAGAGGACTACAACGAAATACAAATCAATTCTATGCTTTACAAACACTTTAGGAATCTTTATAAAACCGTATTGTGGTTAGATGCAGGGTATAACCCAACGGTAATTGCTGAGAAAATCGGTGTCCATCCTTTTTCTGCTAAAAAATATGCAGGGCAGTGTCGCCGCTTTTCAGAAAGCTATTTAAAACAAGTCATTATCGACTTAGCAGATTTAGATCACGGTATGAAGACTGGAAAAATTAGCTTCGAGCAAGCTTTGGATTTAATGACCGTTTGCCTGTCTCAAAAAGTAAGGATTCCTTTGAACAACCTGTAATAGTAAGGAGCGCAACATGATACGTAAACTGACAAAATATTATAAACCTCATATGAAGTTGTTCCTATTGGATATGTTCTTTGCATTTTTAATTGCAGCCATCGACTTGATTTTTCCAATGCTTTCAAGAGATGTGGTCTCTGAAATCATTCCATCGGCTAATATGGCATTGCTGTTAAGATTCACAATCATTGCGGTGGTTTTGTATGTCTTAAGAATGTACTGTACCTATTTTATTGCTTATTACGGGCACATGATGGGCGCCAGTATCGAATATGATATGAAAAATGAACTCTTTGACCATATGCAAAAACTACACCACAAATATTTTGATAAAACCAGAACGGGACAGATCATGAACCGTTTTACAGGAGATCTTTTTGAAATATCAGAAATGACCCACCACGGTCCAGAAGATTTCTTTATATCCATTGTTATGTTGGTTGGAGGTTTTCTACTCTTAATGACAATTGATATACCTCTAACCCTAATTATGTACTCCGTGGTCTTAGTCCTCGTTTGGTTTGCCTATTTTAGAAGAACCCATATGAGTCGTGCTTTTAAGGCGCAAAAAGCCACAGCGGCGGATCTGAATGCAAAACTTGAGAACAGTGTTAGTGGCATACGCTTAGCTAAGGCTTTTTGCAACGAAGAATATGAAAAAGAAAGATTTGACGAATACAATCTTGCCTACTACGAATCTAAAGATGAAGCCTATCATCAAATGGGTATATTTGCATCCATCAACGGTTTCTTGACGGACTTATTGAATTTAAGTGTCATGTCCTTTGGCGGCTATTTTGTCTACAGAGGTTGGATTAACCTTGGGGACCTGATTGCCTTTATCCTCTTTGCAAACTTTATGCTGAAGCCAGTCAGAAGACTTATGGACTTTGTTCAACAGTGGCAACAAGGGATGGCCGGGTTTGAGCGCTTTATTGAAATTATGAACGTCGACCCTGAAATTCAGGACAAACCTCATGCCAAGGCATTAACCCATCTGGAAGGCAAAATTAATTTTAACAATGTAGACTTCCGTTATTCCAATGAAGATGAATACGTTCTTAAAAACTTTAATCTGACCATTAACAAAGGAGAAACTGTAGCCCTTGTAGGCTCTTCTGGGGTTGGAAAAACCACCATTGCCCACCTTATTCCTCGGTTTTATGAAATAGAGTCTGGCGTTATTAGCATTGACGACCAAGACATACAAGGCTTGACACTCCAATCCTTGCGGGGCCGAATTGGCTTTGTGGGACAGGATGTTTTGATTTTTTATGGCACAATTGAAGACAATATTAGATACGGCAATCCTTTAGCGAGCTTCGATGAAATTGTCAGTGCTGCAAAGAAAGCCAACATACACGAATTCATCGAGGGTTTAGAACAAGGTTATCAAACCATTGTTGGAGAAAGAGGCATTATGCTTTCTGGCGGTCAAAAGCAGAGACTGTCTATTGCCAGACTGTTCCTGAAAAATCCTGATATTCTCATACTAGATGAAGCCACATCAGCTCTCGATAATGAAAATGAAGCTATTGTTCAAAGTGCCATAGAGGCTTTAGCAAAAGGACGAACCAGCTTGATTATTGCACATAGACTGTCAACCATTCGCGGAGCAGATCGAATTGTGGTTATGGATCAAGGTGGTATTACGGAACAGGGAACCCATCAAGAACTCATTGATAAAAAAGGCGCGTTCTTCCGATTTTATGACCTTCAGCAAAAATCCATCCCATCTGTAGAAATGAACAACTTATAATAGAACTAAAAAACTGCTTCTGTCCCTTGAGACAGAAGCAGTTTTTTGTTTCAATACTTGCATTATATGGGTAAAAAGATTATACTAAGTTATCAAATGCAAATGCGAGGTATTCTCATTTAAGGAGGTCACAAATTTTGAAAATCACAAAAAAAAGAATTTCAGTTCTAATGATATTATCAATCCTATTGTTGGCAACTACTGGTTGTAACAGCACAAAAACACAACCAGCGGCTAGCAACAAACCAACAGTTACAGATGCAACTAAACAGATTCAGGTAATCGCCACTTTATTTCCACAGTATGACTTTACCAAAGCCATTGCAGGGGATAAGGTAAGCGTTCGCTTGCTAATGCCACCAGGTACCGAAGCCCACAGTTATGAGCCTACACCTAAAGATTTAGTAGATATTAAAAATGCTGACGTTTTCATATATACTTCCTTTGCAATGGAACCATGGGTTGAGAAAATAATTGCAGAAGCCAACCCAAATACGTTAATCATAGACGCAACTGAGGGTGTGAAGTACTATACAGCCAAAGAAATGGGTATCCCAAATCATGACAATGATTCAGACCATGATCATAACGGCGTAGATCCTCATGTATGGTTGGATCCTGCAAATGCCAGTATTATGGCTGGGAATATTGCCAAGGGCCTTATGAAAATTGACGCCGACAATGCTAACTTTTATAAAGAGAACTTAGTAGCATATCAGGCGGATCTCACTGCTTTAGATTTAGAAATTGCAGACACCCTTGGTAAGTTTAAGAGCAAAGAAATTATCTTTGCAGGGCATTTTGCTTTTGGGTATTTCTCTAAAAAATATGATATTGTATACCATTCTCCATACGAAGGGTTTTCGCCTGATACAGAACCATCACCTCAAAACATAGCGGCTATGATTGATTTGATGAAATCAGAAAAGCAAAAAGTTGTTTATTACGAAGAACTAATTGATCCTAAAATTGCACGGGTTATAGCTTCGGAAACCGATGCAGAAATGGTAATGCTTCACGCTGCCCACAACGTTTCTAAAGAAGATTTATCAATGGGTCTGACTTATATACAAATTATGAAAGAAAATCTGTTAAAATTAAAGAAAGGGTTGGCTGGGCATGAGTAATCCTATATTATCCGTTAAAAATTTAAACGTTAGCTATGGTAAACAGCAAATACTTAATGGACTGAGTTTTGAAATTGAAAAAGGGGATTATGTAGGCATTGTTGGAGCTAACGGTTCAGGAAAAACCACTTTGGTAAGAGTGCTTTTAGGTCTGATTCAGCCTAATTCAGGAGACGTTAAATTTTCTCGTGGCAAAGACACCGCCATTGGATATCTGCCTCAGCGAACTTTGGTCAATGACAGTTTCTTTCCTGCACAAGTTGATGAAATCGTTGGAACTGGCCTTATGGGCAGTCCAGAAGGTCGATTGATGAAGCGCAGTGAAAAACAACAACGTATTAAAGATACCCTGACGCTCCTCAATATGGATGGCTTTTTAAAGCGAAAAATTGGTTCTTTATCCATTGGGCAACAACAAAGAGTCCTTCTTGCCAGAGCCTTAGTTTCCAGACCCGATTTACTGATTCTGGACGAGCCTACCAGTTCCTTAGATCCGAAGATAAGAGAAGAATTTTATGAAATGCTCCATCATCTGCACTTAAAACATCAGGTGACCATACTTCAGGTTTCCCACGATGTGAGCAGCATGGACCTATACATGAATAAACTTTTGCTCATGGGATTTGATGAAGTCCTATTTGGTAATTATCAAGACCTAAAAGATTCTCACGGGGGTCACATCCATGGTTTAGAAATTCAGCCCAAAGGGAGGATTGAATAATGAATAGTTATGTGGATTTATTCTTTCAAGCCTTTCAATATGACTTCATTATAGACGCATTATTGGTAGGGGTTTTAGTAGCTATTAGCTGCTCCATGCTAGGCACTTTTCTGGTTTTGAGAAAGCTTTCACTTATAGGAGATGGACTTGCTCATGTAAGTTTTGCAGCGGTTGCCATTGCTATGCTCACCGCACAATCTCCTTTAGTAGTAGGCATTCCCATCGTGACGGGGGCTTCTTTACTGATATTAAAACTTCACGAAAAAACCAACATACACGGAGACGCAGCAATTGGATTGGTTTCCTCAATGTCCATTGCCATAGGGGTAATGCTTTCTAGCTTGTCTGGCGGCTACAATGTAGATTTGTTCAGCTATTTGTTTGGTAGTTTATTGGTCATTAGTAATATGGACTTATTCTTGTCATTAACTTTAGCACTAACCGTTGTGATCTCAGTGATTTTGTTATATCCTAAACTTTTCGCCATAACTTTTGATGAAGAATATGCTCAGATATTAGGCATTAATATTAAACATATGAATTACCTTTTAAGTATTTTGACAGCAGTGACCATCGCTCTTGGTATTCGAATTGTAGGGACAATGCTTATTTCAAGTATGATTATATTTCCTGCAATTACAGCCCTTCAAGTTACCAACTCTTTTAAATCCACATTATTTTTGGGGTTGCAGTTTCAAGTCTTTCAGTGGTCTTGGGGGTACTCAGTTCTTTTGTCTTCAACTTGCCTTCAGGGGCAACCATTGTCATTATCAATGGCGTCTTTTTGCAATGAGTTATACTTACCGTAAAATTGTCATACAAAGCTGAGGTGCTATTTAATATGGATATATTAAGTTCTGAAACTCTACTTAAGGAAAAAGGTCTAAAAACCACAAAGCAGCGGTTAATTTTATTAAAAGTTCTATTAGATGCACCCATGCCTTTAAACGCAGATATGATTCTGGAAAAAATGAAATTGTCTTTGGCAGGCTGTAATTTATCCACGGTGTACAGAAATATGGAAATTCTTCTCAACAGAGATGTGATTCATGAAATAACCATTGATCAAAAATCTTATTATGCCATTAATCAAAGCCAACACGGGCATTATATTCAGTGTGTTCGTTGTAAAGAAATGACTCGGATTGAAGGCTGTCCCTTAGAATCTTATGAAAGGGAGTTAGAAAACAAGACAGGGTATAAAGTCATTAAACATCGTGTTGAGCTTTTTGGTATTTGTAAAAAATGTGCCAAGAATTGCTAAGTTACTGTTATAATAGAATTGTAATCTTAGCAATATTGGAGGCATTATGAAAAAAATCAAAATTGACAAATCCTTTATGAGAACCATGATGGTTATCGGTATTCCTGTAATGGTTCAAAACTTCTTATCCACTGCTCTTAATTTGATTGACACCTTGATGATAGGGCAGGTTGGCAAAAATGAACTCGCTGCAGTTGGTTTAGCCACCAGCTTTTTTTGTGATGATTCTTTTAATATTTGGCATAAATAGTGGCGCCTCTGTCTTTATTGCTCAGTTTTGGGGACGAAGGGACGAGAAAAATATTAAAAAAACTATGGGAATTGGCTTAATATTTGGTGGGATTGTCAGCTCGATATTTCTACTAATTGGTCAAATTTTTCCAGAACAGGTCATGTCAATTCTCAGTGATGGAAACCCTACACTGATTGCCCATGGGACCATCTATCTAAAAATCGTATCATGGTCCTACATATTAACAGCCATTTCATTTTCTTTCTCAGTGGCTGCAAGAAGTATTGCCCAAGCTACAATGCCTACCGTGGTCAGCGCTATTTCTGTATTGATTAACGCTGTGTTAAATTACGTTTTGATTTACGGCCAATTTGGTTTTCCTCAAATGGGGGTTGCGGGCGCAGCTTTAGCGACGACCATTGCAAGAGGCGTTGAAATGATTACTATAATTGTTATACTTTACAGTCAAAACAGTCCCTTGGCAGCGCGATTCAAAGAACTTTTCAATTTTGATCGTCAATATTTAAAAACTGTAATGACCACTTCATTGCCTGTTATCATCAATGAGTCTATGTGGGCTGTGGGTAATGTTATGTACACCATCGCCATTGCAAAAATCAGTGCAGATGCCGTTGCCTCTTACCAAGTGGGTATTTCTGTATACCGTTTCTTTTATGAAGTGGTGTTTATAGGCTTTGCCAGTGCTTGTCAGGTCATGATTGGCAATAGCATTGGAGCTGGCAGAGAAGACGAAGCCAAATCTCATGCAAAGCATTTCCTATGGTTGAATCAAATCGGGGCCGTTTTCATCGTTGCAGCCCTATACTTTACCGCTTCGTGGAACGTCTCCCTATTCGGTCTACCTCCAGAAGTCAGTAACAGTGCGGCTAATCTGGTAAAACTTTATGGTATATTTTCCTTCTTTAAGTGCTTTAATCTATTAATGATTGTAGGTATTTTACGTGGAGGCGGGGACACCCACTTTGCTATGCGAGTAGAGCTTGCAGCCGTATGGCTGGTTGGTGTGCCATTATCTTTCATTTGTGCTGTAATGCTTCATTGGTCTGTAGAGTGGACAGTAACCGCTATGCTGATGGAAGAAGTGGTTAAGTCGGTATTCTGCTATTACCGGTATATGAGTAAAAAATGGTGTCGCAATGTTATAGGAGAATTTAATTAATTTTGCTGGAGGATGGCATTATGGAAGTGAAGCTGGATAAAACCACAAGCATTTTAAATAAATCATCCATCGTCTTGTTTGAATGGGATGTGGAAGCTGAAGTCACCCTTAATTTTGTGTCTGATAGCATAGGGGCTTTTGGCTATACACCTGAAGACTTTTATACAGGTGAATTTGCTGAATTTTGGCCATTTATCTATGAGGCAGACCGTGAAAAGGCAAAGCGGACCATTCACGATGCTAGAATGCGTCAGCAAAAGGAAATTCGGCATAATTATAGAGTGATTTGCAAAAGTGGAAAAGTGAAATGGGTAGAAGAACTGGTTATCTTTGAAAAAGACCACTATGGCGAAATAATAAAAGAGTTAGGTGTTATTTACGATGTGACTAAGCAAAAACAAATGGAAGAAATAATTGCGAGAAGCGAGCGTAAATATCGTAATTTATTTGAAAAAGGGCCCACATTACTTTTACAGTTAGATTCAGATGGAAAAATTGTAACGGTAAATAAAGCCGCTCTTAGCGTTTTAGAATATCGTAAGCATGAACTTATGGGAATGCCTTTAAGTCAGCTGATGGTTGAGCCTTCTGAAAATTTTCTAGTAGAGTTGCTGAAGGAACCTTCCCAAATTCCTACTGAACTCAGTATAATAAATAAAGGCAATCAAGTGGTAACCCTTTCTGTTCTCAACCATCGCCTAGATATTGACGATCTTACGAGAGAACACTACTTGATTGGGCAAAATATAACGCAAATGAAGGCGAATGAAAAACAAATTCAATATTTAAGCTATCATGACCAATTAACAGGTTTATTTAATGCCAATTATTTCGATGCCTACTTAAAACAGTTGAATGAGGAAACTGGTCGACATTATGCCGTCGTACTGGGACAGCTTTATCAACTAAAGAAGACGTGTGAACTCTTCGGACAAAAGTTAGGCGAAGAGTTGGTATTGGCCGTTACAGAAATCCTTAAGAACAGTTGCAGACAAACCGACATTGTGTGCCGAGTAGATGAAGATTTGTTCGCAATGATATTGCCAGATGCAGACGACCACGTAGCCATGACTGTGTGTGCCCGCGTAAAGGAGTCCTGTGAGCAGTGTACAGAACTATTAGTATTACCTCAAATGTCTTTAGGTTATGGCAGTAAATCCACTGTTGAAGCAACTATAGAAGAAGTTCTTGGTCAAGCGGCAAGTCGTCAGCAAACCAGTATGAACGAAATTGTTCAACCCCTTCGAAGTGATAAGTTAATCTCCTTAAAAGATCGATTGGAAGATAAAACCTTGGAGTCCAGTGAACATTGTAAACGCATTCAACAGTACAGCGTTGCTTTAGCAAGAAAATTGGGTTTATCCGATTCTCAAATAGATCAAGTCAGCCTCGCCAGTTATTTTCATGACGTAGGGCGTATGGGGGTGGCTTCAGAAGTATTACTAAAGCAGGGTGCATTAACCGATGACGAATGGACTTTGATGCAGCAACATAGCGAATTTGGCTATAACGTCCTTATTTCATGTGGCAACGTGGATGAAATGGCATTAGCCGTTCGCCATCATCATGAACATTGGGATGGGACAGGCTACCCTGATGGTCTAAAAGGTCTAGAAATACCATTGGTTTCCAGAATTATTGCTCTAGCAGATGCCTATGATGTAATGACCAACGATAGGGTTTACAGCAGGTCTATGACCAAGCACGAAGCCATTGAAGAAATTATCAGATGTAAAGGCAGTCAGTTTGATCCCACGTTGGTGGACGCGTTTATTCACTGCTTAACCTATTTTCTGGCTTAAACCCATAACTTCGGTAAAGTATCTATTAAATCGAGTAGGGGGAAAATGATTATTTCATTTTCCGACCTCTCACACCACCGTACGTACCGTTCGGTATACGGCGGTTCAATCGCATAAGTGCTTTAAGCGTAGTTGCTCGTACTGGGCTGGAAAGTCATAATAGCCAGCCTGTACGAGCTTTTCATTTGTGATGGACCGCGAAAGTACTGCACTTCCAGCTATTCGCCAGTATCCTAGTCGGGTATTGCCCCATTGATACGCCTGCCATTCTGATATTCCAAGTTTCTTAAGATTCATCACCCTCGTTTTGGGTTTCTTCCATTGTTTCCAGATATACATGCGGAATCTTCTGCGCAACCACTCATTCCATGACATGATTGTCCGTTTGATGTCAGCTACGTGATAGTAACCAAGCCATCCTCGGATGAAACTCTTTACTTTCTCAAATACCACTCGCACATTCTTTCCCTGATTACGGCGTGTCAGTTCTTTCAGCTTCCTTTTCGCTTTTACCAAAGATTCACGGTGAGCTCTGATAAAGATGCCCTTTCCATTCTTCCCAAGACAAAAACCAAGGAATTTAAAATGTTTTATTGCTAAAACGCTGACATTTTTGCTCTTTTGGACATTCATTTTCAGTTTCAGTTTACCCTCAAGATACTTACGACAGGTTTCCAGAAGGCGGTTTGCCGCTCGCTTGCTTTTCGCAAGTACCACAATGTCATCTGCATAGCGAATTACCTTCACATCTCTGGATGCCATCTCCTGATCAAATTCATTCAAATATATGTTCGCCAGTAAAGGTGATAGAGGCCCGCCTTGTGGTGAGCCTTCTTCGGTTTTGCTGATGATTCCATTTTTCATGACGCCACTTTTCAAGTATTTCTTGATGAGTTCCGTCACACGTTTATCTTGGATATGTTTGCGTAGAAGATTCAGGAGCAGTTCGTGATTCAAGGTGTCGAAGTACTTCGATAGGTCTATTTCCACCGCGTGGACATATCCCTGTTCTGCATACGCCTTCACTTTCTGAATCGCCTGCTGTGCGCTTCTTTTCGGGCGGTAGCCATAGCTCCCTTCCGAAAAGAGTGGTTCAAAGATTGGTTGAAGCTTCTGGGAGATAGCTTGTTGAATGATACGGTCGATGACCGTTGGAATACCAAGCTTTCGTACACCACCATCTGCTTTTGGAATTTCCTTTCGCCTAACTGGGCTTGGCTTGTATCTGCCTTCCCGAATACTTTGTAGGAGTTCCTCACGATTTGCCTTTATCCAAGGAAGCGCCTCCTCAACGGTTATGCCATCGATTCCCGGCGCTCCATGGTTACGCTTGACTTGTCTATAAGCCTTGTTCAGGTTTTCTCTGTCCAGTATGCTTTCCAGCAAGTCGTTTGCACCGCCTCTTTCTTTACCTTCCCGAGAGTTGGTGCTCAGCACTCCTACAGTACTCTTTGCGTTCCACGCCATCCCTTTGCAGGCAGTCCTTTCGGTATTCTGCTTTCAACACACCAACCTCCTTCTAGTTCTTAATCGAGACTTACGATTGTTCAGTCCTTCCCGAAAAAAACTCGGTACTATGACCTCGGCTGACTTCTCACAGCAAGCTTTACTCCGTATTTCAGACTGTCTTACTTCACGTCTGTGAGACCTCCCCAGGTAAGAACGCACTCTTTCGCTCCATCTATCTGCCACATTTACAATAATTAGTTTCGAGTAGTTATTGGACTTTGACTTGAATTGCAGCCTTATCCCTAATTATTGCCTGATGTGATTTCTGTTCGTCAGACCAGAGCTTTGCCGCCGGCTTCCTTCAGATTCCACCTCGCGGTGGACACCCTTGCCTTAAGCTATACACTTCCCACTACTAGGGCGTGTTCGGGACTTTCACCCGTTAGAGTGCGCCCATGCTGGGCGCACAATTTAAAAGGGATAACCACTTTCCAAAAAGATTATTTCTGGAAAGTGGTTATCCCTTTTAATATTTTTAAGATATGCTAAATCGAAGAAATTTGCCAATCTATTGGATTCATTTCATTGGCAATTAAAAATTCATTGACCTTGGAGAAGTGACCACAGCCTAAAAAACCTCTGTGAGCTGACAAAGGACTTGGATGTGGGGCTTTTAAAATTAAATGCATGTTGTTGGTAACAAGAACTGCATGGTCTTGTGCATGTTTTCCCCAAAGTAGAAAAACAATGGGAGTTTCGTGACCATTGAGAGCAGAAATCACTGCCGAGGTAAATGTATGCCAACCGATTGAAGCATGAGAATTAGCTTGACCTGCTCTTACACTCAAGGAGGTATTCAAGAGGAGCACCCCTTGATCAGCCCATTTTTTAAGGTACCCATTATTAGGAACAGAACAGCCCAGATCTTGATTTAATTCCTTATAAATGTTCTGTAGGGAAGGGGGAATTGCTACCCCTGGCTTTACAGAAAAGCTCAATCCATGAGCCTGTCCTGGTCCATGGTAAGGATCTTGACCCAAAATAACCACTTTAACATCTTGGTAATCGGTAAAATGCAAAGCGTTGAATAAATCATGCTGCTCAGGATAGACTGTGTAATTTTTATATTCAGAGATAAGTGTTTGTCTGAGTTTTTGATAATAAGGCTTTTCAAATTCATCGTTCAAGTATTTTGCCCATTGGTTATTAAGTATAGCCATTTTTATATATCCTCATTATGTTCAAAAAATAAAAATGGTGCGAGGGATGGGACTCGAACCCACACAGCCCGGAAGCCACAAGAACCTGAATCTTGCGCGTCTGCCAATTCCGCCACCCTCGCACGTGATAACATTATCATTATAGTACGTTAAATATATTTTGAAAAGTATTTTTTTATAATAGGGGTTTAAAAAGTCGCTAAAATAAAAACACACCCATAAAAAGTAAAAAGATAATGCATTTTAGCCATATAAACATTATAATAATATCACTAAGGAAAGATTGGAGATTTGAAGGATGAATGTTTTGAGACGTGTTACAATCGTCTCTATAATATTATTTTCAATTATTGGAGCGATTTCTTTTGCAGGTTCAAGACCTTTTGAAAATGAGCTGGGCAAAACTGACCATAAATTGGTGATAGCTGGAGATTTGAATTACCCACCTTTTGAGTTTGTTTCAAAGGAAAATCCTTTAAACTACAGAGGGTTAAATGTGGACGTAATGAGAGCCATTTCCATAGAGACTGGCGTTGAAATTGAATTGTTGCCTATGACATGGGCAGACGCAAAAAAAGCTCTAAACAAAGGGGAAATTGACGCCATACAAGGCATGATTAAAACTAATTCTAGAGAAGTAATCTATGATTTTTCAGAACCCTATTATATTAGTGAGCAAATGATATTTGTCAGAACTGAAAATAAGGACATCGCCAGTCTTGAAGATTTAAAAGGGAGCCGAGTAGCGCTTCAAAAAGGTGATATAAATGAAGAAGTCATCAATCAATTTAGTGAAATTGAACTCCTTTATTATCCCGACCAAGAGTCCGCACTCCAAGCCTTAATTTCTGGTGAAGTCGTAGCTACTCTTGGCAATAGAGCTACAGGGGTTTATCATTTACAGAGGCTCAACCTTGTAAATCGTGTAAAAATAGTAGGGGAAACTTTATCGGTAAATGAGTACTGCGTTGCTGTTAAAAAAGGCAATATGCACACTTTGGAGATTATAAATGCTGGACTTAGGTTAGTTAAAGAAAAGGGAACTTTGGTTAAAATCAATCACAAGTGGTTTGGGGAAAGTATTCCCGACAGTACCCAGTGGAAAACATTGCTCATTCTAGTGGGCATTCTAGCAACTGGTTTGTTCACCATTTTATTGTTTATATTTTTAGTCAATAAACGGCTCCATGAACAAATTCAGTCTCGTACAAAAGAGCTTCAAGAATTTAGTTATATGTTAGAAAAGAAAGATGCTCAAAAGTGGCATATTCTTAACAGTATTTCTAACGGAATTGTGGTCTTTACAAAAGATGGCGAAGTCAGCATGTTTAACCAAATGGCTACCCAGTTTATTGGAGAAGCCTTAGAACGGGGGAATTCTTGGTGCGATTTAAGGCTCTGTCAGCAAATTGGTATTGAAGTTTTTCAAACGGCTATGGATGGCAACATCAGCTATCAAGGAACTTCTTCCTACTTGAGTCCTTCTAGTGATACAATTTATATGAAATACGATTTAACCCCAATCGATTATACAGACAATCACAAGGAATTAATTTTGCTCCTCAGTGACAACACTCAAGATAAAATATTCCATGACGTGGTCCATCAAAATGATAAGCTTAGCTCCTTAGGCCGAATGTCCGCTAGTATTGCCCATGAACTTAGGAATCCTCTAAATGCCATTAAGCAATACATCGATATCATGCCAAAGAAGTTGGACCAGCCTAAGTTTATGGAACAGGCAATGCGTATTTTACCATCGGAATTGGTACGTCTCAATAAGATTATAGAGGGCCTCTTGGACTACTCTAAGTTTACAGACAGCCAAAAAGAAGTCGTCTATTTAAAGAAAATTATTGATGAAACCATTGCCCTTCTTAAGGTTGATTTTCTACAAAGGCGAATTAGGTTCACCACCAATGCCAATGATGAAGTAATCTTCGCAGATCCGAAACAGCTGAAGCAGATTCTTATCAATCTCCTCATTAATGCTGTAGAAGCATTACCTGAAGAAGGCGGAAAGCTTGAAATATCTGTAGAATCTTCTGATAGAGTAGTTAAAGTCAAAGTAATAGACAATGGCAGCGGTATAGAAGCAGAAGGTTTGAAAATGGTATTTGAGCCCTACTACACGACAAAGAAAAAAGGATATGGCATGGGATTAGCTATCACAAAACAACTTGTTGAAGAAAATGGCGGCGAAATCCAAATCAGTAGCTCTGAAAAAGGAACTCATATCTTAATGACATTTCCAAAGTACAGTCAATAACAGTGTGCTTATATAATTAATCAAGGAGGATTAGAATGAACTATCAACGAAGAAGCCCAGCACTTGTACTAATTTTAAGTTTTATCACTTGCGGTATCTATTATTTTTACTGGATTTATCAAACCAGTGATAGTCTCAGAGCTTATAATAGGACAGATAGTTTAACACCTGCATTAGAGCTCTTAATAACAATTTTATGCCCACCTTATATTATTTACTGGTACTACAAATATGGTAGAATTATTTTTGAAGCGCAAAAAGAAATGGGCGTGCCTTATCCTGAAGACAACAGTGTTTTATATCTAGTCCTCTCATTGCTTGGTGTTGGCATTGTGGGAACGATTATTATGCAGGCATCCCTTAATAAAATGTGGGATTATTATGAAACAGCTGAATAATCAAGGTGTTGAAAACACAAATAACAGTAGGGCAAACAACAAGAAAAGTAGGGTTAAACTGGTTGTCTTTGCCCTTGCAATTACATTTTATGCTTTTTTTGCATATGTTTTCGGAAACGAAAGCATATGCATTTTTAAAGTCTATGCAGGATTGCCGTGCCCAGGATGTGGCATGACCCGTGCTTTTATATCGCTTTTTCAGGGAAATATCAATCAAGCGTTTTACTGGCACCCTTTATGGCCGCTGGTCGTTATTGGTCCCGCTATTTATGCCTATTTTGATAAACGTGGAAATGGGCATAAAGAAAAAAATATCTTGATTTGGATCCTATTTGCTATTTTTGTAAGCACCTATGCCTATCGGATGTACTTGTACTTTCCAGAGCAAGCGCCAATGGATTTTAATAAACATTCTTATTTTTACCAAATATATGAACATGTTGTAATATTTTAATCCCACAGATTAGTAAAAATATCCCTTATAATTTTCTTTTTATTAATAAATTTGATTATATGGTCCGACAAATTTATAATAATTAATAGAGAGAATTGTCAAAATACTAGCACAATTTTGTAGTTTTTTATTTTTTTAGGGGGATATGAAATGAGATTAAAAAGAAAAAAAGCAGTAAAAGTACCAAAAGTGAATTTCAAGTCACTTAAAAAAGATAAAAAAAGGCTTAAATCCATTTCTTTTAAGATTCCAGGCGCAGACAGAATGAGCTTAGGTCTAAAGTTAGCCCTTATTAATGGCTTTCTTTTCTTGGTGATTATTGGTGGTATTTTCTTTATTGCTACAAGTAAAGCAAGTGACATCATTAAAGCAGAGTCAATTGAAAAATTCAGCATTCTCAGTGATAAAATCAGCGAACAGGTCAAGTCATCACATACTAATGTTGAATCCTATGCAAGTATTATATCCAATACAGAGAGCATAAAAATTTTAGCAGATCACATTAAAGAGGAAAACAAACAAGCTTTTCAAAATGATGCTCAAGCAGTTTTGAGCGCCTATGTTTCTGCTAATGTTAGTCTTTTAGATACTATTTTCGTCGCTGATAATACTGGTATTGTCAGAGCTGACGGCAGTAGTGGAAAATACATGGGACAGAGCTTTATTGACAGAAGCTTTTTCCAACAGGCTAAAAGTGGTAAAACTACGTGGAGTGAAGTCATTCTTTCTAAAATAGACCAACAACCCGTCAAATTTTATTGTATGCCTTTGAAGAACTCAAAAGGCCAAACAGTAGGGGTCATTGGTTCTATCGTTAAAATGGAATACATCTACAAAGTAATGGATGAAATAAAAATAGGTACATCAGGGGCAGTTTACTTAGTGGACAGTACAGGTAAAATTGTATATCACCCAGATCCAGCTTTAAGATTAAAACTTCTTACGGATGTTAAAAACAGTAATTTGTACAATAAAGTTGCTAACGTTGCCGTAGGATCATCTAATCGATTTGAGTATGTGGCAAATGGCGTTCAAAGGCTATGTAACTATTCACCTCTGGAAACTATGACTTTATTAGTAACTATCGATGAAGATGAAGTTCTCGCACCATTGAAGAAATTAGAATTAGCCCTAAAAATAGTTGGTATTTTCTTCTTTGTTATTGGCTTAGTAGCAGCTATACTGGTATCTAAACTGATTACGACTAAAATCAAGCACATGCAAGGTCTTATTCAAGAAGTAGCCCAGGGGAATCTTTTAGTAGAAGTAGGGAACAGTCACTTAAAACATGGCGATGAAATCTTTAAGATGGAACGTTCTTTAGACGAAATGGTCAAATCTCTTCGTAGCCTTGTCAGGGAAATCAATGGACAATCCGTTACCATAAAATCTTCTGGCGACCAATTGTCTCAAGCTTCAGATGAAGGTGCTAGAGCAGCACAGGACATTGCTGAAAAAATTCAAGAAATGGCCATTGGTACCCAAGATCAAACCCGTTTTGCAGATGAAACCGACCGTTTGGTTAAGACTATGATTGACCAATTACATGGTGTCGTTGCTGAAATGGACAGATTGGTATCTGAATCTAATAAGACTATTGATAGTGCCAAAGATGGACAGGTTGTAATAGGTAAAACCATTGGACAAATGAATCAAATCAAAATCAGCTCAGACCAGTCTTTGCTGGTAATGACAAATTTGATACAATCTTCAAAAATGATAGGCAATATCACAGAAGCTATTTCAAGTATTTCAAATCAAACAAATTTATTGGCACTAAATGCTGCAATTGAGGCTGCAAGAGCAGGTGAAGCAGGCAGAGGTTTTGCTGTCGTAGCAGAAGAAATTCGAAAACTTGCATCCCAGTCACAAGAATCCGCTAACAGCATTGGCAATATTGTTACTGAAATACAAAAAGAAATTGACCGTGCTAACGAAATTATCCAATCGGAAGGACTCCAAGTCAGCGAGGGGATCTCGGTTATTGAATCCACACAAGAGAAGTTTAATGAAATCATCCATAAAGTTAATGATACGGCGCAAAGTATTACAACGGTTTGGAGTGCCATTTCCCAGACTGAACTTGCAGGTGCTGAGGTCATAGAAGCTGTTGAAAAAATCAGCGACATTATTCAAACTATGGCAGACAATGCCCAAGATGTTTCTGCATCAGCACAACAGCAAAATGCCGTTTCGGAAGAAATTTCTGCTTCTGCAGCTCAATTAACAGGAATCGCCGATGGCTTAACTGAGGTGATTAGTAAATTTAAAGTTTAGTAATTATAATAAAAAAGGGCGGTCTCAAAATGATTTGAAAATCATTGAGAGACCGCCTTTCTTTGTCTATAATGGACTACTTATTTGAAATCGCCTAACTGATACATTCTAATCAACTGGTCAAGGCTCACACCTTTTCCGTACAAGTAACCTTGGTGATATTTACAACCATTCTCAAGAAGGAAATCTGCTTGTTCTATTGTTTCAACACCTTCTGCAATAACTTTAAGATCAAAGGTATTTGCTAAATTTATAATGATTTTTGCTATCCCGCCATCATCGTAATCAGGATAGTCTTTTACAAACGATCGGTCTATTTTTAAACAATCTATAGGCAAACGCTTAATATATTTTAATGAAGAATAACCCGTTCCAAAGTCATCAAGGGCAATTTGAATGCCAGCCTTGCTAAGTTTGATTAAGCGTGGGACAATGCCCTCATAGTGATCGATCAAAACCCCCTCAGTAATTTCAAGTTGAACCCTGCCAAATGAAATCTGATTAAGTTTGAACTGGTTTTCCAAATAATCCATGAACTCATCTGAATCCAAGTCAATTGCAGATAAGTTGATTGAAACGTAAATATGTGCCATTTCACGGTCGCTCATAATGTGAAGGTCTTTCATAGCTTGCTCTACGACAAAACGCTCTATTTGACCAATAAAGTGAATTTCCTCCGCAACTGGAATGAAGATAGACGGGGGAATATAGCCGTACTGTGGACTATGCCATCTGAGTAAGGCTTCAACGCTGACCATTTTCCCAGATGCAGCATCAATAATGGGTTGATAGACTAAACTCAATTCCTTAAGGTCTATAGATTTTCGAAGGGCATTCATCATTTCAACTTTATCTTTTATATTCTGTTCAATGGTGCTGTCATAAAATCTATAGTGGTCTGCCTTATTTTCCTTTGCAATGACCAATGCAGTAGAAGCATTTTTTAAAATTTCCTTTGAACTGGTTGCATCCCCAGGGAAGGTCGATATACCGTAACTGGCAGTTAGGTAGATAGTCTTTCCACTAACTTCAAAGGGCTTATTCAATATATATCGTAAATAATCTAACCGCGGAATCAAATCGTCTAACAACTTCAAACCATAAAATATAAGACCGAATTCATCTCCCGCAATTCTAGAAATAGAGTCTGCATTTGCAGCATTTCTAAGGCGTTCCGCCACTTCTTTTAAAAGAGCGTCACCGCTTTCCAGACCATAAGCTTCATTAACTCTTCTAAAGTTGTCTATACCAATGACGATGAGGGCTCCGATTTGTTGATCCGTCGTTGACCGTCTAATATACTCATCAATTTTCTTACAAAGGGTTTGCTTATTGGGGAGTGCAGTCAGTGTATCGTATTGCTTCATAAAGGCAATTTGCTCATCCATTCTATCTCTAAGGCCCATTTCGTCTTTCAACAGTTCATTTTGTGCCATAAGCTGCTGAACCGTGGCCTTAATTTCGCCCGTCATGTCATTAAAAGATTCTGCCAAAATTCCAAATTCATCATCCGACTCAATTTCAATAGTCACATCGAAGCGACGCTTTTTAATACGTTGGGTGGCCTCAATCAATGATTTCAAGTTTAAGGTCATCTTGTCATAGAGGAAGAATAAGGTTGTTGCTATAATCGCAAAAAGTAACAACATCATTGCAGCTTGCTTAAGTAAAATGTCATTTGCATTATTGACAATTGAAGTCTTCATATGGTCGTAAGGTAGTGAAAAATCTGATTCAGGTACACATAACCCGAAGACCCAGTGTTCATATTCATTAGAATGAACGGTATCCCAGTTTTTAAAACTTGTTAGTTGTTTTGTAATGACCCAATAATTCACATTCTCAATTTCAATAGATTGGACCATGGGTTCCGTACTTGTTGCCAACTTAATGTTCTTTACGGCATCTACCGAACTGTCTTTAAAAGTACTTTTAAGCTTTAATGTAGATACCCCTATGTCGTTTAGGGCCAGTATCGAACCATCTTCTCGACTTAGAAAAGCAAAAGCATTTTTACTGACTTGAATATCTTCAATAAGTTTATATATTTTCCCAAAGACAGCATTGAAAGAGCGTTCATTTTGAGGTTTCTCTTCTAAATATTCATCACTAGCAAGGTGCTGAATTTGATAATCAATATATTTGGCGTGACTAATCAAATGAGAACTGAGTAGGAACTCACTATTTTCTCTGGTTTTAGCTTCAATTTCCTCAACGGATTTATTCTTTAAATGACTTAGGCCTTGATTAGAAATAACCATACTCAATATAAAACACAAAAATAAGCCCGACAGGGTAATGGTCATTATTTTTTTTATGAAACTTTTGGATAAGTATTTTATAAATTTCAAAGATTTAAACCAAGTTAACATATATGACCCTTTCCGATAGACAAACATCATTGAGTTTGCCAAATGTACACAATTAAATATTCTACGCAACAGTCTAATTATATCTAATTTATCCTTAATCCCTAGCTATATTGCCAAAAAATAAGCTGAAAAAATGCATTAATTTTCTTTTCAAATAAAGTAAATTCAATGGTTTACAAGAATGTAACAAATTAGGACAACCTGTTTTGCTATTTCATTGTAAACCCAGTATAATAGAAGAGAATTTAGGAGGTGATTTATTGAATTATCACATAAAGATAGAAGCATATGAAATATTCCTTGCAAGAGAAAAATGCCTCGGTATATGGAATGATGAATTGTATCCTATTGAAGGGTTAGATTTTGACTTAGTATCTACTTGGATGGCCTATATGCCTACCGATGCCTTTGATATTGAGTATTATGAAGATGACTGCGAAATATGTCGCCAAAGCCTAGAGGCAAAAAAAGATTGGTCCCTTATTTAGAAGGTCATTTTTATGTATTTACAAAAGAAGGGAAATTTGTAATTACATCCAATCACCCTGACTTTGTTGCAGGTTCCTATGAAGAATTATCCCTTAAAGGGATCGTCGATCAAAGTTATATTATGAGCGTTATTGTGTGTCCTAATTGCAGCCATTATCAATTCTCATTGGAGCAGGTTGACATGTAGTTTCCATTGATATATCAACCTTTTCATGGTAAAATAATGGCAATGTCAGTCGTCAGACAATATGGAGGGAAACATGATACGTACACTTTCTTTTGATAATAAAGTCCTTACTTTATTAGATCAACGTTTTTTACCCCAAAGGGTAGATTATTATACTTGTAATACCTATCAAGATGTCATTTATAGCATTAAAGAAATGGTCGTCAGAGGGGCTCCTGCTATTGGCGCCGCTGCTGCTTATGGCTATTATATGGCCGCAGAAGGGTTTCAGTTTGAACCTGATTATGTTCAAAAATTGGCAAATGCCAGTGAGGAAATCTATCAAGCCAGACCTACTGCAGTAAATCTTATGTGGGCTGTAAATCGCATGCGTCAAACCAGTGAATCTATTTCTAAACTTTCTATTAATGAACAGGTGGAACTTCTAAAAAAAGAAGCCATCGCCATTCATGAAGAAGATATTCAAATGAATCAGCAAATTGCCGATTTTGGTGCAACGCTTATTTCTAATGGGGCAACTGTTTTAACCCATTGTAATACTGGCTCACTAGCCACTACAGGGGTCGGGACGGCTCTTGGTGTTATTAAAGAAGCTTTTAAGCAAGGCAAAGTTTCAAAGGTCTATGCCGATGAAACTCGTCCAAGATTCCAAGGTGCCCGATTAACCGCTTGGGAGTTGGTTCAAGAACAAATTCCTTCTTGTCTCATTACAGAAGGGACCGCCGCTACCTTAATTCGAGACGGAGCGATTAGCTGTATTATAGTCGGTGCAGATAGAATTACCCTTAATGGTGATACTGCCAATAAGATAGGCACCTTTATGCTTTCGGCACTCGCAAAAGTTTATAATGTACCTTTCTATATTGCTGCGCCTACGACAACCATAGATTTTGACATGGTTTACGGCAAGGATATAGAAATAGAAGAAAGAGATGCATCAGAAGTGACCCACATTGGAGCAGAACAAATTGCACCTGAGGGCATTTGTGTTATAACCCTGCTTTTGATGTAACACCAAATGAAAACATTACGGCGATTATCACAGAACTCGGTGTTATTAAGCCGCCGTATTTAGAAAATTTAAAAGCTTTGAAAATAGACTTTAGAAGATATTTAAGTAAATGATATCAACAATAGAAAGTATTATTCGGAGGTTGAACATTGAAAGCCATTATCGGTGGAACTGGAATCTATCAGATTGAAAATGTTGGAGAAATGAAAACCATTGAAGTTCAAACGCCATATGGTATTGTCTCAATGGATCAAACCCTAGTGAATGGGGTTGAACTCGTATTTTTGGCTCGCCATGGCAAAGGACACAAGACACCGCCACATATGATTAACTACCGTGCCAATATGATGGCACTTAAAGAAATTGGCGTAGATGAAGTCCTTGGCACTTGTGCCGTTGGTTCTTGTCATGAAGAATTGGCACCAGGTGAGCTGGTTCTAATGACCGATTTCTTAGACTTTACAAAGGGAAGAACCCAAACCTACTTT